>NZ_JBIAHG010000004.1:116350-381590 GCF_042870385.1 Streptomyces sp. NPDC006602 | reverse complement strand
CGCGCGCCGCGCCACTCCCCGGCGCCCCCCCCTTGGCCCCCGTTACGTCCGGCCGCCCCCCCCCCCCCCCCCCCCCCCCCCCCCCCCCACCGGGGATTCCGGCGTGCGGATCCGTGCCACGCGCAGGAGCCTGAAGGCATGGCACCTCCGGCACACCCCACGCAGCATCCGCACATCGTGGTCCACGCCCCCGCCCTGGACGGCTCCCGGCGCGTGACCTGGGACGACGAGAACCTCGGGGTCGCCTCCCACCTGGACGACGTGGTCGAGCTCCTGCGCCTCGCGGACCTCGACGAGGTCGAGGTCGAGGAGAGCGACATCATCGAGTGGCAGGGCGGCGGCCCCGACGACTGGCCGGGACTCTCCGAGCACCACGAACAGTGAGCCCGCGTACCACCCATGGCCACGCACAACCGACGTACGCCAACGGTCGTACGCGGGCTACGGAACCCTCAAAAGAAGCTCTGAAACGGGCCCGGGAGGCTTCACCAGCCCCCTTACCCGGGCACATTCTCCTCACGCGGGGCCCGTCGGCACGGGGGCGGCGGGCCCCGTCCGAGGGGGGTGTCATGGACAACGGCACGAGGGTCCGGCTGGAGCCGCACGAGGTCGCACTGCTGCGGGGCGGTCCCCGCGCCGCCGTCACGGTCGCCGTACTCGCCCTGCATCTGCGGGGCGCCGCCGACGCCGGCCGACCGGGGACGGTACGGGTCTCGGGGGAGCCCGGGGGTGCGGGGCGTGCCCTGTCGGCCCTTGACCAGGCCGTGTACGTCGCTCTTCGGCAGCCCGCGGGGATACGGGAGTTGTCGCAGCGCCCCGCTGTACGCCAGGAGGTCGCCGCACTGCGGGCCGGGCTGGTCGCCGCCGGGCTGGTGCGCGCCCTTCCGCCGCGCCGGACCCGCGCCGCCCGGCGCGTTCTCGACGCCCTGCGCGCCGAGCGGCCGCTCCCCGCCCGCCGGAAGGATCTGCCGACGGCCGATGCCCTGTTCGCGGTCGCCCTGTACGGCGCCCCGGCTCTCGCCGCCCTGGTTCCGCGCTTCGCCCTGCGGGCCGGGCTCACCGCCCGGGCCGAGGTGGCGGACAAGGGTTTGCTCCGGCACTCGCCGCGCAACCTCGGTGGGGGCGGCGGCCACGGCTGCGGGGACGGCGGCGGCTCGGACTGACGGCCGAGGGCTGAGTTCAGGAGCTCACGCCTCGGGCCGCGCACGCCGAAGGGCGGCCCGTCCCAGACTGGGCCGCCCTGAGTGACCGACGGCGTGCGTCAGACCTTCAGTGTCCTGATCGAGGTCGGGGCGTGCCCCGGTTCGGTCGCGGTCTCCTCGAACTCGACGACGTTGCCGATGTCGTTGGTCTTGGACATCGCGATGTTGGTGACGCGCTCCAGGATGGCCTCGACGACCACCGGCACCTGGAACTCTGCGGCGAGCTTCTTGGCCTGCTCGAAGGCGGCGCCCAGTTCGGCCGGGTCGGTCACGCGGATCGCCTTGCAGCCGAGACCCTCGACGACCTTGACGTGGTCGACGCCGTACACCCCGAGTTCGGGCGAGTTGATGTTCTCGAACTCCAGGTTGACCTGGAAGTCGATGTCCAGGCCGAGTTGCGCCTGACGGATCAGGCCCAGGTAGGCGTTGTTGACGAGGACGTGGACGTACGGGATCTTGTGCTGCGCCCCGACGGCCAGCTCCTCGATCATGAACTGGAAGTCGTAGTCGCCGGAGAGGGCCACCACCGAGGCCTCCGGGTCGGCCTTGGCGACACCCAGCGCGGCCGGGATCGTCCAGCCGAGGGGGCCGGCCTGGCCGCAGTTGATCCAGTGGCGGGGCCGGTAGACGTGCAGCATCTGGGCACCGGCGATCTGCGAGAGGCCGATCGTGGAGACGTACCGGGTCTCGGGGCCGAAGGCCTTGTTCATCTCCTCGTAGACGCGCTGCGGCTTGATCGGGATGTCGTCGAAGTGCGTACGGCGCTGCAGCGTGGCCTTCTTCTCCTGCGCGGCGGCCGCCCACGCGGAGCGGTCGGGCAGTCGGCCCGCTTCCTTCAACTCCCTTGCCACCTGCACGAACAGTTCCAGCGCGGCCTTCGCGTCGGAGGCGATGCCGTAGTCCGGGGCGAAGATCTTGCCGATCTGGGTGGGCTCCACGTCGACGTGGACGAACGTCCGGCCGGCCGTGTAGACGTCGAGTTTGCCGGTGTGGCGGTTGGCCCAGCGGTTGCCGATGCCGAGGACGAAGTCGGACTCGAGGAAGGTCGCGTTGCCGTAGCGGTGCGAGGTCTGGAGGCCGACCATGCCGGCGTTCAGCTCGTGGTCGTCGGGGAGCACCCCCCAGCCCATGAGGGTGGGGACGACCGGGAGGCCGGTCAACTCGACGAATTCCACCAGTAGTTCGGCGGCGTCGGCGTTGATGACACCGCCGCCGGCGACGAGCAGCGGGCGCTCGGAGGCGTTGAGCATGCCGATCGCCTTCTCGACCTGGGCGCGGGTCGCGGCCGGCTTGTAGACCGACAGCGGCTCGTACGTCTCCGGGTCGAACTCGATCTCCGTCAGCTGGATGTCGATCGGCAGGTCGATCAGGACCGGGCCGGGGCGGCCGGAGCGCATGAGGTGGAAGGCCTGTTGGAAGACGCCTGGGACCTGCGCGGCCTCCAGCACCGTGACCGCCATCTTCGTCACCGGTTTGGCGATGGAGGCGATGTCGACGGCCTGGAAGTCCTCCTTGTGGATCACGGCGGTCGGGGCCTGGCCCGTGATGCACAGGATCGGGATCGAGTCGCCGATGGCCGAGTACAGGCCGGTGATCATGTCGGTGCCGGCCGGTCCGGAGGTGCCGACACAGACGCCGATGTTGCCCGGATGGGTGCGGGTGTAGCCCTCGGCCATGTGCGAGGCGCCCTCCACGTGCCGGGCGAGGGTGTGGTGGATGCCGCCGGAGGCCTTGAGCGCCGCGTAGAAGGGATTGATCGCCGCGCCGGGGACACCGAACGCGTCGGTGACGCCTTCACGCCTGAGAATCTCAACTGCCGCGCGGGCAGCGGTCATTCGAGCCATGGAGTACTCCTGCTTCGGCTGTCGGATCCGCACTCCCGTCGCGCCCCGCGGTGAGCACTTCCCGTATCTTCTCTTTCCGCGGCAAGTTTCCGTATTGCGGAAAGTAATTTCTACTATCTGGAAGCAATGTAAGTGGGTGGGCGAAGGCCGTCAAGACAGGGACAAGCAGGGGTCGCCTGGAGGACGATGGGGGCCATGTCCGAGAGCGTGTCGGTGCGCTGCCCGGCCTGCAGACGCGAGCACGTCTACGAGCCGCCGTCGTACCCCTGTTTGTGCGGGGCGCCCATCGCCCCGGTGCTCGACGAGCACCGGACGGCCACCGCGGCCGGCCACCGTGTCTGGGACGAGGACTGGGTCACCGTGCGGTGCGACGCCTGTGGCCGCCCGGGCCAGTGGCCGTACCCGGAACTGGGCTGCGCGTGCGGGACGATGCTGCGCATCCCGGTGGCCGGTGGGGCCACCGCGGCGAGCCCCCGTACCGCCGCCCCGACCCGGCGCCGCGTCTTCCAGCCCGTCACGATCCGCACCGCCCGCGACGCGGTCACCGCCGCCGCGCTGTATCTGCGCTGGCTCGGCTACCGGGACATCCGCCGCGCCGACCAACGGCCCCCGTCCGGCATCGGCCTCGCCGCGCGCGGCGTGCTGGCCCAGGTCGACCCGACCGTCCGCCCGGCGGCCCTGCGCGACGTGGAGTGCCTGTGGCTGACGGCCATGACGGAGTCCGCCTCCTGCGTCTACTTCTCCCTCGCCGGGTTCTCCCCCGACGCCCGCACCCGCGCCGACGCGCTGGGCGTCCCGCTGTTCGTCCTCGACCTCACGGGCACGCCGCAGGCGGTGAACAGTCACGCCGACGAGCTGGATGCCGCCGGGGCCTGACGTGCAGCGCCGCCGCGGCGACGATCAGGCCGGCTGGTCGGTCGTCGTCGCTGAGATGCCCGCGCGCTCGGCGTGCAGTTCCGAGCGGACGAGTTCGAGGAGGCGGCCGGCCCAGTTCCGGCCGCGGCCGGCGTTGTCGCCCCAGAAACGGGAGTCGCCGTCGTCGTAGATGATCGTCGCGTCGTCCGTGGCCAGGAGGACCCGGGCCAGGTGCGGGTGCTGGGCGAACTTGGCCCGCAGCAGGCGGGTCATGACGGCCGTACGGGCCTGCTCCCAGCCGTCGCGCCGACCGGCGCCGGCGGCCAGCTCCCGGGCGGCGAACGCGGTGTCCGCAGCGGCGATCCGGGCCCGGACGCCGGGGTCCTCGGTCGAGAGGGCCCAGTAGGCGTGGGCGACGGACGGGTAGGTGACGCCGTCGACGTCGACGGGTGCCGGCCAGTTGTTGCGCAGGGCTCTGGTGTCCGGATCGTCGGACGGTTTCAGCGGCCAACTGTCGTAGAGCTGGATCGCGGGGGCGAGGGGAGTCACCGGTCCGTCCGCCGGAACGCGTGAGGACCGCTTGTCGAGCCACTCCGCCCGGTCCTCGAAGTAGTCGACCGCCTCGTCGTACTCCTCCTGCGTGACCGGGTCCTCGTCGCCGTCCGGCCGTGCCTCCACCCGCCCGCCGGGTCCGGCCACCAGGACCTGAAGCGGCCGGTCCTGGCGGTCCATGTCGCCGAGCGCGTAGTGCCGCTGCGTCCTGGGGATGGCGAGGTAGGCGGCACGCGCCACGGCCCGCTTCTCCTCCGTCCGGTCGGCGAGGAACGCGTCGACGGCGTCCAGACACCGGTCCGTTGAGTCCGGCCGCCCGTTGAGCTGGTCCACGGTGTCGCGCACCTCGGCGAGCAGCAACTCGGGCGTGAGCCAGGCGCGCGGCTCGCTGAACTTCCAGGCGGCCAGCTCATGCCCGGACGCCCTGGCACCGTCCGGCAACTCGGTGGCGACCCATCCGCACCGCAGCTTCTCCTCGAACTGCTCCAGCGTGACCAGTCCCCAGCAGTCGACGAGCCCGTCCGCGTAGATGAACAGGTCGGTGAGGAAGTAGTCGCCGTTGCGGATGAAGACGGGCCGCCAGGTTCCGGTTACTCGTATGCCGTCCGCCATGCGGTGGGTGATGCGTCTGCCGATCATCGCGACAGTCTGCCGGACGGCTCAGCCGCGCGCCGCGTGATTTTCCCGCAGCTCGATCTTGCGCACCTTCCCGGACACCGTCATCGGGAAGGAGTCCATGACCTCGAGCCGACTGGGGATCTTGTAGTGCGCCAACCGCCCGTCGCAGAAGGCCCGCAGCTCCTCCAGCGCCGGCGGATCGGCCGGGTCCCGCGGGATGACGCAGGCGAGGACCTCCTCGCCGTACCGCTCGTGGGGTACGCCGACGACCTGGACGTCCGCGATCTTCGGGTGGGCGTAGAGGAACTCCTCGATCTCGCGGGGGTAGATGTTCTCGCCGCCCCGGATGATCATGTCCTTGATGCGGCCGACGATCTCGACGTACCCGTCCTCGCGCATCACCGCGAGGTCGCCGGTGTGCATCCAGCGGCCGGGGTCGACGGCCTCGGCGGTCTTCTCGGGTTCGTTCCAGTAGCCGAGCATCACGCTGTAGCCGCGGGTGCACAACTCGCCTGCCGTGCCACGAGGTTGGGTGACGCCGGTCGCCGGGTCGACGACCTTGCTCTCGATGTGCGGCAGGACGCGGCCGACCGTGGCCGTGCGGTGTTCCAGGTCGTCGTCCCGGCGGGTCTGCAGGGACACCGGGGAGGTCTCGGTCATGCCGTAACAGATGGAGACCTCCGCCATGTGCATCTCGGCGACGACCCGTTTCATCACCTCCACCGGGCAGGGCGAGCCGGCCATGATGCCGGTGCGCAGGGAGGACAGGTCGTACGTCGCGAAGTCGGGGAGGTTCAGCTCGGCGATGAACATGGTCGGGACGCCGTACAGGGAGGTGCAGCGTTCCTGCTGGACCGCGCGCAGGGTCGCCGCCGGGTCGAAGGACGGGGCCGGGATGACCATGCAGGCGCCGTGCGACGTGGCGGCGAGATTGCCCATCACCATGCCGAAGCAGTGGTAGAAGGGCACCGGGACGCAGACCCGGTCCTGCTCGCTGTAGGCGATCAACTCCCCCACGAAGTAACCGTTGTTGAGGATGTTGTGGTGCGAGAGCGTGGCCCCCTTGGGGAAGCCCGTCGTGCCCGAGGTGTACTGGATGTTGATCGGGTCGTCGCAGGACAGGTCCTCGTACCGGGCGTCGGGGGTCGCGCGGTCGAGCAGCGCGTCCCAGCTCGGGTCGCCGATGAACACGACCTCGCGCAACTGGGGGCACCTGCCCCGCACTTGCCCGACCATGGCCCGGTAGTCGCTCGTCTTGTGGCTGACGGAGGAGAACAGCAGCGAGACACCGGCCTGCTTGAGGACGTACTCGACCTCGTGCGTGCGGTAGGCCGGGTTGATGTTCACCATGATCGCGCCGATGCGGGCGGTGGCGTACTGGACGAGCACCCACTCGGGGCAGTTGACCGCCCAGATGCCCACCCGGTCGCCCTTGACGACCCCGGCGGCGAGCAGGGCGCGCGCCAACTGCTCGACGTCCGCGCCGAATCGGGCGTACGTCCAGCGCCGCCCGGACGGCACGTCGACGAGTGCCTCGCGCTCCGGCCAGGTCGCCACCGCCCGGTCCAGGTTCACCCCGATCGTGTCGCCCAGCAGCGGCGTGCCGCTCGTCCCGTGGGCGTACGACAGTCCGCTCGTCCCGTGCGTGTACGACGACCTGTTCATCGGAAGTTCTCCTCGCGGTACTCGGCGTCGGACCCGGCGGCCGTGGCCTCGCGCAGTTCGATGCGGCGGATCTTGCCGGAGACGGTCTTGGGCAGGGGCGCGAACTCCAGGACGCGGACGCGCTTGTAGGGCGCGAGCGTCTGCCGGGCATGCTCGAAGAGGACCTTCGCGGTGTCGGGGCCGGGCTCCCAGCCCTCCGCCAGCACCACGTAGGCCTTCGGGACGGCGAGCCGCAGCTCGTCAGGGGCGGGCACGACGGCCGCCTCCGCGACCGCCTCGTGCTCAAGGAGCGCGCTCTCCAGCTCGAAGGGGCTGATCTTGTAGTCGGAGGCCTTGAAGACGTCGTCGGCCCGCCCGACGTAGGTGATGTAGCCCTCGGCGTCACGGGCGCCGATGTCCCCGGTCCGGTAGTAGCCGCCGGCCATCGCCTCCGCCGTACGGTCGGGGTCGCCGTGGTAGCCGGTCATCAGGCCGACCGGGTGGGTCGACAGGTCGAGTGCGATCTCGCCCTCGACCGCGCCGGGCGCGCCGGACACCGGGTCGAGGAGTTCGACGCGGTAGCCGGGGCCGGGGCGGCCCATGGAGCCGGTCTTCAGAGGCTGGCCGGGACTGTTGGCGATCTGCACCGCCGTCTCCGTCTGTCCGAAGCCGTCCCGGATGGTCACGCCCCAGGCCCGGCCGACCTGCTCGATGACCTCGGGGTTGAGGGGTTCGCCGGCGGCCACGGCCTCGCGCGGCGGGGTGCGCAGCTGGGTGAGGTCGGCCTGGATGAGCATCCGCCACACGGTGGGCGGGGCGCAGAACGTCGTGACGCCCGCGCGGTCCATCTCGGACATCAGGCGGGCCGGGTCGAAGCGCGTGTAGTTGTGGATGAAGACGGTCGCCTCCGCGTTCCACGGCGCGAACAGGTTGGACCAGGCGTGCTTGGCCCAGCCCGGGGAGGAGATGTTCAGGTGGACGTCGCCGGGCTTGAGCCCGATCCAGTACATGGTCGCCAGATGCCCGATCGGGTAGGAGGCGTGGGTGTGTTCGACGAGCTTGGGGCGGGCCGTCGTACCGGAGGTGAAGTAGAGCATCAGCGGGTCGTCGGCGAGGGTGGGGCCGTCGGGCAGGAAGTCGGCGGCGGCGGCGTAGGCGTCCTCGTACGGCTGCCAGCCCTCCGGCAGGCCGCCGACGGCGGTGCGCGTGTAGTCGCCGGGCACGTCGTCGAACTTGGCGGTGTCCTCGGCCCGCACCAGAACGTGCCGCACGCGCCCACGCTCGACCCGGTCGCGCAGGTCGGCGGGGCCGAGCAGCGGGGTCGCCGGGATGACGACGGCCCGCAGCTTCATCGCCGCCAGCGCAACCTCCCACAGCTCGGCCTGGTTGCCCAGCATGACCAGGATCCGGTCCTCGGCACCGACCCCGCGCTCGCGCAGCAGGTTGGCGACGCGGTTCGACCGCTCGGACAGTTCGGCGAAGGAGAGCCGGATCTCGGAGCCGTCCTCCTCGACGATGTGCAAAGCGGTGCGGTCGTTGCCGTACGCGATGACGTCGAACCAGTCCAGCGCCCAGTTGAAGTGCTGCGGGCGGGGCCAGTCGAAACCCTCGTACGCCGTGGCGTAGTCCTCGCGGTGTTCCAGCAGGAAGTCCCGCGCGCTGCGGAAGAGCTCCGTCGCGGTCGTCATCTGTCCTCCTCGGTACCGGCACCATTGCCGGGCGGCTCTCTGTCATCGTGTAATGCGTGATGCGGGTTCACTACCCCCGTACGGGGGTGTGCCGCGGCGAAGGAGCGTGTTCGTGACAGCAGACGGATCGGCGTCGGTGGAGATCCGGCGCGCGCTGGTACGGCTGCGGCGCACGACCGGGCTTCCGGTCACCTTCGGCGGCCTGGTGGAATCGGGGCGACCGCAGATCCGCATCAGCGAACTGAACGGCACCGCCACGCCCGCCCTGAGCGCGTTGGCGGTGACCTCCGGCAACGGCCTCGGCGGCAAGGCGGTGGCCCTCGCCCGTCCGTGCGCCGTCACGGACTACTCCGCCTCGCGGCAGATCAGCCACGAGTACGACACGGCGGTCGCCGCGGAGGGACTGCGCTCGGTGGTGGCGGTGCCCGTCGTCGTACGGCGTCGGGTGCGCGGTGTGCTGTACGGCGCCCTGCGGGACGCCCGGCCCTTGGGCGACCGCACGCTGACGGCGGCGGTGGAGGCCGCGCGGGACGTGGAGCAGGCGCTGGTGCTGCGGGAGGAGGCGCGGGCGCTGATGGCGGCGATGCGGGTGGAGCAGCCGGCCCGGCCCGCGGACGGCTCCGCTTGGGAGCAGGTGCGGGAGGCGCACGCGGCGTTGCGGGCACTCGCGCCGAGGATCGCCGACGAGGCGCTGCGGGCCGAGCTGCTGGCCGCGTGCGGGCTGCTGACCTCGGACACCCCGCGCTCGGACGGGGTGAGTCTGGCGCCGCGTGAGGTGGATGTGCTGGCGTGCGTCGCCGCGGGCGCGACGAACTCGGTGGCCGCCGAGCGGCTGGGAGTGACCGCCGAGACGGTCAAGGGATACCTTCGTTCGGCCATGCGGAAGCTCGGGGCCAGGACCCGTGGGGAGGCGGTCGTGGCGGCGCGGCGGGCGGGGTTTCTGCCCTGATTTCCGTCGGCGCCCCATTCATGCACCAAGTCGCTGAATTTCTCTATGCCGGCTGTTGTTATTTCCCTCACGACGTGGTCCGGCCGAATTCCTATGCCCGTTGCCTAATATTGGCCAGGACACGACACACGGAGGGGAGCGGTGACCGTGCGACGGGACTTCGAGGAGCCTGCCAGAAGCCGCCCCGACCTGGTGATCGGCAGGGAGGAGCTGTTCGCGGGAGCGCGTGAACAGCTGACCGGCGGCGGCAGCGTGCTGCTCCACGGTCCGGCCGGAATAGGAAAGTCGACCGTGCTGCGGGCATTGGCCGCGGATAACGCCGTCGCCGCCCGGACCGTGTTGCGCTGCTCGGCGACGGAGTCCGAATCCCACCTCCCGTTCCTGGCGCTGGCCGACCTGCTCGGTCTGGTCGTCGACGAGGTGTCCGACCGGCTGCCCGCCGCCCAGCGCACCGCCCTGGAGTCGGCGCTCACCGGACGCGGCGAGTCCACCCTCCAGCGCGACGGGCTGGCACTGCGGCTGGCCGTCCTGTCGGTGCTGCGCGCACTGGCCGCCGAGGGGCCGGTCCTGGTCGTCGCGGACGACCTGCAGTGGCTGGACCCGGCGAGCGCGGAGCTCCTCGGCTTCGCCGCCCGCCGCCTCGGCGACACCCCGGTCCAGCTGCTGTGCGCGGTGCGGACCGAGGGACAGGAGTACGACCGCCATCTACGCGCGTTGCCGCCGAACAGCCTCGCCGTCCGCCTCAACCCGCTCTCCCGTGCCCAGGTCTCCACGCTCCTGGACCACCGCGGCTACACCGGCCTGCCCCGCTCCACGGTCCGCGACATCCACCGCACCAGCGCCGGCAACCCGCTCTTCGCCCTGGAACTGGGCCGCGCGCTCGCCGAGGACCCCACCCCGCCCCGGCCCGGCGAGCCGCTGCACGTGCCCACCTCGCTGCGCGCCCTGGTGCTCAACCGCCTGGACATGCTCTCCGACGAGGCCCGCCGCACCCTGCTGGTGGCCAGCGCCGGCGCCCGTCCCACGCTGGCCCTGCTGCACGCGGCCGGCCGGGACAACGCCGAGTCCGAGACCGCCCAGGCGGCCGCCCTCGGACTGCTCGCGACGGAGCCCGAGGGTCCCGCCGTACGGTTCGCGCATCCGCTGATCTCGGCCGCGCTGTACGCGGAGGCGCCCGCGCAGGAGCGGCGGGCCGCGCACGCCGCGCTGTCCACGGCGGCCTCCGACACCATCGAGCGGGCCCGGCACCTGGCGCTCGCCAGCAGCGGCACCGATCCGGAGGTGGCGGCCCGGCTCGCGGAGGCCGCGACCCAGGCCCGGGACCGCGGTGCACCCTCGGTGGCCGCCTCGATGGGACTTCTCGCGGCCCGGCACACCCCGGCCGACAGCGTGCCGGGTGCGGACGAGCGGCGGTTGCAGGCCGCCACGGACGCCATCACCGCCGGCGAGATGGACCTCGCACGGGACATCGCCCGCGAGGTGCTGACCCGGGCCACCCTGCCCGCGGAGCGGGTGCGGGCCTGGATCGTGGTGATCGAGTCGGCCGGACACACCCTGGGCGACGTCGACTCCGTCTTCCCGCAGGCGCTGGCCGACGCCGGCGACGACGCCGGGCTGCTCGCCCTGGTCCACTACCAGCTGGCCTGGCGGGGTCTGATCGTGGAAGGGGACTTCGCGGAAGGCCGGGAGAAGGCCGCACACGCGGCGGAGCTGGCCGCCCGGGCCGGCGACCGGCGCACAGAGCTCCTCGCGCTCGCCTTCCAGGCGCAGACCGAGACCCTGATGGGGCACCCGGACGCCCCCGCGACCATCAAGCAGGCGCTGAAGGAGCCTCAGGATCCGCAGGTCGCCTGCCACCACAACGGCCCCGGCCTGGCCCGGTTCCGCTGGTTGCAGATGAGCGACCAGCTGGCGGAGGCCCGTACCACCGTCACCGCGCTGCTGCGCGAGGTGCGGCGGCGCGGCATGGTCGAGAGCGAGGTGCACTTCCTGCGGCTGCTCGCTGAGACCGAACTGCGCTCCGGGCACTGCGGCCGGGCCCTCGACCTGGCCCGGGAGAGCCTGAGGCTGGCCCGGGACTCCGGCATCGGCGAGGTGGCCTCCGCGCTGCTGACCTCGTTCGCGGAGGCGGCCGGCGGGGACGTGGACCGGGCGCTGGCCCTGGCCAGGGAGGCGGAGGAGCACGCCGAGGGGATCGGCGATCAGATGTACGTCTCCCGCGCCCTGGCCGCTCTCGGCCACGCCCAGTTGGTGGCCGGGGACACCCAGGGGACGGTTCGCTCCCTGCGCCGGGTGCGGGAGCTGGAGCACGGGCTCGGCATCACCGACCCGGCCCGCGGCCGCTGGCACGGCGACCTCGCCGAGGCCCTCGTCCGGATCGGCGAACTCGCCGAGGCGCAGGACGTCATCGATGTGACGCGCGAACAGGCGCTGCGGCTGGGCCGGGAGAGTGTGCTCGCCGTGGTGGACCGGGCGGAGGCGCTCGTGCGGGCCAGACGCGGCGAACTCGAGGCCGCGCTGGGCCAATTGACGTCGGTGCAGGACCGGCTCGGCAAGCTGGGCTACGGCCTGGAGGAGGCCCGCGCCGCCTTCGCGCTGGCCGCGCTGCGCACCCACCCCCAAGCTCTCGGCTTCCCGCGGACAGGCGGGACCGCCAGGCCGGGACCGACGTCGTACGACGAGGCGGCGCGGCTGTTCAGGCGCTGCCGCGCACTGCCCTGGCTGCGCCAGGCTGAGGCGGCCGCCGCGACACCGCCGCCCGAGCCGGTCGCCGTCCCCGCTCCCACGCTGGACGCGCTGGACGGGCTCGCCTCGATGGAACGTCAGGTCGCCGCGCTCGTCATGGAGGGCGCGACCAACCGGGAGATAGCCGCGCGGCTGTTCATCAGCGTCAAGACGGTCGAGGCGACCCTGACCCGGGTCTACCGCAAGCTGGGGATCCGTTCGCGGGTCGACATCGTCAGACTCGCGGCGGGCCGCCGTACGAAGTGAGAACCGCGGATCCGCCGCTGTACGAAACAAGAACCGCGCGGGTTCTACCGAGAACACCACACGGGTCGGACCGCGAACCGCGAAGGTTCACCGGCCGAGTGGTTCACCGGGGCCGACCGAGGGTTTTCCCTGCCCAACTCCCTTAGGGGGTTCCCTCATTGGGAAGAGGTCGTTCCGGGTTCTAGCGTAGGGGCGTGCCGCTCGCCCGGGCACACGGGGGCCGGTCCCGCGGCCCCCGTGCACCACCCCCCACACCCGTGCGATCCCCCACCGGCAATCCCAATGAGGAGACTCATGTTCGGGTTCAACCGCGCCAAGAAGACCGCCGCCGCCCTCGCGGCCACCGCCGCCTCCGCGACCGTTCTGCTCGGCGCCCCCGCCGCTGTCGCCGCCCCCCAGCCCATCGTCGGCGGTACGACGACCACGACGACCGCGTACCCGTTCATGATGCAGATCACGGACGCCTCGCAGAACCAGTTCTGCGGCGGCACCCTGGTCTCGGCCACCAAGGTCGTCACCGCGGCCCACTGCATGGTCGGCGAGACCACCAGCAGCGTCAGAGTCGTCGGCGGCCGCACCTACCTCAACGGCACGAACGGCACCGTCAGCCGGGTCAGCAAGATCTGGATCAACCCGGACTACACGGACGCCACCAACGGCGACGACGTGGCCGTCCTGACGCTGTCGACGTCGATGCCGTACACGACGGCGAAGTACGTCACCTCCTCCCAGACGAGCGTGTACGCGGCCGGCACCACCGCCCGCATCGTCGGCTGGGGCACCACGTCCGCGGGCGGCAGCTCCTCCAACCAGCTGCGCACCGCGACCGTGCCCACCGTCTCCAACTCGAGCTGCAGCAGCTCCTACGGCTCCGACTACATCGCGAGCGACATGGTTTGCGCCGGATACACCTCCGGCGGCGTCGACACCTGCCAGGGCGACAGCGGCGGTCCCCTGCTCATCGGGGGCGTCCTGGCAGGGATCACTTCCTGGGGCGAGGGTTGCGCGGAGGCCGGTTACCCGGGTGTCTACACCCGGCTGACCACCTTCTCCAACCTGGTGACCACGCAGGTCAACTCGTAACCCGAAGATTCTCCTGAGCACCCCTCAGGTGAAAAACCAGGGGGCGTTGCGGGCCTCCACGAGCGGCCCGCAGCGCCCCCTCTCCATGCGTCACCGTCCCGGTACCTCGCTGCCGTGCGCGGTCTTCGCCTCCGTACGACGTCTTCGACTCCGTAGCACGTCTTCGACTCCGTACGACGTCCTCATCGCCGTACGACGGTCCCCAACCGGATGTCGTACGACGACTCGGGGTGCATCACCGCCAGCATCCGCTCCCCCTCCGTGCGCACCTCGTCCCGCTGGGCCTTGGTGAGCCGGCCGAAGGGCTCGATGACGAGGGCATCGCCCTCCAGCTTCCACACGCCCGCCAGGAAGCCGTCGACCAGGAACGTGCAGTGGACCAGGTTGCCCTGCCAGGTGCGGCCCCGGTACTCGGGCGGGATGACGCGGGTGCGGTCGGCGTGGGAGAGCAGGAGGTTGTCGAACTCGGGCAGGAAGCGCGGCGGGGCCGGGGTGTCCGCGTCGGGGCGGGGCGCGTCCGGGAGGTCGAAGAGTTCGACGCCGTGCACGTCGCGGAAGGTGACGAGGTTCGGGCGGAGCCGTTCGAAGGCGTCGCGCAGCCGTGTCAGGCCGGCCCAGGTCTGCATGTCCTTGACGGAGGCCGGGCCGAAGGCGGCGAGGTAGCGCAGCACGGTGGCGTCGGGGTCGGGCGTCGGCTCGGCGGGCCGGCCCAGCCAGTGCTCGGCGGTGGTGAGGGCGACCTGGCCGCTCTTGCCCCACAGTCCGCGCGGGGTGACCTGGACCAGCGGGAGCTTGCAACGGGCGGCGATCGCCAGGGCCTGCGGATCGGCGTCCGGCCACTCGACGAGCAGGCCCTCGCGCAACTGCTTCATGGTGCGCGGCTCGGCCTCGACGAGCTCCCGGGCGAGGGCGGCGAGGCGGTCGAGGTCGACGCCCTGAAGTCCCTTGCGGAAGTTGCCCAGTTCGCGGTCCCTGGCGGGCTGCACCAGCGGCCGCAGGGTGAGGCAGTCGTCGGCGGTGTGGGTGTGGATGGTCGAGCGCATGCTGACGATTCGGACGACCTCGCGCTCGGCCATCAGACCGGACAGCTCCCCCGGGGTGAAGCCGTCGAGGCGGGCGGCGAGCGCGTAGTACGGCGGCTTGACGTTCTGCGCCTGGAGGCCGAGGAGGTGCTCGACGGCCGCCTTGGCGGGCAGCGCCACGGGGCGCAGGAGCAGCTGCCGGTCGAGGGTGGCGCGGTTGAGGGCGCGGTTGCCGAGCACGGGTGCCGTCGTGGTTGTCGTCTTCGTCATGCTCCGTACGCTAGCGGGGCTTGCGGACAGGTTCTGTCCGCAAAGCCGATGCCCTGTCCCCCGGATATCCTGCTCCGTGATCACTGTTCGGTCATACGTCCTGCCGCCGGCTCGCAAGCAACGGTTCCTGACGGATCTCGACGGGATTCAGGGCCCACGCCTCGACGGTGAGGTCGCTGCCTCCGGCGCCGGTGGTGTGGGCCTGCAGCCGCCACGGTCCGTCGCCGACGGGATAGAACCTGAGGGTGAGTACCTGGCCGGTGGCCAGGTAGATCTCGGCGATCGATCGGTCCACGACGACGCGCAGTTCGACGGCGGTGCCCGGGACCCTCGCGTCCGGGCAAGGGACGGTGTAGGTGCCCGCTCGTGCTCGCGGGTCCAGTGACGCGTGGCCGCGGTCGACGGTGAGATGGCCGGCGGTGGCGTCGAGGCTGATGCGGAGGTACTCGGTGCCGTCCGCGGAGGTGATCAGACGCAGGCTGCTGGTGCCCGAGGGGTCGGAGGTCAGGACCGCGGCGAGGTCGAAGGTGCGGCTGACCTCCCCCAGTTCGGCCGGCGTGGATCCGGCGAGGCGTCCGGTGTGGTGCAGGACGCGTTCCCCGCGCAGGGCGAGCAGTTCGCGGGCGGGGCGCTGGCCGACCGTGCCGTCGTCCGCCAGGGTCAGTTCGCGCGGGAGCGTGAGGACGCCCGCCCAACCGGCTTCGTGCGCCCAGGCGTCGTCGCGGGCCTCCCATGACCAGCCCCACAGCAACCACCGGTCTTCCCCGGGGACCTTGAGCAGGGCGGGGGCATAGAAGTCCGGGCCGTGGTCCAGTCGTACGGGGTGTGCGGTCGCGGTGAGACGGCCGTGCTCCTCGCGGCCGGTGTGGACCGTGACGTGGGACGGGCCGTCCTGCGGGTCCCAGTCGCTGACGATGAGGACGCCGCGGTCGCCGAACGTCGCGTACTGGGGGCATTCCCAGCCGACCGGGTCGGCACCGGCAGCAGGGTCGCTGGTCGTGAAGGGGCCTTGGTAGGTCCAGTTCTCCAGGTCGTCGGACTCGTAGAGGAGCGCGGCACCGCGGCCGTCGGCGAGTGCCGCGCCGACCAGCATCCGCCGGCGGCCGTCCTGCTGCCAGACGTAGGGGTCGCGGTACATGGTGGTGCCGGCCGGCGGCTGTGGGATGAGCAGCTCCGGCCGCTTGGTCCAGGTGTGTCCGCCGTCGTAGGACTCGGCGGTGGTGACCGGCTGCCACCAGCGGCCGGTGCGGTTGGCGGAGTAGAAGGCCAGCAGGCGGCCGTCGACGGAGATCGCGTTGCCGGAGAAGCAGCCGTCGGCGTCGTCGCCGCCGGGGGTGGGGGCCAGGGCGACGGGGAGCTGTTCCCAGGTGATCAGGTCGGGACTGCGGAAGTGGCCCCAGTGGATGTTCGCGTGCTGCGGAGCGTACGGGTTGTACTGGAAGAACACGTGGTAGTGGCCGTCGTGGAAGACCAGCCCGTTGGGGTCGTTGAGCCAGTTGCGGGGTGGCCGCAGGTGTACGGCGGGCAGGTGGGGGTCGGTGGACGGCGTGGGCACACGGGGCCTTTCGAAGGGTGCGCGAGGCACAGGGGGGTGGCGGAAGAAGTGAACGCGGGCCCGGGCCCTTAAGAAGTGGACGCGGGCCGCCCCGCCCGGAAGACGTGCGCGCGGGCGCGGGCCCGGTGAGGGTCAGCCCTTGACGCCGCTGGAGGCGATGCTGCTGACGAAGGCCCGCTGGAAGGCCACGAACAGTGCGAGCACCGGCACAGTGATCATCGACGAGTAGGCCATGACCTCGCCCCAGGAGGGGTTGAGCTGGAAGAAGTAGTCGATGCCGACCATGACCGGCCGCAGGTCCTCGCTCTGAACGACCATCAGCGGCCACAGGTAGGCGTTCCACATCGGCAGGAAGGCCAGGATGGCGACCGTGGCGATCGCCGGACCGGACAGCGGCATCACGATGCGCCGGTAGATGCCGAACCAGCTCGCCCCGTCGATGACCGCCGCTTCGTCGAGTTCCTTGGGGATGCTCTGGAAGTACTGGTGGAACAGGAAGATGAACATGGCATTGGCGACGAAGGGCAGGATCTGCACCTGGTAGGTGTCCAGCCAGCCCTCGGTCACGACGAGCCGGCCGCCGTCCAGTTGCAGCCAG
The DNA here is from genome assembly GCF_042870385.1 of Streptomyces sp. NPDC006602. Lineage (NCBI taxonomy): Bacteria > Bacillati > Actinomycetota > Actinomycetes > Kitasatosporales > Streptomycetaceae > Streptomyces > Streptomyces sp. NPDC006602. Next base: position 364,719 of record NZ_JBIAHG010000004.1, on the reverse strand, counting down.
GGCAGTTTGTTGACCCACCAGACCATCGGCAGGGCGAAGGTCTCGAACGGCACGATCAGGGTCGCGATCACGGCGGTCAGGACGATCTTCTTCCCGCGCCACCGCATCCGGGACAGCGCGAACGCCGCGAGGCTGTTGATGAAGATGCTCAGCGCCACGGTGACGGCGGAGATCCCGATCGAGTTGAGCAGGAACCGGATGGCGGGCACCCGGTCGAAGACCCCGGTGTAGTTGTCCAGGGACAGGTGACCGACCGGCAGGAACGCCTTGATGCCGTCCAGGTCGCCGAAGATCTGCTCGTCGGGCTTGAACGACGACACCAGCATGAAGACGATCGGGAACGCGAAGAACAGCGCGAGCGCGATGCGCGCCGCCTGCAGGCCGATACGGCGCGGCGACGGCCTGCGACGGCGGCCCGGGCGTACGGGTGCCGGGGATGCCGGAGCAGGCGACACGGGCGCAGGGGATACGGAGGTCATGTCAGTCCTTCTCCCGGGTGAGGAAGCGCTGGACGAGGGAGACGGCCAGCACCAGTACGAAGAAGACGAGGGAGATCGCGGACGCGTATCCGGTCTGCTGCTGGCTGTATCCGGTCCGTACGGCCTGGTAGACGACCGTGCTGGTGGAGTCCAGGGGTCCGCCCTGCGTCATCACGCTGATCTGGGTGAACAGGGCGAACGCGTTGATGGTGATGGTGATGAGCACGAAGGTGCGCGTCGCGCTGAGGCCGGGCCAGGTCACGTGCCGGAAGCGCACCCAGCGGGTGGCCCCGTCGATGTCGGCGGCCTCGTACAGGTCCTGCGGGATGGTCTGGAGGCCGGCCAGCCAGATGATCATGTGGAAGCCGACGCCCTGCCAGACCGACATGAGGATGATGGCGGGCATGGCCGTGGACGGGTTGTTCAGCCAGTCCGGTCCGTGCACCAGGCCGAGCGTGACGCGGGAGATGAGCTCGTTGACCAGCCCGGTCTTCTGGTACAGCAGCGTCCACAGGATGGAGACCACGACCATCGAGGTGACGACCGGGAGGAAGTAGACGGTGCGGAAGAGGTTGGCGCCCTTGACCTTGGCGTTGACGAGCAGGGCGAGCACCAGCGCCAGGCCGCCCTGGAGCGGGACGACGACCACGGCGAAGTAGAAGGTGTTGCGCAGCGACTTGTAGAACAGCGGGTCGTCCAGCAGGACGCGGAAGTTCTGCAGGCCCGTGAACTGGGCCGGATTCGGGGACACCAGGCGGGCGTTGGTGAAGGCCAGCGCGAAGGCCAGCGCCACGGGGATGACGATGAACATCACCAGCAGGAACACGGCGGGGCTCACCATGCCGAGTGCGGTGAGGCTTTCTCTGCGCCGTCCGCGTCCCCGCGTCGCACGTCGGGGCGGTGGGGCGTCGGCGGCGGCGCCGGAACGGGTGGACAGTGACGACAGTGTGGTGGTCATGGGACATCCAGGCAGGTACATGTCCCGGCGGAGGCGGAGGGGACGAACCGCCGCCATCCGCCGGAACGGGCGGACGCGGTCAGCTGCCGGTGGAGTAGCCGCTGGTCGACAGGTTGTTGTCGATCTCGCTGACGGCCTGGTCGAGGGCGCCCTTCACATCGGCGCCGGCCATGATGTCCCGAGCCGTCTTGGCGAACACCGTGGAGATGTAGGGGTAGGCCGGGGTGACGGGCCGGACCACCGCGAACTTCTGCGCTTCCTTGAGGAAGACGTTGAACTGGCCGCCCGGTTCGTAGCCCTTCACCTGTGCCGCTGCCGCGTCGGTGGCGGCGATGGTGCTGGTGGCCTTGGCGAAGTCCACGAAGTACTTGGTCTGCCGGGAGAAGTTCAGGTAGGCCTGGGCGCCTTCCTTGTTGGAGCAGGTCGCGCTCATGCCCCACTGCCAGGAGGCTCCGCCGATCTTCGGTCCGTCGCCGAAGTCGACCGGCGGGAGGATCGCCAGGTCGCTGCCGAACTTGTCGGTGTTGGCCTGGGCCGACCAGCTGCCGTCCCACTGGATGGCGGTCTTGCCGTTGCGGAAGTCGTCGGCGGGGCTCTTGCCGGACCGCTGCGGCGCGTAGCCCTTCGTGACCATCGAGCGGAACCACTTGCCCCACTCGACGGCCTGCTCACCGTTCAGCGCGCCCTTGGCGCTCTTGTAGGTCGAGCGGTCGATCAGGTCACCGCCGAAGCTCTGCAGCATCGGCGAGTAGGCGTACGGCCACCATTCACCGGGGTCACCCGTGCCGAGGTCCAGCGCGTTCTTGAACGTGCCGCTCGCCTTGATCTTGGCGAGCGCGGACATGAACTCGTCCTCCGTCCACGGCTTGTCGAGCGTGGGGACGCGGATGTCGTACTTCTTCAGGACGGACTTGCGGGAGTACATGGTCAGCGCGACGTCGTAGAACCCGAACCCGTAGGTCTTGTCCTGGTAGGTGGCGACCGTACTGGGCAGCTGGTCCTTCACCGCGACCTGGCCCTTGGACAGGTCCAGCGGCGCGAGGTACCCGCCCCAGGCCCAGTTCGGGACGTTCGGCCCGTCGACGTCGAGGATGCACGGCAGCTTCTTGGCGGAGGCCGCGGCCACCACCGAGTCGTTGTAGGAACCCTGCGGGAACGCCTGGATCTTGACCTTGTACGTGCTCTGGCCGGCGTTGAAGTCCTTGACGATCTGCTTCACGACGCCGTATTCGGCGGCGTTGCCGGCGTTGTGCGTCCACAGGGTCAGCGTGTTGCCGTCGGCACCCGACGAGCCGGCGCTCCCGCTGCCGCCGCAGCCGGCCACGAGCACTGCCGCGGTCAGGGCGGCTAGACTCGACACCGCGAGGCGCCTGGTTCTCGATTCCACTGGGTTCACTGGGGTCCTCCATTTCACTGGGCACGGTCCTGGCAGACCGTGCCGGCGGCCGGTGATGACGGCCGCCTGTCGGTGGTGCTTCGCCGTTCCGGGGTCAGAGTCGGGGCGGCGAAGCGACCGATGCCCGTACCACCAGTGGGCAGGGCAGCATTTCCTGAGCAGCGGGACCGGACTCCTGGTCCTGTGCGCCCGTGAGCGCGAGCAGCTGTGCGACAGCCCGCGCGCCCATCTCGTAGTGCGGCAGGGCGACGGTGGTCAGCCCGGGGAACAGGCCGTCACAGATCAGTTCCTGGTCGTCGAACCCGATCACCGACAGGTCGGCGGGGATCGACAGCCCCAGTTCGGCGGCGGCACGGTAGACGCCCATCGCCATCCGGTCGGCGAAGCAGAACAACGCGGTGGGCCGCGGCTTGGCCCGCAGCAGTCGGAGCGCCGCCCGATACCCGCCGGTGGCGTCGGTGGTCTCCGCCACCACCAGCCCGGGGTCCTCGTCGATGCCCGCCTCGGCGAGAGCACGCCGGTAGCCCTCGAGGCGGCCGTGGGTGGCCGGGATGTCGTCGACGTTGTTGATGAAGCCGATCCGGCGGTGGCCATGGCGGACCAGCTCGCGTACCGCCGTCTCCCCGCCCAGGACCTCGTCCGGTACGACCGACGGCACGCCGGCGTCGTCCGAGCGCGCGTCCAGCAGCACCGTGGGGACCGACCGCAGCCGCTGCGGCACATCTACGACCCTGTGGTACATGGACGCGTACAGCACGCCGTCCACCTGGCGCTGCAGCAGCAGGTCGATCTCCTTGCGCTCCAGCTCCGGGTCGCCCCCGGTGTTCAGCATGAGCAGCAACAGGCCGTGCTTGGCCGCCTCCTCCTGCGCTCCCAGGATGATCCGGCCGGCGTGCGGAGTGGTGGCGATCTGGTCACTGACGAAGCCGATGGTGTTCGACCGCTTCAGCCGCAGTCCCCGCGCCAGCCCGTTGGGCGCGTACCCCAGTTCCCGGGCCGTTTCGAGAACGCGCTGCCGGGTCTCGGCGTTGATGCGCTTGCCCTCGACCTCGTTGAGGATGTGCGAGACGGTCGTGGCCGAGACGCCGGCGGCTGCCGCCACGTCCTTGATCCCGATCCGCCCGCCCATGTCGTGCCCAATCGTTTTGGCAAGTGAGTGCGGGATGAGATTGCGCCCCGCGAGGTACCCCTGTCAACGGCTCGTTACGAACTCGTGGCCGAACAATGTCGGTGAGACCCGGCCGCCATGTTGTGAGGGCGCGGCAAGGGCCGGGCCCGCGAGGCGGGCCCGGCCGGCTCGGTCACGGGACCGTCAGGCCACCGGGTCGAGGAAGGTCAGCACCGAGGCGTCCTCCTCGATCAGCGGGGTGAGTGCGGCGTTGAACGGGCCGCCGTAGGGGGCCTTCAGGTGTGCCTGGAAGGCGTCCTCGTCCCGGTACACCTCGAAGATCCAGTAGGCGCGTGGGCTGGACGCCTTGGTGTAGACGTCGAAGGCGAGGTTGCCGTCTTCCTCGCGCACCTTCCGGGCGTAGTCCAGCAGCAGGCGGGCGACCTCGTCCTGCGCGCCCTCGCGGGCGGTGAACTCGGCGAGCAGGGTCTTGTTCACGGTGTGGGGTCCTCCGTGGTCGGGATCGGGATCGGGAGATGGCTCGGGAGATGGCTCGGGATCGGTATCAGTCGCGGTAGGAGTCGAGGTGCCAGACGCGGGCCTGGTCCAGCTTCACCGAGCCGTTCTCGGCGAAGACCTGGACTCCCTGGTCGGCCGGGTCGGGGAAGATCTGGTCGGTGATCACCGCTTCGCCGCTGCCGCCGAAGACCTCGACGGACGACCAGTCGACGAGGATCCGCAGCTTCACCTTGCCGTCCTTGGCCTGCAGCGGCGCTCGCTGGACGCCGGGGAAGGTGCTGTTGAAGTCCACAGCGCCGGAGCGGGTGCGGTCGACGTACAGCTCCTGTGTGGTGGTGTCGTAGCCGATGACGGTCTCCTGACCGTCGGCGCCGGTGCGCACCTTGAGGCCGAAGCGTTCGGCGTCCTTGAGGGAGAAGGTGGCCTCGATGTCGAGTGCCTTGCCGTTGGCCGCGGGGCCGATCAGGGGCTTTGTGGTGCTCTTGACGGTGACACCGGTCGCCGTCGCCGGGCTCTTGCGCCGGAGGGACGTAAGGCTGTCGACCGGCTCGCTGGTGAGCCGGATCCGGCTGTCGATCGTGCGCAGGGCCATCTGCCGGGGAGCGCTCTGGGCGCCGCGCCAGGGGGAGGTGGGGACGGCGCCGCTGTAGTCCCAGTTGTTCATCCAGCCGATCATGTAGCGCTTGCCGCCCGGCGCGTTCTCCCAGGACACCGCCGCGTAGTAGTCCTTGCCGTAGTCGGCCCAGTCGGCGCGCTGCACGACGGACTTGGCGGCGGTGTCGGCAGCGGTGAACCGGTCGGCCATGATGTGGCCCCAGCCGGCGGTGTTCATGTCGACGATCTGAATACGTGCCTTCTGGCCGGCGTAGGGGCGCAGGTCGAAGGAGGCCCAGTCCAGGGTCTCGCTGTTGGCGCCGGTGGCGCTGCGGACGATCTGGCCGTCGACGATCAGGTTGACGGACGTCTCCTGGGAGACGGGCCGGGCCGCGGTGTCGGACAGCATGATGTGGTCGACGTTGAGGTGACCCCAGCCGCCGGTGTTGTCGTCGACGATCCTGATCTGCGCCTTCTTGCCGGCGAGGTCGCCGACGTCCCAGGACGCCCAGTTGAGCGCCTCGGCGTCCTTTCCGGTGGCGCTGCGCACGACTTGGCCGTCGACGAGGAGTTCCACGGCGGTGGGGTCGGCGGAGCCGGCGGGGTGATTGCCGCCACCGATGAGGAAGTTGATGTGGCTCTTGTCGATGGTGAATTCGGGCGAGGTGAGGGTGCCGGTGGTGGAGTCGCCGTTCAGGTAGGTGTCGACCAGGCCGCTGCCCAGGAATCCGGAGACCTCTTGCTGGTTGGGGAGGGTGCCGGTGGCCGGTGCCGAGCCGAAGGCGTCCCCGGTCGTCGTCCAGTCGCCGTAGCTGCCGCCTTCGAAGTCGGCGAGGACCGTCCCTGCGGGCGGCGGCCCCTGCTCCATGACGGTTCCGGGCTCGTGCGGGTGTCGTCCGCCGCCGACCTTGAAGTTCAAGTAGGGGCTGTCGACGGTGAATTCGGGTGAGGTGAGGGTGCCGGTGGTGCCGTCACCCGCGTGGAAGCTGTTGGCGAGGCCCTTGCCGTCGAAGCCGTCGACGGTCCCCTGCCCGGCCAGTGCCCCGGCCGCCGGTCCGTCGCCGAACGCGGTGCCGGTGGTCGTCCAGGTACCGAAGTCGGAGCCCTCGAAGTCCTGCACCACCGTGCCGGTGGGCGGGGTGTAGGTGCCCTTGTCCTCGGCGGTGAACTTCTTGCCGTCGAAGTCGCCGACGAAGTACTGGGCGGCCGAACCACCGGCGATACCACCGGGGTTGATGTTGACGACCAGGACCCACTTGATGTTGTTCTCGTCCCCGTCGACGGCCAGGGGGAACAGGTCGGGGCACTCCCACACGCCGCCCGTCGCGCCGGCCGGCCCGAACTCGCTGAGCAGGTCCCAGTCCTTGAGGTTCTTCGAGGAGTAGAACCGCACCTTGTGCTCGGTGGACAGCGACACCGTCATCAGCCAGCTCTTGGTCGGCGCATACCACTGGACCTTGGGGTCGCGGAACTCCTTGGAGCCGATGTCGAGGACGGGATTGCCCTGGTACTTGGTCCAGGTGCGGCCGCGGTCGGTGCTGTAGGCGATGGACTGGGCCTGGATGCCCGTGGCCTTGTCATAGCTGGTGTAGATCGCCACCATGGGCGGGTTCTTCTTGGTGCCGAACCCCGTGGTGTTGTTCCAGTCGACGACCGCGCTGCCGGAGAAGACCATCTCCTGGTCGTCGTGCGACAGGGCGAGCGGCAGTTCCTTCCAGTGCACGAGGTCCGTGCTCACCGCGTGCCCCCAGGACATGTCGCCCCAGGAGTTGCCGTTCGGGTTGTACTGGTAGAAGAGGTGGTATTCGCCCTGGTAGTACACGAGGCCGTTGGGGTCGTTCATCCAGTTCTTCTCCGGCGTGAAGTGGAACTGGGGCCGGTAGGTCTCGCTGTACGTCGGAGTGTCGGCGGCGACGGCCTGGGGTGCGAGCGGGGCCGCGGACAGGGCACAGACGGTCGCCACCGCCGCCATCATCCGTATGCGGGCATGCCGGGATGTATGTCCAGAGCTCATGGGGTCTCCTGTGCCGCGGCCCTTCGCGCAACGGAGCCTGCTGCCCGGCGCGGGCCGACCGAAAAGTGGACGTCCTGCCGGCGCCGTCGTCCCCGAAGCCGACAAGGAGTGTCATCGTTGACTTGTGTCATCGATGACATCGAGTGGCCCGATGATGGGGTCAATCCGGCAGACGCGTCAACAGCTCGGGCGTGGCCGACCACGCGGAAGGGGCGCACGGGAGACCGGATGCGTCGTCGCGCAACTGCCGTACGGCTGCGGTCCGGCGGCGGTCGCGGGGCGTTGCCAATTTGTGACGAGTACAGGGCATTGACGTTTCCGGGAAACGGAGTCCATCATCCTCGCCATGCAGTGTCAACGATGACATAAGTCAACGATGACACCTCGGGACGGCATGCTCCGATGCCGACCGCGCCGCTCGCAATCCCGCAGGAGTCGTTCATGCCTCGCACCGCTCGTCTGCCCATGTCCCTCCTCAGAGCCGCTGCGTGCACGGGCATCGCGGCCCTCACCCTGACGGCCTGCGGATCCGGCTCCGGATCGACTTCCGCCGGGACCGGTTCGGGCGACGTCAAGGTCGGTCTGATCACCAAGACCGACACCAATCCCTTCTTCGTGAAGATGAAGGAGGGCGCGGAGAAGTCCGCGAAGGCCGAGGGCGTCAAGCTCATGACCGCGGCCGGCAAGTTCGACGGCGACAACGCCGGTCAGGTCACGGCCATCGAGAACATGGTCGCCGCCGGGGTGAAGGGCATCCTGATCACCCCGAGCGACTCCAAGGCCATCGTGCCCGCGATCGCGAAGGCCCGCGCCAAGGGCGTCCTGGTCATCGCCCTGGACACCCCGACCGAGCCGGAGAGCGCGGTCGACGCCCTCTTCGCCACCGACAACCTCAAGGCCGGCGAGCTGATCGGCGAGTACGCCAAGGCGGTGATGAAGGGCAAGGCCGCAAAGATCGCCACCCTCGACCTCGCGCCGGGCGTGTCCGTCGGCGTCCAGCGGCACGACGGCTTCCTCAAGGGCTTCGGCATCGGCGCGAAGGACCCGGCGGTCGTCTGCTCCCAGGACACCGGAGGCGACCAGGCCAAGGGCCAGACGGCGATGGAGAACTGCCTCCAGAAGGAGCCCGGCATCAACGTCGTCTACACCATCAACGAACCGGCCGCGCTGGGCGCGTTCACCGCGCTCAAGGCCAAGGGCCGGGAGAAGGATGTCCTGATCGTCTCCGTCGACGGCGGCTGCACCGGGACCCAGGCCGTCAAGGACGGCAAGATCGCCGCCACCTCGCAGCAGTACCCGCTGAAGATGGCCGCCGAGGGCGTCAAGGCCGTCGTCACGTACGCCAAGGACGGCAAGAAGGCGTCCGGTTACACCGACACCGGCGTCACCCTGATCTCCGACAAGGCGCAGGCCGGGGTCACGTCCAAGGACACCGGCTATGGCCTGGAGAACTGCTGGGGCTGAGCCGGCCCCGAGGCGAGGACCGTACGACATCGTCTCTCCCCCCTCAGCGGGGCGGTCGCCCCCTCCTCCCCCCGACCGGGGACGGCCGCCCCCTCGTTCCCTTGTCCTCCGACGGGGACGGACAAGGACCTCTGTCTTCCGACAAGGACTTCGCATGACAGCCACGACCACGCCGTACGCCGAGCTCAAAGCACCGACCACGGCCCGCAGACTGCTCACGGCGCCGACCACCGGCCCCCTGGTCGCCCTCCTCCTAGCCTGCGCCTTCTTCTCCTTCTCGACCGACCAGTTCCTCACGGGCGGCAACTTCTCGCTGATCGTGCAGCAGGTCATGGTCGTCGGCACCCTCGCCATCGGGCAGACGCTGATCATCCTCACCGCGGGCATCGACCTGTCCTGCGGTGCCGTGATGGCCTTCGGCAGCATCGTCATCGCCAAGATGGCCGCCGAGGGCTCCCTGCCCCCGCTCGTCGCCATCGCCCTGGGTCTGGTCGTCTGCGGCGGCTTCGGCCTGCTCAACGGGCTGCTGGTGCAGAAGATCCCGCTGCCGCCGTTCATCGTCACCCTCGGCATGCTGAACGTCGCGTTCGCGCTGACCCACATCTACTCCGAGGAGCAGACGGTCACCAACCTGCCCGGCCCGCTGACGGACCTCGGCAAGACCTTCCCGCTCGGCCACACCGACATCACCTACGGCTCCCTGGTCACCATCGCCCTGTTCCTCCTCCTCGCCTACGCGCTGAGCAACACCAGCTGGGGCAGGCACGTCTACGCCCTGGGCAACAGCCAGGAAGCGGCCCGGCTGAACGGCATCCGCACCTCCCGGCTGACCATCGGCATCTACACCGTGGCGGGTCTGTTGTACGGTGTCGCCGCCCTGCTGCTCATCTCCCGCACCGGAGTCGGCGACCCCCAGGCGGGACAGACCGACAACCTCGACAGCATCACCGCCGTGGTCCTCGGCGGCACCAGCCTCTTCGGCGGACGCGGTTCGGTTCTGGGCACCTTCATCGGCGTCCTCATCGTCGGCGTCTTCCGCAACGGCCTGCAGCTCATGGGCGTCGCCTCCATCTACCAGACCCTGATCACCGGAATCCTGGTGATCCTCGCGGTGACCGTCGACCAGCTCTCCCGGAAGAAGGCCCGATGACCGCCACCTCCTCCCCCACCCCCGTGCTGCAGGCCCGCGGACTGGTCAAGCGCTACGGCCACGTCACCGCCATCGACGGCGCCGACTTCGACCTGCTGCCCGGCGAGGTCCTCGCCGTCATCGGCGACAACGGAGCCGGCAAGACCAGCCTGATCAAGGCACTCACGGGTGCTGTGGTCCCCGACGCGGGCGAGATACGTCTCAACGGCAGGCCCATCACTTTTTCCGGGCCGCAGAGCGCGCGCGCCCACGGCATCGAGACGGTCTATCAGGACCTCGCCGTGGCCGCCTCCATGGACATCGCCTCGAACGTGTTCCTCGGGCGCGAACTGCGCCGGCCCGGCGTCCTCGGCAGCGTCTTCCGCATGCTGGACAAGAAGCGCATGCGCCAGGAGGCCGCCGAGCACATGGCCGACCTGAAGATCGGCCTGCGCTCGCTGACGCAGTCGGTGGAGACGCTCTCCGGCGGGCAGCGGCAGGCCGTCGCGGTCGCCCGTTCCGTCGCCTGGGCCAGCAGCGTCGTCGTCATGGACGAACCCACGGCCGCCCTCGGCGTCAAGGAGTCGGGGCAGGTCCTGGACCTCATCCGCCGCGTCCGGGACAAGGGCATGCCGGTCGTCCTGATCAGCCACAACATGCCGCACGTCTTCGAGATCGCAGACCGGATCCACGTCCACCGACTGGGCCGGCGCGCTGCCGTGATCAAGCCCTCCGACTACTCCATGGCGGAGGTCGTCGCCATCATGACCGGCGCGCTCACCGTCGACGAGGCCGGAGATACTGTCGTAGCGGATTCCAAGGCGGCGAAGGCCGCGGGCGTCCAGGCCAACTGACGTACGACTGAAGCACTCACCGATTCCGGCCGAGGCCGCGGCCGGAACCGACGAGCACAGGAGACCGTTCCTCCATGGCAGCGAACCGCCGCCCCACCCTGGCAGACGTCGCCCGAGAAGTCGGCGTCAGCGCCAAGACCGTCTCCCGCGTCCTCAACGAGGACGGGCCCGCCTCCGCGCGGACCCGGGAACAGGTTCTCGCCGCCGTGGCCAAGCTCGGCTTCCAGCCCAACCTCATGGCCCGCAACATCCGCGTCGGCGGACCCGACACCACCATCGGACTGGTCATCCCCGACCTCGGCAACCCCTTCTTCGGAGCCGTGGCCAGCAGCATCGAGGACGCCGTCCGGGACCGCGGCCTGACCCTGCTCATGGGTTCCTCCGCGGACGATCCCGGCCGTGAACGCGCGCTGACGAACACGTTCCTCGCCCGCCGCATCAGCATCCTGATGGTCGTGCCGTCCGTCGGCGCCGACCACTCCCACCTCAAGAGCCACCGCGCCGCCGGCCTGCCCGTCGTCTTCCTGGACCGTCCGGGCTCGGGCCTGTCCACGGACAACGTGGTCAGCTCCAACCGCGCGGGCGCCCACGACGGCGTCGCCCACCTGATCGCCCACGGACACCGGCGCATCGGCTTCATCGGCGACCTTCCCACCAAGCTCTACACCCGCCGCGAGCGCCTGGCCGGATACCGCGCGGCTCTGGAGGAAGCCGGCCTCCCGCACGACCGTTCCCTGGTCACCAACGCCCATGACCGGCACGGGGCCTCCGCCGCCACGTCCCAGCTGCTGGGCCTGGAGGATCCCCCCACCGCCCTGTTCGCCGGCAACAACATCGTCGCCGAGGGCATCGTCACCGAACTCGCCCGCAGCGACCGGAAGGACGTCGCCGTCGTCGCCTTCGACGACGTGGCCCTCGCCGAGGCCCTCGAACCGGCCCTGACCGTCGTCGCCCAGAACGCCGGGGAAATCGGCAGAACGGCAGCGGCCACCGCCCTGGCCCGCCTGGACGGCGACCGCTCTCGTGCCCGCACCATCACCGTCCCCACCCGGCTGATCGTCCGGGGCTCGGGAGAGCGGCCGGCTCCGGCGCTGCAAGAGGCGTGACGGTGAAGTGGGTGCGCCCCCAGTGGGGGTCATCCGCACCAGTCGACCTCAAGGCCACCGGCTCCGCCGGATCCCCGATCGCGCCCGCGGCAACCGCATTCCCCCGACGGGTCGGCGGAATGGCGGTCTGCCGGCCGCGGGGCATGCTGGAGTTGCCAACCATTGAGTCCGCAGCAGGCCGAGGCGCCGCGGTGTGGGAGAACGGATGCCCCGGACCCGTCTGTGCGACGTGTTCGGCATCGAGGTGCCGGTGATCGGCGCTCCGTTCGGCCCGTTCGACTAGGTCGACCTGGCGGCGGCGGTCTGTGCGGCGGGCGGACTCGGCAGCCTGGGCACCGCCGTGCGCCCGCTGCCTGACGTTCGGGAACAGTGCGCTCGACTGCGGCAGTTGACGGACCGGCCCTTCGCCGTCAACCACACCATGCGCCCGCTGGAAGGAGACGGCGGCGGGCCGTGATTCAGGGTGGCCCGGAACGCGCGGTCCGGCACAGGGGCGGACCGGCGGCCCGGCAGACGGACGTGGGTGCCCGGCCGCCCGGCGTGCGGGCTCAGCTCTCGACCGGGGTGAGCACCACGAAGTCCGCGTTCCAGGGGTCGAGGCAGACGGCCAGCCGGCCGACGCCTTCCACGTCGTCCGGACCCATCTGCACGCTGCCGCCGTTCTCGGTGACCTCGGCTACCGCGGCATCGCAGTCGGTGACGTTGAAGACCGGGTGCCAGTACGGCCGCCCACTCGCCAGGGCGAGGTTCTCCTCGGGGACCTCCATCAGCCCGCCCTGCATGCGCTCCTCGGGAAGCCCGGCGGGCGTGACGAGGGTGTACGTGCCCCCGCCGCCCGGCAGCTCCATGTCACTGAACTGCCAGCCGAAAACACCGCCGTAGAACTCCTTCGCGGCCGCGGCGTCGCTCGTGTACAGCTCGGTCCAGGACAGCGAGCCCGGCTCGTCCGCCAGCTCGAAGCCCGTGTTCTTCCCCGGCTGCCAGACGGCGAACTGGCCCCCCGACGGGTCGCTGTACTGCGCCATCCGGCCCCAGTCGTCGAGGTCCCTCGGCGCCACCCGCACCGTGCCGCCCGCGCGCTCCACGGCCTGGGTCGTGGCGTCCGCGTCGGTGACGCTGTAGTAGATCATCCAGGCCGGGCGCGCGCCCTCCTCGGTGAGCTTGCCGAGCCCGGCGACGGTCTTGCCGTCCTTGCGGAACATCCCGCCTTCCATGTCCTCCCCCTCGCCCATGGACTCGTAATCCCAGCCGAGCACCGCGCCGTAGAAGGCCGCGGCCGCCGGGACATCGGGGATACCGAGGTCGAGCCAACAGGGGGAGCCGGGAGTGAGGTCAGTGGTGAGCACGGCGCTTCCCTTTCGCAGGTCGTGTGTCACATCAGCGTGACACCCGCCACTGACAATCGCGCGTCGGCCGCCGGCCGGTCCGATTCGCTCGTCCGTGACCTGGATGCGGCCGAATCGGCGGGTGAAGCGGGTGAAGCCTGAGCCGCCGTTCGCCGTGCGGGGCATGCATGAAGGTCCCGTCCGTACCGGCCGAGTCGGCGGACATGACGAGCTGGAGGCGAGTGATGAAGGAAAGAGCCGGTCAGGCCGGCGACACGATCCACAAGGTCCCGGTCCTGATCGTGGGCGGCTCCCTGGTGGGACTGTCGACCTCCCTGTTCCTTGGCCGCCTCGGTGTGCCGCACACGTTGGTGGAGCGCCACACGGGCACCTCCATCCACCCCCGGGGCCGCGGCAACAACGTCCGCACGATGGAGTTGTTCCGGGTGGCCGGCGCGGAGCCGGCGATCCATGAGGCCGCGGCCACGCTGGCCGACAACCACGGCATCCTGCAGACTCCCACGCTGGTCGGCGACGAGGGCGAGTGGCTGTTCCGGGACATCGACCCCGGCGGCGGGCTGGCCCGGTTCAGCCCGAGTGCGTGGTGTCTGTGCAGCCAGAACGACCTGGAGCCGGTCCTGCTCGACCACGCCGGGGGGCTCGGCGGCGACCTGCGGTTCGCCACCGAACTGCTCTCGTTCGACAGCGATGCCACCGGTGTCACCGCGGTGGTCAAGAGCCGGGAGACCGGCGAGCACACCACCATCCGCGCGGACTATCTGGTCGCCGCCGACGGTCCTCGCAGTCCCGTGCGGGAACAACTCGGCATCGGTCACAGCGGCCCCGGCGACCTGTTCCACAACGTCAGTGTCACCTTCCGCTCACCTCGGCTGGCCGAGGTGGTGGGGGATCGACGCTTCATCGTCTGCTATCTGACCGGCCCGGACGCCGACGGCGCGCTGCTGCCGGTGGACAACCGCGAGAACTGGGTCTTCCACGCCCCCTGGCACCCCGAACTCGGCGAAACGATGGAGGACTTCACCGACGAGCGCTGCGTCGACCACATCCGCCGGGCGGTCGGGGTCGCGGACCTCGACGTGCAGATCACCGGCAAGGCTCCCTGGCACGCCGCCCAACGTGTCGCACGGACCTACCGGGCAGGCCGTGTCTTCTTGGCCGGCGACTCGGCCCACGAGATGTCCCCCACCGGAGCCTTCGGCTCCAACACCGGTATCCAGGACGCGCACAACCTCGCCTGGAAGCTGGCCGCGGTCCTCGGCGGCTGGGCAGGGGAGGGGCTGCTCGACACCTACGACGCCGAACGACGCCCGGTGGCGGAGGCGACCAGCGCCCGTGCGGCCGCGCGGTCCGCCGAGCACAGCCACCCCGGATTCACTCCGCCGGCCGGCTCCGGCGGCGGGGGGCCTCAGCGCGGCATCCTCAACGTCGCCCTCGGCTATCGCTACCCGAACGGTGCCGTCGTCGGCACCGATCCCACCGGCGCGGTGGTCCCGGAGAAACTCGACCTGAGCGGGGAGCCCGGCAGCAGGGCACCCCATCTGTGGGTACGGCACCGGGGCGAGCGCGTCTCCACCCTCGACCTCTACGAACGATCCCTGGTCCTGCTCAGCGACGCCGGTGAGCCGAGCGGATGGCACGAGTCCGCCGCCCGCCTCGCACAACAGTTGTCCATCCCGCTGGTCTCGTACCGGGTGGGGGCCGGGCCCGATGCCGAACTGGCTCCCGAGGACGGTGCCGACTGGCTGGAACGCCACGGCATGACACCGGGCGGCGCCCTGCTCGTCCGGCCCGACGGATTCGTGGCCTGGCGATCCCCGGGTCCCGTCCCGGATGCCGAGTCGACACTGCGTCAGGTCCTGACGGCAACGCTGGATCTGACCTGACCGCACCGCAAAGTTCGATGAGCACATCTCGGCCGACAGCCATGCTGTCGGCCGACCCATTGGGTGTCCCGGAGCAAGTGGGCCGCGCCGCCGCAGATCGACCCGGTCACCCGGCCGAGTGGCTCGAGTGGTGGGATGCGGCGGTCTGGCTGACGGTGGATCACGTCATCGCCGGGTCCCGTCAGCTGACGAGGCGCCAGCTGCCCGGTCGTGGCGAAAGGACCCTCGAATGCGTTCGGCTCGCATCCTCCTGGCCACCGCGGCGGCCTCGGCCGTCCTCGCCGTCACCGCACCCGGCGCTCACGCGGCCGCGGGTGACTGGGACCACGACGACTCCTCCTACAGCAAGGAACACCACAAGGGGGGCAGCCACGACGGACCGCGCGGTGGCATGCACACGGGTGGCGGCGCGCTGGCCGCACCCGCCGTGACCGCGGGCGGTCTTGCGGTCCTGGCCGTCGCCGGAACCGGTCTGTACGCCGTGCGCCGCAAGAAGTCCCACGGCCTGGCCTGACCGATTCCGGACGCGACAGCAACGGCGGCCGCCACCGGCGCATCGTGCGGCGGCCGCCCCGGCCGGTTCTCGGCCCGTCCCGTCCGTCCTGCTCCCGGCCCTCAGTGAGGTGGTCTCCGATGGCATTCCCTCCTTCCTCCCCCACCGACGGCGAGCCGAGACCGACCGGCCAGGGCTCTCGCCGAGGCGTGCTGGTGCTGTGCGCCGTGGCTCTCCTGATCCTGGCGGTCGCCCTGATCGGCGGCCGGGACACGTCGTCCGGTACGTCCGGCACGTCCCGCCCGCCGCAGGCCCAGCAAGCCCCACAGACGCAGCAAGCCCCGCAGGCCTCACAGGCCCCGCAGGCCCCGCAGGCCCCGCAGGCCCCGCAGGCCCCGCAGACGCAACGAACCCCCCACACCCGGCAATCCCCGCAAGCCCCGGCGCCCGCGCCGCCTGCCGCACGCCCGGCGGGAAAACATCTGCCGCGATCCAAGCCGATGCGCCTGCTCATCCCGAAAATCTCCGTGAACGCGCCTTTCACGGACCTCGCCATCGGCCCCACGGGCCAGCTCGAAGCCCCGCCCCCCGACGACACCAACCTCGTCGGCTGGCACGCGAAGGGCCCCTCCCCCGGGGAGCCGGGCACCGCGATCATCGCCGGACACGTCGACACGGCGACCTCCGCCGCCGTCTTCGCCGACCTCGCTGAACTGGAGAAGGGCGACACCTTCCGTGTCGTGCGGGCCGACCGGCGCCAGGCGACCTTCGTGGTCGACAGCGTGGAGACGTTCGACAAGGACCACTTCCCCAACCGGCGGGTGTACGGCGACACGCGACAGGCCCAGGCCCGGCTCATCACCTGTGCGGGTGACTACGACCGCACGGTCGGGGACTACACGGACAACCTGGTGGTCTTCGCGCACCTCACGTGAGCTCGTTCCGCCTGGGTGCCGATCACTCACTTAGTCCATACGAATCGCGCGTCGGTCAGGACCTGATGAGGATCGACTCACGCTCACATCGGAGCGCCGCAACCGAAGGTCGCTGTTTCCCCGCGAAGGAGATGTGCCCCAGGATGACCACCACCTCCGCACCTGCCTCACAGCCGCTGACCCAGAAGGTGTCGCCGCGTGTCTCCCAGTCAGTCTTCGACGGCTCCAGGCTCCGGGTCGTCCTGTTGGTGGACGTCTACGACGGAGCCCAGCAGCAGTTCCTGGAGGCGTACGAGCAACTCTGCAACCAGGTCGCGTCCGTTCCCGGGCACGTCAGCGACCAGCTGTGCCAGTCGATCGAGAACCCCTCCCAATGGCTCATCACCAGTGAGTGGGAGAGCGCTCCGCCGTTCCTCACCTGGGTCAACAGCGAAGCCCACGTGCGGATGGTGGAGCCGCTGCACAGCTGCGTCCGGGACACCAGGTCGCTTCGCTTCAATGTCGTCCGTGAGACCGGCGGCCCGGCGGCGCACGCCGAGGCGGGCAAGCGCGGCCTGCAGGCGGCGCCCCGGATCGGTGACGGCGTGATCCGCCACGCGCTCACCTTCACGGTCAAGCCCGGCAGCGAGGCGACCGTGGCGGAGATCCTCGCCGGCTACGCCTCGCCCGAGCCGCGTGTCGACGACACCACCCGGCTGTGCCGCACCTCGCTCTTCATGCACGGCAACCGGGTGGTCCGGGCCATCGAGGTACGGGGCGACCTGCTCGCCGCGCTGCGCCATGTCGCCCGGCAGCCCGAGGTGCGGGCCGTCGAGGAGGCCATCAACCCGTATCTGGAGCAGGACCGGGACCTCGACAACCCCGAGTCCGCCCGGGTCTTCTTCACCCGGGCCGCGCTGCCCGCCGTACACCATGTGACGGCCGAGGAGGAGGACCCGGCGGCGGAACGGCACGCGTTGCACTACCCGGCCCGGCCCGGCTGCGGTCTGCGGCTGGCCGAGCTGCTCGCTCAGCAGGACGAGGCGGCGGCGGACGATCCGCGCAGCCCGGTCCTGCGCAGCACGATCTTCCAGCGCGACGACATCGTGGTGCGGCTGATCGACGTGCGTGGCGGCCTGGACGCGGGCGACCCCGTGCTGTTCCTCGGCCTTCCGGACCCAGGGCAGGTCGCCGAGCTGACGACGTTCCTGGACGGCGCCGCCGGTGCGGACACCTCCGCACCGAACGACGGCGACCTCAGGCACTTCCTCAAGCTCGCCCGCATGGAACTCGTCACCGACCGCCGCTCGCCCGACGCCTGACTCGCCCGGCCGCCGATCGCGGCGGCCGCGGCCCCCCTCTCGACTCAGCACACACGATCGGAGCAACGTCGTGACCAAACCCCGTCCCAGAATCGTGGATCTCAGCGAGGTCGAGCCCAACACCCGGCGCGGCGGCGATCTGCGCGCCATGCTCACCCCCACCACGGTCGGCTCCACCAGCGGTTTCATGGGCGTGGCCATCGTGCAGCCCGGCGACCGCATCGCCGAGCACTACCACCCGTACTCCGAGGAGTTCATCTACGTCGTCTGCGGGCGGCTGGAGGTGGACCTGGACGGCGAGCCCCACCCGCTGCAGCCCGAGCAGGGGCTCATGATCCCCACCCATATGCGGCACCGCTTCCGCAACGTCGGCAACGTGGAGGCCCGCATCGTCTTCCACCTCGGCCCCCTCGCACCGAGCCCGCCGCTCGGCCACGTCGACACCGAGGAGACCGACACCGTGCCGGTCGTGCGGGAGGAAGCCCACGCCGGTACGGGCCGGGCGGCCGAGCGACGTCAGGTGAGTTCATGACCAGGCGCGTGGCGGTCACCGGCATAGGCATCGTCGCCCCTGGTGGCATCGGCGTACCCGCGTTCTGGGACCTCTTGTCCCACGGACGCACCGCGACCCGGGGCATCACCTTCTTCGATCCGACCGGACTGCGTTCGCGGATCGCCGCCGAGTGCGACTTCGACGCGGCGGCCCACGGGCTGGAGGCGGAACAGATCGAACGATGCGACCGGTACATCCAGTTCGCCCTGGTCGCCGGCGACGAGGCGATACGGGACGCCGGCCTGGACCTCGCCCGGGAGAACCCCTGGCGGGTCGGGGTCTCCCTGGGCACCGCGGTCGGCGGCACCACCCGGTTGGAGCACGACTACGTCCTGGTCAGCCACGGCGGACAGCGCTGGGACGTGGACCACCGGGAGGCGGGCCCGCACCTGCACCGCGCGTTCTCGCCCAGCACGCTGGCCTCGACGGTGGCGGAGCGGGTGGGGGCACGCGGGCCGGTGCAGACCGTCTCCACGGGCTGCACCTCGGGGCTCGACGCGGTCGGGTACGCCTTCCACACGATCGAGGAGGGCAGGGCCGACGTGTGCGTCGCCGGCGCCTCGGACTCGCCGATCTCCCCCATCACCATGGCCTGCTTCGACGCGATCAAGGCCACCTCCCCGAACAACGACGACCCCGCCCACGCCTCGCGTCCCTTCGACGCCGACCGCAACGGGTTCGTCATGGGCGAGGGCGGCGCCGTACTTGTCCTGGAGGAGCTCGAACACGCCCGGGCCCGCGGCGCACAGGTGTACTGCGAGCTCAGCGGCTACGCGACCTTCGGCAACGCCTACCACATGACCGGTCTGACCAGCGAGGGCCTGGAGATGGCCCGGGCCGTCGAGGACGCCCTCGACCACGCCCGGCTCGCCCCCACCGCGATCGACTACGTCAACGCGCACGGGTCGGGCACCCAGCAGAACGACCGTCACGAGACCGCCGCGGTGAAACAGGCCCTGGGACAGCACGCCTACGACACACCCATGAGCTCCATCAAGTCCATGGTGGGCCACTCCCTGGGTGCGATCGGGGCGATCGAGGTCGTCGCCTGCGTACTGGCCCTGGCCCACCAGGTGGTACCGCCCACCGCGAACTACCAGACCCCGGACCCCGAGTGCGACCTGGACTACGTGCCGCGGGTCGCGCGCGAGCGGAGGCTGAAGAACGTGCTCTCCGTGGGCAGCGGGTTCGGCGGCTTCCAGTCCGCGGTGGTCCTGACCCGGCCGAGGGAGACGACACGATGAGCGAACCCCATCCACGGCGCGCAGCTGTCACCGGAATCGGTGTCATCGCGCCCAACGGGACCAGCACCGAGTCCTTCTGGAAGTCCACCCAGGAAGGCATCAGCGTCCTCGACCGGGTCACCCGCGAGGGCTGTGAGCACCTGCCGCTGCGGGTGGCCGGCGAGGTCCGGGACTTCGAGCCGTCGGCGGCGGTCGAGGAACGCTGCCTCGTCCAGACCGACCGGTTCACGCACTTCGCGATGGCCGCGGCCGACCTCGCGCTGGACGACGCCCGCCTCGGCCAGGCAGACACCGGTGACGCGCCGTTCTCCGTGGGCGTGGTCACCGCGGCCGGTTCCGGCGGCGGCGAGTTCGGCCAGCGGGAGCTGCAGCAGCTGTGGGGCAAGGGCAGTCGCTTCGTCGGCCCGTACCAGTCGATCGCCTGGTTCTACGCCGCCAGCACCGGCCAGATCTCCATCCGCCGTGGCTTCAAGGGGCCCTGCTCGGTCGTCGCCGCCGACGAGGCGGGCGGCCTGGACGCCCTCGCGCACGCGGCGCGTGCCGTGCGGCGTGGCACCGACGTGATCGTGGCCGGCTCGACCGAGGCACCGCTCGCCCCCTACTCGGTGGTGTGCCAGCTCGGCTACGCGGAGCTGAGCACCGCCGAGGACCCGTTGCGCGCCTACCGCCCGTTCACCGGCGGGGCCTGCGGGTTCGTGCCCGCCGAGGGCGGCGCCATGCTCGTCGTGGAGGAGGAGACCTCGGCCCGGGAGCGGGGCGCGCGCGTGCGGGCCACCCTTGCCGGGCACGCGGCGACCTTCACCGGGCCCTCGCGCTGGGAGCAGTCCCGGGAGGGACTCGCGCAGGCCATCCGCGGTGCGCTGGACGAGGCCGGCTGTGCCCCCGAGGAGATCGACGTGGTCTTCGCCGACGCCCTGGGCGTACCGGAGGCGGACCATGCGGAGGCGCTGGCGATCGCCGACGCCCTCGGCGCGCACGGCAGGAAGGTGCCGGTCACCGCGCCGAAGACCGGTATCGGCCGCGGCTACTGCGCGGCGCCCGTGCTGGACGTCGCGGCCGCGGTGCTGGCGATGGAGCACGGTCTGATCCCGCCCACCCCCAATGTTTTCGACATCTGCCATGACCTCGATCTGGTGACCGTCCGCGCCCGCGCCGCCGAGCCGCGCACGGCACTGGTCCTCAGCCGGGGGCTCATGGGCTCCAACTCGGCGCTGGTGCTGCGGCACGGCGCCGCCGACGCCTCGTAGCGAGGCGCCGCGGAACACATGGAGAGGAACCGCATGAGTACTGACCGCATCACAGTGGAAGAGCTGGCCGAGCTGATGAAGAAGGCGGCCGGAGTCACCGTCACCCCGGAAGAACTGGAGCAGCGCCGCGAGTCCGGCTTCGACGGCCTCGGCATCGACTCGCTCGGTCTGCTCGGCATCGTGGGCGAGCTGGAGAACCGGTACGGCACGCCGATGCCTCCCGACGCAGAGCGCTGCAAGACCCCCCGGCAGTTCCTCGATCTCGTCAACAGTGCCCTCCTGGCAGGAGCGTGACATGGCCGGACACACGCAGAACGAGATCACGATCGCCGCGCCGCTGGACCTGGTCTGGGACATGACCAACGACGTGGAGAACTGGCCGCGGTTGTTCTCCGAGTACGCCTCTGTCGAGATCCTGTCCCGGGAGGGGAACAGGACCACCTTCCGGCTGACCATGCACCCCGACGAGAACGGCACCGTGTGGAGCTGGGTCTCGGAACGGGAGACGGACCGCGACGCGCTCAGCGTCAAGGCCCGCCGCGTCGAGACCGGTCCCTTCGCCCACATGAACATCCGGTGGCAGTACGAGAAGGTGCCCGCCGGCACCCGGATGGTGTGGACGCAGGACTTCGCGATGAAGCCGGACGCACCGGTCGACGACGCCTGGATGACGGACAACATCAACCGGAACTCCAAAACCCAGATGGCCCTGATCCGGGACCGCATCGAGAAGGCCGCCGCCGAGCAGGGCTCCGCGCCGGGCCTGAGCGACTGAGCCGGACGGAGGACGGGATCATGCACCAGGCCCTGATCGTCGCCCGGATGGCTCCGGGGTCGGCCCCGGACATCGCCAAACTGTTCGAGGAGTCGGACCGGGGAGAGCTGCCGCACCTAGTGGGGGTCTCCCGGCGCAGTCTCTTCGAGTTCGGTGACGTGTACCTGCATCTCATCGAGTCCGAGCGGGACCCCGGGCCCGCCATCGCCAAGCTGGCCGGACACCCAGAGTTCCGCGACATCAGCGAGCGACTGTCGGCGTATGTCACGGCGTACGACCCGTCAACCTGGCGTTCGCCGAAGGACGCGATGGCGCACTGCTTCTACCGCTGGGAGCGGGACTCCACCGGCTGAACCGGCCCGCCCACGGCTGACCGGTCGCCGGGCCCGCGAGTGACGCGGGTCCGGCGACCGGTCTGTCGTGGGACGCCTGACGGGGTGATCAGCCGGGCACGGTGCAGTCGAACGCGTGCAGGTACGGGTTGACCGGGCGGACCTCGTCGATGACCAGACCGGCGTCGGTCAGCCGGCCGGTCATGCTCTCGGTGGTGTGCTTCGCCCCGCCCACGTTGAGGAGCAGCAACAGGTCCATGGCGGTGCTGAACCGCATGGACGGCGTGTCGTCGACCAGGTTCTCGATGGCCACGACCCGCGCCCCCGGTCCGCCCGCCTCGATGACGTTGCGCAGGGTGCGGGCGGTGCTCTCGTCGTCCCACTCCAGGATGTTCTTGATGACGTAGACGTCGGCCTTGACCGGGACGGCCACACGGACGTCGCCGGGCACGATGCGCACGCGGTCCGCGAGGTCTCCTCCCTGGCGCAGCCGTGGCACCGCGTTCTCGACCACGCGGGGCAGATCGAGCAGGGCGCCGTGCATCGAGGGGTACTTGTCCAGCAGGCTCGCCACCACATGCCCCTGGCCGCCGCCGATGTCGGCGACCGACGCGCTGCCCGACAGGTCGAGGAACGCCGCGACGTCCCGCGCCGACTGCTCGCTGGAGGTCGTCATGGCGCGGTTGAAGACCTCGGCCGACTCGGGAGCGTCCTCATTGAGGTAGGAGAAGAACTCCTTGCCGTACAGGTCCTCGACAACGTTCCGCCCCGTACGCACCGCCTCGTCCAGCCTCGGCCACACGTCCCAGGTCCACGGCTCGGTGCACCACAGCGAGATGTCGCGCAGGCTGTGC
The DNA here is from genome assembly GCF_042870385.1 of Streptomyces sp. NPDC006602. Taxonomy (NCBI): domain Bacteria; kingdom Bacillati; phylum Actinomycetota; class Actinomycetes; order Kitasatosporales; family Streptomycetaceae; genus Streptomyces; species Streptomyces sp. NPDC006602. The sequence continues at coordinate 342,135 of NZ_JBIAHG010000004.1, read as the reverse complement.
GGGTCGTCCTCGCGCAGCAGCCGGGACATGTCGGTGTGGGTGAACGTCCCGTCCGGCCGCTCGGCGAAGACGCCGTAGCAGGACAGGGCCCTCAACAGCCGTCGCAGCGGCCGGGGTTCGGCCTTCACCGCGGCCGCGAGGTCCTCCACGGTCATGGGGTCGTCGCCGAGAGCGTCGGCGACGCCCAGCCGGGCGGCCGCGCGGAGGGCGGCGGCGCACGCCGCCCCGAACACGAGTTCCCGCATCCGCATGGGCGGCGGTGGGGCGGTCTGTGCGGTCGTCATGTGCCGCCTTCCTTCCTTCTGGGCCTTGTTCTCGGGTCCACTTGGGTCGCGTCCGGGCGGATCAGCACAGTCCCTGGGGCTTGGACGCCCCACAGCGGTTGCCTTCGAACACGTTGTCCTTGCCGGTGTCCGTGTTGACGAGGTCGGCCGGGGAGTTGCCCTCCAGCCGGTTGTCGCTGATCCGGTTCCGCTCGCTGGTGGTGCCCACGAAGCTCTTGAACAGGACGATGCCGCCCGAGAGCGGGGAGGTGCCGACGTTGTCCGTGATCACGTTGCGTGTGACCAGGGTGTCCTCGGCGCCGGTCAGGACGATGCCCGAGCCCTGGAGGGCGTCCAGCCGGGCGGTCTTCGGGCAGGACTTGTTGTTGCGCGTGATGCGGTTGTCGCTCACGACCAGGTCACCGGCCCGCGGCTTGTTCTCGTCGCCGACGACGAACACCCCTGCGCAGTTGCCGGTGAGGTAGTTGTGGTCGACGACGAGGTTCCGCAGGCGCCGGACGGTCACGCCGATCCGGTTGCCCTCCAGCCGGTTGCCCTTGACCACCGTCCCCCGAGTGTCCGTGGCGCCCTGCTCCTCCGCGATGGTGTTGGCGAGGAAGAGGCCCGCATCGCCGTTGTCCCGGGCGGTGTTCTGGCGGAACGTCCCGTGGAGCGACCGCTCCTGGGCGATGCCCCACACCCCGTTCTTCACCGCCGTCACGTTCCGCACGGTCAGCCCGTCCGCCGCCGTGGCGAACACGCCGTTCTTGGCGAAACCGGACACGGTCAGGGAGGCCACGGTGACGCCCTCCACGTTGCGGTCCTTCGTCCCGGCCACGCAGATGCCGTTGCCGCCCGCGCCACAGCTGTCGGCGGCCTTCTTCGCGCTCGGTTCGATCACTGTGCCGCGGCCCACGCCGCGCAGGGTCAGCCCGGGCGTGCTCACTTTGACGCTCTCGCGGTAGGTGCCGGCAGTGACGAGGACGGTGTCGCCCGGTTCGGCGGCGTCCACCGCCTTCTGGATCGATCCCCCCGGGCGGACCACGTGGGTCTTGTGACCGGCCGCCGGCGGGGCGGCCCCGAGGAGCGCCCCGGCGACCACTACCGAGCACGCCAGGTACACAGCATTGCATTTCGTCATATTCTGGACACTATGCCCAGGCGTCCACGGACAGGGCGGATGGGCCGTCCGGCGGCGTGTCACACCTGCGGACAACCGTCATCGCCCGCACATCGAACCTGACGACCCATCACGCCTGCGGGCGGGACAGACGGACCATGTTCCAGGACATGGGCTCGAGGGCCGCGCGCAGGACTCCCCCGGTGACGCTCGTGCCGGTCGCGGTGTGCGGGGTGACGCGGTCGGGGTGGTGCGCGGTGTTGGTGGCCTCCGGGTCGCCGTTCGGCCAGGACCAGGTGCTCCGCGAGGACATGGGCGTCGACCCCGCGCAGGTCTATCTCCAGTGGCAGGGCGTCGGTCCGGCTGCGGTCGACGGCGAAAACGGTGACGTCGCCGGTCTCGTCGTCGGTCACCGCGGTACGGCTGGGTCGGCGGCGAGACGCCGCAGGAGGTCGTGAGTCGGCGGCCGCGCAGGTCGCCAAGGGGCTGACCGCGGTCAAGCTGAACCCCTGCGGACAGCTGGAGCCTCTCGACACGCCCGCCGCGATCCACGCCATCGTGGAACAGGTGGCCGCGGTGCGCGAGGCCATCGGCCCGGACCGCGACCTGGCGCTGGACTTCCACGGCCGCTTCAGCGGGGCGATGCCCCGTCGCGTCCTGCCGCTGCTGCAGCCGGTGCTGCCGGAGTTCACCCGGGACCTCGGCGCCGTGGTGCGCTCGACCTCGATCCCCATCGCCACCGGTGAACGGCTCTACTCCCGCCGGGACTTCCGGTCCGTGCTGGCGGACGGCATCGCCGTGGCACAGCCGGACATCAGCCACGCCGGAGGCATCTCCGAGACCCGACGCATCGCGGCGATGGCCGAGACGTACGACGTCCTGGTCGCTCCGCACTGCCCGCTCGGCCCGATCGCGCCGGCCGCCAGCCTCCAACTCGACTTCGCCGTCCCCAACTTCCTGATCCAGGAGCAGGCGCTCGGCATCGGGTACGGCGACAGCGGCGGGCTGCTGGACTCTCTCGTCGACACCGAGGCCTTCACGTTCCGCGACGGCTACATCGACCGCCTGACCGCACCCGGGCTCGGCATCACCATCGACGAGGACGCGGTCCGCGCCGCCGCCGAACGCGGACACCGCTGGCGCAACCCCCTGTGGCGCAACGCCGACGGCTCGCTGGCCTCCTGGTAGCGGCCGCCGCGGGTTTCCTGCTCGCAGAGGAGAGTCCACCGCCGCGGACTCCCTTTCCGTTCAGGCCTCGACGACCGGAGTGGGGCCCGACGCCGTCCTGTTGAAGCGTGGCAGGACGGCGGCGGCCGGGGCGAGCAGGGCGACGATGCCCATCTGCACGTATTCGACGCCGGCGAAGGCGTGGGCGATGTTGTGCGGCGCCAGGGCCAGGTAGAGGGTGCCGAGGGTGGCCACACCGAGGGCGAGGCCGCTCTGCTGCAGGGTGATCAGTACGCCGCTGCCGATGCCGGCCAGGTGGGTGGGAACGTCGGCGAGGACGCTGCGGAACAGGCCGGCGAACAGCATCGACTGCCCGGCACCGACCAGGGCGAGCGGTACGGCCATCGCCCACAGACTGACGTGCGGCCAGTTCCCGAGCAGGACCGCCACCAGCGAGACCAGTCCGGCGAGTTGAACGACGGCGCCGGCCGAAAGTGCCGCCCGGCCGAACCGGGTGATCACGCGGGGCGCCAGGAGGGAACCGGCGAGGAAGAGCAGGGCCATCGGCAGGATCGCCAGGCCGCTGTGCAGGGCGTCGGCATGCAGGCCGCTCTGGACGGTGAGGGCGAAGACGAACATGAACGCGCCGAAGCCGATGCTGAACGCGAACACCATGACCAGGCCGCGGGACATCGACGGCAGGCGCAGCAGGGACGGCGGCAGCAGCGGCACCTCGCCGCGCCGCTCGACGCGCTTCTCGACGGCGTAGGTGGCTGCGCCGAGGACGAGGGCGACGGCGAGCAGCAGCCAGGTCCACCAGGGCCAGCCCAGGGAGTGCCCCTCGGTCAGCGGGACCAGCAGGGCGGTCAGGGTGGCGGCGAAGAGCACGGTGCCGGGCAGGTCGACGCCGACCGGGTGGTGGGAGCGGGTGTCCGGGACGATCCGTGCCGCCACCAGGAGAACGACGGCCCCGATCGGGACGTTGACCAGGAAGATCGGCCGCCAGGAGGTGCCGGCCACATCGGCGCTGACCAGCAGGCCGCCCGCCAACTGGCCGACCACGGCGGCTATTCCGGAGGTGGCGCCGTACAGGGCGACGGCACGGGACTTGCGCTCCGCGTCGAGGACGTGGTGGAAGGTCGCCAGCACCTGGGGCACGAGGAGGGCGGCGGTGGCGCCCTGGACGATGCGGGCCGCGATCAGCGCGCCCACCGTCGGGGCGGCACCGCAGGCCAGCGAGGCCAGGACGAAGCCCGCGAGTGCACCGAGGAAGATCCGGCGACGGCCGAAGCGGTCGCCGAGCCGGCCGCCGAGGACGAGCAGGGTCGCGTACGCGACGCCGTACCCGGCGATGACGAGTTCCAGGGACGACGCCGAGGCGTACAGGGAGGCGCCGATGCTGGGCAGGGCCACGTTGGTGATGAAGAAGTCCATGATCGGCAGGAAGGCGCCGGCCAGCAGGATGCACACCCCGACCGGGTGCAGCCCGCCCGCGTGGGCCGTGGCCCGGGGCGAGAGCGTCGGCGCCTGCGCATGCCGGGAGGAGGTGGTTGTCGTCATGACGGCTCCCAGGAGAGGCAAGTGGTTATCACTACATAACTATGAGGTAATAACGAGTATGGACTCATAACCACTTTCCGGCAAGCCCGTACCCTGGGGCCGTGATGGAGGAGCAAGCGCACCCGACGAGCCCGACGGCCGGAGCGGACGACGGCCGGCGGTGGGCCGAGCTGGCCGACCTCGTGCTGATCATCAGCCGGGAGATCCAGTTCCGCGGATACACCGACGAGCGGGCCGTCCCGCTGTCCCCGTCCGAGGGCATGGTGATGCGCCACCTGCACCGCGAGCCCGCCGCTCCGCCCAGCCGCATCGCCGAGGCGACCGGGCTGCAGCGCACCAACCTCTCCACCGTCCTGGGCGGGCTGGAGCGCAAGGGCCTGGTCGAGCGACGCACGGATCCGGGCGACGGCCGCGGGGTGACCGTCCACCTCACCGAACACGGACGCGCCAACTACGCCCTGGTCCGCCGGGAATGGGCCGCGGCCGTCTCCGCGGCCGCCGGCCACGACACCGAACACCTCGACGCGGCCCTCACCCTGCTCGCCGCCGTGGAAGCCGGCCTGGCCAGGACGCGCCCACGCAATCGCGCCAAGCGTCCGCCATCAGGGACCTGACCTTCCGCCGGCGGCGGTCACCGGCGAAACGACCGCCGCGCGGCGCCCTGCGACCGCGCTGGAACCGGTCCTAGAACTGGTGCTTGAGGAACGAACCGGACCACGCCATCAGGTCGGACACGCACTGTCCGGCGGCGACGCACTTCTCCTCGTCGACGACGACCTTCATGGGACTCTCCTGAACGTTCAGTGTCAGTGGGTGGGGGCGGCGGCAGGGGCCTGGAGGGCGTCGACGACCTCCTGGCGGCGCAGTCGGGTCTGCTTGGGCATGTTCCAGCCGAGGACGCCGGTGACCGCGGGCGCCGAGCGGCCAGCAGGCGCCGACGGCACTGGCCGCCGATCGACAGGTGCAGGAAGCCAGGAATCTCGGTCGCCTTGTAGAGCTCGGACGCCCGCTCCTCGAAGCGCCGGATGCGGCGCATCCGGCGGTACATCTCCAGGAGCTGCTCCGCGTCCACGAAGCCGGTGCCGGTGCCAGTGGCGGTGCCGGTGCCGGTGCCGGTGGCGGTGCCGGTGCCGGTGCCGGTGGCGGTGCCGGTGCCGGTGCCGGTGCCAGTGGCGGATGCGGTGCGCTGCGGTGCCTGAGTCATGAGCGTCCTCGCTATGCTCGCGCGGGCGGCGTACCGCCTGCGTCCGTCTTTTTAATGTACCGTTTGGTCTAGCAAACTTGGGTGACGTCAGCGGGGAGAGCAGCCATGCCACGACCACCGGGTCACGGACCGGACTTCGAGGTCAGGCGCCAGAAGATCATCGACACGGCCGCCGAGCTGTTCGCCCGCCAGGGCTACGCGGCGACCTCCGTCAACGACCTGGGCCGCGCGGTCGGGCTCGCCAAGGGAGCGCTGTACTACTACATCGGCTCCAAGGAAAACCTGCTGATCGAGATCCAGTCCCGGGTGATGGCGCCGCTGCTCGCCCGTGCCCGGCAGATCGCGGGCCTGGACGAGGAGCCGCTGCTGCGGCTGCGGCTGCTGTCGGAGTCGCTGCTCACGATCATCTACCGCCGGCTCGACCACATCTGGGTCTACGAGCACGACTACCGCAGCCTCACCGGCGACTACCTGCACACCCTGCTGCGCCAGCGCTCCGACTTCGAGCAGCTGGTCACGGGCCTGCTCACGGAGGCCGTCGAGGAGGGCACCTTCCGCGCGGTCGAACCGCGCCTGGCCACCCTGCAGTTCCTCAATCTGCACAACCACACCTACCAGTGGGTCAAGCCGGAGGGCCGCTGGAGCGCCGCGGACCTGTCGCGGGAGTACTGCTCGACCCTGTTCCGCGGGTTCGCGGCTCCCGGCGCGGTCCTGCCGGACGTCGAGGAGCAGGCCACGCGGTTCAAGCGCGACCGGACCGACCTGCCGCTCGACCCCGAGGCTGTGTGGGAGCCGGCCTCGCTGGCGAGCTGACCTTCGGCGGCAGGCCGACGAAGGAGGGCCCGCGGTGCGCTGCGGGCCCTCACGCACGTCACGCCTCCCGGTTCGTCACCGGGACCACGCTCACCGTGGACGGCGGGTGGACGGCCTGGTGACCGGGGGGCCTGGGAGGGGGCTCAGCCGGTGTGGTAGAGGGTGGTGAGGAGTTCGATCACGGCCGGGGTGGCCGGGTGGGTGTCGCCGCGCCACCAGGCCAGGCGTACGGCGATGTGCTCGGCGTCGCGGACCGGCCGGTAGACGATGCCGGGGCGCGGGTACTGGTGGGCGGTGGACTCCGCGGTCACGCCGACGCCCCGGCCGGTGGAGATCACGGTGAGCCAGTCGTCGATGTCGTGGGTCTCCTCGGTCTCGGGGCGGGCGTCCGGCGGCCACAGTTCGGCAGTCGTGGTGCCGGTCCGCCGGTCGATGAGCAGGGTGCGTCCGGCGATGTCGGCGAGCCGGACGGAGCGGCGCCTGGCCAGGGGATCGTCGGCGGCCAGTGCGCACAGCCGTCGCTCCAGCCCGACGAGGGCGGAGTCGAACCGCCGGTCGTCCACCGGCCTGCGCACCACCGCGAGATCGCAGGCGCCCTCCGCGAGACCGGCGGTGCCGGAGTTGACGCGCACCAGGTGCAGGTCGGTCCCGGGGTGGGCCTGGGCCCAGCGGCGCTGGAAGGCGGGGGTGTGGCGGCCGAGCGCCGACCATGCGTAGCCGATCCGCAGCCGGGTGTGCCCCGAGGCGGCCTCCCGGACCAGGTCGTCGACCTCGCCGAGCACCCGCCGGGCCTGCGCCACCGTCCTCAGACCGGTCGCGGTCGGCGTCACCTCGCGGGAGGTGCGGCGCAACAGCCGTACGCCCAGGGCCCGTTCGAGCGAGGCCAGCGAGCGGGAGACGGCCGCCTGGGAGACGCCGAGCGCGATGGCCGCGTCGGTGAAGCTGCCCTCGTCGACGATCGCGACGAGACAGCGCAACTGGCGTAGCTCCACATCCATGCATCCTGCTGCTTCCATGCGTCCAGCGTATAGATCGCGGCGCGGGCGCATTTTGCGTATGTGGCGTACGGCCGCACGATCGGCGCATGCGAGCCGCACGCGCCTCAGCGACCGTGAGCACCACCACCACCGCCCCTGTCCCGGAGCCCGCCCGCGAGCGGCTCGCCGGTGTCGCCACGATGGTCGGCAGCGGTCTGTCCAACCAGACCGGCGCCGCGCTCGGTTCCCTCGCCTTCCCGGTGCTGGGACCGGTCGGGGTCGTCGCGGTGCGCCAGTACGTCGCCGCGCTCGTCCTGCTGGTCGTCGACCGGCCGCGACTACGGGCCTTCACCTGGCGGCAGTGGTGGCCTGTGCTGCTGCTCGCCGTGGTGTTCGGAACGATGAACCTGTCCCTGTACAGCGCCATCGACCGCATCGGCCTGGGGCTCGCGGTCACCCTGGAGTTCCTCGGGCCGCTCGCCGTGGCCCTGGCCGCGACGCGCCGCCGCGTGGACCTGTGCTGTGCGCTGGTCGCGGCGGCGGGCGTGGTCACGCTGATGCGTCCGCGGCCGTCGGCCGACTACGTCGGGATGGGCCTGGGGCTGCTCGCCGCCGTCTGCTGGGCGTCGTACATCCTGCTCAACCGCACGGTCGGCCGGCGCGTCCCCGGCGCCCAGGGCTCCGCCGCGGCCGCCGGTGTGTCCGCCCTGCTGTTCCTGCCGGTCGGTGTCGTGCTCGTGCTGCGGCAACCGCCGACCCCGGAGGCAGTCGGATACGCGGTCGCCGCCGGGGTGCTGTCCTCGGCGGTGCCGTACCTCGCGGACCTGTTCACGCTGCGCCATGTCCCGGCCCAGGCCTTCGGGTTGTTCATGAGCGTCAACCCGGTTCTCGCCGCCGTCGTGGGGTGGATGGGGCTCGGCCAGAACCTGGGCTGGGCGGAGTGGGCGAGCATCGGCGGGATCGTCGCCGCGAACACGCTGAGCATCGCCACGCGTCGCCCCCGTGTAAAGCGCACGTGACGAAACCGTTGACGGGGGCATACCTTCCACTTATCTTCTGACCGAATTTACGAACGACGTTCGAAATTACGGACAGGGACGGTCCCGCATGCCAAAGATGTCAGAGCAGCCCCCCGCCAGACGCCGCAGATCCCTGCTCCTGTGCGTGCTCGCCGTACTGATCGCCATGGTGTCGGCGACGACGCCGGCCGCCGCCGCCGACGGCCGCCCGTACACCAACCCGATCAAGTCGACGAAGGGCGCCGACCCCTGGCTCGAGTACTACAACGGCAACTACTACCTGGTCACCACGTCCTTCACCGGTGTGCTGACCATGCGGAAGTCGCCGACGCTGGCCGGGCTCTCCACGGCCGCCAGTGTCCAGATCTGGAGTGACACCACCTCCACCCGCAACACCAACATCTGGGCGCCGGAGATCCACTTCCTCGACGGCCACTGGTACCTGTACTACTCCGCGGGACAGAGTGGTGTCTCCTGCTGCGACTCCCAGCGCACCCACGTCCTGGAGAGCGCGGGCACCGACCCGATGGGCCCGTACACGTACAAGAACCAGCTCTCCGGCTCCAACCTCACCCCCGGCGGCTGGCTCATCGACGCCACCGTCCTGGAGGCGAACAACAACCTGTACCTGGTCGGCAGCGGCTTCATCAACGGCAGCAAGCAGAGCCTGGTCATCGCGCCGATGAGCAACCCGTACACGCTGGCCAGCAACACGTTCACCATCATCTCCAGCCCCACCGCGAGCTGGGAGACCTCGGGCGGCGCGGTCAACGAGGGCCCCGAGCCGCTCTACCACGACGGCCGCACCTTCCTCACCTTCTCCGCGAGCTTCTGTGGCACCCCGGACTACAAGCTGGGCCAGCTGGAGCTCACCGGCAGCGACCCCCTGCTGGCCTCCTCCTGGACGAAGAAGCAGACGCCGGTCTTCCAGCGCAATGACGCGGCGAGTGTCTACGGTCCCGGCCACAACGGCTTCTTCTCCTCACCGGACGGCACCGAGAACTGGATCGTCTACCACGCCAACGACAGCGCGACCGGCGGTTGCGGCAACGGCCGTACGACGCGGGCGCAGAAGTTCACCTGGAACGCGGACGGCACGCCGAACTTCGGCACCCCGGTCGCGCTCGGCACCACGCTGCCCGGCCCCTCGGGCGAGACGGCGGCGACCCCGACCGCGTACACCCTGGTGAACCGCAACAGCGGCAAGTGCCTGGACGTCGAGGGCGGCAACACCGCGGACGGCACCAACATCTTCCAGTGGAGCTGCACCGGCGGCGCCAACCAGAAGTGGCGCGTCGAGGACCTCGGCAACGACACCAGCCGCCTGGTCAACGTCGCGACCGGCAAGGTCGCGGACACCGCGAACTGCGCCACGACCGACGGCACGGATATCGCGCAGTGGTCCTGGCTGAACAACAACTGCCAGAAGTTCCGACTGGTCTACACGGCCACCGGCGACTACGTGCGGATCGTGAACGAGAACAGCGGCAAGGTCGCCGACGTCGCCAACTGCGGCACCACGAACGGGACCGACGTACGGCTGTGGACCTGGCTGAACAACAACTGCCAGCAGTGGCGCCTCGTCCCCACGACCTGACCTCCCCCCTCCCTTCGCATCCCGCATCCCGCATCCCGCATCCGCAATCTGGAGCAACCCCTTGAGACGCAACGCCGTACGGCTGCTCACGGCCGTCCTCTTCGCCCTGGTGGGCTGTCTCGCCGGACCCGGCACCGTCGCCCACGCGGCCGTGCCCGACTCCCCCGCCGTGACCTACACCAACCCGATCGCCGAGAAGCGCGCCGACCCGCACATCTTCAAGCACACCGACGGCTACTACTACTTCACCGCGACCGTCCCCGAGTACGACCGCATCGTGCTGCGCCGGGCGACCACCATCCAGGGCCTGTCGACGGCCCCCGAGACCACGATCTGGACCAAGCACGCCAGCGGCGTGATGGCCAACCACATCTGGGCACCGGAGATCCACTACATCAACGGCAAGTGGTACGTGTACTTCGCCGCCGGCTCCAGCAGTGACCAGTGGGCGATCCGGATGTACGTCCTGGAGGGCACCGGAGCCAACCCGCTCACCGCGACCTGGGCCGAGAAGGGCCAGATCAAGACGACGTGGGAGAGCTTCTCCCTCGACGCCACCACCTTCGTCGTGGGCGGCGTCCGCTACCTCGCCTGGGCCCAGCGCAACCCGGCCGAGAACAACAACACCAGCCTGTTCATCGCCAAGATGGCCGACCCCTGGACGCTCACCGGCACTCCGGCGGAGATCTCCCAGCCGACGCTGTCCTGGGAGACGATCGGTTACAAGGTCAACGAGGGCCCGGCGGTGATCGAGCACGGCGGCAAGGTCTTCATGACCTACTCGGCCAGCGCGACCGATTCCAACTACTGCCTGGGCATGCTCACCGCCTCATCGACGGCCGACCTGACCAACCCGGCGTCCTGGACCAAGGGTTCGCAGCCGGTGTTCAAGACGAGCGAGGCGACCTCGCAGTACGGGCCGGGCCACAACTCCTTCACCGTCTCCGAGGACGGCAAGTCCGACGTCCTCGTCTACCACGACCGCAGCTACAAGGACATCACCGGCGACCCGCTGAACGACCCCAACCGCCGTACCCGCGTCCAGAAGGTGTACTGGAAGGCCGACGGCACCCCCGATTTCGGCATCCCGGTGGCCGACGGGGTCACCCCGCAGCGTTTCTCGTCGTACAACTTCGCGGACCGCTTCATCCGCCACTTCGACTACCGCGGCCGGATCGACGCCAACGTCAGCCCGCTGGCGGACTCGCAGTTCCGCGTGGTCACCGGCCTGACCGGCAGCGGCACCGTGTCGCTGGAGTCGGCCAACTTCCCCGGCTACTACCTGCGGAGCAACGCGAGCTTCGAGGTGTGGCTGCAGAAGAACGACGGCACGGCGCAGTTCGCGTCCGACGCCACCTTCTACAAGCGGGCGGGGCTGTCGGACTCGGCGGGCGTCTCCTACGAGTCGTACGCCTCCGCGGGCCGCTACATCCGTCACTACACCTACCTGCTGTACGTGCAGACGCCCAGCACGGCCACCGACCGGGCGGACGCCACGTTCTACGGCCAGTGACCCGCGCCGCCTCTGCCCCTGAACCGGCCCGAAGCGGGAAGCGGCAGGGGCAGAGGTTGACGTGACGGCACGGGAGGCCGCGGATGCCGGTGCAGGCCGCCGGGCTGTGGGACGTGAGCAACGGGCTGGCAAGGGCTGCGCCAGCTGTCCGAACTCGGTCTCGCGCTGCTGCTCTCCAGCCTGATCGGCTGGGAGCGGGCGGCCCGGCAGAAGAGCGCCGGCCTGCGCACCCACACCCTGGTGGGCATCGCCGGCGCCCTGATGATAGAGGTCTCCCAGCACGGGTTCGGCAATGTCCTCGGGCTGGACAACGTGTCCTTCGACCCGTCCCGGGTGGCGGCCCAGATCGTCTCCGGGATCGCTGACGAGGAGTAGCCGAGCGCTCTGCCCGGCGGCGCGGTGATTGCGTGCGGGGCGGCCGGGCACTCGTGCCGCACCGCACGAGGAGGTCGGGACATGCCGCGTCGGCGAAGAGTGGTGCTGACCGGGTGGTTCAGCTTCCGGGACGGGGAGGCCACCGCCGGGGACGTCCTGGCGCTGCGGCGGGTCGAGGACGTGCTGGAGCGGGCGGAGATCCCGTACGACGTCGTGTGGAGCCCGGGTTTCCGGCCCGGGGCCCTGCATCTGGCCGGGGTCCGGCCCGAGGAGTACTCCCACCTGGTGTTCGTGTGCGGGCCCCTGTACGGGCCGCAGGTCGAGGAGTTGCACCGGCGGTTCGCGCACTGTGTGCGGATCGCCGTCGGGACGTCGGTCGTCGACTCCGGCGCACCGGCCGCCGCCGGCTTCCACCGCGTGCTGGCCCGGGACGCCCCGGAAGCGGAGCCGGTGCGGGACCTGTCGGCACGCGCCCCTGCCGCCCCCGCGCCGCCCGTGGTCGGGGTGGTCCTCACGCACGGGCAGCACGAGTACGGGGCCCTGCGGCGGCACGGGCAGGTCGCGGACGAGGTGACGCGCTGGCTGGCGGGCCGGGACTGCGCCCGGCTGGAGCTGGAGACCCGGCTCGACGCGCACGACTGGCGGCTCGGCGCCACCCCGGCGCAGCTGGAGGCCGTACTCGGCCGGCTGGACCTGGTCGTCACGGACCGGCTGCACGGGCTGGTGCTGGCACTGCGGGCCGGAACCCCGGCACTGGCCGTGGACCCGGTCGAGGGCGGCGCCAAGGTCACCGGGCAGGCCCGTGCCTGCGGCTGGCCCGCGCTGGTGTCCGCCGAACACCTCGACGCCGACCGGCTCGACCACTGGTGGGACTGGTGTCTGAGCTCCGGCCCGGAGGCCGCCCGCCGGATCCGCGCCGAGTTCCTGGCGGGCGCGGAACCCGACGGCGCGGACGCGCTGCCTCAGGCCCTGGAGCGGCTCGCCGCCGGTTAGTTCGCGGGTGGCCGGGCACTCGGAAAGGGACTCTCCGGCCCCGCGAGGAGCGACCGTGACCACAAGCCGACTCCCCGACCACGAGCAGCGCATCCTCGACGAGATGGAACGCGCGCTGCGCCGCGACCGCCGACTCGACCGCAGGATGCGCACGCTGCGGCCGCGCCGGCCGTCCGTTCTCTCGCGGCTGGCCTCCTGCCGGCCGCGCACCTGGATCGTCGCGCTCCTCCTGGCCGTGTCGACCGGGCTCATGGTGACCGGCATCCTCACCTCCGAGCCGGGTGTGATCTGGGCCTTCGCCGCGGTGTGGCCCCTCGCGCTGTTCTCGGTGTTCCGCCTGTTGTGCCGGTGGACCGAGGGCTGAGGCGTTTGTGGCCCAGGGCCACGGGGACCCGGCCGCCCAGGAGGTGATCGTCGTGCCCGAACCAGGAAGCAAGAAGTACGACACCCGGCGGGCCCGGCTGCGCAAGGAGGCGGAACGGTCGGGAGTCTCCGACCAGGATGCCAACGCGGCCGCCAACAAGGCCCTGCAACAGGATCCGGAGTGGCAGAGCTCGGGCCCGCGCACCGAACGCGGACGGGGCCCGAAGGGCGAACGCCCGGAGAACGAGTGACCGGAGAACGAGTGACCGGGCTTGGACCCGGCCGACCTGGTCGGCCGGGTTCAGCCCGTGTAGCGGCGGGCGGTCGAGTTGCGCTGGGCGTGCTCCAGCGTCCGCAGCCGTGACTCGACCGCCGTCGGCAGCACCCGGCGCTCGCGCAGCACCCACGGGAGCGCGGCCGTCGCCTCGGCGAAGGCGCGCAGGGAGGCCCGGTCGCGGGGAACCGTGCGGGCCAGGTGGAGGGTGCGGCGCAGGGCGGGACCGGCCGGGCGGCGCAGCCAGGTGAACCAGAGTGTGTTGCGGATGCCGTGCGTACGCCGGAGCGTGGAGTCCCGTGCGGTGGAAGGCTGGTGGTGGACCGTGAGGTCGTCCGCGTACGTCAGCCACCAGCCGTCCGCCGCCAGATCCGCGGCGAGCAGCTCCTCCTCACCGCCCAGCCACAGCCGTGGATGGAAGCCGCCCGCGGTCCGGAAGGCGTCGGTGCGCAACACGGTGGCCGCGGCCAGGAAGGAGCCCAGCGCCGGACCGGGCAGCCAACCGGGGCCGGGGATGGGCGAGTTGCGGAGTTCCTCGGTGATCGGGTCGTCGGTGCCGTCGGGTTCGACGACGATACGGGCCGTCACGGAGGCGAGCGCGGGGTGCCGGTCGAGGAGGTCGGCGGCGCCGGACAGCGCGCCCGGCGCCCACCACGAGTCGTCGTCGCAGAAGGCCACGTACGGCGTACGGACCTGGCGCACGGCCAGATTGCGGCCGACGGCGCCCAGGTTGCGGCCCGGGCGCAGCAGCCGTACGTCGGGGTGGTGCCGGGCGACGGCGCCGGCGGTGCCGTCCGTGGAGGCGTTGTCGGTGACGATCACGGCGGGTCGCTCGGGAAGCTTGGCGAGTCGGTCGAGGGTGCGCAGGAGTTCGGGGCACCGGTTGTGCGTGATGACGACGACGGTGGTGCGCGGGTCGGTCATGCGGTGACTCCGGGGCTGCCGTCCAGCAGGCGGGCGGCGCGTTCGACGTTCGGGGGCAGGGCCCTGCGGGCGTGCAGTGCGGTGGGCAGGCGCACCAGCGTCTCGCGCAGGGCGCGTCGGGCCTGGCCGTCGTGGCCGGCGTCGGCGGCCAGGTCGCGGGTGCGGGCCAGCGCGTACGGCAGGGGGCGGCGCAGCCAGGCGGTGAGGAGTTCGTTGCGGCGCATGACGGCCCGGCGGTGGACGCGGGGTGCCGGGTCCGGATGGTGGTGGGCTGTCACGTCCGGGCAGTGGCTGACGCCCCAGCCGCGGGCGGCGAGGTCGTAGGCGAGGAGGGTCTCCTCGCCGCCGAAGAACAGCAGCCGGTGGAACCCGCCCGCGTCGAGGTAGGCGCTGCGGCGGACGACGGAGGCGCAGGCGAGGAAGCCGAGGACCTGGGTGCCGGGCAGGTCGGCGGCCGGGCCGAGCGGGGAGTCGGCGAGCACCTCGTTGAGCGGGTCGGGGGCCCCGTCGGGGCCGACGAGAGTGCGGGCGGCGAGCAGTCCGAGCCTCGGGTGCTGGTCGAACAGGCGGGCCGCCCGGCTCAGCGCGCCCGGCGCCCACCAGGAGTCGTCGTCGCTGAACGCCACGTACGGGGTGTCGAGGGCGCGGACGCCGTGCGTGCGGGCGAGGGCGCCGCGGTTGAACGGCAGGGCCAGCACGCGGACGTGGGGGAAGTCGCGCGCGACCATGGTGCGGGTGTCGTCGGTGGAGGCGTTGTCGACGACGAGGACGGGGGGGCGTTCCGGGAGGGCGCCAAGACGGCTGAGGGTCTCGGCGAGGGCGGCCGAGCGGTTTCGGGTGGCGATGACGATGCCGACGGGTGCCTGGGTCATGGTCAAGAAGTGCCTCGTAGCTCGTGCAGGGCGGCGAGTACGTCGTCGGAACGGATGCGCAGCAGCGCCGGGTCGGGCGTGCCGGCGTGCGGGTCGCCCTCCGGGCCGGGGTGCCACAGGGCGCGGTGCCGCGGGTGCGCGGGCGGGCCCCAACGGCTCGGCGGGACCGGGCCGAAGAGGGTGACGGACGGGGTGGCGTGGGCGACCGCGAGATGGGCGATGCCGGTGTCGCCGCTGAGCACGGCGCGGGCGTCGGCGACCAGTGAGGAGAGCCGGTCGAAGGGGAGGCCGCCGCCGAAGACGTCCGTGTCGGGCACGTCGGCGCGCTTGGCGAGGTCGGCCACCAGGTCGCCCTCGTCCGCTCCCCCGGTGACCACGACCCGCTGCCCGCGCTCGCGCAGCGCCCCGGCGACCTCCGCGTAACGCTCCGTGGGCCAGCAGCGGGAGGGTGCGCCCGCGCCCGGGTGCAGGACGACCGCGCCGGGGGCCGGGGACGGCCCGGGTGGCCGCGGCAGCCGCAGGTCGGCTGGGTCGGCGTCGATGCCGTACGACCGCACAAGCCGGCACCAGCGGTCCCGCTCGTGTTCCTCCGGGAACCACCGCGGACCGTCGACCTCGGGCGTCTCGGGGTGCGCGAAGGCCAGCAGCCTCAGCGGGCGCAGCGCCATCAGCAGACGGTGGCTGGGCGGTCCGTTGCCGTGCAGGTCGACCGCGATGTCGGGGGGCGGACCGGTCCAGTCGATACGCCGCGGTACGGCACGCCCGGGGGCCGACGCGGGCAACAGCCGGTCGACGGCACCCGTAACCGCCGCGACGGGCCCGAGCTCGGCAGGCGCGGCCAGCACGAGCTCATACCCGGGAAACCCCCGACGCAGCGCACGCAACGCCGGCACACCGGCGAGAAGATCACCGAGACCCAGGGCACGCAAAACGAGGAGACGGGGGCGCGGGGTGGTCATGGGGCACCTCCGGGCATACGCGACGGAGACTTCGCCTCCCGGCGTCCGGTGGTCATCGGCGCACGCTCGCCGCTCGGGCCATCAGGGTCGTCGAGGAGCGGCCGTCCAGGTAGGGCAGCAGGACCGCCTGGCCGCCCCACTCCTCGAGGAGCGTGGCTTCGGGGAGTTCGGCGCCGGCGTAGTCGCCGCCCTTGACCCAGACCTGCGGGCGGAGTTCGGCGAGGAGGCGTTCGGGGGTGTCCTCGTCGAAGACGGCGACCGCGTCGACGCAGGCCAGCGCGCGCAGGACGCGGACGCGGTCGGCGAGCGGGTTGACCGGGCGGCCCTCGCCCTTGCGCCGCCGTACCGAGGCGTCCGAGTTGACGCAGACGACCAGGCAGTCGCCGAGCCGCCGGGCGGCCTGGAGCAGTCCGACGTGCCCGGCGTGCAGGAGGTCGAAGCAGCCGCCCGCGGCGACGACGGTGCCGTGCGCGGCGCGGACGCGGGCGGCCAGGGCGAGCGGGTCGTCCGGATCGCCGTCGGCGGCCGGGGACTGGACCTCCTCGCACGCCAGCGCGGCCGCACCGCCCGCGCCGACGAAGTCGCTCGCGGCGGCCACCGCGCCCTCGACCGCCTCGCCGACGAGCGCGCCGTCCGCGAGCAGCCCGGCCGCCGTCGCCGCGAACCGGTCGCCCGCGCCGCACGGATCCCCGGCGTGCGCGGTGGGCGCCGGGACGAGCAGCGGGTGCTCCCCGTACGACAGGAGGGCGCCCCGCGCGCCGAGGGTCACCGCGACGGCGGCGACCCGCCAGTGCCGGACGAGTGCGGCGGCACCGCGGGCGGCACCGCGCAGGTCGCCGTCCGGTGCGCCGCTCTCCCCCGACAGCGCGTACGCCTCCTTCTCCGACGGTGAGACCAGCCGGGTGCCCGGCACCGGCGGGCACCCTTGCGGGTGCGGGTCCCAGACGAGGGGCGGGCGTTCGGCGAGGACGTCCCGCAGCGCGTCGGCGGCGCCGCGGCCGTAGTCGGAGACCAGGACCGACGGTGCCCGGCGGATCGCCCGCCGCGCCTGGTCGGTGGCCTCGCGCACCCGGCCGTCGCCCCGGTCCAGGCGGACGACGGGGCGGCCCTGGGCGAGTACGCGGGTCTTCTCGGACAGCGGGCCGGTCAGCGGGAGCGGGATCAGCGTCAGCCACGGTTCGAGCAGGCGACGCAGCTCCCGGCCGGCGGGGTCGTCGCCCAGCCCGGTGACGAGGGTGACGTCGTGGCCGTCGCGGGCGGCGAGGTAGGCGGCGAGGGCCGCGCCGCCCGGCCGCACGCGCTGCCCGCAGTCGGCGACGACCGGCACGGGTGCGTCGGGCGCCAGCCGCTCGGCGTGACCGGTGAGGTCCCGGTCGAGCAGCGCGTCGCCGACCACCAGCAGCGGGGCCCGGCGGCGCCCGCCGCCCGCCGCGCCGGCTCCCGGCGCACCGGCCGTACCGTCGCGTGCCGCGTCCGCCGCGCCCGCTTCCCATCCGCCGGTCATGCCGCACCCCGCTCCACGGCCGCGTCGAACGCCGCGCACACCATGTGCACCGCCACCAGGTGGAGTTCCTGGACCGTCGCGGCGGACGCGGCCGTCACGCACAGGGACTCGTCGCTGCCCGCCATGAGGGGGTTGGGGGCCGGGCCGGTGAGCGCCCACACCCGCAGGCCCGCCGAGCGGGCCGCGTCCGCGGCGGACAGCAGGTTGGCGCTGGCACCGCTGGTGGACAGCAGCACCAGGACGTCGCCGGGACGGCCGTGGGCGCGGACCTGGCGGGCGAACACCTGGTCCACTCCATAGTCGTTGGCGATGGCGGTCGTGCTGGAGGTGTCGGCGTGCAGGGCGATCGCGGAGAACGCGGGCCGGTCGTCGCGGTAGCGGCCGACGAGTTCTGCGGTGAGGTGCTGGGCCTGGGCGGCGCTGCCGCCGTTGCCCGCGGCGAGCAGCCTGCCGCCCCCGGTGAGCACGGCGGCCAGTCGCTCGCCCCAGCGCTCGATGATGTGGGCCGATGCGCGGAACGCGCCCAGCGCGTCCTCGAGTTCGTCGCAGTGCGCGACGGCGGGCGGGTGCAGGGTCATCAGGCCACCTCCTTCGGCAGTGCGTGTCCGACCGCCACCCGGCGGTAGACCTGTTCGACACCGTCGGCGACCCGGTGCCAGGTGTAGTGGGTGAGGACCCGGGCGCGTCCGGCGGTGCCGTAGCGGCGGCGGGTGCCGCCGTCGGCGAGCAGGTCGCGGACGGCGCCGGCGATCGCGCCGGGGTCGCCGGGCGGCACGAGTCGGCCGGTGCCGCCGTCGTCGACCGTGTCCCGGTGGCCGCCGACGTCGGTGGCGACGACGGGGACGGCGCACGCCATCGCCTCCAGCGGCACGATGCCGAACGGCTCGTAGACCGGCGTGCACAGGACGAGGTCCGAGCTGCGCATCAGGGCGGGCATGTCGGCCGGGTCGACGGCGCCGAGCAGCCGCACCCGGTCGGCCCCGCCGGTGCGCTGCGCGAGCCGGCTCAGTCGCTGCGCCTCGGGGTCGGCGTCCAGCAGACCGGGCGCGGGCCCGCCCGCGATCAGGAGTTCGGTGTCCGGGATCCGGGCCAGCGCGCGGATCGCCTCGTCGTAGCCCTTGCGGCGCACCAGCCTGCCGCAGGCGAGCAGTCGGTGCCGCTCCTGACGGGCGGGCGCGGCGGCGGTGTCCACGCCGGGGTGGAAGTGCCCGACGTCCACTCCGCAGGGCACGACGGACGTCTGCCGCGTCGTTACGCCCATGTCCGCGAGTTCGTACACCTCGTCGGTGCAGGTCGCAAGGACGCGCTCGCAGCCGCGGCCGATCTGCCGCTCGATGCCGACCCGTTCGTACGGACTGGTGTCTCGCCTGCCCTGGTGGCGCCGCTTGACGGTGCCCAGGGCGTGGAAGGTCTGCACGACCGGGATGCCGTGCGGGCCCGCACCGATCTGGGCGGCCATGCCCGACATCCAGAAGTGGGCGTGCACCACGTCGGGCCGCTCGCGGGCCCAGGCGCGTGCCAGGTAGGAGCCGAACGCGGGCATGTGGGGGAACAGTTCGTCCTTGGGTACGGCCTCGGGGGGTCCGGCCGGCACGTGCTCGACGACGGCGCCGCCGGGCAGCGGAACCCGGTCGGGCAGGTCGGCGCTGTCGCGGCGGGTGTAGACCGTGACGTCGTGGCCGCGCCGGGCCAGCTCTTCGCTGAGGCGGGCCACGTACACGTTCTGGCCCCCGGCGTCGACACCGCCGAGCGCGGCGAGCGGGCTCGCGTGCTCGGACACCATGGCGATCCTCATCGGGTCACCTCCTTCAGCAGCCGCTCCCAGTCGTCCAGGAAGCGGGACAGCCCGTAACGGGCGAGCGCCGCCGCCCGCGCGCCCTCGCCGATCAGGCGAGCACGCAGGGGATCGGCCACGAAGTCCCGTACGGCATCGGTCAGTACGTCGATTCGGTTGGACACCAGTCCCGCGCCGGGGGGCACCGCCTCGGCGACCTCGGTGGTGGCGAGCGCGACAACGGGCATCCCCAGGTGCATCGCCTCCAGCAGGGACAGTCCGAGGGAGGTCCAGCGGACGGGGTGGACGTAGACGCGCCGCCGCGCCATCTCCGCGTGCAGGTCGGCCTGCACGAGCTCGTGGGAACGGCAGCGGTCGGGCGGCAGGCCGAGATGGCCGGCGAGCCCTTCGGCGCCCATGCCGAAGACGTCCAGCGGGGCGGCGTCGGCGAACGCGGGCAGCAGGTCGGTTCCGGTGGTACGGCCGCGCCGCACCGGCTCGTTGACGACGACGGCCGCGCGGGGCAGCTCGCCGGTCCAGCGGGGTCCGGGGTCGACGATGCCGTGCTCGATGACGGTCGTCGGGGTGGGACCGGCGTCCCACATCAGCCGGTTGAAGTGGGTGACGTGGGCCAGGGTGACGCCGGGGATGTCGGCGGCCGGGTGACGGGTGTCGGGCACGTCCCCGTGCGGGGCGTTGTGCTCCAGGTACACCAGGGGCGGACGGCGGCCCAACCACTGGTCGACGAGGGCGAGTTCGTGCGGCCGTTGCAGCACGACGACGTCGATGCCGGCGTCCCGCAGCCGCTGTGGCGGTACCTCTACGACGGAGTCGGGCCAGTCGAACGTACGGGCGCGGCCGAGGCCGTCCGGCCCGCGGTCCGGGGTGACGGGGACGACGTAGGTGTGCGGGCCCCGGACGAAGGCCGTGGTCCAGGAGCCGTGCACGTGCCAGAGCAGGATCCTCATGTCCGCCCCACCTCCGCGACGAGCTTCTCGACGGCGGCGACCACGTCGTGGGCGGCCACCGTGTCCAGGCACGGATGCCCGGGCACGGGACACTCCCGGGCCCTGCTGTCCGCGCAGGGCGCGTGCTGGTCGCCGAGCAGTACGTAGGGCACGCCGTACGGCCGCCAGCGTTCGGCGGGCACGACCGGCGCGAACAGGGAGACGACAGGGGTGCCGACGGCGGCGGCGAGGTGTGCGGGCGCCGTGTTGCCGGTGACGACGGCGTCGGCGCCGGCCAGCACACCGGCGAGTTCCGCGGCGCCGGTACGGCCGCCGAGGTCGAGCGCGTGCTCGCCGGCGACATGAGCGGTCAGGTCGCGCTCGTCCGGGCCGCCGGTCACCACGACCCGGTGTCCGGCCGCGGCCAGTTCGCGGACCGTCTGCGCGCTGCGGTCGGGACTCCAGGCCCGGGCCGGGACGCTGGCGCCGGGATGCAGCGCGAGGTACGGTCCCGGGCCGGTCAGCGCGGTGGCGCGGGGCGGGGGCAGCACCCGCAGCCGTCCGTCGTCGGTCGCCGGGAACCCCGCGGCCCCGGCGAGGTCGAGCATCGCCTCCGCCTCGTGGACGTGCGGGGCGCGGTGATGCCGTACGTCGAGCAGTGAGCCGGGGTAGTCCTCGCTGTCGGCGGCGATGTGGGCCACGCCGGCCAGCCGCAGCAGCAGGGCGACGGGCAGCGGGGACTGGTGGAACGAGGTCAGCACCAGGGCCGTGTCGGCGTCGATGGTGTCGATGAGCTGCTCGACCTCGCCGCGGCCGACGGGCGGGGGATCGAGGCCCACCCAGGGCGCGTCCCAGACGAGGATGTCGTCCACGCCCGGCAGCAGCCGGGCGGCGGGCGCGCCGCGCGGTCCGCACAGCAGGGTGACCGAGTCGGCCCGGGCGGCGACGGCGCGGACGGCGGGCCCGGCGAGCAGAACGTCGCCGAAGCTGTCGAGGCGGGTGACCAGAGCCTTCACCGCAACCTCCCGCTGGTGTCGTCGGACGTAGGGGGAGCTTGGACGGACGGCCTCCCGCCCGTGTCATCGGACGGACGGGGAGCCTGAACGGACGGCCTCCCACGCGTGTCATCGGACGCACGAGAAACCTCGACGGACGGCCTCCCACCGGTGTCGTAGGCGGCCTCGATGGGCCGTTCGTCGGCCAGGACGCGGCCCGTCGGCGGCCCGTTCAGCACGGCCCGCACGGCGGTCAGGAGGTCGGGAGCCACATGGTCCGCGCCCGCCGTCTCCTGGGGCCGGGTCTCGGGAGTGGGTACGAGGATGCCGTGGGCGCCGGCCCGGCGTGCGGCCTCGACGTCGGCGCCGATGTCGCCGATGACCACGCAGTCGGCGGGCGCGGTGCAGATGCGTCCGGCCGCCCAGAGGATGAGGCCCGGTTCGGGTTTGCGGCAGTGGCAGCCGTCGTCGGGGCCGTGCGGGCAGACGCCCCACACGTCGAAGGGGCCGAGGAGCTCGTCGACGCGGTGGTTGACGTGCCGGACGTCGGCGTCGGTCAGCAGGCCGCGCGCGATGCCCGACTGGTTGGTGACGACGCCGGTGCGGATGCCCTGCCGGCGCAGCAGGCCGAGGGCCTCGCGCGCTCCGGCGACGGGGCGTACGCGGTCGGGGTCGCCGTTGTAGGGAACGTCGTGGACGAGGGTGCCGTCGCGGTCGAACAGCACGGCTCGCACGCGGTTCATGCGGCCACCTCCTGCCAGGCGGGTGCGTCGCGGTGTCGCCATACCCCGCCGAGCCAGTGCCAGGTGGCCGCGGGCGGGATGAGCGCGCTGGTGACGAGCATGGTGGTCACCTCGTACCGGGTGCGCGGTCCGGGGGCGATACGCGCCCAGGCGAACTCGCCAGTGCCGGCGGCCCAGCCCAGCGCGGCGAGGGCGGCGGCCCGGCGGCGTCCGGCGAGGGCGAGGGCGCACGCGGCGGCGCCTGCCGCGGTGATCGCGAGGTGGCTGCGCAGCCGACCCCGCGGGGCGATGGCCTTCTCCCACCAGTCGGTGCCGTGCAGGTGCCGCATCAGGGCGTCGTCGGCGTTGCCGCGCTGGGCGCGCAGGGACACCCAGCGGTCGGCGGGGCGCACGGGGTGGCGGGTGGTGCGGCGGCCCTGCCGGATGCGCCAGCCCGCGTCGAGGACCCGCAGGGCGAGGTCGGCGTCCTCGCGGAAGGCGCGCGGGAAGCGTTCGTCGAAGCCGCCGACCTGCTTCAGGGCATCGGTGCGATAGGCCATGTCGGCGGTGATCCAGCGGGCCCGGGCGAGAGAGGCGGTGCCGCGTTCCCAGTCGGTGGGCCGGCGCTCGCCGGGCAGCGGTACGGCGATCACGCCCTGCACGCCCGCGGTCTCGGGGGTCGTGTCGGCCAGGTCCTGCACGAGTTGCTCGCACCAGTGCGGGCCGACCTGGACGTCGTCGTCGAGGAAGGCCACCCAGGGCGCGGTGATGACGCGCAGGCCGGTGTTGCGGGCGGCGGCGGGCCCGCGCCCGCCGCTCGGGACCACGATCGTGCGCTCGCGCAGGTCGCCCAGCACGCTGAGCGGGTGCTCCCACGGCCCAGGATCGGGCTCGGGCCGGTCGTCGACCAGGACGATCTCGTGCGGCTTCGGGCCGGTGGCGGCGACGAGCGCGGCGAGGCAGTCGGCGAGGGTGTCGCGCACGAGGGTCGGGATCACCACCGCGTAGGCCGTGCTCGTGCCGGTCGGCGCCGTCATGCGAACGCCTCCCCCCGGCGCACGACGTACGGCCCGATGGCGAGCAGGTCGACGGGCGCGGAGCCGAAGCACTCCAGTGCGTCCCGCGGGTCGTCGACCATGGGCCGGCCGGCGGTGTTGAGGCTGGTGTTCACGACCACGGGCAGCCCGGTGCGCCGCTCGAAGGCGTGCAGCATCCGCGCCACCAGCGGTTCCCGCCGCTCCTCGACGGTCTGGATACGGGCCGTGCCGTCGACGTGCACGACGGCCGGAATCCGGTCGCGCCAGTCGCGTGCGACGTCGTGGACGAAGAGCATGTACGGGCTCGGCAGCGGCCCGGTGAACAGTTCGTGGGCGCGCTCGGCCACGACCATGGGCGCGACCGGGCGGAACTCCTCGCGGCCCTTGACGTGGTTGAGCCGTTCCAGGTTCTCGGCCCGGCCCGGGTGGGCGAGCAGGGACCGGTGTCCGAGGGCGCGCGGCCCGTACTCGCTGCGTCCCTGGAACCAGGCGACGATCCCGTCCCGGGCGAGTTCCTCGGCGACGGCCTCGGCGACGTCGTCGGGCCGTTCGTACGGTACGGCGGCCTCGTCGAGCCGGGCGCGCAGTTCCTCGTCGCTCCAGCCGCGGCCCAGGTCGGCGCCGGGCATGGGCTGCGGGGGTTCGTCCTGCGCGGCCACATGGAGGGCGCCGCCGAGGGCGGTTCCGGCGTCTCCGGCGGCGGGCTGCACCCACACGTGCCGGTACGGGCCACGGGCGGCGATCTTGGAGTTGGCGACGCAGTTCAGGGCGACGCCGCCGGCGAGAGTGAGCGCCTCGCCGCCGGCCTCCCGGTGCAGCCAGTGGACCAGTTCGAGGAGGACCTCCTCGAGCACGGCCTGGGCGCCGGCGGCGAGGTCGGCGTGGTCCTGGGTCCAGCCCTCGCCCTTGGCTCGCGGCGGGGCGAGGGCGGCCCAGTCGACGCCCTGGGTGCGGAACCCGCCGTCGCCGGTGGCGTGCACGTACTGCCGCAGCTGGGGCAGGAAGCGCGGCTTGCCGTAGGAGGCGAGGGCCATCACCTTGTACTCGTCGCTGCTGCGCAGGAAGCCGAGGTGCTCGGTGAGCTCCTCGTAGAGCAGGCCCAGGGAGTGCGGCAGCGCCTGTGCGGCGAGGGTGTCGAGCTTGCCCTCGCGGTAGCGGCCGGCCAGGTGGGACGCGGCCTCGCCGCGGCCGTCGAGGACGAGGACGGCGCTGTCGGGGTGCGGGGAGGCGGGTCCGGCGGAGGCGGCGTGCGCGACGTGGTGCGGGACGAAGACCACACGGTCCGGGTCCAGGCCGGGCAGGGACTCGGCGAGGAACTCGGGGGCGCGGCGGGCGTACTCCAGCCGCAGCGGGTCCCAGGGGTCGTCCAGGCCCAGGTCCCGGGCGGGCCGGGACAGCTTCGGGTCGAAGGAGTAGGTCACCGCGTCGAGCTCCTCGGGGCGTATGCCCGCCTGTTCCAGACACCAGCGGGCGGAGAGCTCGGGCAGCTCCCACGCGGAGAACGGCACCGGGCGCTTGCCGTGCTTGCGGCGGCTGAAGCGCTCTTCCTCGGCGGCCGCGACCGTGTGGCCGTCGACGACCAGAGCGGCGGCCGGATCGTGGAACAAGGCGTTGATACCAAGGATGCGCATGTGGGGGGTGCTCCGTCCCGGGCGGCGTGTGGGGATTTCCGGCGTCCGAGTGCCTTACCGCAGCTGTCTCAAACAGTTGAAGACGACTTGCCACGAAAAACGCCGACTTTTCACTGTTTGCGGTGCTAAGGCCACCGCTCTCTCGCGGCTGGGGCCTGCTTCAGAAACGCACGGCCGCTCAGGCGGCTATGGCGGCTCAGCCGGCTACGGAGGCGCGGCGGCCACGGCGGCGGCTCGGCGGCTCGGCGGCTCGGCGGCTACAGCGACTCAGGCCGCTACGGAATGCGAGAACCAGCCGATCGTGCGCTCGAGCCCCTCGCTCCAGCCGACCCTCGGCTGCCAGCCGAGCAGTTCCCGGGCCAGCCGGGTGTCGGGGCGGCGCCGGGCGGGGTCGTCGGCGGGGCGTTCGACGAACCGGATCCGGGAGGAGGAACCGGTGAGTTCGATGATCCGGCGGGCGAGCTCCAGCATGGTGATCTCCTCGCCGCCGCCGATGTTCACGGGGCCGTCGGCGCCGGAGGCGGCCAGGGCGAGGACGCCGTCGACCGTGTCGTCGACGTAGCACAGTGAGCGGGTCTGCCCGCCGTCGCCCGCGACGGTGAGGGGCGCGCCGTCCAGGGCCTGCGACACGAAGGCGGGGACGGCACGGCCGTCGCCGGTGCGCATGCGCGGGCCGTAGGTGTTGAAGATGCGGACGATGGCGGCGTCCGTGCCGTGCACCTTGCGGTGCGCGGTGACCAGGGCCTCGGCGAAGCGCTTGGACTCGTCGTACACGCTGCGCGGGCCGATCGGGTTGACGTTGCCCCAGTAGTCCTCGTGCTGCGGGTGCTCCAGCGGGTCGCCGTACACCTCGGAGGTGGAGGCGAGCACGAAACGCGCGCCGTCGGCCCGGGCCCGCTCCAGGGCGTTGCGGGTGCCGGTGCTGCCGACGTCGAGGGTCTCCAGCGGCAGCCGCAGGTAGTCGACGGGCGAGGCCGGGCAGGCGAAGTGCAGCACCAGGTCGAAGCGGCCGGGCAGGCCGCGCAGGGCCACGGGATCGGTGGCGTCGGCGCGCACGAAGCGGAAGCCGCGGCGCTGCTCCAGGTCGGCGACGTTGACGCGGGAGCCGGTGGCCAGGTTGTCCAGGCACACGACGTCGGTGCCCTCGGCGACCAGTCGCGCGCACAGATGGGATCCCACGAATCCGGCTCCGCCGGTGACCAGGGCCCGGCGCCAGGCGTGTCCGCTCATGGGGCTCTCCTCACTCTCGCCTTCACGTGCGTGTCGGCGAGTAACCCGGCGGCGGGTTTCACATGCGCGGACCGGGCATCCGTCACTGCCCGTGTCCGGGTCGGAGCACCGTGGGCCGGACCTCGCGTCCGGCCTGCTCGGCGGCGCACGAGACGCCGCGCGCACTTCTGGGAAGGGTGACCTCACGCCCGCACGTGCGACGTGACCGAGCCGTATACGAACACCCTGCTCAACGCGCCGCATCCCTACGATCGTCCCGTGGTCAACTTCCTGCTCGAACGCACCGCGCCGCTCCCCCTCGACGAGGCATGGCGCCGCCTCACGGACTGGCCCCGGCACGGCGACGCGGTTCCGCTCACCCGGATCACCGTCACCCCGTCCGGGCCGACCCGCGAGGGCACTGTCGTCCTGGCCCGCTCGGGAATCGGCCCGCTCTCGTTCGACGACCCGATGGAAGTCACCCTCTGGCGTCCCCCGACGGACAACGCGCCCGGCCTGTGCCGCCTCGACAAACGCGGCCGTTTCATCACCGGCTGGGCCGAACTCGAGGTCCACCCCGGCCCCGGCGGCCGCACCCGCGTCCTGTGGCGCGAGGAACTGCGCGTACGCCTCCTCCCCCGCCTCTTCGACCCCCTCCTGGGCGCCGCGGCACGCTACGTCTTCGGCCGAGCGGTGAACGGGCTCCTGAGACGCCGGTGACCATGGTCGAACGCGCGCACCGGCAGGGCCACCACGCGTCCGCCCGGCCTGCCGTACGCGGCGGCGCCGTTCAGGCCACCGATCCGATCCGCCCCGCCGGCACCGACGTCACGTCGTGATGGATCGGCGTGTGCGCGCCGGTCAGTGAGACCCCGCTGCCACCCCGCCGCTCGGCGACGATCTCGGCGGCGATCGACAGGGCCGTCTCCTCAGGTGTACGCGCCCCGAGGTCCAGCCCGATCGGCGACCTGAGCCGCGCCAACTCCAGCTCGGTGACGCCGACTTGGCGCAGCCGCTCGTTGCGGTCCAGGTGGGTGCGCCGGGAGCCCATCGCGCCGACATACGCCACCGGCAGCCGCAGCGCGAGCTTCAGCAGGGGTACGTCGAACTTGGCGTCGTGGGTCAGGACGCACAGCACGGTGCGGGCGTCGACGTCCGTGCGCTCCAGGTACCTGTGCGGCCACTCGACGACGATCTCGTCGGCCTCGGGGAAGCGGGCGCGCGTGGCGAACACCGGGCGGGCGTCGCACACGGTCACGTGGTAGCCGAGGAACTTGCCGACGCGCACCAGCGCCGACGCGAAGTCGATCGCGCCGAAGACGATCATCCGGGGCGGCGGGACCGACGACTCCACCAGCACCGTGAGCGGCGCCCCGCAGCGGGAGCCGTGCTCCCCGATCTCCAGCGTGCCCGTACGCCCGGCGTCCAGGAACGCGCCGGCCTCCGCGGCGACCGTGCGGTCCAGCTCGGGATGGGCGCCGAAGCCGCCGTCGTACGACCCCTCGGGACGGACCAGCATCGCCCGCCCGACCAGCTCGGCGGGACCGGACACGATCCGGGCCAGCGCGGCCGCCCGCCCGCGCGCGGCGACGTCGAGCGCGGCCGTCACCACCGGACGGACCCGGTCGCCCGCCCGTACCGGCGTGACGAGGATGTCGATGACGCCGCCGCAGGTCAGCCCGACGGCGAAGGCGTCGTCGTCGCTGTACCCGAAGCGCTCGAGCACCGATTGGCCGTCCCGCAGCGCCTGTTGGCACAGTTCGTAGACCGCGCCCTCCACACAGCCGCCGGAGACCGAGCCGATCGCCGTGCCGTCGGCGTCCACCGCTAGGGCGGCGCCGGGCCGGCGGGGCGCGCTGCCGCCGACGGCCACGACGGTGGCCACGGCGAAGTCACGTCCCTGCTCGACCCACCGGTTCAGCTCCTCGGCGACGTCCAGCATGTCTCGGTCTCCTTTCAACTACGGTCCGTGCGGAGGGCGTTCGTCCGGGCGGCTAGTGCACGCCCAGCCAGCTCTCGATCGGGTCGAGGGCGAAGTACAGCAGGAAGATCACCGTCAGGCCCCACATGAAGGCGCCGATCTCCCGGGGCTTGCCCTGGGCGGTCTTGATGGCCACGTACGAGATGACACCGGCCGCGACGCCGGCCGTGATGGAGTACGTGAACGGCATGATGACGACGGTCAGGAAGACCGGGATCGCGGTGGCGCGGTCGGCCCAGTCGACGTGCCGGGCGTTCGTCATCATCATGGCGCCGATCACGACGAGGGCCGCGGCGGCGACCTCGCCGGGCACGATGGCCGTCAGCGGGGTGAAGAACAGACAGGCCGCGAAGAACAGCCCCGTGACCACCGACGACAGGCCCGTACGGGCCCCCTCGCCGACGCCGGTCGCCGACTCGACGAACACCGTCTGGCCCGACGCGCCCGCCACGCCGCCGATCGCACCGCCCGCGCCGTCGATGAACAGCGCCTTGGACAGGCCCGGCATCCGGCCCTGCTCGTCGGCGAGCTTCGCCTCGGTGCCGACGCCGATGATGGTGGCCATCGCGTCGAAGAACCCGGCCAGCACGAGGGTGAACACGATCATGCCGACGGTCATCGCGCCGGCCTCGCCCCAGCCGCCGAACTCGACATCGCCGAAGATCGAGAAGTCCGGCATGGAGACCGCGCCGCCGTGCAGTTCGGGGGCGCCGCTCGCCCACTGCCCGGGGTCGATGACGTCAGTTGCGTTGAGCAGCACGGCGAGTACGGTGCCGCCGACGATGCCGAGCAGGATCGCGCCGGGGACGCCGCGCGCCTGGAGCATGAAGATCGCGAGGAGGGTGACGGCGAAGAGCAACACCGGCCAGCCGGCCAGTTCGCCGGCCGGACCGAGGGAGACCGGGGTCGCCTTGCCCTGGTGCACGAAACCGGCCTTGTAGAAGCCGATGAGGGCGACGAACAGGCCGATGCCCATGGTGATCGCGTGTTTGAGCGCGAGCGGGATCGCGTTCATGATCATCTCGCGCAGGCCGGTGACGACGAGCAGCATGATGACCACGCCGTAGATCACGCACATGCCCATCGCCTGCGGCCAGGTCATCCGGGGGGCGACCTGGGACGCGAGGACTCCGGAGACGGAGAGGCCGGCGGCGAGGGCGAGGGGCACCTTGCCGACGAAACCCATCAGGAGCGTGCTGAGGGCCGCCGCGAACGCGGTCGCGGTGATCAGCGCCTGCTGGCCGAGCGTGTTCCCCGCCGCGTCCTTGCCGGACAGGATCAGCGGGTTGAGCAGGAGGATGTACGCCATCGCCATGAAGGTGGTGGTGCCGCCGCGCACTTCACGCGCGAGAGAGGATCCGCGCCGGGATATGTGGAAGTACCGGTCGAGCCAGGACCGTCCGGCCGCGACGCGGGTGCCTTCTCCCGCGTCTTCGGCGACGGTCTTCGGCTCCAGTGACTGCTGGGTCATGTGGGCCTGCTCCCAAGGTTCATAGGGACACCCGCGGGTTGCCTTCGGTGACGCGCGGGTTTTGGGGAGGTGCACGACCCGGGGGACGGCCCGAGACGAACGTGGGTACTGCACTGCAACCGGCGCCGGAGCGGCCGTGGGTCCAGCAGGTGCCCGGCGTCGGGGTGCCGCTGCGCCCACCCGTGCCGCCTGGGGGTCCCCCCAGGCCCTTGAGGCACTGGGGGAGGCACGACTGCCCGCAGCGGCGGCGGACGTTATGCGGTTCCCGTCAGGTGTTCGGGACGTACCGGCGTCCTGTTCAGCTCCAGCCCCGTCGCGTTCCGGATGGCCGCCAGGACCGCCGGAGTCGACGACAGGGTGGGGGCCTCACCGACGCCGCGCAGCCCATAGGGGGCGTGGTCGTCGGCGAGTTCGAGCACGTCGACCGGGATGGTCGGCGTGTCGAGGATGGTGGGGATCAGGTAGTCCGTGAAGGAGGGGTTCTGGACCTTCGCGGTCTTCGGGTCGACGATGATCTCCTCCATGACCGCCACGCCGAGCCCCTGGGTCGTACCGCCCTGGATCTGGCCGATGACGGACAGCGGGTTCAGCGCCTTGCCGACGTCCTGGGCGCAGGCCAGTTCGATGACCTTGACCAGGCCGAGCTCGGTGTCGACCTCGACGACCGCGCGGTGCGCGGCGAAGGTGTACTGGACATGGCCGAAGCCCTGGCCCGTACGCAGGTCGAAGGCCTCCGTCGGACGGTGCCGCCACTCGGCCTCGACCTCGACGGACTCGTCGTCGAGTACGTCGATCAGGTCGGCGAGGACCTCGCCGCCGTCGGTGACGACCTTGCCGCCCTCGAGCAGCAGCTCCGCCGTCGCCCAAGCGGGATGGTATGAACCGAACTTGCGGCGGCCGATCTCCAGGACCTTCTCGCGGACGAGCTCGCAGGAGTTCCTGACGGCGCCACCGGTGACATACGTCTGACGCGACGCCGACGTCGAACCGGCGCTGCCCACCTGCGTGTCGGCCGGCTTGATCGTCACCTGGGTGACGCCCAGCTCGGTGCGGGCGATCTGCGCGTGGACGGTGACGCCGCCCTGGCCGACCTCGGCCATCGCGGTGTGCACGGTGGCCACCGGCTCCCCGGCGACGACCTCCATCCGGACGCGAGCGGTGGAGTAGTCGTCGAAGCCCTCGGAGAAGCCGACGTTCTTGATGCCGACCGCGTAGCCGACGCCGCGCACGACGCCCTCGCCGTGCGTGGTGTTGGACAGGCCGCCCGGCAGCTGGCGTACGTCCGCGGCCTCGCCGGCCGCGAGCCACTGCTGCTCCGGCGGCATCGGCATCGCCTTGACGCGGCGCAGGAGTTCGGCGACCGGCGCGGGAGAGTCGACGGTCTGCCCCGTCGGCATGAGGCTCCCCTGCTCCATCGCGTTGAGCTGACGGAACTCCACCGGGTCCATGCCCAGCTTCTTCGCCAGCTTGTCCATCTGCGCCTCGTAGGCGAAGCACGCCTGTACCGCGCCGAAGCCGCGCATGGCGCCGCAGGGCGGGTTGTTGGTGTAGAGGGCGATGGCCTCGATGTCGACGTTGTCGATGACGTAGGGGCCCGCGCCGAGCGAGGCGGCGTTGCCGACGACGGCCGGGGAGGCGGAGGCGTACGCGCCACCGTCGAGCACGATCCGGGCCTTCAGGTGGGTGAGCCTGCCGTCCTTGGTCGCTCCGTGCTCGTAGTGGAGCTTCGCCGGGTGACGGTGCACGTGCCCGAAGAACGACTCGAAGCGGTTGTAGACGATCTTGACGGGCTTGCCCGTGCGCAGGGCCAGCAGGCAGGCGTGGATCTGCATCGACAGGTCCTCGCGGCCGCCGAAGGCGCCGCCGACGCCGGACAGCGTCATACGGACCTTGTCCTCGGGCAGGCCCAGGACCGGGGCGATCTGGCGCAGGTCGGAGTGCAGCCACTGGGTGGCGATGTAGAGGTCGACGCCGCCGTCCTCGGCGGGGACGGCCAGACCGGACTCCGGGCCGAGGAAGGCCTGGTCCTGCATGCCGAAGGTGTACTCGCCCCTGACGACGAAGTCGGCCTTCTTGGCGGCCTCTTCGACGTCACCGCGGATGATCGGCTGGCGGTGCAGGATGTTCGGGTGCGGGACGTGGCCGATGTGGTGGTCGTCGCGGTTCTCGTGGATCAGGATCGCGTCCGGCGCGGTCGCGGAGGCCTCGTCGGTGATGACGGGCAGGTCCCGGTACTCGACCTTGATCTTGGCGGCGGCGCGGCGCGCGGTCTCCGGGTGGTCGGCGGCGACGATGGCGACCGGCTCGCCGTGGTGACGGACCTTGCCGTGGGCGAGGACGGGGGTGTCCTGGATCTCCAGGCCGTAGTTCTTCACGTCGGTGGGCAGGTCGTCGTACGTCATGACGGCGTAGACGCCGGGCAGGGCGAGTGCCTCGCCGGTGTCGATCGACACGATCTCGGCGTGCGCGACCGTGGAGCGCAGGATCTGGCCCCACAGCATGTCCTCGTGCCACATGTCGGACGAGTACGCGAACTCGCCGGTGACCTTGAGGATGCCGTCCGGGCGCAGTGTGGACTCGCCGATGCCGCCCTTGGTCTTCGATCCCTGGGTGACCTTGGTGGGGGTCCCGATGGGGGCGCCGTTGCTGGGCATGCTCAGACCGCCTCTCCCTGTCGGGCGGCCGCCAGGCGGACCGCGTCCATGATCTTCTCGTAACCGGTGCAGCGGCACAGGTTGCCCGACAGCGCCTCGCGGATGTCCGCGTCGGTCGGGTTCGGGTTGCGCTCCAGCATCTCGTCGGCGGCGACCAGCAGGCCCGGCGTGCAGAAGCCGCACTGGACGGCGCCGGCGTCGATGAACGCCTGCTGCACCGGGGAGAGCTCGGTGCCTCCACCGGTCTGGGAGTCATGCCCCGCGGCGGCCCACCGCTGGGCATCCTGCAGGGACGTACCGCACGCACCGCTCGCACAACCCCCGTGCTCGGCACGCTGCTTGGCGAAGTCCGCGAGGCCCTCGACGGTGACGACCGCACGGCCCTCCACCTGCCCCGCGGCGACCAGGCAGGAACACACCGGCACACCATCGAGCCGGACGGTGCAGGACCCGCACTCCCCTTGCTCGCAGGCGTTCTTCGAACCCGGCAGGCCGAGCCGCTCCCGCAACACGTACAGCAGGGACTCGCCCTCCCACACGTCGTCGGCTTCCTGCGGACGGCCGTTGACCGTGAAATTGACGCGCATTACGCGACGCTCCCCTTCTGATGTGTCCGACCGTCCGTGCCCCGGTACGACTCCCAGGTCCAGGTCAGCGTGCGGCGGGCCATGACGCCGACCGCGTGGCGGCGGTAGCTCGCGGTGCCCCGCACGTCGTCGATCGGGTTGCAGGCACCGGCGCACAGATCCGCGAACTGCTTGGCGACCGACGGGGTGATGATCTTCCCGTTGTCCCAGAATCCGCCTTCCTCCAGGGCAGCGTTCAGGAACTCCTCCGCGGCCTTGGCCCGAACCGGGGTGGGCGCGGCCGACCCGATCCCCGTACGCACGGTCCGCGTCTGCGGATGCAAGGCGAACCCGAACGCACACACGGCGATGACCATGGCATTGCGCGTGCCGACCTTCGAGTACTGCTGCGGCCCGTCCGCCTTCTTGATGTGCACCGCGCGAATCAGCTCGTCGGGCGCCAGCGCATTGCGCTTCACGCCGGTGTAGAACTCGTCGATCGGAATACGGCGCGATCCCCGCACCGACTCGACCTCGACCTCGGCCCCCGCCGCCAGCAGAGCGGGGTGGGCGTCACCGGCCGGGGAGGCGGTACCGAGGTTGCCGCCGACGCCACCGCGGTTGCGGATCTGCGGGGAGGCGACGGTGTGCGAGGCGAGAGCGAGCCCCGGCAGTTCGCCGCGCAGGTGCTCCATGATCTTCGCGTAGGGGACCGAGGCCCCGAGCCGCACACTGTCCTCGCCGACCTCCCACTCCTCGAGGCCGCCGATGCGGTTGAGGTCGAGCAGGTACTCGGGACGGCGGTGATCGAAGTTGATCTCGACCATCACGTCGGTGCCACCCGCAATCGGCACAGCGGTGGGGTGCTCCGCCTTCGCGGCGAGCGCCTCCTCCCAGCTGGCGGGGCGAAGGAAGTCCATGACCGGCTCTCTTCTTCGTCTCGTGAGTCGTACAGATCGAGCCAATCCGTGTGCGGCGGGCCCGGCTCGTTCATGGGCTGTTAACGCGCATTGAGGCCAGTACACAGCGCCGTGCGCCACCCGGGTCAGTCACGGAAACCATGAAGGAGTTGGCTGGCCAGGGCGGGCATCTTGTAGATTCGTATGAACGGAGGTCATCGGCAACCTCGGCGTTTCGCCGGGGAAACGCGAGGCACACCCCATGTGACCTGGAACACAGCCGGAAAGCGGCTCTCAAGACGACGAGCACCACTCGCCGACCGCCGGACGGACCACTCCCCCACCAGACCTCAAGATTCATCGTAGATTTCGAGACAAAGAACGGCGGCGACGAGAATGCGGCTGCGCGCACTGCTGGGCACCGACGCGCTGGGCCTGCGGCTGCTCGGCGGCGAGGACGAGCTGGACCGCGGCGTGCGGGGTGTCATGACCACCGACCTCAGGGACCCCAGCCGCTATCTCTCCGGCGGCGAGCTGGTCCTGAGCGGTCTGGCCTGGCGCCGGGACGCCGCCGACTCCGAGCCCTTCGTACGGATCCTGGTGCAGGCCCAGGTGGCCGCGCTGGCGGCCGGCGAGGCCGAGCTCGGGGCCGTCCCGGAAGACCTGGTGGTGGCCTGCGCGCGCCACCGCCTCCCCCTCTTCGCGGTGCACGAGTCGGTGGCGTTCGCGACGATCACCGAGCACGTCGTACGCCAGGTGTCGGGCGAGCGTGCCGGTGACCTCGCTGCCGTCGTCGACCGCCACCGGCGGATGATGACCTCGGGCCCGGCGGGCGGCGGCCCGGACGTGGTCCTGGACCTGCTGGGCTCGGACCTGGACCTGCGAGCCTGGGTCCTGTCCCCCACCGGACGGCTCATCGCGGGCTCGAAGGTCGCGGGCCCCGCCCTGCCCGCCGACGTCTGCGCGAAGCTGGCGGCAGAACACCTGGCGGCGGCCCGCACGGGCCGCCGCGGACCGCACCGCGTCCTGCTCGGCTCCACCACCTACTCGCTCTTCCCGGTCCGCGGCAGCGGCGGCCGCTCCCCGCAGGGCTCCCGGGACGTGCGCGAGACGGTGCTGTCGGACTGGCTGCTGGCCGTCGAGGCGGACGCCGGGGACTGGCCGGAGGAGCGGCTGGACCTGCTCCAGGGCGTCACCCAGCTGATCTCGGTCGAACGCGACCGGCGGGACGCGGCACGCACGGTCCGCCGGCGGCTCGCCCAGGAGGTCCTGGAACTGGTGCAGACGGGCGCCGCGCCCGCCGAGATCTCCGCACGCCTGCGCGTGGCCGCCCCCGTCCTCCTCCCCGGCCTGGGCGCGGCCCCGCAGTGGCAGGTGGTCGTGGCCCGCGTCGAGTGGCAGGGAGCCGAGCCGGCGGGCGGCCCGGTAGCCCAGTCCCTCCTCGAGGAGATCCTGGTCGACCCCCTCTCCACCGGCCCGGAGCCCTCCGACCGCATCGCCGTGGCCCACACGGGCGACGAGGCGATCGCCCTCGTCCCCCTCCCCGCGGTCTCCTCGGAGCACGAGGGCTCGGAAGCGGGCATCATCGCCGACCTGCTCCTGGAGTCCGTACGGGACCCGCTGTCGGCCGGACTCGACGACGACGGCCGCGTCACACTCGGCGTCAGCGCCTCGGTCCACTCCGCGGACGGCCTGCGCGGCGCGCTGGAGGAGGCCCGCCACGCCCGCCGAGTAGCAGCAGCCCGCCCCGGCCGGGTCTGCGCGGCGGGCCACCAGGAACTGGCTTCCCACGTCCTCCTCCTCCCCTTCGTCCCGGACGACGTACGCCGGGCCTTCACCGCCCGCCTCCTCGACCCGCTGCGCGACTACGACCACCGCCACCGCGCCGAACTGATCCCCACCCTGGAGGCGTTCCTCGACTGCGACGGCTCCTGGACCCGCTGCGCGACCCGCCTCCACCTGCACGTCAACACGCTGCGCTACCGAGTCGGCCGCATCGAGCAGTTGACGAGCCGCGACCTCTCCCGCCTCGAGGACAAGCTGGATTTCTTCCTGGCACTGAGGATGAGCTGACCCGTCGACCCCCCGCGACTCCCCCGACTTTGTGAATTCCTTCACCCACCCCCTTGGCCCGGCCGGTGGATTCGTGCTGAGATGCGGCCACCACTCATAGCTCGATGGCGTGCTCGGGGAGGGCAACGTGGCGCATACCGCCATGTCTGGTAACGGAACGACCGCCGGTGACGATCCACTCCAGACCGCGGTATGGCGGCTGCGCTCCCGCGCCTGCTGGGCGGACGCCGCCGCCCTGCTCCAACCGGTCACCGCACCGGCCGCGCTCCAGCGGGCCTCCCTCCTGGTGGAGCGGTGCCTGTACACCGAGCAGGGCTGGGAACAGGCCGAGGACGCGCTGCGCACGGCCGAGGCGCTCGCCCACGGCGACGACGAGCGGGGCGCGGCCGCTTGTGAACGCGGGCAACTTGCCTACGCGGCGACGCTGCACGGCGTACGGGACCGCGCCGACGAGGCACGGGCGGCGCTCGGGCGGGCGGCGGCGCTGATCCCTCCGGGGACTCCTGGGAGGGCGCTGCTGGATTTCCGGCGGGGCCTGCTCGCGGAGAACCTGGCGGACTCCCCGCAGGCCGCGCGGGCGGCGTACCGGCGTGCGCACGCGGGAGCCACAGCGCATGCCGATCCACTACTCCTGTCCTGCACCTGGCGCCACCTGGCCGGACTCGCCCTGCAGGACGGGGACTTGGCGGAGGCGAGGCACGGCTTCAGCGAATCCCTCCGCATCCGCGAGGAGCTGGGCTACCTCGTCGGAACGGCACCGGCACTGGCCTCCCTGGCGGACGCGGAAGTGGAGCCGGAGGCCTCCCGCCTGCGCGAGGAAGCCCGCCGACTGTTCCGCCTGCTCGGCGGCGTCCCGACGTGGCTGGCACGACAGCTGGCACCCGTGCCTCCGGCAGCAACGGCGTAACCGTCCCCCAACACCTGGTTCCAGCCGCCGACTGGGGGCTCCGCCCCCAGACCCCCGACCTACACCCACCCACCACCCGACTCGGCCGGCCAAGAGGTGGACCTCCCCCGACCGCCACCGGCGTCGCAAAGGCGCACCCGCGTACGGCGCGAAGGGGACGTGTCGGGGGGCCGCCCGCAGGGCTGGCGGTCGGCCAAGAGGCGACCGTCGCCACCCGACCGCACACCGGCGTCGCAAGGTGAACGCCCCCGCACCCGCGCACGGCGGCAAGGGGACGTGTCGGGGGGTGTCCGCCCGCAGGGTTGGCGCGTCAACACCGGTGAGTTGGTGAGCAACCGATTCCGCGCCGTTCCGAGGACGGACACCCCCCGACACGTCCCCGACCCACAACGCACCGGCAGGCGCACCACGCACTACCTCAGCGCGCGCCCCTGAAGTGCTCCCCCACCAGAGCCCGCACCACATCCAGATCCCGCGCGACCAACGCGTCCAACAACGCCGTGTGTTCGGCCGCGTCCGCCACCAGCTCGGCCCGCCCCCGCAGGCCGGGCCCGCCGACCAGGGGCCACTGAGCGCGCCGGTGCAGATCCTCGGCGACCTGGACCAGCTGTTCGTTGCCCGACAGCGCGAGCACCGCACGGTGGAAGGCCCGGTCGGCCTCCGCGTAGGTCGCCCGGCAGCCGGAGGCCGCCGCCCGGACGCTCGCCTCGACGAGGGGCCGCAGCTCGGCCCAGCGTTCGGCCGGCACAGTACGGGCGAGTCGGAGCATCACCGGGATCTCGATCAGCGAACGAACCTCGGCGAGTTCCGCCAGCTCGCGCCGCCCTCGCTCGACCACCCGGAACCCACGGTTGGGAACCACCTCGACGGCACCCTCCAGCGCGAGCTGCTGCATCGCCTCCCGGACCGGCGTCGCGGAGACTCCAAAACGGTCGCCGAGCGCGGGCGCGGAGTAGACCTCGCCGGGCCTGAGCTCGCCGGCGACCAGCGCGGTCCGCAGGGCGTCGACGATCTGTCCGCGCACGGAGGCCCGCTGCACGGCGGGGCGAGGCCGCGGGAGGGGCGTTTCACTGTGGGTGTGCTCACCGCGGACGCCCCCCGGCGCGTCATACCGCTCACGGCCCACCTCCACATCCACGTCCACATCCGCGTCCGCCGCCCCTCTGGACTGCGGCGGCACCCTCACCGCACTCCCCGGGACATCCCCGGCACCCGTCGCGGCGGAGCCCTGCGCACCCTGCTTCACGCGGTCCTCCTCCGGACGTGTCGGCACTTCGGGCCATTACGGCGAGTTGTTACTCGTCCGTCAAGCAGATTAGGGCATAACCCGACAGTTCCCATGCCGACCATGTTGGGTAAGGTAAGCCTTCCTTCAAGCGATCGCGAATCGGTGGTCCCCCCATGCCCGTCCCACCGCCCGCCCCCCACTCGCCCGTCGCAGACGCGTACGCCCACGTCACCGACGTCTTCCCAGGGCTGACGGTCACGGAACTGCCCCCCGACGGGCCGGCCCCTCAGGGCGGCGGCTGGGTCCGGGCCGCCGAGCTCGCGAACGGCGGCCCCGGCCTGGACGGATTCCTGGCCTGGGACGACGCACAGGTACTGCGAGACCACGGCCGCCCCGCCCGCCCCGACGTGCTCGCCGGCTTCGGCCTGCACCGGTACGCCTGGCCCGCCTGTCTCCTGATCACCGTGCCATGGTTCCTGCACCGCCGGGTGCCGCGCTTCCCCGTGACGCATGTCTCGTACGACCGCACGCAGGGCCCGATGTCCTTCGCCGTCCGCCCCGGCGCCTTCGCCTGCCTGCCGGACGACCCGGCGAGGGCACTGCCCGGCGCCCGCGTCGTCCCCGACGAGGAGGCACTGCGGGCCGAGGTGCTGGCCGCGGTCGCCGAGCACATGGAGCCGGTGCTGGCCGGCTTCGGGCCACGCATGCGCCGCCGCGGCCGCGCCCTGTGGGGGATGGTGACGGACGAGATCGTCGAGGGCCTCTGGTACGTCGCCGAACTGCTCGGCGAGAGCG
Organism: Streptomyces sp. NPDC006602; assembly: GCF_042870385.1. Lineage (NCBI taxonomy): Bacteria > Bacillati > Actinomycetota > Actinomycetes > Kitasatosporales > Streptomycetaceae > Streptomyces > Streptomyces sp. NPDC006602. Next base: position 303,749 of record NZ_JBIAHG010000004.1, on the reverse strand, counting down.
AGCGGCGCCGGGCCGAGCGCGAACTGGAACTCCTCCTGCCCGGATCGACCAAGCCGTACGTCGGCTCGGCGGGCTTCCGCCTCCTCACCGGACCGAACGGCGAGTCGCTGCCCACCCGGGACCGGGCGAGCTGCTGCATGTTCTACACACTGGAGCCCGAGGACACCTGCGCCACCTGCCCGCGCACCTGCGACGCGGACCGGCTGGCCAAGCTGACCGCCTCCGCACCCAGTTGAGGGACCCTCAGGCCGGCTCGGGATCACCCGTCCCGTAGGATCACTCGCGACTGAGACGTCGCCCCGGTTACAGGCAATTCACAATTTCCTCACTGGCCGCAGGAACTATCCGTCGAACCACCCGTACGGGTAGTCTTATTCGAACTCAGCTCCCGCCCCTCATGCGGCAGTTCGAGCAGAACGCCGCCCTGGGCATTCCCTTGCACTTCCTTGGCGGCCTCTTGCCCCGAAACCCTCTGAGGGCCGGTGGGATTGGGCCACTATGGCGGGCGTTACGCCCTATCCCAATGCAAGGGACCCCAGATGAGATTGACCGACATATCGCTGAACTGGTTGCTTCCGGGCGCCGTATTGCTCCTGGGCATGCTGGCGGCGGTTGCGGTGCTGGCGCGTGGCAAGCGCACCTCGGGGAAGGACGCGCGCGCGGACGACTCGTGGGAGCGCAGCGAAGAGCGCCGCAGGCGCAAGGAGGCCATATACGGCACCGCCTCCTACGTGCTGCTGTTCTGCTGTGCGGCGGTGGCGGCCGCGCTCTCCTTCCACGGCCTGGTCGGCTTCGGCGAACAGAACCTCGGCCTCTCCGGCGGCTGGGAGTACCTCGTGCCGTTCGGCCTGGACGGCGCGGCGATGTTCTGCTCCGTGCTCGCGGTACGCGAAGCCAGCCACGGTGACGCGGCGCTCGGCTCCCGGATACTCGTATGGACGTTCGCCGGCGCGGCGGCCTGGTTCAACTGGGTGCACGCACCCAGGGGCATCGACCACGCGGGCGCCCCGCAGTTCTTCGCCGGCATGTCGATGTCGGCGGCCGTACTGTTCGACCGCGCGCTGAAGCAGACCCGCCGGGCCGCCCTGCGCGAGCAGGGACTGGTGCCCCGTCCACTGCCGCAGATCCGCATGGTCCGCTGGCTGCGGGCGCCCCGCGAGACGTACAAGGCGTGGTCGCTGATGCTCCTGGAGGGCGTGCGCAGCCTGGACGAGGCGGTCGACGAGGTCCGCGAGGACAAGCGCGAGAAGGAGGCGGCCCGACTGCGGCGCCGCGACAAGGAGCGGGTCGAGCGCGCGCAGCTCAAGGCGATCAGCCGGGGCCACCGCGGTTTCGTGGGCCGCGGCCGGCAGCTGGAGGCGCAGGCGACCCTGGAACGTGGCCCGTCGGACCGGACCACCGCGGAGCCTGCCATATCGCCGGAGCAGCTCCCGCCCGCACGCCAGCGGCCCTCCCTGCAGCCCGTCCGCAGCGGATCTGACCCGATCACCGTCGACCTCACCGCGGAGGACGACACAATGGCCCTGCCGCGTCTCGACTCCCTCGAGCGCAAGCTCAAGGACCTGGAGCAGCAGTTCGGCTAGAGGCAAGAGGCTTCACGGGACGGGGTGCGGCTCGCACGAGCCGCACCCCGTCCCGTTCGGTTCGCGCTCCGGTTCACGCCTGGGTCGCGCCCGGTTCAGGCGACGCCCGCGTCCAGTTCGAACCACACCGCCTTCCCCACTCCGTGCACCCGCACGCCCCACGCGTCCGCGAGGGACTGCACGAGGAGCAGGCCCCGGCCGTTCGTACCGTCGTCGGCGTTCGGTACGCGCAGTCTGGGTCTGCGGGCGACGAAGTCCCGCACCTCCACCCTCAGGCCATGCGGTCCGACGGTGGCCGTCAAGAGGGCGTCGTGGTCGGTGTGGACGATCGCGTTGGTGACGAGTTCGCTGGTCAGCAGTTCCGCGACCTCGGCCCGTCCGCGGCTTCCCCAGTGCCTCAGGTACTCGCGCAGTGCTTTGCGCGCCTCGGGCACCGCCCTCAGGTCCGCCCGCCGTAGTCTGCGTGTGAGCTGCTGCGCCGACGCCTCTTCCGTGGCGCTGTCGGCCTTGTCCTCCACTGTGTCCGCCGAGAAGGCCCCTGTCGCGATGGGACCGCCTCCTCGTACCTGCCTCTTCATGACCCCCGCCGGCGTGCCGATGTCGGTTCCCCTCCTGTTCGAACACGTTCACGGGGATCCATGCCCCGTGGGGCACGCGGCAGTCATGTCGCGTCGTCAACGACCACGTGTTCGGCCATCCTCGAGGCTCTCCGCCGCCACGGGTGCGGTGATCCCCGGGGTCACGGTCCCGGACAAACAGACGAATCCTGGACCCCGCCCAACGCCGGTTGGTGCGTCCGGCCCGGTACACGGAGCGGGTGCCGCTGGTCCTGTCCGTGTGGCATGCGGCGGGCTGACCGGTGCCGGTGAAACAGGAGTTGCAGACCGCCGATGGCCGCCGCCAACCAGGCCGTTCCGCACCGCTGCGAGCCTGCGCACCCGGGCGACGTCCTGGCCACCGCCCATGGGCCCGTCCACGATTCCGGTCTGCCTGCCTCGCCGTACTCGACGGACGCCTGGCGGACGTCCTGGTTCTGCCCCGGACTCGGCATGGCTCTGGCCGCTGCGCGAGACGGCCCGCAAGATCCCCCGCACCTTGGCAACGTCACCGCGGTCCCCGGCGACCACCCGGAGCCGTGTGCACGGCAGGCGGGCCTGCACCGAGGAACTCGGCATGGCGACGGCGAGGTCTGCGCGGCCGCCTTCCCGCGGCCGCGCGAAACTGGCCGGAATCCGCTGGTCCCCCACCCAGAAACTCTGCTCGGCGTGCCCCGGGTCTCCCCCGATTCACCGGGTCTCCCCGGTCTCTCCGGCGGGCGGTACCGCTCGACGTCGTACTGGCCCGCGCTGAGCACGCTGGTGACCAACGATGTACCAGAGCGTGGCGACCATCAGCAAGAGGATGACCTGGTACGTCTGGTTGTAGATCAGCTGTACCGAGTACAGCAGGTCGTGCACGGCCAGCACGCTGACGATGCTCGTGCCCTTCAGGGTGCCGATCAGCATTTCCCGGCGGTCGGCACGATGGAGCGATCGCCTGGGGAATGACGATCCGGCGCAGGGTGCGGCGCCTGCTCAGGCCGATTGCCTGCGCGGCCTCGGTCTGGCCGGAGTCGACGGAGAGGATGCCGCCGCGTACCACCTCGGCGGCGTAGCCGGTCTCGTGCAGGGTCAGTCCGATGACGGCGGTGAGGGTGGGGCCGAGCAGGTTCTCCGTCTCGACGGTGACGAACTGCGGGCCGAACGGGATGCCAAGGCCGAGCGTCGGATACAGGGCGCCGATGTTGAACCAGAACAGCAGCTGCACCAGCAGCGGAGTGGACCGGAAGATCCACACGTAGCCCCAACTCAGTGTGCTCAGCACCGGGTTGGCCGACAGCCGCATCACCGCCAGCACCGTGCCGAACACAAAGCCGAGCACCATGCCTGCAGGAGCTTTTCACCTCCGCCGGGCGCGAGCTGGTCCACGGACGCAGGCAGCCCAGGCGACGACGAGGTCATCTGCCATGGGGACTTCGGTCCCTGGAACGTCGTCTGGCAGGGTAATCAGCCGATGGGAATCACCGACTGGGACTTCGCCCGCCCGGCACCACGCATGCACGACGTGGCCTACGCCCTGGAGTACGTTGCCCCGTTCCGCAACGATGCAGATTGCCTGCGCTGGCTGCAGTACCCGGCGCCGCCCGACCGCCGTTCGCGGCTGGAGGACTTCTGCAGCGCGTACGGCCTCGACTCGGCCGCGGGATGGTCGACGCCCTTATCGCCAGACAGCAAGACAATGCCGACCTCGTGCGCCGGCTGGCTGAGCAGGGGCACGAGCCCCAGGCCACCTGGGCTGCCGATGAGTTCCTGACCGAACTCGACGACAGGATCGACTGGAGCAAGGCGCACTGGCATCTGGTCGAGTAGCCAATTCGCTTGTCGCCCGGCCTTCTGGCGGCCGGCGCGCAGCGAACCTGACCGTCAGCACGGTGCCATATCTGCCCCTCCATGAGGAGCTACTTCCGGCTGTCATGGGGGCCGACTCACGTCAGGGCAGTTGCGGGACAACCTTTAGCAAGGCCAGCGCCAGGCCGTGTACGGAAGTCGACGGGGCCGGGGTTACGGGTGCTTCCTCTTGCCCCGCTCTTTCAGGGATGACGAATCGAGGTCAGCTCTGGTCTAATCACAGGTATCAACCTCCCAGCATTTACTGTGGAAAGCTGGAACCGATCAACGAACAAGGATCATGTCGGTCGCCCCCGGCAATTTGTTGATTTCCTATCGCCAGCCGGGGCGAATTACTGGTTGATTTCGGTGTGGACGCGGCAATCATGCCCCTGCCCCTCGCCCTTGCCTTGCTCGCGATTCCATCTGATCCGGCAACCGGTTTCTACCTGGCGGAGCCCCTGGTACAACCCGTGCGGCCAGTTTCTCCGTGGCCTTCTTGGTCGGATAGGTCACTGAACTGGGGCCTTCGCCGACTGCCGAAATACTTCATCCCGCTCCTCGCCCCTGCATCGCTCGCGCCTTCGCCAGGTCTAGCAACCGGTTTCTACCCGGTGAAGCTCCCTGGTACAACCCGTGCGGCCAGTTCTCTGTGGCCTTCCCGTTCTGGCAGGGCGCTGAGCTGGGTCTTCACAGGGTGTCGAAAAATTTCGGTATCCGTACGCGGTCGAAGAGAGGCGGGGCGACGTTCTCCCGGACGGGCGGACAGGATGCGAAGCAGAGCCCAAACCTGGTCAATACGGACGGCATTGTGCCGCCCTACCGGGGGCGGGCAAGGCCATCACACAGATAACGCAAGGGCATTGACCCTCGGACACCTTGGCAAGATCATGTTACGAGATCGTTTACGCAGCCGGGGGCGTGCAGTTACTCTGCATATCGCTTTGAACACCAACCGCCCGCCCTCGCCGAGTCCAGGTCGGTGATCTTAGTTGCTGGTAATGATGGATAGCATGTGGGGGAATCAGTGTCTGAGTTGGTATTTCGGATCCTCGGGTCGATAGAGCTCGATGGGGGACGCGGACCTGTCTCACTAACAGCGCCACGCCAGGAAGTCGTATTGGCGATGCTTCTCCTGGAAGCCGGGCAGTCAGTGCCGGTAGACCGGCTCATCGAGGCCGTCTGGGAAGAGACGCCCCCTTCCACCGCACGCAGTCAGGTGCAAATCTGCATCTCCCAACTGCGCAAGCTTCTCGCCCAGTTGAACATCGACGCGACCATTCGAACCAGCCGCACGGGCTATCGGCTGACCTTCCCGGCCGGACTGCTTGACCTGGAGCTCTTTCGCGAGTCTGTGACACGCGCCGCGGGGATGCAGCAGCCGGACGAATCGGTAGTAGAGTACCGAGCCGCCCTCGAACTCTGGCGCGGTGACGCCTGCGCAGGCGTAGAAAGCCGGGTCGTGGGGCAGGCGGTCACGCGCCTCCACGAAAGCAGGCTCGCCGCCCTGGGTGACTGCATTGATCTGGAATTGCGTCTCGGCCGCCACCATCAGGTCATCGGTGAGCTGTCCGAGCTGGTTTCCCGCTACCCATTGTGGGAACGTGCGCGCGGGCAGCTGATGCTGGCCTTGCACCGGTCCGGGCGGTCGGCCGAGGCCCTCGAGGTATTCCGCGCGGGCCGCGCGGTACTGATCGATGAGCTGGGACTGGAGCCGGGCAAGACCTTGCAGGTCCTGCACCAGGCGATACTGAACAACGACAGCGGGCTCGACGCCGGCCCCGGGGCGGACGAGGCGGTGCCGTTGCCGCCCCCGGCGCAGGAGAACGCGCCGCCGGATGTGGTGCCTCAGCTCCTGCCGTCAACGATCGCAGACTTCTCTGGCCGTCATGAGGAGCTCGATTCCATCGTTGCCTCACTCCACGGGGCCGGCGGCGGTAGTACCCCATCTGGTGCACTGCACGTTCCCATCGTTGTGCTCACCGGGCGGGGCGGTGTGGGCAAGACCACCCTGGCCATCCGGGCCGCGCATCTGCTGAATGAGCGTTTCCCCGACGGGCGCCTGTATGCGCGGCTCGGTGAGGCGCAAGGGCCGGCCTCGTCCGTGACCGCGGTTCTCGACCGGTTTCTGCGGTCGTTCGGCATGAACTCCACCGAGATACCTGACAATGCCGTTGAGCGTGCCGAGACGTACCGCAGCAAGCTGGCCGGGAGACGCGTCCTCGTCGTACTCGACGATGTTTCCAGCGCCCGGCAGATCTCGGACCTACTGCCGGGAGAACCGGGCTGCGCCGTGATCATGACCAGCCGGAGCAGGCTGGCCGGGCCGCCTGGAGCGGCGTGGTGTGACGTCGGCCCACTGGACACCCCGGCGGGCGCCTCCCTCGTGACAGGGGCCATCGGCTCCCACAGGGCGAGTGCGGAACCGGAGGCGATCACCAGCCTGGTCGAACTCTGCGAAGGCCTTCCGCTGGCCCTGCGCATCGTTACCACCAAGCTTGCCACCCGGCCTCATTGGCGAGTTGTCCACCTGGTCGAGCGGCTGTCCAACGAGCGGTTGCGGTTGGACGAACTCGCTCTCGAAGGTGCGAGCATCCGGGCCACCCTGGACTTCACGTACAGGGGACTGGCGGAGGACCAGCAGCGACTGCTGCGTCGCTTGAGCATTCTAGGAGCAGCGGACTTTGCCGGCTGGATCTCAGCCGTACTGCTGGATGATGACGTGCGCAGGGCGGAGAGCCTGCTCGAGTCGCTGGTCGAGGAAGGGCTGGTGCAGGCCTGGAGCACACATGCCGGGAACCTGCGCTATCAACTGCACGACATGGTCCGACTCTACGCCGGTGAGCAGTTGGCACGGTCAGAGTCTGCCGCGACACGCAGAGAGATACTCAGCCGCTACCTTGGCGGCTGGCTCTCCCTGGCCGCCGAGGCTCACAGACGACACTACGGCGGAGATTTCTACGTGCTCCACGGTACGGCCGCCCACTGGCCGCTGCCGAAGGAACGGGTTCAGGCCCTACTCACCGATCCAGTCACCTGGTTTCAGAGCGAGCGGACCCTGTTGGTGGAAGCCATTCTCCTGGCCGCTCGGGGCGGCTTCGATGAGATCTGCTGGGATCTTGCGATCACCTCGGACACGCTCTTCGAGTCGGGTCCCTATCCCGAGGACTGGCAGGTCACGCACCTGGGGGCCTTGGAGGTCACGCGCCGAGCGGGCAACGACCGGGGCACGGCGGCCCTGCTCTATTCGCTTGGCGTGCTGGCCACGACTCGGCAGCTCGACGAAGCAGAGCAGCTGTTCGGTGAGGCGCTCGTGCTGTGGGAGAAGATCGGCGACCGGCACGGCAGCGCCTTGACCACCCACGGACTGGCCGGTGTTGAAAGACTTCGTGGCAGCTATGACGCCGCCTCTGTGCTCTATGGTCAAGCACTGGTGCTCATGCGGGAAGTGGGGGATCAGGCGGGAGAGTCCGCCGTCCTGCGCTGTATGGGCCAGATCGCCATGGACCGGCGGCAGTATCGTTTGGCCGAGGAGAGATTCGAGCGGGCGGCAGCCGTGGCCCAGCGGGTCGATTCGAAGCGGGACTCCGCGCAGGCGCAGTACCATCTGGCGGAACTTTGTTTGCAGCTCGGCGACTTGACGCGTGCCGAGGGCCTGCTGAAGGACGTGTGCCGGGAGAGCAGACTGGGAGCCGACTCGGTCGGCGAGGGTTTCGGCTATCTGAGTCTCGGCATCACCTACGCCCAGATGGACGCAACAGAAAAGGCCCGGGAGAGCCTGCGCACCGCGACCGAATTGTCCCAACGCGCAGGCGATGTCTTGCTGAACAGCAGGGTACTGCTCGCCTCCGCGGAAGTTGAGTTCGCCGCCGGGGACCTGGATTCCGCGGCCACCAGGGCCATGGATGCCTGCGCTGCCTTCCAGGCCCTCGGCTCCCACCTTGTGTGGCGCGCCCGGTGCCTGGAGCTGGCAGGGCGAGCGTTGCACGGGCTGGGCCGCACTGATGAGGCGGTGCGGATGTGGCGGGAGGCCGCGGAATCGCTTGCCTCGAAGGACGCCGGACTCTCGGCGCGGCTCGCCGCTCATCTGAAAGGTGCCCATGCTGCCAGTGCGGCACATGGACCGGACAGAAATGCGAGCGTCTGACAGGAATCCGTCAGGACTTCCTGCCGGGCCGGTTGGGGAGCATGTCGGGTCTGTGGCCGCACATGAAGTGAGGCGGCGGGGCTCCGCATCACCGCACGAACCCCTCACGATGAGGCAGTTCGCCCCCCTGTTCGGCATCTCGCCCGCGACCGTGCGCGGGGTGCTCCAAAGACTCGGCCCGCTGCTCCCACAGGGACTCCGGCTTGGCCGAACACCGCCAGGGCGCCACCGTGTTCTGCGACGGCGCCTACATCAACACCGGTCTCCTCGTCTCGCACCGCAAGCGCCCGGGGCGACCTCTGCTGAAGGTCGGAGAGGAAGACAACGCCGTCCAGACCGTCGCCAGCATGCACAATCTCGCCCTCGCCGCATGACCAGACCCGCCAACGGCCCAGCTCAGGCAGCGTGGTCGCGGCCTTCTGCAACACGCTTCAGCCACCCTCGCCGACCGACGAACCGCGCTCGGCGATTATGCAGCGACATTTTCGCGAAGATATCTTCGCGAACAACTCTTCGCGTTCTATGGTGGCTTCATGACTCAGGATCGAGCTCCGGATCATGTTGTTCTCGACGCCAAGAGCCTGCGCGCCCTGGCTCATCCAGACCGGGTGGAGATGCTCACCCTGCTGCGCAGAAACGGGCCGTCCACAGCCACCCGGATGGCGGAGCAGCTGGGGATCAACTCCGGATCCGCCAGCTACCACCTCCGCCAGCTCGCCCAGGCCGGACTGGTGGCAGAGGATGCGGATCGGGGCAACGCCCGTGAGCGCTGGTGGCGTTCGGTGCACGACGGGACGGTCTTCGACGACCTGGAGCTGGCCCGGCAGGAGCCCGAGGCCTCGCTGGCGTATCTGCAGTCGGTGGTGAACTCGTACCAACTGCACATCCAGCAGGTCCTGACGACCCTGCCCGCCCTGCCCAAGGAGTGGCAGGGGGCCATCAATGCCAGCAACTGGCAACTGGTGTTGACGCCTGACCAGGCCCATCAGCTGCGCCAGGACATGGCGGAGGTCGTCGAGCGCTACCGGCTGCCGGAAGGCGTGGAGGCGCCGAACGACGGTGCGACGGTGGAGGTTATCTCCTACGTGCTGCCCACGTGGGAGGCGAAGCCGTGAGGTTCGTACGGATACCCCGACGGAGCCTGCCTCCTCTCGGAGGGCTGGTCGCCGCAGTCGCCGTGTCCCTCACCGGCAGCAGGGTGGCCGCGGTTGCCCTGCCCTGGTTCGTTCTCGTCACCACGGGAAGCGTCACTCAGACCGGAGTGGTCGCGTTTTGCGAGACGGCGCCGTATGTGGCGTCGAAAGCGTTGGCTGGACCATGGATCGACCGGTTGGGGCCGCGCCGTGTTTCGTGGGTGACCGATCTGGCCAGTGCGGCCTCGGTGGTCCTCATCCCTCTGCTGCACGCGCTGAACCTGCTGTCGTATGCGCTGCTGCTGGTTCTGGTGGCCGTGGTGGGCGCCGTCCGAGGGCCGGGCGATCTGGCGAAGGAGGTCATGGTTCCGCAGGCTGCCGAGCTCAGCGGGGTGGCATTGGAGCGGGGCACGGGGTGGATCGGAGTGATGGAACGGCTGTCCGGCACGCTCGGTCCGATGGCCGGCGGGGGACTGGTGCTGCTGTTCGGGCCGATGGCAGGCCTGGCGGTCAACGGCGCGGCCTTTCTGCTCGGTTCGGCACTGGTCGCTCTGGCCCTGCCCAAGGGAATGGGGGGCCCGGTTCCGGCCGCCGGGCGGGAGTCCGGATATCTGCGCAGCCTCGGTGAGGCATTCACACTGCTGCGGAGCGATCCGCTGCTGGTGACCATCATCGTGATGCTGACGGTCACCAACTTCCTCGACGCCGCAATGTGGGTGCTGCTGCCCGTCTGGGCCAGGGATTCGGGCAGTGGCGCCGGGATGTTCGGTCTGCTGCTCGGGGTGTCCAGTGCCACCGCCGTCGGCGGCAGCCTTGTCGCGGCGACGATCGCACACCGGTTGTCGCGGCGACGCGTGTTCTTCGGCGGGTTCTTGCTCGGCGGGGCGCCGAAGTTCCTCATCCTCGCCATGGACGTACCGGCCTGGGTCGTGGTTGCGGTGTTCGCGGTCGGTGGCTTCGGCACCGGGTTCCTCAACCCGGTTCTGGGAGCGGTCCTCTTCGAGCGCATCCCCCCGGAGCTCCTGGGGCGGGTGCAGGGGCTGGGCAGCTCACTGGCCTTCGCGGGTACGCCCTTGGGCGGGCTGTTGGCCGGCGCGGGGGCGGCTGCCGTGGGCCTGGTGCCCGTGCTGATGACGGTGGGGCTCGCGTACCTCCTCGCCACGGTCGCATCGGGTATGAGGCCGGAGTGGCGGCGGATGGACGAACAGCGCGTGAGCTCACCGAATCCCTCGCACAGGGCCGAAGCCCTCGACGCGTAGGCGCCGGGCGCAAAAGGACAGAATGATCTTCTTCGGCGGTGCCGCTCGGAACGCGTAGATCCGGTAACACCGCATGGCGGGACGCCATCTGATGCCACGACGATAGTGACAAGATGGCCGGATAGCAGCGGACGACAGTTAGGTGGGTCTCGGCAAGCAGATGACACCCTCCCACCTCAAGGAGTATCCGATGCGCACTCCGCGGCCTTATGCACAGCGCTGGTACTGCGGGACCACGATGATTACGGCAGCGATCATCGGACTCGGCGGGTTCTCAGCCACGGCGGACCTGAACAAGCCGGTGGGTTCGGTGATGGCCGTCGGGACTTCGGCCCAAGCAGAGAGCAATGAGGACGGAACCCCTTGGGGCTGAGGCGCGTCTCCACATAGCTGTTCACCGGAGACCGTGCAGCCCGCCGCCAGAGACGAGGGCATGGCGGGCTCGGTGAACCTCTTGCTTTGGCCGCTCGACCAGGCCCTGTTCGCCGTGGCCCACCTGCACAAAAGCGAGACCTAGACAGGTGGGTGCCGGATTCGGGGTGAATGACGTATCGCCCGAGCCGTCCTCACCCTGGAACAGCACCACTGAAAACGCTCGGTGATCACCCAGAAGAGCTCACGGGGGACGGGCACGAGACCGGCAATAATATTGCCCCCTCGGTGCCTTGTCGGACAGCCGGCACATGTGGCGAACTTACGTTGGCGGCCGCAGTGGTCCGATCCTGACGGAGGCAGATAAAGTATGGAAGAAACACTGACCCGAGCGGGTTCACTGCCGACTGACGGGCACGAACTCACCATAGCCCAGGAAGGGCTATGGGTTTTGCAGAAATTCCAGCCGGACCGCTGCGCGGACAATGTGACCGGGGCCTGGCGGCTGCATTTTCCGGTTGACGTGTCAAGGCTTTCCACGGCCGTTAGCCGGACCATCTCCAGGCACGCCCTACTGCATTCCGTGTTTCGAGTCGAATCCGGCAGGGTCTGCCGCTTCGCTGCACAAGGGCGTGTGCCCGCACTCGATGAGTACCGCATCGACGAGATACCCGACATGGACGCTCGCCGCTTCGTGCAGGAGCAGGGTAGACGCCCCTTCCAACTGGACCAGGAGCCGCCCGTGCGGATTGCGCTCCTACGCGACGGCACGGCTGACGACATCCTGCTGGTCGTCGCTCACCACATCGTCATGGATGACCTGTCCACGTTGCTCTTCCTCCGTGAGGTCCTGACTCAATACGTGGACGCCCACAAGGCCGCTGACATGCCTCGCAGGTTCGGAGCCGGCATCGACGAACTGGTGCGAGGTGAGCAGAGCTATCTCTCCTCGCCTCGCGCCGCTGCGGCCCGGGACTATTGGAGGGAGGAGCTCACGCAGGGTGCTGTCGGAGTCGATCAGCCCACTGACCACCCGCGACCCGCCGCCTATCGGGCCGAAGGATCGGAGATCCAATTCTGGCTCGACCACAAGTTGACCGAAGGAGTGCGGCGTGCGGCCGTGAGCAAAAAAGCGACGCCGTTCGCCTATTACTTGACGGCTTTTCATCGGCTTCTCCATCAGGAGTCCGGTCGGACGGACTTCATCATCGGCTATCCCGTGACGCTGCGATCGGCTCGTCGTTTCCGTAATTCGATCGGTCATTTCGTCAATGTCCTCCCCATGCGGGTCTTGGTGGACCCGGATGAATCCTTCACCTCGGCTCTGCGACGCACAACGGAGAAACTGTGGGGTGGACTGCGCCACCGCGACTTTCCGTACGCGATGATGCCGGCCTTGCTGCGAACTCAACGGGACCCCAGGAGTCTCGGCCTGGTGTCCTGTACCTTCGGCATGAATGCTGAAAGTATCGCGAGCCCCTACTTCGACATGCTGCTGCCGGATCGCCGAGTCGAACACGCCGGGCTGAATATTTCCCGGCTCCATGTGCCGGTATTCCCCGGGCAGTTTGATATGACGTTGAACCTCAGCCAGCACGGCGCCGACGTGTTCGCCGAGCTTAGGTACAACACGTCCCTGTACGTCGATGAAACCGCACACCGAATGGCTGACAACTACGTCCGAATACTAGAAAAAGCCGTCTCGAATGATTAACTCACCCCTTAGACAGATATGGTCGGCACCATCAGGAGAAGAGGGCGTAAGATGATCGATCAGAACTCACGCATTATTCGCGAAGAGTTGCTGAACGAAATCCGCGACATCGTCTCGGATGTTTTCTCGGTCGAACCCAAGGAGGTGGAGGAGGCGAACTCGTTCGCCACCGACCTCGGCGCCGACTCGCTACTCGCCATCGAGCTGCTGACGCAGCTTGAGCTGCACTTCGACGTCGCCATTGACGAGGCCGAGACACCACGCCTCATGACGAATCTGAAGTCCGCGTACCACGTAGTGGCCGAAAGCGCTGGTTGGTAGCCGTGGGACGCCGTGTCGTCATCACCGGACTGGGTCCTGTATCGAACATAGGTACTGGAATATCCAGCTTCACGAAGGCCCTCCGCCGGGGCCTTTGCGGCACCAGGCCTATAAAAGGATTCGACACCACTGGATTCCTGAAGACTGCTGGCGGTGAGGTGCCAGATTTCCGGCCGTACGAAATCCTGCGCCGGATCACCCCTGCGGACCGCGGGTGGGGGCGCACGGCTCTCTTCGCCGCGGCCGCCGCGCGGCTGGCGGCCGACGACGCCGCGCTCGACCTGAACGGCACTCCTGCCGCGGTCGTCATGGGCACCACGTTCGGCGAGATACCAGCCGTGGTCGGCATGGCTGAGCAGTGGAAGCGGAATGGATGGGGTCTCCCCGACCCCCAGGCCGCCGCCCAAGCCTCGGCATCCAACCTGGCATTGGTCGCCTCGCGCGAGCTGGGCACCGTGGGCGAGCCGGTCACGCTGGGCACCGCTTGCGCGGCCGGCAATTACGCCCTCGGGCACGCCTTCGACCTGATCACCACTGGCGAGACGGACATCGCCGTGGCCGGGGGTGCCGACTCAGTCAATCGTTTCACTCATGCCGGCTTCCATCGGATGGGCGCCCTGGCCGCGGACGTGTGCCGACCATTCGACGTCGACCGCGAAGGCATCATCACCGGCGAAGGTGGTGTGGCTCTGGTCCTTGAGGAACGGACGCATGCCAAGGCCCGCGGGGCACGGGTCTACGCCGAACTCCTCGGCTACGGCATGACCTGTGACGCCAAGCACCCTGTGTCCCCGGACGCCGCCAGCATCATCCGGTGCTTCCGGCTGGCCCACAGCCGAGCCGGCGTCACCCCGGACCAGGTCGACTACATCTGCGCCCACGGTACGGGCACACGGATGAACGACGCGGTGGAGGCAGCGGCTGTACGAACGGTCTTCGGCGGCAAGGCGCCACCCATCAGCTCCATCAAGTCCATGGTTGGCCACACGATGGGCGCCTCCAGCGGGTTCGGAGCGGTGGCCTGCGCCCTGAGTATCTCCGAGGGGTTCCTGCCTCCGACGGTCAACCACCGCCTCACTGATCCAGAAGCCACGGGGCTCGACATCGTCTCGAATCAGAGCCGGGACGGGGTGGTCCGTATCGCGCAGAACAACGGGTTCGCATTCGGTGGCAACAACGCCGTCGTCATGTTCGGGAGCGAACAATGACCACTGTCATCACCGGGATCGGAGCAGTCAGGCCCGACCCGAGCACGCAGCCAGAGGTGACCTCGGGGCATCCGGTGCACCGGGTCGCCGGCTTCGACCCGGAGGCCCTCTTCGGTCGGCGGGCCACACGGTTCAGCCATCGGTCAACGCTGCTGACGATGGCCGCCTGCGGCGCCGCCCTCGCCAATGCCGGACTTGACATAAGCGCGTCGAACCAGGAGACGGTGGGCATCGCGGTGGGCACCGCTCTGGGGAGTATTTCCGGCACCGTCGAGTTCGGCTCCCGCAGCTTCAACCAGTCGCGACCCTACCTGGTGGATGCCGCCTCGTTTCCCAACACAGCGATGAACACCGCTGCGGGTGCGGCGGCGATCCAGGTCGGCGCGCGGGCGGCGAACTTCACCGTCGTCGCCGGCCCGCTGGCTGGTGTGTCCGCGCTCCGCCAGGCCGAAATGGCGTTGCGCGTCGGCCATGCGCAGAGGATCGTCGCCGGCGCCTCCGACGAGGCGACGACAGCGGCCGTGTGGTGGGCACAGGCCGTCCGGGACACCGGCGCCGTCGGCGAGGGTTCCGCGATGTTCGTCCTGGAACGACTGGCGGACGTCCAGGCGGCCGGCCGCTTGCCCATCGCGCGGCTTGCCGCCACCACAGTGCGCGCGGTCGACCCCGCCGACCCGGGCGAACTCGCCGAAGCGGTGACCGCAACTCTGCGGCGCGGCCGGGTCGAGCCGAGCGACGTCGGCCTCGTGGCGCTCCGGGAGACGGGCGTCCCCGACGTGGACCGATCACAGCTCATTGCGGTGCGTCAGGCGGTCGACGCTCCGCTGCTGTGGGGCGAGAACGAGATGGGTGATTGCTACAGCGCTCATAGTGCCCTGCAACTTGCTGACGTCATCAAGCACTTGACGTCAGCGATGGTGCCGGACAGCCCGGCCGGAAGAGCCGGGCTCGTCATGACCACGGATCCGCACGGCGCTGTCGGGCTCGCCCTCGTCGATCTCGACTGGCCGCGAGCCGAGCCTGCCCAAACCGAGAAGGAGCTTGGTACGTGACCGGCACGCTTACTTCCACCAACAGCTCGACAACCCCTCATGTAGACGCAAGTCCCGTACTGGAACTGTCGGATCGCGAACGCTCAGTCCTGTCCTCTCAGGCCCTGGAGCTTGCCCAGACCCCACCCGCGCTGGTGGACCATCCCGACTGGCTGGCAGGCGCGCGTCGGATGAGTAGCGAACTCCCCACTCGTGTGCTCGAGGTCGTCAGGCGCTTCCGGCATGATGCTGGACTGGACGGCACCCTGACCCTCTTCAATCTGCCTGTCGACCAGGGAAAGCTACCGCCGACCCCTGACGTTCCGAACTCGGTCGAGCGAGAATCCACGGTGCCGGCGGCCATCACCATGATGTTGGCGACACAGCTTGGGGAGGTCATCGCCTACCGCAACGAAAAGCATGGCGCGCTGGTCCAGAACGTCGTGCCCGTTCCCGCGCTGGCGGACTCGCAGAGTAACGGCGGTTCGGTGACGCTGGAGTTCCACACCGAGAACGCCTTCCATCCGCACCGCCCCGACTACGTCGGACTGCTGTGCCTAAGGCCCTCCCACGAGGAGGCGGTGAGCACGTATGTCGCATCGGTCCGCAAGGCACTTCCGCTGTTGTCGCCGGGCGAAAGAGAAATACTGCATGAGCCCAGGTTCGTCACCGCCGCACCGCCTTCATTCCGTACGGCGGGCCACGCGGGACCGCACGCCCTGCTGAACGGCAGCGTGGAGGACCCGAATATCCGGGTCGACTTCCACGCCACTTCGGCCCTTGACACCGCGGCAGCGGCGGCCATGTGCCGACTGCGGGAAGCGCTCATGGAGATCCGGAACGATCTCGTCCTGCGACCCGGCGACATGGTCTTCCTCGACAACCGGATCGTCGTTCACGGACGGGGGGCTTTCGTCCCCCGCTACGACGGCAACGACCGCTGGCTGCATCGCGTTTTCGTGCACCTGGACAACCGTCGGAACCGGGCCCACCGGGTCAACGGCGGAGCGGTACTTGCATAGAAATCGGATGAGAACGCAGTTTCCGAAGGGGTGTGTTGTGCTGTGAAGGTGCTGGAGTGTGGGCTTGACGTGGGTGCGGTCAAGCCTGATGCGTATGACCGTCTCGTGGCCGGCGGGTGGCTGAGGCCCACTTCGGTGGCGGGCTTGCTGAACCTGACCTCCAAGTTCGAGACCGCAGTGGCACGGCTGCAGGCCGCCCTGACCGCGGCCGATCCCTCGGACTCACCCGGACCCCTGTGGTGCCCTCCAGTCGTGCCACGGGAAGTCATCGAGCGGGCCGAATACGCGGAGTCGTTTCCGCAGTTGCTCGGCGCGGTCCACACGCTGGGCGGCGAGGAAGCCGTGGCCGGGGACGCCGCAAGCCCGACTGATGTGGTCCTGGCGCCGGCCTCCTGCTATGCGATCTATCCACAGGTCGCCGACTCCACCCTCGCCGAACCGGTCTTCTTCGATGTGGTCGGCCACTGTTACCGCCAGGAGGCAACCAGTGAGGTGGGCCGCTTCCGCTCTTTCCGGCAGCGTGAGTTCGTCGTCATCGCGGACGACGGGTACGCCCTGCAATGGCGCGATGAGTGGCTCGCTCGCGGTGAGGAACTGCTGACCCGCCTCGGCCTGACCATCGAAGTTCAACCGGCCAACGACCCCTTCTTCGGCCCTGTCGGCGAGTTCATGCGGGTCAGCCAGCTGCAGCAGTGCCTGAAGTTCGAGCTTGTGACCCGCGTATCCGCCGATGATCCGGGGACCGCGGTCGCCTCAGTCAACAGCCACCGGGACCATTTGGGTCACCGGTTCGGGATCCGGTTCGGCCGCGATGGTGAAGAGGAGCCAGCGCACAGTTCCTGTACTGCCTTCGGGATCGAGCGGGTCGTCTTGGCGTTGATCCACGCGCATGGCGACGACCTGGATGTCTGGCCGGACTTCGTGGAGTCACGGTGACAGTGGTAAATGCGCTGAGGTGAGCTGTTCCACTGAGGTCGGCCTACCCATGGCGCCGACCGGAGGCTTTGCTCGCCGAGGGTCCTGATCGCATCCACGCCCATCGACGGACAACAAGTTGATTTTCTACAGCCGTCGTAATCCATAGGGAAGGGTTAGTGTGCCATGTTGCCGACACTAAGCGTCGTCGTTCCGATGTTTGACGTCGAGCCATACATCTCCTCCTGCCTCGGGTCGCTACTCGACCAACAAGTCGCAGAAGTCGAGATCATCGTTGTCGATGACGGGTCCACGGATGGAAGCCACACCATCGCCGAACAGTGGGCGCACAAGGACTCTCGCATCCGCGTGCTCAAACAGCCGAACGCCGGAGTGAGTGCTGCCCGCAACGCCGGCGTTCGTGCGGCCCGAGGACGGTATCTCGCCTTCTGTGACAGTGACGACGTCGTGCCGGCCACCGGGTACGCCTCGCTCATCAAGTCGCTTGAGGACACGGGATCTGACATCGCTTCCGGAGACGTACGTCGACTGCACAGCGCCGGCGTGCGACAGCATCCCGGATACCAGGACGTGTTCGCGCACGACCGGCGCCGCACACACATCCGCCGCCACACCGCACTCGTGCGCGACCGCATGGTGTGGAACAAGGTGTTCCGACGCTCGTTCTGGGATGCGCGGGCTCTTGTGTTCACACTGCCGGAATACGAGGACGCGCCTGTGATGATACGCGCGCACATCGAGGCGTCGTCAGTCGATGTGGTGT
Source organism: Streptomyces sp. NPDC006602 (assembly GCF_042870385.1). Taxonomy (NCBI): domain Bacteria; kingdom Bacillati; phylum Actinomycetota; class Actinomycetes; order Kitasatosporales; family Streptomycetaceae; genus Streptomyces; species Streptomyces sp. NPDC006602. The sequence goes on along the minus strand of NZ_JBIAHG010000004.1, from coordinate 285,834 downwards.
CGGAGGTCGTCTACTTCTGGCGCATCCGCGAACGCGGTGCGCCATCGATCACACAGCGGCGCGACGAACCGGCGAATATCGCGGCCTGCATGCGGATGGTGCTCGACACGTTCGAGGTCATCACGACGCTCGCTCCGGAACTTGTCCCGCCGTACGCCGATGACATGTGCCGCGGTAACGTCCGGCAAGCGCTCCGCGCGCTGCACTTGCACAGCGACGCCACGCTGAGCGATGCGCTGTCGCCCGCGCGCTCGTTCGTCAGGAGTGTGCCCGTCGACCTTCTCAACGAGTTGCCGGCAAAAGACCGGCAACTCATGGCTCTGCTGGTCCGGGGTGATCTCACGCAGATCCGTCGCCTGGTGGAAGAACCAATTTAGCATTGCCGCATTCCCCAGGTGAAAGATTCGAAGAGGACACCGATACGACAGGCGGAGAGTCGTGCCCGAAAAAGTTGAGAACACAGCGGGGGAACGAGAAGGACGTCTGAACTGGCCCCAGGCCGACTGGTTCGCCGAACGCCCCACCGATCCTCAGGTACTCGAGCAGCACAAAAAGGCGGCCTACGAGGACAACATGTGCGCCGTGGTCGACGGAAGGGGAGCCACGGTCCCGCAGGTGCTTGAGGCTCTGACCGAGTTGGTCGACCGGCATGAAGCCCTGCGCACTCTGCTGTCGTTCGACGGGGACCTCACGGGCAGGCAGAGGGTCACTGCCGTCTCCGCCCCGGCTGTGGAGGCCGCCGTCTCGGTGAGAAGTGTCCGGACAGCCGAGGAGCTCTTCGCCCAGATCCGGCATTCGTCGTTCGAGGTGGCATCGAAGTGGCCGTTCCATGTGGTTCTCTCGACCACGGGTCGGCGGGTCCGAGAGATTGGCCTGGTGGCCGACCACAGCGCCGTCGACGGGTGGGGCATGAACGTGCTGCTGCAGGACCTGGACGGCCTCCTGCGCAGAGCGCCCCTCTCCAGCCCGGACGTCACCCAGCCGCTGGACGTCGTCCGCTGGGAGGACTCCGAGGCGGGCCAACGTCACCTCGAGCGGGCTCTCCGGTACTGGACCGAGCAGTTCGAGGAACTGCGGAAGGAGGTGGGACCACAAGGCGGCGTCGATGCTCGCTCGTCGGTCGTGCCCACTGGCTCAGACCGGTACGCCGCCTGCGTGCTGCGTTCCACGTCCATGCTCAAGGCTGCCGAGGCCGCGTCGTCCAGCCTTCAGGTGCCGGTGTCCACCGTGCTGCTGATGGCATTCGGAGCGGCACTGTGCCGCTTCACCCGCACTCCGGCGATCGGCGTGCTGACCCTGTCACACAACAGGTGGCTGGAGAGCGTCCGGTCCAGCGCGAGCAAGATGTTCCTCCAGGCTCCGGTGCGCGTGCCGGAGCCGTCACCAGAGGACCTCTCCCACGTCGCGAGGCGCACCTTCGTCCGGCACACCCAGGCCAACATGTTCGCCCACATCGACCGCGCGGAGGCCGAGGCCGTCAGGGATCAGGTGCTGCCCGGCGCGCACTCGATCCGGGTTGCCGGCGCCCTGTTCAACTTCATCGACACATCGGCGCAGTCGCTCCGCGCGGAACCGCAGGGCCCTCTCGCGTCCTCCCTCGCCCCGCGGCCTGTTCCCGAGGGGGAGATCATCTTCGAAGAGGAGCGGAGACACGGTCCGCAGCTGATGCTGTTCGCCTGGCGGGAGCCGAACAGCATCGGCCTGCGGCTCGCCTGGCGCCTGAACGGCGAACTCACCCGCCCCGGCGACCTCTTCATGCGTGATATCGGCGACGCGGTCTCGGCCCTGGCACGCGGTACGGATCCACGGGCCGAGCGTGCGGCCATCGACGCGAACCCGTCGCAGCGCGCTTACCGGTAGGCACGCCCGCGCCGGGTCCGCTGGGTGCGGATGGTGCACCAGCGTCCAGTTGATCTGGGCTGGTCGGGGCACTCGCGCCGTGGACGTGGAGTCCGCTGCCGGCACCGACGCGGCCGGCGTCGGCCAGGCCGGACGCCGATTCCCCGGCAATTCCCAGGCGTAAATTGCCGCCCTGATTCCTGTATTTACGTCGACTCCCGGTAAACACTTACCGGTGCCGCAGCAAGCGACGAAGTTAAGGCGTGAGCGTGACAGTGATATTCCATGGGTGGTGAATCGTCAATGATCAAACTGGACACCGCGGATGCTGAAGCCCAGCACACACTATGGGCATGCCAGGAAATCGAAGAAGCCCTGTGTGAGATATGGAGTGAACACCTCGGGCGGGAAGTTCTTCCATACGACGACTTCTTCGACCTCGGCGGCGACTCAGTGGCCATGATCGACGTCGTTCTGGCAGCCAGGCAGCGGGGGATACAGGTGCGGAGCTCGGTGGCGCTCCGGAACCCCGTGCCGGCGCGCCTCGCGGAGCGACTGACTGTGCACGGCGACGCACGCTCCCGATTCGGCCCACTGCAGGCGTCCCCCGAGAACACAAAGGCCTTCACCGACGCCGATTCTGGCGCATGCGGGGCGAACGAGTATCCGTCGGTGATTGTGGATGGCGGGGGTGCCGAACCGCTGTACGTCGTTCACTCAGAAGACCACGTCCAGGTGGAGCAAGAGGCCGTTGCCGCATGGGCGGGCGGTGTCCGGCCGGCAAAGGGCTTCGCTTTGCCGGAGCACCCTGTCGCGTTGGGCACGGGCATCGCGGACCTGGCGGAAGGCTTCCTGACCACCCTGCGCCGCGAACGACCCGAGGGCCCCTACCTCTTGGCCGGTTTCGGCACTGGTGCGGTCGTCGCGTTCGAGATGGCCCGGCGACTGCGGGAGAACAGTCACAGCGTGCCCGTGCTGGCGTTGATCAGACCCCGCCCGATGCGGCAGGCCGCGGAGCCGCCGCCGGTCTTCGATGAGCTCCTGCGGCAACGGCACGACGAGCTGGCCCGGCGGTTCGGCCTGACCGGCGACGAGGACTTGGCCGACATTCACACCAGAATGCGCCGGGCAGGCTGGTACGGCGACGCCCTACGTCCGGCTGCTCTTCCCCGGTTGCAGCATGCGTGGGCGCATCTGGCGATGGCCCTCGGCAGCTACACGCTCACGCACTACGCGGGGCCGGCACTCCTCGTCCTGGACCGCGAGGACATCCCCCTCGCACAGCTGTCCTGGGGCCGCTTTCTGCACGATCCCCAGAACGTCTGCGTCGATTACGGCCTGGAATCCCCCAAGGGCGTCATAGGGGATCTGGAGGTCGCCCGGACAATGCGTGAGGTGCTCTCGCCGTGATCACGAGTAGGCCGGCGGGGCAGGCGGGGACACGATGGATCGCCCGGCCCCGTCCCGTGGACGATCCGGACCTCCGGTTCATCTGCTTCCCGCACGTAGGCGCCGGCGGAGCGGCTTTCAACTCCTGGATGGATCATGTGCCGGCCAACGTCGACCTGTGTGTGGTACGGCTGCCCGGCCGGGAGAACCGCCTCGCCGAACCGCCCATTGACGACTCGCGCGCACTGTTCGACGGCCTTGAACCCGCGGTGGCCCCGCTGCTGGACGTACCCTTCGCATTGGTGGGGCACTGTTCCGGCAGCGTGCTTGCCTTCGAGCTGGCGCGCCGCCTGCACGACATGGGGAAGGCACGCCCGGCCATGATCGTGCTTTCCTCCACCGAGGCACCCGCGCACCGCAGCATCAACGACCCGCTGCATCTGCTGTCACGACAGGAGCTGATCTCGCGGGTCGTCGGTTTCGGCGGAATGCCGGCCGCCGTGCTCGAAGACCCGGATCTCATGGCTCTGTTCGAGCCCATTCTTCGGGCGGACTATCGAGTGATCGAAAGACTGCGGTATTCGGCGGGTCCTCCGCTGGACGTGCCCATCGCCGTGATCGGGGGCCGCCACGACGAATTCGTCAGCCCAAAGGCGATGGCGGCGTGGGCGGACGAGACCACCGCGGACTTCTCGCTGCACCTGCTCAATACCGGACACTACCTGCTCGCTGAAGCGGGCCAGATCATCGGTGGGATCGTACGGGGTCTGCTGGAGCGAGGACTATGACTGTCGCCGTCAGTAACGAGTTCGCCCTGCCCGCGCCGTGGCGCGCCGGCGGCGAAGCACCCCCGGTCGATCGCACGGTCGAGGTTCCGTACGCCGACCTCAACGCCGCTCTCGGCTCATACGCAGAAGACGGAGAAGATTCCGGCCGGACCGCCGCTCTCATGGCCGTCCACGCCAAGGTCCTCAGCATGCTCACTGAGGAGTCGATGTTCCTCACCGACGTCATCAGGGAGGACGGCCGGCTCGTACGTGTCCGCGTGGACCGCCCGGTCACCACCTGGCAGGAGGCGGTCGCCCAGGTTCGACAGGCTCTGGCGACGGCTTCGGCGGCGGTGGATACCGAGACCGACGAGGTCTGTTCGCCCGGCCGTGTGCTCCTCGTCGCGGATTCTTCCGCAGCCCGTGGCGTAGTCCAGACCGGGCCTCGGAGCTACGGGCTGCACGTGGGCCTGGAGCCGGGCAAGTTCGTCCTGCACACGGTCGGCGATGGGATCACAGGCACCTGCCTCACACGCCTGGCCGGTATGTACCGGCGCGTGCTCCAGGAGCTGGCATACGGGGAAGGCGACGCGAAGGCCGTCTGTCTGCCGGAGGAAGAACTCAAGTCGGTGCTGACCGACTGGGGCATCGGCCCCGCTGTCGAACGGGGACCCGACACGGCCGTCGACCTGTTTCAGGCACAAGCGGCCCGCACACCCGACGATGTTGCGGTAAGGGCGTCGGGTACGCAGCTTACTTACCGTGAACTCGATGTGCGGTCAAACCAGGTTGCCCGACACCTCATGGGTCTCGGCGCGCGACCGGACGCCCCGGTAGGTGTCTGTCTGCGACGCACGCCCGATCTGCTGCCAGTCCTCCTCGGGATCTGGAAGTCGGGCGCCGCATACCTTCCGCTCGACATCGATCTGCCCGCCGAGCGTCTCCGCGGCATGCTCGCTGCCGCCGGTTGCGAGCTGGTAGTCACCTGCGCAGAGCACCTGCCCGCACTCGAACCAGTGGACAGGACCAGGTTCGTCGTGCTGGACGAGGCCCGGAGCGCCGTCGCCGCACTGCCGGGATCGCCGCCCGGGGTTCGCGTCTCTTCAGCCGACCTCGCTTACCTCATCTTCACCTCGGGTTCCACCGGGGCGCCCAAGGGGGTAATGGTTCAGCACGGAGGACTCGCGAACTACCTGCTGTGGGCGGTGGACGAGTACGTGGCGCGCGGTACGGGCGGCTCGCCGTTCTTCTCCTCCATCTCCTTCGACCTCGGCATCCCCAGCCTCTTCGCCCCACTCCTGGCCGGACAGTGCGTACACCTCCTGCCCGACCCATTGGACACTGCGGATCTCGGTGAGCTGCTGACTGTCGGCGCACCGTACAGCTTCATCAAGCTCACACCCGGCCACCTGCACCTACTCAGCCTCGATCTGAGCCCCGAGGAGATCCACGGCCTCGCCGGGCTTGTGGTCGCGGCCGGCGACGCGTTCCCGGCCGGGCTCGCAGAGCGATGGAACAGACTCGCTGGCCCCGGCGGCACCCTGGTGGGTACGGAGTACGGGCCGACCGAGATCACGATCGGCAATTCAGGTGCTGTCATCCGAGATGGGCTCAGTACGGAGCTGGTGCCGCTCGGCGCCCCCATCCCCAACACCACGATGTACGTGCTGACGGACCGTCTGGAGCCAGTACCCATCGGGGTTCCCGGCGAAATCTGCGTAGGCGGCGCCGGAGTTACTCAGGGATACCTGGGCGATCCCGCCCTGACCGCGGACCGGTTCGTACCTGATCCTTACGGGCCCCCTGGGGCGCGCCTCTACCGCACCGGAGACCGCGGCCGCTGGTGGGCAGGGGCGCTGGAGTTCCTGGGGCGCACCGACAACCAGCTGAAGATCCGCGGCTACCGGGTCGAGCTGGGCGAAGTCAGGGAGGCGCTACGTCGGCGACACGGTGTGGGCGAGGCGGAAGTCATCGCACACCAGAGGCCGTCCGGGTCTGCCGGCCTCGCAGCATTCGTCGTCCCCTCGGCCTGCCGCCCATTGGACATCCCCACGGTGCGCCAGGCCCTTGCCCGCGAGCTCCCCGAGTTCATGGTCCCTTCGGAGATTGTCGTCGTCGACCGCATTCCGCTGACGGCCAACGGCAAGGTGGACGCTCGCGCGCTGAAGGGGATGCTGTGACTTGATCAGCCACACAATCGATCGCCGCCGCGGCGTTCGAGATGCCTCTGGCGGGCACTGGCGTACGCCGGGCGGCGGCCCGGGATATCTCACAGATAATGTCCTGCGCCGCCTCCACCCCGTGGAGCCAGCCGAGTCGGATGCGATGGCCGCCGATCAGCGGCCCGGCGGCTTCGCCCGGATCCGGATGCGCAAGGGGTCGTATCTGAAGGCGCTCGCCACCGGCCTGAGCCGTGACCTGTCCGTGGACTACGCGGGCGGCACACGCTGCGGCCGTCACCCTCGCTCTCGGCCCGACGGGCACAGCGAACACAGGCCGACCGCTCGTACCGCACCCTCGCCTCGCTGAGGACGAGGACGGGGACGGCACAATGGCCGTGCGATAGGGCGGCGAAGGTGGGGTGCCCCAGGCTTTCGGCATGGATCTGGTGCAGAACCTTGCGTCCCTCAGGAGACTGCGCGGCCTGACTCAGGAAGAACTTGCCGATCGTTCCGGAGTCAGTGTGCGCACGATCAGGAACCTCGAGCTCGGACGGGTGCACAATCCGCGCCGAGCGTCGGTCGGTCTGCTGGCGCAGGCCCTCGGTATGGAAGGAGGGGCGGGCCGGGCCGGCACGGCGGTGGACGATCACGGGCACTGGCGCGGTCCGCAGCCGCCGGCCGGCCCGCTCGTTGGCAGCAGGGTCACCCAGGAACGGTTGATGCAAGCTGTCTGGACCAACCAGCTGACCACGTTCTACGGCCCAGGAGGGGTCGGCAAGACCCAGATGGCCCTCACCGTGGCAGCGCAGCTCTGCACCTCCTTCCGGGGTGGCGTGGCGGTCGTCGAGCTTGGCGACATCCCGGCCGAGCTGGACGAGCTGGCAGGGGGCACGGCCGTAGTACTGGAACGCGTATGGCAACGGCTCGATCACCCAGAGCTGCCGCTCTCGCCCCCGTCCTCCGCATCCCAAGACCGCCCCGACACGAATCTCCTGCTGGTCCTCGACAACGCCGAGCACCTGCCATCGAGTGTCATCACCGCTGCCAGGCATCTCCTCGGGCGGTTCCCGGAGATGCACATGATCATCACTGCGCGTCGGCGGCTCACCGAGCGGCTGGGCGTCAACCACGAGATCCAACCGCTGTCGTGCGAGCCCATGTACGGTGTCGACCTGCCTGGCGCGCCCGCAGTGCAACTCGTGCTGCAGCATGTCGGTCCGGGTGACCGCGCCGCCTCCGAACTGATGCGGGACCTGCCCGGAGTTGCCGAGTTGTGCCGACGGTTGGGCGGGATGCCGCGCTACCTCGAGTTCGCCGCGGAGCGCATGCGGACGGTCCCGCTGCGGCTGCTGCTGACATCGGGTCTCGCACCTGAGCTGCTGTGTACAAGCGATCATTTCCTGCTGCCCCACCAGCGCTCCCTGGCGGCCAGCGTCGGCTGGGACTTGGGACTGCTCACCGAGGACCACCGCAGGCTGCTCGGTCGGCTCGCCCGACTGCCGGCGGCTCAGTTCTCCATCGACCTGCTGGTCATGGAGTACGAACGCCTCGGCACCAGGCAAACGACCAGCGCTCTCACCGTGCTCTCCGATCTGATGGAGACAGCGCTCGTCACCGCCGACGCCGACGGCCACACGTTCCAGATCGTGGACCACGTGAGTGCGGTCCTGACGTCGCAGAACACCTGCCCGCCGGGCGCGCGCGAAACCGGCCTCCCTCTGTCCCCGACGATCTGAGCCTGAGGGGAAGGGAGACCGGTTTCCCATACGCACGTTCAGTCCGTTGAGCTCTTTCAGCGTGGCCACGGGAGGTGTTCGACGCCTCAACTCACCGGCGCAGAGTTCAAGCAAGCTCCGCCTCAGTGAGCGCTCGGTGCGGCTCGGCCATGGCCACCGCGATCTTGCGTGGTCCGGTGAACGGCTCCCGGCCATGAGCGGTGATCATGTTGTCGATCACGAGCACATCGTGCTCGCGGTAGTCGAAACGCACCGTCGCGGCGCGATAGCAGTCCCGAACGTGTTCCATCACATCGTCGGGGATGGCGCCGCCGTCCCCGTAGTAGGTGTTCGTCGGCAGGCCGTCCTCGCCGAACATCCGCCGCAGGGAGTCCCTGATCTCGGCCGCCAGCGTCGAGACGTGGAAGAAGGCCGCGTGGTTGAACCAGACTTCCTCGCCGGTAGCCGGATGGCGGTGAAACGCGTCCCTGACGGCGACCGTACGCAGGCTGTCGCCCGGCAGCCAGCGGGCTTCGATGCCGTGCTCGTGGCAGTACGCCAGCACCTGGTCCCTGTCGTCCGTGTTGAAGACCTCCTGCCATGGCAGGCCCAACCCCCGGTGGAAGTTGCGCACCACCTGCCATCCCCGCCGGCTGAACTCCTCGCGTACCGAGTCATCCAACCGGGCGAGTACCTCCCGTGTGCTTGCGATGGTCGTGGCGCCGAGCGTCGTCGGCGGCCGCACACAGTAGAAGTACAGCGTCATCGGCCAGCTTTGCTGGTACGAGTTCTCGTTGTGGAGAAAGATCTCCTCACTCTGCGGATAGTCGGTCGAGGTGTACACCCGACCCTGAATCGTGCTGCGTGGCGATGAGCGTTCCGCGTAGGCCAGCGGTTCCCCGGACAGCTCGCGCACCACCCCGTCGAACCCCTCCACTCCGGCCACGGAGAAGCCGCGCAGGAGCAGCGCCCCGTTCGTGGTGAGCGCCGTCCGCAGGGCGTCCCGGTGCTCCCGCACGTACGCGATGACATCTTTCGCCTCACCCTGCGCTTCGCGGATCAGTGGAAGTTGGGCAGTGCGTGTCATTTCCGGCCCTCCTCAGTTCCGTTGTCGGACTGCTGGTGCGCCGCGGTCCGCAGGGCGACTATTTCCTCCCATAGTGTCTTCGGGGTCCAAAACGTGTCGAAGACCATCAGCAGCTCGTCGGGGATGACGATGTCGTAGGCCCGTTCCAGGCCCACGAGCAGGCGCACGAAGGCGAGGGAGTCGAGACCGATGTCGGCCAGGGCCAGGTGCGGGGCCACCTCGATGTTCCCGGCCACCTCGCCGAGCACCGTCTGCAGCAGTTCCTCGTACTGGTCGTCCCAGGGCTTCTCCGCTCCGGCCGACTCGCTTTCCGTTGTCGGCGGATCCGGGAGTGCGTCGACGTCGAGCGAACCATCGCCGGTCAGCGGCCAGTCGCTGATATCCACCAGAGCGGCCGGCACCAGGTGCCGCGGCAGGCCCTCGGCGAGGAATCGGGTCAGCTCCGCCACCTCGGCCTGACTGCCTGGGACGGCTTGGACGTATGCGATCAACCGCGGCCTGCCCTCGGCCACGGTAGGCCGAGCCAGTACCTGACTGTCCAGCACCGCGGGGTGAGTATTGAGCAGTTCGCGCGTGCGGTACGACTCGATGGGCTGCCTGTTGCCTCCGCACAGGGTCTCGCGCGGGCCGAGGTGTTCCACAGTTCCGTCCGCGGCGAACCTCGCCAGGTGCCCGGTGCGCAACAACCGTTCCCCGCAGGTCCCCAGGGGGTCCGGGACGAAGCTCTCCACCGTTCTCGCGGGGTCCTGGTGGAAGCCGTCGGGCAGGCCCACTCCGCCCACGCACAACTCGCCGACAACCTGGGCGGGCACCGGGCGAAGTGAGGAGTCGAGTATCCGGACCACCCTGCCGGGCGTCGGCCGGCCGGCCAGGGTGGCCCAGCCGGGCAGCGCCTCAGTGCGCCACCCCTCGACCGCCTGTGTGCCGGTGGAGGTCGTGGGGACCAGCAGCTCACCCAACTGCCAACCGACCGTCGAGGCCGGCGACAGCAGCCAGGAAGCCCCCCGCACAGTGCCCCCGCCAGCGGTCTCGAGCGCGCGGTGAAGGCTTTCCACGGTCTCGGCGAGCGAGGTATGCGACACCACGGCACCGGACGCGCCGGCGCCCCACCCACCCGGCAGTACGCAGGCGCCGTCCGCGACCGCGCCGGTCGGTGCCACCACCGCGGTCACGCCCGGGCCGGCTCGCAGCGTGCGCGCCTGCGGCGCAGGCGTGGCCGGGTCGAGCGGCGTCCACGCGGCACCTGCCCGCCACACGGCGAGCAGCGCCGCCAGCGTGCCGATGTCGCACCCCGGCTGTACCGCGACCACGTCCTGGGGCCCCACCCCGGCTCCCGTCAGCTGACGGGCCATTTCCGCCGCCCAGCCATCGAGCTGCGCGTAGGTCACGAATTGCCGGCTCCGACTTGGCGCCACCGCGTCGGGTCGGTCGCGAACCTGGGCGGCGAACCACTCTGGGACCGGTACCGGTTCGCTCAGCGGTGACGGTCCCTGGCCCATGGACAGGAGCCAGTCCCGCTCCCGTTGCGGAAGGCAGGACGACCACGCGTCGCCGTCCGGCCCCTGGCACATGCTCCGCAGCACCGACCGGTACAGCTCCCCGAGTCTGGTCGCGGCCTCCCGGCTCAGCTGGTGTGAGGTGGTGTTGAACTTCAGCACGCCCGCGACGCTGAAGACGTGCAGGGCAAACTCGTTCTCGTTGTCGTTCAGTGTCTGGTCGTAGTCGATCAGCTCCTGGTCGACCTGGTGGAAGTCCGTGTAGTTGTAGTAGACGTCCAGCAGCCGGTCGCCCTGCCCGAATTCCTGCTGGATCGCGCGCATCGGGAAGGTGCGGTGGGGCCAAAGGTCGGTCAGCGCGCCGTAGACGGCCGTGACCAGGGCTCCCCAAGTGCGGGCCTTCGTGGGCATCGCGAAGGGAAGCGTGTTCAGGTACATCCCTGGGACCTGCTCTGCCCCCGCGACCTCCGGTCGGGCGTCGCAGACCAGTCCGGAGACGAACGAGTCGGAGCCGACCACCGTGCTCATGACCTTCATGTGGGCCGCAAGCAGGACCGCCTTCAGGGAGGTGCGGGTCTTCGTGGCGAGTGCGCGCAGGTCATCCTCGAGGTCGCGGATGGAGACGGTGTGCTGGTAGCGCTCCCGAGGGGCGTCTCTGTCGCCTCGCCAGGCTGAGGGCAGCACGATGCCGGTCCGCCCCTCGATCACCTGCTTCCAGTACGCCCGGTTCTCGTCACTCCTCAGGGAGGCGCCTTCGGCCGCGATGTAGTCGACGTACCGGAAGGAGACGGAGGCGGGCTCAGCGGGGCGTCGGCCCGCGCGCAGCTCCTGGTAGCAATCGAGGATTTCCATCAGCAGTCCGTGGAAGCTCCACCCTTCGAGGATCGGGTGGAACTCAGTGATCGACAGCCACCACTCCCGGGTTCCGTCCGCGGTGTGCGCGTGCACGCGGATCAGCGGGGCACGTGTCATGTCGATGAGCGCACGCCGCTCCTCTGCCGCAAACACCTCAAGTCGTGGCCGCCAGCCGGCCGGCCCCAGTTCGCCGTGGTGCGTGAACCCGACCGTAATAGCCGCGTGCTCGTGCACGAGCTGCAGTGGCACCGAGTAGCTCGTCAGATCGAAGGTGGTGCGCAGTACCTCATGGCGATCCACCACGATCTGGGCCGCCTGCCGCAGTGCCGCCTGGTTGACCTCCTCGCCGTCGCGGATCAGGAACGACGTCGAGTCCTGGTAAGGGTTGATCTCTGGCAGCGCGCGCATCTCGACTATCATCCCGAGCTGCAGCATGGCCAGCGGATACGCGTCCACCACTCCTCGCGGCAGCGCGGATCGGTCCTCCGCGCTCACCAGCGAGAACGGCGGGGTGGGCGTGTTGGTGGGCGGCGGGGATCCCGTCCCGCTCGCCGCGAGGAGGCCCGCCAGCGCCTCGATCGTCTGGTTCGCGAAGATGCCCGCCGCAGAGACCGGCAGTGCATCCTCTTTCAACCGCCCGGCGAGCGCCACCGCCCGCAGCGAGTCACCGCCCACGTCGAAGAAGTTCGCCCGGACATCGGCGTCGTCAAGCCTCAGAACCTCGCACCAGATCCGCTTGATCCGGGCGATCAGCTCAGTGGGTGCCTCGCCGACAGAGGTCGGCGAGGCGGCCTCCTCGGCTCCGGGTGCTGACGGCTCCGGCCGCTGCCTGCGCGAGCCGAGAACGCGTGACAGGGGTTCGCCCGGCTGGAGAACCACCGCATCGAGCAGGCTTTCGTAACCCGTGGCCCACTCCGCCGCGGTCTCCTGGTCGATCAGTGCGGTGGCGAACTCCAGGGTCGCGGACAGGGGTCCGGCGGATGTGTCCTCGATATGGAGGGTCAGGTCGAACTTCGCGGCTGGGACTGCGTCGAGGTCCAGGTGCTCCACTTGCGCGCCGGCCAACTGGAAGGCTCCGACATCGGGTTGGTTGACGTCGAACCCAACCCTGCACAGGGAGCCGGCGTCTGCGCCGCGGACAGGACTTGCTTCCTCCACTACCCACGTGAACGGAGCAGCCCGGTGGTCCAGGGCGTCGAGGTAGCAGTCCCTGACACGGGCGAGCAGGGTCGCGAAGGTGTCGTCCTCGGCATGCCTGGACCGCAGGGCCACGGTGTTCACCAGATAGCCGACGACGTCGTCCAGAGCGGGCACTGTACGGGCGGAGACCGGCATCCCCACCGTCACGTCGTCACTTCCGGTGATGTGTGAGAGCAGCGCCGTGTAGGCCGTGAGCAGGACGATGGAGGGCGAGGACCGGTGCGCCCCTGCGAGCGCGCGGATACGGTCGGCCGTCTCCGGCTCGACCGAGACCTTCACCAGTCCGCACCGCGAGTCGGGCCGGGCCGGCCGGGGCCTGTCCGTGGGTAGGGCCAGCTCCCGCAGGCCGCTGAGCGTGCCCCGCCAGTAGTCGAGATGCGGGCGCAGAGTGCCGTCTGCCCTGCTCGCCTCCTGCCACGCTGCGAAGTCTGCGTACTGCGTCCGTACGTCCGGCAGCTCGGGCTGCCGCCCCTGGACGTACGCGCTGTACAACTCGTTGACCTCCGCCGCGATCCGCAGATAGGACGTGGCGTCGCAGGCGATGTGGTGGATGCTGATCACCACCAGGTGGTGATCAACGTCGGCTTTGATGTGTGTGACGCGGACCGGGTGCTCCATGGCGAGGTCGAAGCCTCTGCGCCGTTCGCTCTGAGCCGTGCGCAAGGCGCGCTCGTGCAGGCCGTCGGCCGGCCGGTCGGCCAGGTCGACGGTGCGGAGCTCGAATCGGCGCGGCGGATCGACGAGTCGCTGTGGATGGCTTCCGCTCTGCACGTAGCGCGTGCGCAGGATCTCGTGCCGTTTGACGACCTGCTCCCAGGACGTGCGCAGGGCCTCGGTGTCCAGCTCGCCGTGCACGCGCAGTACCCAGGTCATCAGGTAGGCGGGGCTGTCCGGGTCGTACTGCTGAAGAAACCACATCTGCTGCTGACCGGCGGACAGTCCGGCGCGTTGCGTACTCTCGCCGGCGAGGCCGGCGGGCAGAACTGTTGCCATCAGGCCCTTTCCCTTCCTGGAACGTCGCTGTGCGGCTGAGGATCGGCGGACTCGGGCGGTACGGCCTCTTCGACCGCCCGGGCGATCCCGGCCGCCGTCGGACTGTCGAAGAACGCGCGCATGGGTACGACGACCCCGAACTCCTGCTGGACGTTCCACAACAGGCGGGCGGCTTTCAGAGAGTTGCCCCCTCTGTCCAGGATGTTGTCCTCGAAACCAACGTGTGCCTGCTCGAGCAGGTCGCGGACGAACTGCAGGATCGTCTCCTCGTGTGGCTTCAGCACCGGGGCGGCAGGGCTGATCGGGCGACCCGCGTCGGCTCCCACCGGGACATCCGGGTCGGCGGCGGCGAGGGTGGCGAGGGCGCGGAACTCTTCCGCCAGATCCGCCGCGATGGCGTCGCTGAACAGCGCCGTCGCGTACTCCAGGACACCGCCGTACCGCCCGCCCTCATGCGACCAGAGGTGCAGGGTCAGGTCGGTGCGGGCTGTCGCCCATGCGTGCTCCAGGAGTTCGAGGTCTCGCTCCCTGGCGGTGGAATCCGCCGAGTCGCCGCCGGCCATGAAGAACATGGTTTGGGCTACCGGGGTGCGCGACAGGTCCCGGTCCGGCGCCGCGGCCTCCACGACGGCCTCGAAGGGAACGGCGTGGTGAGCGAAGGCCTCCTTGCACGCCTGGCCGACCCTGGTGAACGCTTCGACGAAGGTCATGTCCGGTCGGATTCGCGAGCGGACCACAACGACGTTGATGAACAGTCCTACCAGGCCGTGCAGTTCCGGCCTCGATCGGCCGGCGTGCGGGGTACCGACACCGAAGTCCCACCGCCCTCCGGCCCGGGCGAGCAGCACGTTCCAAAGGGTGAGGAAGGTGACGAAGGGAGTGGCTCCCACCCTGCGGCCGGTGTCCAGCAGTGGCTCGACCACGTTCTTCGGGAGGTCGAACCTGACGGCGGCTCCCTGGATGCTGCGTTCGGCACCGCGTACGCGTGCGTCTGGCAGGTTCAGGTCCGGCAGCTCCGCGAGGGCTGTCCGCCAGTAGTTCAGCTCGTCGGCCGCCTTTTCGTCGGTGAACTGCGATCGCTGCCAGGCGACCGCGTCCACGTAGCGCATGGGGAGGTCCGCCAGCTCGGCCGGGCGGCGCTCGTCGATCGCCGCCACCAGTTCGTTGATCTCCCGCTCCAGGAGCGTGGCGGACCATCCGTCGCAGATGATGTGGTGGCACACGAGCAGCAGCAGCTGTTCGGGGCCACCGTCACGCAGCAGGGCGGCGCGCCACACCGGTGCGGCGCTCAAGTCGAAGCTGTGCCCGAGCTCCTCGGCGACCAGATCGCGCAGTCCATCGGGGGTGGAAACGGCAGTGCGCAGCGGAACGCGCACGGTGGGCGAGACAACCGCGGACAGCCCTTCGGAGTCCATGATGTAACGGGTGCGTAGTACCTCGTGCCGTTCGGTGAGGCGGTGCAGTGCCTGCTTCACCGTCCGCTCGTGGATGCGCGCGGGCAGCCAAACGAGAACGGGTAGGACGTACTCCCGACTGCTCGGGTTCATCCGGTCCAGGACCCAGAAGCGTTCTTGGCCAGGTGACAGGGGAAGACGGGCGCCGGGCGGCAACAGGTCGATCTCCTTGGCCCGCACCGCCTTGGCGAGTAGCCGGGCCTGGTCGCGGGCCGTCGTGGCGAGATGCAGGTCGCGGAAGTCGAGTTCGACTCCGTGCGAACCGGCCAGGCTGTGCGCCAGCCGGATCAGCATCAGGGAGTGCCCGCCCAGGCGAAAGAAGTCGTCGTCCAGGTGGGCGTCCTCAATGTCCAGCAGCTCGCGCCAGGCCGCCAGCACTGAGGCCTCCTCCGTGGTCAGCGAGGCTGCGGGCTCTCGTTGGCTGCTCCGCTGTGTCCAGTCGGGCTCGGGAAGCCGTGAGCGGTCGATCTTGCCACTCGTGGTCCAGGGAAGGGCGTCCACCTTCATCACCACTGCCGGGACCATGGCGGGCGGCAGGCGGTCACGCAGGTACGCGGTGACATCGGCGGCTTCGGCATCGCCGCGGGCGACGACGCAGGCCGCCAGGCGCCGTATGCCGTGGGGGTCCTCCACCGTCCGTACAGCGGCCGCGGTTACCTCGGGGTGGGTTTGAAGGACGGCCTCGATCTCCACCGGTTCGATCCGTACACCATTGATCTTCACCTGAGTGTCGGCCCGCCGTACGAACTCCACGCCGCCTCGCGGGTGGTCACGCACCAGGTCTCCGGTACGGAACATCCGTGCGCCGGGCGGGCCTGACGGGTCCGGTAGGAAGCGTTCGGCCGTGAGCACCGGATCGCCGTGGTAGCCGCGACCCACGCACGCTCCGCGGGCGTAGATCTCCTGGACGGGAGCGTCTGCGGCACTCTCATCCGTGTGCGCAACGAGCTGACATCCCGCGTGGTCGATGGGGTGCCCGATCGGTACGGCCCCGGACTGCTGGCCGGGATCGAACTGCGCGGCCATGAAGTCGACGGAGCATTCGGTGGGGCCGTAGGTGTTCCAGATCTCGACGTCGAGCTCCCGCAGGATTCGCTGACAGAGCTCTGCCTGCAGCGGCTCGCCGCCAGAGCACACCAGGCGCAGGCTGTCGCACGAAGCCAGGTCCGCCTCGGCCGCCAGCATCCGCAGCATGGTCGGTACCACCTGGACCACGGTGGCCCGCCGCTCGCGGATCGAGCGGACCAGTTCGGCAGGGTCTCGGCCGGCGTCGGGATGGCCGAACGTCACCGGAGCGCCGCAGATCAAAGGAGCGAAGATCTCCCAGCCCGCGGGATCGAACGTCAGCGGCGTCTTCTGCAGGACGCGGTCGGCTGCGGTGAGTTCCAGGGCGCTGACACCCCAGCGCACCCGGTTCGCGATGCCTTCGTGCTCGATGACCACCCCCTTGGGCGCACCCGTGGAGCCCGAGGTGAAGATCATGTACGCCGCCTGACGGGGATGTGTCAGCCGGCTCGGCGCCCATGTGGGGTTCCCGGATTCCCGCAGTTCGCCGATGTCCACGAAGGTCGCGCCGACGTCCGGGGCGGGCTGCGTCGCCGGGTGATCCCCTCCCCGGACGACCAGTCCCGCACCCGACGAGCGCAATACTCGGTGGAGGCGCTCCGGCGGATCCAGTGGATCCAGCGGCAGGTAGCAGCCGCCGGCCAGCCAGATGCCCAGCAGTGAGGCAACCATGTCGGGGCCCGGCGCCAACACGACGCCGACCACAGACTCGTTCCCGACACCGAGTTCGCTTAGCGAACCGGCGATTCGGCGAGCCGACCGCTCCAGTTCCCGATATGTCAGAACACCGCATCCGGAAAGTACAGCGGGAGCGTCGGGAAACTCGTCCGACCGCTCTAGAAACAGCTCAGGAAGCATTGAGTTCATCGTCTACCTCGACTGATCAACCGAGGAATCGGCACCGGACCGGCGACTGAGTGGCCGCATATCTGTCCAGACTTCGGCAATGTAACCCAGGCAGGCGTCCTTCTCTCCGCGGAACCCCACGGAGCGCCAGCCGTCAGGCGGATTGCCTTCCGAACTCCAGATGGAATACTGCTCCTCGTGATTCACCACGACCTGGTAGCGGCGCCCCTCCGTCGCCATATCACTCATCTGGTACCGCCTTCCTGAAATCCTGCACTGACAACGACAGGCCGATAGTCGCAACCCACAGTCGTTGCGGCCAGGCATGGAACCGGCAACATCACCGGAGTTCAGACGCCTCGGACATGCCTCCGCAACGCCAGCTGGTCGACTCGCTTCCCGGCATCGGATGAATGCCCCTTCAGCTGCCGCCGAGTTGCCTGTCCTGGATTGACTGATCACACCTAGACTGACGCGGCACCGTGGCAATGCGGAAGGCGAAAACGAACCGTTGATCAGGAATCGTCAGTAATGTCACGCTAGACAGGGTTGACTATTGTGATATTTGAGCAAGCGCACGAGGTGATCCTGGATCAGGTTTTCCTGCGCCTCTCCGATCTCATGCCAAATCTGGATGTCTACTTGAAATTGGAAGGCCTGAATCCAGCAGGATCGATAAAGCTCAAAACCGCATCGGCCATGGTGGGCGACGCGGAGGAGAAGGGAATGATCCAGCCCGGCTGCCATATCATCGAATCCTCTTCCGGAAGCCTGGGGATCGCGCTGGCCATGGTGTGCACGACCAAGGGCTACGGCTTCACCTGTGTGACCGACCCGAACACCTCACGGCTCAGCATCCAGGTCATCCGTGCCCTCGGCGGTCAGGTCGTGGAGATCAACCAGCGGGATCCACTCGGCGGCTATCTGGGCAACCGCATCGCCTACATCGAACGGCGTCTGGTTCAGGAGCCCGACCTCGTCTGGCTCAACCAGTACGGCAACCCGGCCAACCCCGCCGTACACGCCCGTCAAACCGCCACTGCGATCACTGCCGAAATCCCTGATATCGACGCCCTCTTCGTCGGTGCCGGCACCACAGGAACCCTGATGGGTTGCGTCCAACACTTCCGTAGCGCCTCGCCCGCAACCAAAATCATCGCGGTCGATTCCGAAGGCTCCGTCACCTTCGGCCATCCCGCCGGGCCCCGCCACATTCCGGGCATCGGCACCAGCAGCCGCCCGCCGCTCCTGCGATCTGGTGTCGTTGACGACGTGCTCCTGATCCCTGAGGTGGAGACGGTGCGAACCTGTCGTCTGCTGGCCCGGCGGCACGGACTGGTCGTGGGCGGTTCCACCGGATCGGTGGTCACCGCCATCATGCGATACGCCCCCCAGTTGCCGGAGGGGGCACGGGTGGTAGCCGTCTCTCCCGACTTCGGCGACCGGTACGCACACACCATCTACGACGACGACTGGGTGGCTGACCGGCTCGGCGTTTCGGCCGCCTCTCTGTCCCCGTCCGACCAGCCAGAACTCTCCGCCGTACGGAGGTGATCCGGTGTTTCCCTTCCACGTCATGGGCGGCAAGGACGTCCGCGCCGTCATCGACAGCTCGCACGCTGAGATCTACGCACAGGTACGCGAAACGTACCTGGCCCATCACCGCGGTGAAACCATCAATCCGAACAGCTACTTTCTGCGCTTCCCCGACAAGCCGGACGCACGGATAATTGCCCTGCCTGCCCTGGTGCGCGGAAATCCCAGCGTTGCCGGCCTGAAGTGGATCGGCAGCTTTCCTGAGAATATCGAGCACAATGTCCCGCGGGCTTCGGCTGTACTGATCCTCAACGACTTCGCCACCGGATACCCGTTCGCCTGCATTGAGGCGTCCCAGATCAGTGCGGCACGCACGGCGGCCTCAGCCGTCCTGGGAGCGGAGCTGTTACAAGGCGCCCGCCGCGCGGACAAGGTCGCGGTCATCGGCGCAGGCGTCATCTCCCGCACCATCCTGGAATTCTTCCGCGGGCTCGGCTGGGACATCGGTGAGGTGGCGGTTCACGACCGGGTCGAGGACTATGCGCGCCGATGGGCCCGCCGGGCGGACGAATCGGGCTATCAAGGCACGGTCTGCGCCACCCTGCCCGCGGCTGTGGAGGGGGCTGATGTGGTGGTGCTGGCCACCACCACGGCCGAGCCGTACCTCACCGACACCGGGCTGCTCGCCCCCGGGCAGAACGTCCTCAACGTCTCCCTGCGGGACCTCGGCCCTCAACTCGTCCTGGGGTCCCACAACATCCTCGACGACGTCGAGCACTGCCTGACCGCTCGTACATCCCCTCACCTCGCAGAACTGGAGTGCGGTCACCGCCGGTTCATCGACGGGACCCTCGCGCAGCTGATGCTCGGCGAAGTGACGCTCACCAGGGACAAGCCTCGGATCTTCTCGCCGTTCGGACTCGGTGTGCTCGACATCGCGGTCGGTCTCAGCGTCTTGCGCGCGGGTCTCGAGGCCGGTACCCCCCTCGCAGTCCCCGACTTCTTCGCAGAGGTCGCCCGCTGGTAACGCCCCCTGTCATCAGAACCGCCGGAGGTGGCTTCATGCCCACAACCAAGGCTAGACAACATCTGATCTCACTCAACGACCTCTCGGATGTCGCGCTGCGCGCTGTTGTCGACCGCGGCGCGGCGCTGCACAGGAGCCTGGCGACGGGCGGAAAGGTGCCCGGCTCCCCGCTGGACGGACTGGTCGTCGGCGTCTACTTCAGCAAGACGTCCACGCGAACCCGCACCGCCTTCTCCGCGGGAGCGCTCCGGCTGGGGGCAGACATCGTCGCCTACGGACCTGACGATCTCCAGCTCAACACCGGTGAGAGCAGCGAGGACACCGGCCGGATCATGTCGCTCATGCTGGACGCGCTCGTTGCACGAACGGCCGGCGACCCGGCCGAGATGCGTGCCTGGTCTGCACAGCGCCGGATGTCCGTGATCAACGCGATGAGCGCAGACGAGCACCCGACCCAGGCCCTCGCCGACCTGACCACGCTCACGCTCCAGTTCGGCAGGGTCGACGGGCTGCGGATTCTCTATGTGGGAGAGGGGAACAACACCGCTGCCGCCCTCGCCCTGGCTCTCAGCCGCTACCCCGATGTCCTGCTGGATCTGCGCACCCCCACGGGATACGGCCTCCCGCAGCAAGTGCTCGAGCGGGCACAGGCGCAGGCACAGGCCGCCGGTTCCGTCGTACGCCAGCGGCACGACATGACCGGGCTGCCGGGCGACCTCGACGTCGTCTACACGACCCGCTGGCAGACCACAGGCACGACGAAACCTGATCCGCACTGGCGTGATGGCTTCGCTCCGTTCCAAGTCACGGCCGAACTGATGGACCGCGCTCCGAAAGCCGTATTCATGCACGACCTGCCCGCCCACCGGGGGGAGGAGGTAATCGCCGACGTCCTCGACGGACCCGCGTCCATCGCCTTCCAGCAGGCCGAGAGCAAGCTTTACAGCGCCATGGCGGTACTGGAGTGGTGCGTTGTCGCCGGCTGAACTCCGCAGGGTCAGCGCTCGCTTGTGTCCAATCCACGTGATTACGTTGAAGGGTAGTGTTGTGCAGTGAAGGTTCTGGACCGAGGGCTCGACGCTGATGTGGTCAAGTCCGATGAGTATGAGCGGCTCGTGGCCGGCGGGTGGCTGATACCCACCTCGGTGGCAGGCCTGCTGAACCTGACCTACAAGTTCGAGACCGCGGTGGCACGGCTGCAGGCCACCCTGACCGCGGCCGACCCCTCGGGCTCACCCGGACCCTTGTGGTGCCCGCCCGTCGTGCCTACGGCAAGTGTGCAGCGAGGGGGTTATGCAGAGTCCTTTCCGCAGTTGCTCGGCGCGGTCCACACACAGGGTGGCGACCCGCAGGGTGGCGACGAGGCTGTGGCCGGGAACGTCGCCAGTCCGACCGATGTGGTGCTGACGCCGGCTTCCTGCTACGCGATCTATCCAGAGGTCGCCGACACCACCCTCGCCGAACCGGTGTCTTTCGACCTCCTTGGTCACTGCTATCGCCAGGAGGCAACCAGTGAGGTGGGCCGCTTCCGGTCTTTCCGCCAGCGTGAGTTCGTCGTCATCGCGGACGACGGGTACGCACGCCAATGGCGCGATGAGTGGCTCGCCCGTGGTGAGGAGTTGCTGACCCGCCTCGGCCTGACAGTCGAAGTTCAAACAGCCAACGACGCCTTCTTCGGCCCCACGGCCCGACTGATGAGGGCCAGCCAGAAACAGCAGAGCCTGAAGTTCGAGTTGGTGACCCAGCTCACCGACGATGACTCGGGCACCGCGGTCGCCTCGGCCAACAGCCATAAGGAGCGCATGGGTAAACGGTTCAACATCTCACTCGAGCAAGGGGGGCCGGCGCACAGCGCCTGCATCGGCTTTGGACTGGAGCGGATCGCCCTGGCCCTCATCCACGTGCACGGCGACAATCTGGCCGATTGGCCCGACAGCCTCTGAGGAGAAATCAGTTCCGCGGGCAGCGAGCCGACGTGCGACAGGCGAATCCGCTCGATCCGATGGCCGCGGGTAACGGAGGTCGGTGGCGCACGCAGAGAAAGCGACGAGTCCCCGCGAGGGCGGCCATGTGACGCGACGGATGGTCCGTCGTCTCGGCGCGCCGCGCAGCCGAGAAGGCGAAACGCTGTTCAAAAGCGGCCGCAGGGATCGTCCGGCGAGCTACGGCTACTCCGGAGTGCGCTCCTCGCGGGCGATCGCGGGTAAGCGGATGATGTCGCGCCGAACTACCGGTACGCGTCCAAGAGCCCTTTCAACCGAGCGATAGCGTGCCGATAGCGAGTTGCGCGAACATACGTCCATGTCCTTTGACGTCTATGCCGCAAAAACCTCACGCCGGATATGAACGAGGTGCATGTGCTCATGCAAGCTCCGGAATGGCGAAGCCGCCCATCCGGTGCCACCACAACTGGGACAGGTGCCACGGTCCATACAAGTTCGGACATCGTTCGCACTCTCGCGATCGTGGTGGTCGACGGAGTCCACGGGCAGGAAATCGACGATGTCAATGTCACCCTCGAACGCCACGTCAACGGATTCTGGGAGACAGTGCCGTTGCTGAGGAAAACGGGATCGGTACCCGCTGCTTCCGTACGGCATCCGACTGTCGGCAGCTACCGGCTCAGTCTCGACACCGCCGCCTTCTACGCGGCTCAGGGGAGCACTCCACCGTTGACCGGTTCCGTGGTCACCTTCTGGCTCGCCGCCGTTGCGCGCAGTTGCACGCTGATGGTCACCGTCACCGGACACACGCAGTTCTCCGCCTTCTGTTGGAACGACTGAGAAGGCTTTCGCTTTCCGGACGTGGTGGATTCGCGGGAGCCTGAGTGAGTTACGTCTTCCCTGGGCCTGGCAGCGATCGGCTGGGCCGGCGCGGCCTTCGCCTTGGCATCCCCTGATCGTCGCCCGGAGCCGCCTCCCCCGTCGGCGCCGGGCGACCCCCACTAATCTAAGCCCCCTGCGACCGTCAAGCCTCCCAGACCGCGGCAGCCGTACGGTCGTCCGCGTACCCCTTGACCCTGACCTGGGCGTCGGCGAGGAACTCCGCGAGGCCGGGCGGGTTGGGGCCGGACCACCGGCCGGTGAGATATCCGCACAGCTCGGGTTCGCCGCGCAGCGGCTCGGCCAGCCCGCCGGTGCACATCAGGAGCGTGTCACCCGGGCGGGCGACGGAGGCGCGGAAGCGGAAGGGTTCGCGGGGCGGCTCGGGGGCGGGTTCGTAGGGGCTCGGGGGTGTGGGGATGCCGAGGTCCATGGTGAGCCGGTCGCCCTCGGGGGTCTCGGCCGGCAGGGACCCGAACCCGACGACAGGGTCACCGATGACGTCGGTGACCCGCGGCTCGATGTCCTGCCACTCGCCGTCGCGCAGCCGGAACAGTCCGCCCGGGCCGACGCCGAAGAACACGCGCGTACGGCACTGCGGGTCGGCGGGCAGGAGCAGACAGCGCAGGGCAGCGGCGTACTCCTCCGGTTCGATGCCCTGCTCGGCGGCGCTGGCGCGGAGTTTCCCGAGGCTGCGGTCGGTCAGGCGGTGCAGCCCCGACTTCAGCTCGCCGCGCCGGCCCGCCCTTATGTCCTCGGCGAGCCGGGCGTGACTACGCCCCACGGCCCGCCCGATCCAGTGACACGCCTCGGCGGCCGCGCGGTGCGCCCCCGGCGTGGCCCGCGCACCGGTCGCCATCGCGACGAGCACGAGCGCGTGCTCGCCGGTTCCGAAGCGGGCGGTGAGCAGCGAGTCCCGCCGCGGCTCCCCCCGGAACCGCGCGGAGTCCCCCCGCACGGACGCCGCCCGCAATGTCGAGGTCCCGTACCGGGCCCCGTCCAGCACGGTGTCCGCGACCAGATCGTCGAGGTCGTCCGGGTCCGCCGGAGGCAACGCGGTGGGCTCGGCCTCGTAGGTGGGGGGCCCGGAGCCGACATGGCCGACGGGCCTCGGCGGGGCGACGGGAAGGTCGACCCGGGTGGCGGTACGGGAACTCGGCGGGGCGTCCTGAGGAGGTGCGTCGGCTCCGGTGTTCCGGGCATGGGGCACGGCGGACGGTTCGGCGACGCCGAAGGACGAAGCGCGGGCGGCGTCCTGGGACGCCCCGGACTCACCGCCAGGACGCGACTCCCAGGACCGGCGCTGCGGCGCGGGCTCTGCGGGGCTCGGGGCATCGGCCGCGTCCGCAGGCCCTACCGGACTCGGAGCGTCCGCCGCGTCCGCGGGCCCTGCGGCCGGCTCGGGCGGCCGGTCGGGGCGGACCTGGCCGCCGACTTCGGCGAGCGGGGCGGCTGCCCCCTCTCCGGTGGATGCGTCGGGCCACCCATTCTGCTCGGGCCCGGTGTCGACGCCTCGTGCGTCGGACGGCTCGGGGTCGGTGTGTGGCGGCTCCCACGGTGCGCGACCCGGGACGGGGTCGGTAGGTCGCGGGGTGGTGGCGGCGCCTGGGGTCGACGCGACCGGCACCCCGTCCTCTTCCGGTTCGTCGGCGATGCCCGCCGCGGTGTCTGCCCGGGCGGGCGGGGCTATGGGCGGAGGTGGCCCGAAAGGCGGAGGCGGCGGAGGCGGCGAAGGGGGTGCGGACGGGGGCGGGGGCACGTCCGGGGGCGTCCGCGAGGCGGGGGCGGCCGTCGTGGGGGTCTCCGTGGAGATGCGCCCACCGGTCGGGGTGGCCGTACGGCCAGGGGGCGGCGGCTGGTCGGGGGCCGTACGTGCCCCGGGTGGCGGCTGTTCGGCCGATTCTGGCGGCGTCGGTCCGGGCGGGAAGGTCGCGGGCCCGGGCCCTGGAGGCAGATCGGTCGGCGATTCACCAGGGGCGCGCTGCCCGGCGCCGACACCGGACCCCGGCGCCGGAAACCCGTCGTCCGGATCACCGGCCGTGGCGGGACGCGCCCCCGGGAGCCCACTGTCCACCACTCCGGCGTCACCGGACCGTGGCGAGGGCACCCCGCTCTCCGCGACACCGGACGACGTATCGGCGCGCGGCGCCGGAATTCCGCCCTCGGCAGCTCCCCGGGACGCGGCCCGCCCCTCCACCGCTCCCGCAGCGGAAGCGAAACGGTCGTCCAGTGAGTCGGGCGTGGCCGTGGGGCCCGTGTCCTCGGTGGTGTCGTCGTACAGCTGCCCCCACCAGTCGTCCTCGTGACCGCTGGGCTTTCCCCCCTGCTGGTTCATGCCCGTAATTGTCCACCGTGCGGGCGGCATGAAAACGGGGCATCCGGAAAATCCGGCGGCGCACCCCCCGTCGCTCGGCATGCCGAGCGACGGGGTCGAGGCCGTACGAAACAAGCCGCCGGGCGGCCCCACCCCCCACGGGAGGACCGCCCGGCGACCCGAGTGACCCGGGCCTCCGTTCCCCTACGTGCTCGCGCACGTCGTTGACCCGGGTCACGATCCGGGTCGCCGAATCGCCGTCGTATGCTTCGGTCGGTTCGGCCCTGAGGTGACCTGCCTTCCCGTCGCGCCACCGTGGTCGACGACCGCCGACGACCGCCGACGACCGTCTGCCGCACCCCGCCGCGCCGGACGGTCCGCGCCCCGGTCAGGGTCGCCCCTTCGTCGTACGAGTAGGCCGACGCCGCGAGGTCAACCCTCCGGGTTGACAGCCGCGGGGCCGCTCACCGTGAGGTCGGGCCTGGTGAGGGCCTGCGGGCCTTGTTGACCTGCGTCTTCGCCGGGCCTCCGGCACCCTGGACAGATGGGAGTGGTGGATCTCCTGCTGGTCGGCCTGGTCATTCTGCTCGGTGTGGGCGGAGTGCTGGTGCCCGGTGTGCCGGGGTCCTGGCTGGTGTGGGCCGCGGTCATGTGGTGGGCGCTGAAGGACCCGCAGCCGCTCGCCTGGGCCGTCCTGGTGGGCGCCACCGTCACCCTGCTCCTCTCCCAGGTGGTGCGCTGGGCGCTGCCGGCCCGACGGCTGCGGGCGAGCGGCGCGACTGCGCGGATGGGCGTGTACGCCGGCGTCGGGGCGTTCGTCGGCTTCTTCCTGATCCCCGTGCTCGGCGCGATCCCCGGCTTCATCGGCGGCATCTACCTGTACGAACGGCTCCGGCTCGGCCGCCACCGCGAGGCCGTGGCGGCCCTGCGCACGGCGATGCGCTCGGGCGGCTCCAGCGTGCTGGCGGAACTGTTCACCTGCCTGCTGATCATGGGTGCGTGGCTGGGAGCGGTGCTGTGGGGATGAGCCCTCGGTACACGCCGCGGCCGTCGTAGGTCCTGGGAATTAGGGCGAGGATCCGATGCGCCGGGCGGAGCCGGGGTGTTGGCTGGTCGGCATGACCGAACTCAGCGAGGCCGAGCGCGCGTACCTCAGGTCCCAGCGCCTTGGACGACTGGCCACCGTCGACCAGCACGGACAGCCCCAGGCGAACCCGGTCGCCTTCCATCCCCGGCCCGACGGGACCATCCTGATCGGCGGTTATGCGATGGGCCGCACCAAGAAGTGGCGCAACCTCCAGAAGAACCCGAAGGTAGCCCTGGTCGTCGACGACATCGTCAGCGTGCGGCCGTGGAAGGTGCGCGGCATCGATATCCGGGGCGAGGCCGAACTCCTCACCGGCCCGCACGACCTGGGCTCGCACTTCAGCGAGGAGGTCATCCGCATCCACCCCCGGCGGATCCACAGCTGGGGACTGGAGGACGACGCCTAGAGGACGCCTTCGAGAGCGAGCAGGCTCGTCTTGCGTTCCAGCCCGCCCGCGTACCCGGTGAGTGAACCGTCGGCCCCGATCACCCGGTGGCAGGGCCGCAGGATCAGCAGCGGGTTGGCGCCGATCGCGCCGCCGACGGCTCGTACGGCGGCCCGGGAGGCGCCGATGCGGGCGGCGATCGTCCCGTAGGTCGTGGTCTCGCCGTAGGGGACGGTGTCGAGGGCGGCCCAGACCTGCTCGCGGAAGCTGGTGCCCTCGCCGCGCAACTCCAGCGTGAACTCCTTGAGTTCGCCGGCGAAGTAGGCGGTGAGCTGTTCCTCGGCGGCCCGGAAGAGGTCCGGGTCGTGGCGCCAACCCTCCTGGACGGTACGGCCGTTCTTCTGGCCGGGCACGGAGAGGGAGGTCAGGGCGCCGTCCGGGTCGGCGGTGAGGAGCAGTGGCCCGACCGGGCTGTCCAGGGTGGCGTAATGCGTGTCGATCGTCATCGGTACTCCAACTCCCCTGCTGCGCGCAGGTGTTGCAAAGCGTACGAGCGCCAGGGGCGCCAGGTGTCGGGGATGTCCGGGCCGGGTGGGGCGACGTCCGGGTCGCCCAGGGCGCGGGTGCGGATGGTGGCGGCGGTGCGGGCGTCCAGGCCGGGCAGGGCGAGCAGGGCCGCCTCGGCGTCGTCGCGGTCGGCGCCCGGGTCCAGTCGTAGGGTGCCGTCGGCGAGGGCGGTGGTGAGGGCGCCCAGGGTGCCGTCGGGTTCGGCCCCGGCGAGGACGGCCGGTTCGGGGAACAGGTGGGTGAGGCTGCCGCAGGGGGCGTCCAGCGTCTTGCCGTACCGCTGGACCAGCCGCTCCGCCTCGGTCCGCCCGACCAGGGCCCGCACCGCGAGTTCCTCCGGGTCGGCGGCGCCCGGCGACCTGAGGCCCGGCCGGGCGGCGACCAGCGGGGCGAGGCGCGCCTCGGCGCCGAGCCGCTCGTCGACGGCGTACGGGTCGGCGTCGAGGTCGAGGAGCCGTCGCAGCCGTTGTACGGCGGTGGTGAGGTCGCGGGGGTCGGTGAGGTGGAGGCGGGCGTCCAGCCAGCCGCCCGGATGGGCGCCGGACGCGGACCTCGCCGCGCCCGGCCGTTCGTCGACGGCGACGATTGCGCTGCCGTGCGGCAGACGCAGGGTGCGGCGGTACGTGCGTCGCCCGCGCGGTCCGCCGACCTCCTCCACGCCCGCCACCGCCTCGGCCGCCAGCAGGTCGAAGACGGCTCCCGACTGGTACGGCCCCCGGTGCGCGAGCCGCAACGGGATCCCGGCGTCAGGGGTGGCCGTAGGGCGGGCGGCCCGGCCGCCGTGCGGGGCGGCGGCCCGCAGCTCGCTGGGCGTCGAGGCGTACACCTCCCGCATGGTGTCGTTGAACTGGCGCACGCTCGCGAAGCCGGACGCGAACGCGATCTGGGTGATCGGCAGGTCCGTGGTCTGCAGCAGGACGCGCGCAGTGTGCGCCCGCTGGGCCCGGGCGAGGGCGACGGGCCCGGCGCCGAGCTCGGCGGTGAGCTGCCGCTGGACCTGCCGGGCGCTGTAGCCGAGCCGGGCGGCTAGCCCGGCGACGCCCTCCCGGTCGACGACACCGTCGCCGATCAGCCGCATCGCCCGGCCCACCACGTCCGCCCGTACGTTCCACTCGGCGGAGCCGGGCACGGCGTCCGGCCGACACCGCCGGCAGGCCCGGAATCCCGAACCCTGCGCGGCGGCGGCCGTGGAGAAGAACCGGACGTTGTGCCGCTTCGGCGTCACCGCCGGGCAGCTGGGCCGACAGTAGATGCCGGTGGTCTCAACGGCGAAGAAGAACTCGCCGTCGAACCGCCCGTCCCGGCTGCGCACCGCCTCGTACCTGGTGTCCTCGTCCATCACGTCATCCAGTGTGGGCCAGGACCAGGACCGCGGCTGGCGGAAATCGGACGCCGAGCTTGCCCGTCCGGGCCGCCCTGCGCCCGACTCCCTACGCCCAGCGCCCGCGCTTCGCCTCCATCGCCGCCTTGCCCTGCGCCCCCTTCCGCTTCCAGTCCCGTTTGATCTCCGCGCGCAGCCGCGCGTCGGTCTTGGCGACGATGCGCTGGTTCTCCCGGATGAGCTTGCGGTAGCTGTCGAGGCGTCGCTCGGGCAGCACACCGTCCTCGATGGCCGCCAGCACCGCGCAACCCGGTTCGCTCTCGTGTGCGCAGTCGTGGAACCGGCAGCGCGCTGACAGCTCCTCGATCTCTGAGAAGACCTGTCCGACGCCGCGCTCGGCGTCCCACAGGCCGACACCCCTTAGCCCCGGCGTGTCGATCAGGGCACCGCCGCCGGGCAGGACCAACAGGTTGCGGGTGGTCGTGGTGTGCCGTCCCTTGCCGTCCGCGTCCCTCGTCGCCCGGACGTCCATGACGTCCTCGCCGAGCAGGGCGTTCGCGAGCGTGGACTTGCCCGCACCGGACTGGCCGAGCAGTACGGACGTACCACCGGAGACGACGGCGACCAGGACCTCCAGTCCGGCCCCGTCCACGGCGCTCACCGGCAGCACCGGCACCCCCGGCGCGGTCGTCCCGACGTCCTGGACGAGGTGTCCGAGCGTCACCGGGTCCGGCACCAGGTCCGCCTTGGTCAGCACGACCACGGGCCGCGCCCCGGACTCCCAGGCCAGGGCGAGGAACCGCTCGATGCGCCCGAGGTCGAGTTCGACGGCCAGCGACACGGCGACGATCGCGTGGTCGACGTTGGCCGCGAGGATCTGCCCCTCGGACCGTTCGGAGGAGGTGGAGCGTACGAAGGCCGTACGGCGTGGCAGACAGGTCCGTACGTACCGCGGGTTGCCCGCGGGATCGACGGCGACCCAGTCGCCGGTGCACACGACCCGCATCGGGTCGTTCGGGGTGACGAACGCGGTGTCCGCCCGGATGATCCCGTGGGCGGTGACCACGTCGCACTGCCCGCGGTCGACCCGGACCACACGCCCGGGCAGGAGGCCCTCGGGCTCGTAGGGGGAGAACTGGTCCGCCCATGCGTCGTCCCAGCCGTACGGAGCCAGGGGATGTGAGGTCGACGACGGACCCGGGAGAGATGACGACGGACCCGGGAGAGATGAGGAAGACAAGGGGTGACCCTTCAGGAGGGTGGCCCCGGCACACGCACAGCGGCGTGGGAGAGGAAAGAGGTCAGCCGGAGACCACGGAGGTGGGGTGGATGAACTTCCGGATGCGGGCAGCGCCCGTCTCAACGACAGCCATCTGTGACACCTCCTGGTCCTGCTCGGCGACGACAGCGGCCGACCGGCCGCCAGGAACGATGCAGACCCTAGCTTCCGGCTCCGACCGGCCGCCACTCCTTTTCGGAGTTACCGAGGTCGCGGGTTGTCCTGTGCCCGCTGCCCCGTCTGCTCCCGGAACTCACTGAGCTCGCCGATGCCCACGCGCCGCCGCCATCGCGCACCGGGGCGTCAGGCCTTCGTGCAGCTGTGCCCGTTCAGTGTGAAGTCGTACGCCGGCGAGTTCTTGCCTTGCCAGGACGCGAGGAAGCCGAAGGCGAGGCTGCCGTTCGCGGAGACCGTCTTGTTGTAGTCGGCGGCGGTGGCGGTGACCCGGGAGCCGCTCTGGGCGAAGCTGGCGTCCCACATCTGGCCGACCTGCTGGCCGTCCCGGAAGGACCAGGCGACGCGCCAGGAGTCGAGGGCGCGTGCGGTGGTGACGGTGACGGTGGCCTGGAAGCCGTCGGGCCATTCGCCGACCAGGTCGTACTTGACCCGGCAGGGCGCGGGTTCGCTCGTGCTGGGGTCCGGTTCGGGGGCGGTGGTGGGGGTCGTGCCCTGGGGGGTGACGCCCGGGTTCTTCCCGGCGGAGGCCCGGGAGGTGCCCGGCGAGGCGGTGGCCGACGGCTCCGGGGAGGCGGAGGACCGCTCGACGGTGGACGGGACGGACGAGCGCGGGTCGGCCACCGGCTGGCGGTCGGCCGAGTCGCCGGGCGACGCGACGCCGTTGTCGGTGCCGGCTCCCGGCATCATCGAGACGGCGAGCGCCAGCAGGGAGACCAGGACGGCCGCGACCAGGAGGCCGTTGCGCACGACGCGCGCCTTGTGCGCGCCGGGGTTCGGCGGGCCGCTCTCGCCGTCCGCCGAACCCGGGCGCCCGGCACCGAGGCGGACCTCGGCGGCCCGGCGGCGGCGCTCCAGGTAGGCGAGGCCGCCCCAGCCGATCACTCCGCCGGCGAGGGCCGCGGGCAGTCCGCCCCCGTGCAGCCTGAGGCAGGCGGCGGCCTCCGCGCACTCCATGCAGCGGGCGAGGTGCCGGGAGAGGTCGTTCGGGGCGTCGGCGGCGGGCGAGCGGGTGACCGCGTCGAGCAGCCGGGCGTAGCTGCGGCACTGCGCGTCCATCGGCGTGTCGAGGTGGTTGCGATGGCAGCGGTCCCGGAACAGGCCGCGCACCTGGCCGAGTTCCTCTCCCACGACGGCCGGGTCGAGGCCGAGCCGGCGCGCCACCACGGACAGCGGCAGCGCCTCCACCTCGGCCAGCCACAGCAGGGCCGCGTCCGGTTCCTGGAGGTCGCGCAGGCCGCGCAGCGCGAGCGGGCGCCGCAGCGGGGGGCCGTTGTAGCGGGCGGCCTCGTCGGAGTTGAGCCACAGGCGCAGTTGGGGGTCGAGCTTGTGGCCTTGGCCCTGGATCTCCCAGGCCGCCGCGGTGTTGCGTACGGCGGTCAGCAGCAGCGGGATCCTGGGCAGGCGGGCCGGGCGGCGGCCGGTACCGCGGGCGGGAGCGGACTGCGCGTCGCGGGCTTCGCGCATGCCGAGGGAGAACGCCTCCGTGGCCAGTTGGGTGGCCGCGGTGGAGCCGGACGTGCACAGGTCGGCGTACGAGAGCACGGCATCCCAGCACTCTGAGAACTGCGCTGCCTCGGCGGCGTCCTGGGGAGTCGGCAGGTCGGGCATGGGTCTCCTGCGTCGAAAAGCGAGGTCAACTCGCCATACTGGCAAAGGAGTTGGGGGGAACCTCGCGGCAGAGGAGAAGTTTTTCACGCCTCCCACACAACTGACAAGCGCCCTGTTCAAATGTCATGACAGGACTGCCGCGTCCCCACAACCGCAACTCCTGCCTCTTGTACGGACGCGACCGCCAGGTGACTCACCTATACCGTCGCCGATTCCACCGCCGGAAGACTGTCCATGAAGGAGCTGACGGAGAAGACCGCGCGGCCGGGCCCGGGCGGGCCGTAGCCGGGCGGCGAGGACAGGCCGAAGTCGTCCATCGTGGCGCGGTAGGCCTCGAGCAGCCGGATGTGGTACTCCAGCGGCGCGCCCTGCGGGTTGGCCTTGCCGAGCGGGGTCGTCGGCTCGGGGCACCAGGTGGTGAAGCGGGGCGTGATGCCGTGCGACATGAAGAAGCGAAGGCCCTCGGTGGTGGAGGCGACGGCCTCGTCGACGGTGGTGAAGCCGAAGGGCTCGGCCATCTCCACGCCGGCCACGAAGTTGGGGATCACGTTGCGCGCGCCGAAGATCTCCGCCGAGTCGAGGATGCGCTTGTGCCACTCGTCGCGGCCGACGTAGCGCTCCTTGCCCGGGCAGTACAGCTCGAACAGGCGGCGGTCCCACACCTCGTAGTTGGGGTGATAGATCTGCACGCCGTAGTCCTTGAACCGCTGCACGTCGTCGCGCGGCAGCGCCTGGGCGACGACCTTGCCGATCCAGCGTCCGGGGAACCGCTCCTCGATGGCCTTGGCGTAGTGGCCGTAGAAGTCG
This sequence comes from Streptomyces sp. NPDC006602, assembly GCF_042870385.1. NCBI lineage: Bacteria > Bacillati > Actinomycetota > Actinomycetes > Kitasatosporales > Streptomycetaceae > Streptomyces > Streptomyces sp. NPDC006602. The sequence goes on along the minus strand of NZ_JBIAHG010000004.1, from coordinate 254,036 downwards.
GCCTCGTCGCGCCCGGCCACCGTCTTGGTGATGGCGCCGCCGGTGAGGGTGTAGGCGGTGGACGCCTTGGCGGTGTCGTACCGGTCGATGATCTCGAGGGCTTCGAGGACCTCCTCGACGTCCTTCACCCCGGTGTACGGCCGGCCCGCCGCCTTGTGCTGACGCCAGTTGTGGTTGATGTCGCAGTACTGGCACTCCTCCTTGGCGCCGAAGTACTGGCAGACCCGGAAGACGGTGAGGTAGATCAGGTAACCCCACTGGATGGTCGGGGCGACCTCCATCACCGACTTCCCGCTGGCGAGCGTGTGCCGGTAGTACTCCGGCATCGGCGGCACACCGACGTCGGAGATCCGCTTCCCGTCCAGGTAGAGCCCGAGCACTCCGTGCTCGTCGGACGCCACGCGATAGGGCGACGCCGGGTTCACCCGCACCGACACCACGGTGCGGCGCAGGTCGTACGGCCCGCCCGTGAGGATGATCTCCTCCGGCGGGCGCCGGAGCGCGGCCTCGCCGAGCTCGGGCAGGGTGCCGTGGTCGAAGGAGAAGATGAAGTACGACTTCGGCTTGACCTCGCCGCCCTCGTTGTCGCTCAGGGCGGATGGATCGAAGGCCACCCCGCCCCGGAGCAGATCCTCTTTGAAGACGGCTTCCCGCGGAACGTGCGGGAATCGCTCCATCAGATCCTCGACCAGTGCGGTACGGCTGCCCATCCCGTGTCTCCTCCCGGATCGGACGTACGACTCTCACGGTATGCCCTCGCCCCCGCGTGAACCGTGCCGGGTCCCTCGCGGCGTGCGACATGCCCCGGTACGGCAGCGTTTGCCGAGGTGCGGGCCCGCACGGCCGCGGGCCCGGAGGCCCGGCTGCAGAAACCGTTCTCCACCGCAGCCCGCCGCAGATGAGAGGGTCAGCGGAGCGCACTCTGCGAAAGGGACGGCAGGAATGACGGAGACGGTCACCAACTGGGCGGGCAACATCACCTACCTGGCCAAGGAGTTGCACCGCCCGCACTCGCTCACCGCGCTCGGCGGCCTGGTGGCCGGCAGCGCGAAGGTGCGGGTCCTGGGCAGCGGACACTCCTTCAACGAGATCGCCGAGCCGGGCCCCGGCGGCGTGCTGCTGTCGCTGGCCGCGCTGCCCGCCGAGGTCGACGTCGACACGGCGGCCCGTACGGTACGGGTCGGCGGCGGCGTGCGCTACGCCGAGCTGGCCCGCCAGGTGTACGCCCATGGGCTGGCGTTGCCCAACATGGCGTCACTGCCGCACATCTCGGTGGCCGGGTCGGTGGCGACCGGCACCCACGGGTCGGGGGTCGGCAACGGTCCGCTCGCCTCCGCCGTACGCGAGGTGGAGATCGTCACGGCGGACGGGTCGACGGTCGTCATCGGGCGGGGGGACCCGCGCTTCGGCGGTGCGGTGACCTCCCTGGGCGCCCTCGGTGTCGTCACGACGCTCACCCTCGACCTGGAGCCCTCCTTCGAGGTCGAGCAGCACGTGTTCACCGAACTCCCCCTCGCCGGGCTGGACTTCGAGACACTCGAGACGGTGCTGGCGACGGCGTACAGCGTCAGCCTCTTCACGGACTGGCGTGCGCCCGGCTTCCGGCAGGTGTGGCTGAAGCGGCGCACCGACCAGCCGCTGCCCGACTTCCCGTGGGCGGCGCCCGCCACCGAGAAGATGCACCCGGTGCCGGGGATGCCCGCGGTCAACTGCACCGAGCAGTTCGGGGTGGCGGGGCCGTGGCACGAACGGCTGCCGCACTTCCGGGCCGAGTTCACGCCGAGCAGCGGCAGCGAGTTGCAGTCGGAGTACCTGCTGCCGCGCCGGTATACCGTTGAGGCATTGTATGCAATTGACAGTATCCGAGATGCGGTCGCCCGCGTACTGCAGACCTGCGAAGTGCGGACGGTCGCCGCCGACGAGCAGTGGCTGAGCCCGGCGTACGGCCGGGACACGGTGGCCCTGCACTTCACCTGGGTCGAGGACACGGCGGCGGTGCTGCCGGTGGTGCGGCGACTGGAGGAGGCACTGGCGGCCTTCGACGCGCGGCCGCACTGGGGGAAGGTGTTCACCGTGCCTGCGGCCGAGCTGCGCGGGTTCTACCCGCGGTTGGAGGACTTCCGGGCGCTGACCCGGGAGCTGGATCCGGCGGGTAAATTCGCCAACGCCTTCGTCCAGGACATCCTCGGCGGCTGACTTTATAAAGCCCCTTTCCTAACCCCTTGTCGAAAGTCCCGGCAGACCATAGCCTTGCGCCGCGCCGGTGCCGATGTCGTCCCGGCACGATCTGCTGAAGGGATGGGACCGGCCGGTGAAGCGCACATCACGGGACATCCGTACTGCGAACCGCTACGAGGTGCTGCGCCAGATCATCGCCGAGTCGCCCACCTCCCGGCAGGAGCTGGCGGCCGCCACCGGTCTGAGTCTCGCCACGGTCGCCACGCTGGTCGGTGAGCTCCTCGACCTCCGGATGATCACGGAGGTCGGGTTCGAGGACTCGGCGGGTGGCCGCCCCCGGGGTCTCGTGGCCGTCAACGCGTCGGGGGGCGCGTTGATCGGCGTCGACATCGCCGAGACGTACGTCCATGTCGAGCTGTTCGACCTCGCGCTGAACGTCCTGGCCCGGGCCGAGGAGGACGTCCGCCCCGGCGAGAGCCGACCCGAGCAGGTGGTCGGCCATGTCGCCGCCGCCGTCGGCTCGGTGGTCGCCCAGGCCGGGATCGAGGGCGCCCGGGTGCTCGGCGTCGGGGTGAGCGTGCCGGGGCAGGTGGACCGCGCGACCGGCATCTCGGAGTACGCGCCGAACTGGGACTGGCACGACGTGCCGCTGCTCGACCTGCTCACCGAGCACATCGCCTACCCCCTCTACCTGGACAACCCGCTGCGTGCCTGCGCGGTGGCCGAGCTGTGGTTCGGGGCCGCGCGCGGGCGCGGGAACGCGGTGGTGGTCAACCTCGGGACCGGGGTGGGCGCCGGCCTGGTCCTGGGCGGCGGGCTGCACCGGGGCGTGAGCAACAGCGCCGGCGAGTGGGGCCACACCACGATCGTCCTGGACGGCCGGCTGTGCCACTGTGGCAACCACGGCTGCGTGGAGACCTACGTCGGCGCGCCCGGCATCATGCTGAACCTGCGGGAGCTCAGCCCCCGCAGCTCGCTGCTGCACCCGGAGGACCAGACCGCCACCATCGACGCGCTGGCCCGGGGTGTGCTCGCCGGCGACCCGGTCGCGCTCAAGGTGGTCCGCGACACCGCCCGTTACCTCGGCGCCGGCATCGCCGACCTGGTCAACCTGTTCAACCCCGAAGTGGTCGTGCTCAGCAGCTGGGTCGCGGCCGGCCTCGGCGAACCGCTGGTCGCGGAGGTGCGCGAGGCCGTCGCCCGACACGCGCTGCCGCGGCCGATGGCCGCCACCGAAATCGTCCTCTCCCCGATCCCCACCGACCCGGTGTGCCTGGGTGCGGCGACGTTCGCGCTCGAAGGGGCGCTCCAGTCGGTCGGGCAGAGGAACGGAAAGAAACGCACCACCCCCACAAGGAGCCGTACCGCACCACCTTCATGACGACGGAAGGGATGCACGTGACTCACCCCCACCCCAGGAGATCGGTCCTGCTGACAGCCGCGGCCGCGTTAGCTGTCTCCGGGCCTCTCATATCCGCCCCGACCGCCTCGGCCGCCACCCCCACGGTGGCCGAGGTCTCCCCCCACGCCGCCCAGACCATCGACAACATCGGTGCCTCCGGCGCTTGGTGGGTCAACGACCTGAAGAACTTCGACCCGAAGGTCCAGGCGAAGGTGGCCAAGCTGCTGTTCTCCTCCAGCGGCCTCGACCTCAGCAACTACCGCTACAACATCGGCGGCGGCGGTACGGCGGTCACCACCCCGTCCCGCGCCCCCGAGGACTTCCGAGACGACGACGGAACGTACGACTGGAGCAAGGACAAGGGCGGCCGCACCTTCCTCTCCTACGCGGCGAAGTACGGCGTCGAGAACCTGGTCGCGTTCGTGAACAGCGCGCCCGCCGAGTGGAAGACCAACGCCAAGAGCTGCGGCGGTTATCTGAAGGCGGAGAACGAGCAGGACTTCGCGAAGTACGTAGCGGACGTCACCGACCACTTCGCCAGGCTGGGCCAGAAGTTCGACTACATCAGCCCCTTCAACGAGCCGACCAACAGCTTCGACAGCTGCGGCCAGGAGGGCATGCTGGTCAACGTCGACCAGCGCGACGACATCGTGCGCGCGCTGGGTGCCGAGCAGGACGCGCGCCGCCAGAAGACCGGCATCATCGCCGACGAGTCGACCAGCACGGTCAAGTTCAACGAGGAGGTCCCGCAGTGGATCTCCCAGCCCGGCACGGCCCAGTACGTCGACAAGCTGGCCCACCACACCTACGACAACCCCAGTGACGCGAACCGCGCCAGGGTCTACGAGACCTCCAAGGCGGCCGGCATCGAATCCTGGTCGACCGAGATCTGCTGCTTCGGCAACGGCGGCACGGGCTGGGCGCAGGAGTACGACCCGACCATCGACGGCGGTCTGAATCTGTCGCGGATCATCTACAAGGACTTCGCGACCGCGCACGACTCGGCGTTCCACTGGTGGGTCGCCCTGTCGGAGATGATCGGCAGCGACCCGTACGCGAAGAACGGCGACGGCTGGAACGACGGGCTGATCTACTACGACCCGAACTACGCCACCAACGGCAACCAGACCCTGTACTACACCAAGCGGTACTACGCGCTCGGCCAGTACAGCAAGTTCGTCAAGCCGGGCTCGGTCGCGCACAACGTGACCGGTCTGCCGGACGGTGTCGAGGCGTCGACGTACGAACGGGACGGCAAGTGGGTGGTCGTGGTCAACAACCACAACACCACCGAGACGGCCCTCGACCTGCACTTCAACAGCAGGACGCCGGTGCGGGCGAGCAAGGCGGTGCGCACGTCGGCGGACGAGAACTGGGCGAACGTCGCCAAGCCGTCCGTCAAGGGCGGCACGGTCTCCGCGTCGCTTCCGGGCCGCTCGATCACGACGTACGTCCTCGACCAGAAGAGCCACGCCCCGAGTTCGACGATCACCGGTGCCTGGCAGGGCAAGCAGTCCGGCAAGTGCCTGACGGCGGACGCCTCGGGCGCGGTGATCGGTGCCTGCACGGGCGGGGCCGAGCAGGCGTGGTCGTACGACGCGAAGGGCCGGCTGAAGGGCGCGAACGGCTTCCTGACGGCGGGGAGTTCGGGACTGGTGGCGGCGCCCTCGGCCACCCGTGACGCCTCGCAGCAGTGGCTGCTGAACTCCAACGGCCAGGTCGTGAACGAGGGTTCAGGAAAGTGCCTGGACGTCGGCGGTCAGGCGACCGCGGACGGCAGCAAGGTAAGCATGTACAGCTGCAACGGAGGGGCCAACCAGGCCTGGTTCCGCCAGTAGTTCCCCGGTGGCGGGCCGCTGGTGCGGCGGCCCGCCACCCCGTGACGTCCGGAATCCCGAACGCTACACAACGCTTCGAACAGACTTCGTCCAACCCCTTGCCGAAGCCTTAGCCGAAGGTTTAGCGTCCCGCACCGCAACCTCATTTGAGCCAACTGGCACTGAGCCGCAGAGCCACAGGCACAGAGCCGCAGCCGTACTCGAGACAAGGACGTCACCATGTCGGCACTGAGCAACACCAACTGGGACCGCCGCAACGTACTGCGGGCCGCGATGGGCCTGGCCGCCGCCGGCGGTCTGGCCGCGTGCGGCGGGAACACCGGCCGCAGCAGCGGGGGGTCGGGCGACGTCCTCACCCAGTACTTCCACGCATACGGCGAGGCGGGCACCGAGCAGGCCATCAAGAAGTACGCGAAGGCCTACAAGGGCGCCAACGTGACCACGCAGTGGATCACCGGCAGCAACTTCGAGAACAAGCTGTTCCCGGCCCTGCTGACCAAGAACGCGCCGGACCTCTTCGAGTTCCACCCGCAGCTCCAGATGGTCGAGAGCGGTCAGGTGGCGGACCTGAGCGACATCATCAACCCGGTCAAGGACGACTTCAACCCGGCCGACATCGCCTCGCACACGGTCGACGGGAAGATATACGGCGTCCGGATGATCGACGACCCGCAGTTCTTCTACTACCGGCCGTCGCTCTTCGAGAAGGCCAAGATCGAGGTTCCGCAGACCCTGGAAGAGCTGATCGAGGCCATCGACAAGCTCACCACGGACAAGGTCAAGGGTGGCTTCCTCGGCAACGACATCACCCCCGTCCAGAACCCGCTGATCTGGTCGGCCGGCGCGAACACGCTCAACGAGAAGAACGAGATCGCCTACCACACGGACGCCGTGGCCGACGGTCTGGCCCAGCTCCGCAAGCTGTTCACGAGCGGCAACCTGCTCCTGGACGCCCCCGCCGACTGGTGGGACCCCTCCGCCTTCACCCAGGGCCTGACCGCGATCCAGTGGTGCGGCATGTGGGCCATGCCCGTGATCCAGAAGGCGCTCGGCGACGACGTCGGCATCTTCCCGTTCCCCAAGGTCGGCTCCGCCGGCAAGGCATCGGTCACCAACGGCGGCTGGTCGATGTTCGTCAACGCCAAGGGCAAGAACGTCGACGCGGCCAAGGAGTACGTCAAGTGGCTGTGGATCGACCAGAAGGAGTACCAGGAGGACTGGGCGCTGTCCTACGGCTTCCACGTCCCGCCGCGCACGTCGATCGCCCAGTCCGCCACCAAGCTCAAGTCGGGTCTGCCTGCCGAGGGCGTCAAGCTCTTCACGGACTACGGGCACTTCGACAACATCGCCTGGACCCAGTCGATGATCACCTCGTTGAACGACGTGATCGCCAACACCGTGCGCAAGAACGGCAGCCCGGAGGCCGCGCTCGACGCCTGTGACAAGAAGGTCAACGCAGAGCTCAAGAAGCTCTTCGGATAGGCAGACGGACGGACCTCGACATGTCGACCACCACCGAGATCGACCTCGCCACCTCCGCCCCGGCCAAGCCTGCGAAGGACAGGCCGCGGCGGAGTCTGCGGGCGAGCAGCACCCTCAACTTCTGGCTCTTCACCGGGCCCTTCCTCATCGGCCTGGTGATCTTCGTCTTCGTGCCGATGGGCTGGAGCATCTACCTCAGCTTCTTCGAGGCACGCTTCACCGTCTCGCCGAGCACGTTCATCGGCTTCGACAACTACACGGCGATCCTGGACAACCCCGATTTCACCGGGTCCCTGGTCACCTTCACCGTCTTCGCCGCGTTCATCGTGCCCACCACATGGGGGCTCTCGCTGGGCCTGGCGTTGCTGGTGCACCGGCTGAGGTTCATGAAGGCGTTCTTCCGCTCGGTGTTCTTCATCCCGACCGCCGTCTCCTACGTCGCCGCCGCGCTCATCTGGAAGATGTCCATCTTCAACGGTGTCCGCTTCGGCCTGGCCAACACGGTCGTCGGCTGGTTCGGCGTCGACAACGTCGCCTGGCTCGCCAACCCCGACCCGCCCTGGTACTGGCTGGTCATCGTGACCCTGCGCCTGTGGCTGCAGGCGGGCTTCTACATGATCCTGTTCCTGGCGGCCCTGCAGAACATCCCGGCGGAGCTGTACGAGGCCGCCGCGATCGACGGCGCCAAGCCGGGGTGGCAGACCTTCCGGTACATCACGCTGCCCCAGCTGCGGGCCACCTCCACCGCGGTGATCCTGCTGCTACTGATCGCCGCCTACCAGGCCTTCGACGAGTTCTGGAACCTCCTCAGCAAGACGACCTGGGGCCAGCCACCCCTCGTGGAGCTGTACAAGACGGCCCTCGGCGAGAGCCAGGACTACGGCCAGGGCAGCGCGGGCGCCGTCATCCTGACCCTGCTCATCCTCGTGATCACCCTGTTCCAGGGGAAGATCATGGGCTTCGGAAGGGGTGAGGAGTCCAAGTGACCACCACCGCACCTGACCTCAGGAAGACCCCCGGCAAGAAGCGCGGGGGGAAGGTCATCGGCAACACCGGTCTGTACATCGCCACCGGTATCGCCGCTCTGCTCTTCCTGGTGCCCTTCTATCTGATCGTCCGCAACGCGCTGATGACGGACCCGGAGATCACGGGCGAGAACTGGAAGTGGTTCCCCACCGACATCCAGTGGGGCAACTTCGCCGAGCCGTTCAACGACGAGACCGTCGACTTCGGCCGGGCCCTGTGGAACTCGTGGGTCGTCGCCATCCTGCACACGACCGGCATCCTGCTGATCTGCTCGCTCGCCGGCTACGGCCTCGCCCGCATCCCGTACAAGCACGCCAACAAGATCTTCTACCTGGTCCTCGTGACCCTGATGATCCCGACGGCCGTCACCTTCGTGCCGAGCTTCGTGCTGGTCTCGTCGCTGGGCTGGGTGGACACCTACCGCGGTCTGATCATTCCGGCCCTGTTCAGTGGTTTCACCTGCTTCCTGTTCCGGCAGTACTTCCTGGGGTTCCCCAAGGAGCTGGAGGAGGCGGCACGCGTGGACGGACTCTCGTACTGGGGAGCGTACTGGCGGGTCGTGGTGCCCAACTCGCTGAACTTCTTCGCGGCCATGGCCACGATCACGTTCATCAGCGGCTGGAACTCCTTCCTGTGGCCCCTGGTCATCGGTCAGGACCCGAGCTCCTGGACCATCCAGGTCGCGCTGTCCTCGTACATGACCAACCAGACCGTCAACTACCACCTGATCTTCGCGGCCACGGCCATTTCCATCCTGCCCCTGCTGTTCGTGTTCCTCTTCCTCCAGCGCTGGCTGGTGCAGGGGATCGCCCAGACCGGCATCAAGGGCTGACACCTTCTTCTCGCTACCTGGAGACCGATGTCTTTGCGCACGACGACGGCCATCGATTACGTCGAGGACGTCTCACCCGGCAGCGGAGCCCTCCCGCCCCGCGCCTGGTACTCGTCCTCGGACGCCACGTCCCTGTCACTGAACGGCAGTTGGCGCCTGCGGGTGTCGGCGACCGCCGACGCCGAGGACGACTCGTTCGCCGAGGAGGGGTACGACGCCGGCGACTGGGCCGAGGTCACGGTCCCCGGGCACTGGGTCCTCCAGGGCGACGGGGCCTTCGGGTCGCCGATCTACACCAACCACCTCTACCCCTTCCCCGTGGACCCCCCGCACGTCCCGACCGAGAACCCCACCGGCGACCACCTGCGGGTCTTCGACCTGCCGGCCGACTGGCCCGCGGACGGCGGCGCGGTGCTGCGCTTCGACGGCGTCGAGTCCTGCGCCCGGGTCTGGCTGAACGGCACGGACATCGGCGAGTTCAAGGGCTCCCGGCTGCCGCACGAGTTCGCGGTCGGCCACCTGCTGAAGCCGGCCGGCAACGTGCTCGCGGTCCGCGTCCACCAGTGGTCGGCGGGCTCGTACCTGGAGGACCAGGACCAGTGGTGGCTGCCCGGCATCTTCCGTGACGTCACCCTGCTGCACCGCCCCGCGGGCAGCGTCCTCGACTTCTTCGTGCACGCCACCTACGACCACGTCAGTGGCGAGGGCACCCTGCGCGTCGACTCCGACGTGGACGGCCGCGTCACCGTGCCGGACCTCGGCATCGACGTGGCGACCGGCGAGTCGGTGACGGTCCCGGTGCGGCCGTGGACGGCTGAGACGCCGTATCTGTACGACGGGGTCCTCACGACCGAGGGCGAGCGGGTGCCGCTGCGCATCGGCTTCCGCACGGTCGTCCTCGAGGACGGCCTGATCAAGGTCAACGGCAAGGCGGTCCTCTTCAAGGGCGTCAACCGGCACGAGTGGCACCCGGAGAAGGGCCGCGCACTCGACCTGGAGACCATGCGCGAGGACGTGCTGCTGATGAAGCGGCACAACCTCAACGCGGTCCGCACCTCGCACTACCCGCCGCACCCGGCCTTCCTGGACCTGTGCGACGAGTACGGCCTGTGGGTCATCGACGAGTGCGACCTGGAGACCCACGGCTTCACCGAGCAGGGCTGGCGCGACAACCCCGTCGACGACGACCGCTGGACCCCGGCCCTCCTGGACCGCGCGGCACGGATGGTCGAGCGGGACAAGAACCACCCGTCGATCGTCTTCTGGTCGCTGGGCAACGAGGCCGGCACCGGCCGCGGTCTGACCGCGATGGCCGAGTGGATCCACGGCCGCGACTCCTCGCGCCTGGTGCACTACGAGGGCGACTGGGACTGCCGGGACACCGACGTGTACTCGCGGATGTACGCCTTCCACGCCGAGGTCGAGAGCATCGGCCAGGGCCTGGACGGGGGAACGCACAAGAGGCGCGAACTCCCCTTCATCCAGTGCGAGTACGGGCACGCCATGGGCAACGGCCCTGGTGGCATCGCCGACTACCAGCGGCTGTTCGAGAAGTACGAGCGGCTGCAGGGCGGCTTCATCTGGGAGTGGATCGACCACGGCATCAAGCATCCCGAGCTGGGCTACGCCTACGGCGGCGACTTCGGCGAGGAGCTGCACGACGGCAACTTCGTCTGCGACGGGCTGGTCTTCCCCGACCGGCGGGCCTCCCCCGGCCTGGTCGAGTACAAGAAGGTCATCGAGCCGGTCCACATCGACGGCGACGGCTCGGGCGGCACCGTACGGGTGACCAACCGGCACGACTTCGCGGATCTGTCCGCGCTGGCCTTCGAGTGGTCGTACCAGGTGGACGGCGAGACGGTCGAGGCGGGCACGCTGTCGGTGCCGGAGCTGGCGGCCGGCGAGTCTGCCGACGTGAAGCTGCCCGAGCCGCCCGCGGACGCCCGCGGCGCGGAGACCCAGTGGACGGTACGGGCGCTGCTGGCGGCCGACACCTCGTGGGCGCCGAAGGACCATGTCGTCGCCTGGGGCCAGTTCCCGGCCACGGCCCGTCCGCTGCCGTCCGTCGCGCCCACCGACCGCCCGGTGCCCGGCGAGAAGCTGATCACTCTTGGCCCGGCGTCCTTCGACGCCCGTACCGGTGCGCTGAGGACCATCGGCGGGGTGTCGGTCGTGAGCCCGCGCCTCGACGTGTGGCGGGCGACCACCGACAACGACGACGGCGCCGAGTGGCAGACCGACACCCGTTACGGGGTGCTGTGGCGCACGCTGGGCCTGCACCGTATGCAACACCGCCTGGACTCCGTGGAGGTGGGCGAGGACGCGCTGACGGTACGGACCCGGGTGGCGCCCGCGGCCCGCGAGGTGGGCCTGAACACGGTGTACCGCTGGACCTCGGACGGCGACCGGCTGCGGCTGACCGTGTCGGTGGCTCCCGAGGGCGAGTGGACACTGCCGCTGCCCCGGCTGGGCATCCGCCTCGGACTGTCCGAGGCGGACCAGGTGAATTGGTTCGGCGGCGGTCCCGGCGAGGCATACCCCGACACCAAGTCGGCGTCGATCGTCAGCCGTTGGCAGTCGACGGTAGACAATCTTCAGACGCCGTACGTCCGTCCACAGGAGAACGGCGCCCGCGCCGACGTCCGCTGGGCGGAGCTCGGCGGCCTGCGGATCGAGGGTGACCCGGAGTTCTGGTTCACCGCCCGCCGCTGGACGACCGAGCAGCTGGACGCGGCCGCCCACCTCACCGACCTCACGGCCGGCACTGCATCCGACAGCGGCTCCGCCGCGGGGGTGTGGGTCAACCTCGACCACGGTCTGCACGGGATCGGTTCGCAGTCGTGCGGTCCGGGCCCGCTGCCGCAGTACTTCCTGCGGGCCGAGCCGACGGAGTTCTCGTTCGTGTTCTCGGTGATCGGTTGATCCGACTCCGTTAGTCCAACTCCGTGATCGATTAATCCATTGACCGATTGATCGACATTCTGCGACGGTCATGAAGTGCCCGCGGCCGGTCGGCCTCTCCAGCCGACCGGCCGCAACCACGTCCAGAGCAAGGGAGTTGGCAGTGTGAGCGGAAACATCGAGGTCCGCGGTCTGTCCCGCACCTTCCACACCACCGTCCGCCGCCCGGGCCTCACGGGCGCGCTCCGCTCCCTGGTCAACCCGGAGCGGGTCGCCAAGCACGCCGTCGCCGACGTCACCTTCGATGTCGCCCCGGGTGAACTCCTCGCCCTGCTCGGCCCGAACGGCGCGGGCAAGTCCACCACCATCAAGATCCTGACCGGCATCCTCACGCCCACCTCGGGCGAGGCCCGGGTCGCGGGCCTGGTGCCCTATCAGGAGCGTGAGCGCAACGCCCGCAACATCGGCGCGGTGTTCGGTCAGCGCACCCAGTTGTGGTGGGACCTGCCGGTGCGCGAGTCCTTCGCGATCCTCAGGGACATCTACGAGGTGCCGAAGGCCGAACACGCCGCCCGGCTCAAGGAGTTCGACGACCTGCTCGACCTGTCGTCCTTCTGGGACACCAGGGTGCGCCACCTCTCCCTGGGTCAACGTGTCCGCAGCGACCTCGCCGCCGCCCTGCTGCACGACCCTCAGGTCGTCTTCCTGGACGAGCCGACCATCGGCATGGACGTGGTGGTCAAGGAGCAGGTGCGGGAGTTCCTGCGGCACCAGGTCGAACAGCGCGGCCGTACGGTCCTGCTGACCACGCACGACATGACGGAGGTCGAGCGGCTCGCCGAACGGGTCGTCCTGATCAACCACGGCCGGCTCGTCCTGGACGGCAGCCTCGACGAGATCCGCCGCAAGTTCGGCTCGACCTGGCAGGTGCGGGCGACCCTCGCCGACGCGCACGCCGAGGCCGTGCCGCTGCCGGGGATCGCGGTGCTGCGGCACGACGGACCGCAGGTGGTGTTCGGGCCCGACGGCCCCGACGCCCCCACCGTGCACCAGGCGTTGAAGGCGGTCATCGAGCGGTACGAGGTGACCGGCATCGCCATCGACGAGGCGGATCTCGAGGACGTCATGCGGGCCGCCTACGTGCACGCCGAGGTGGCCTGATGGCCGTCCTGCACGCCTGGCGCACCGCCCGCGTCACCCCGCTCGGCGAACTGCACGCCCCGCCCCGGATGACGGCCGTCCTGCTCCGCCTGACCGTGCAGGTCGTGCTGGTGGCGTCCCTGTGGCACGGCCTGTACTCCCACACCGGCACCACCGCCGGACTCGACCGCGACCAGGCGGTGACGTACGCCGTACTGGCCGTACTCGCCTCCCGGCTGCGGGAGTTGGACCAGTACGCGGGCCGGGACACCGTGCTGCAGCACATGCACTTCGGCACGATCGTCTACTGGTACCTGCGCCCGCTGCCGCCCCAGCGCTACCACGCCCTGCGCGCCCTCGGCGAGCAGCTGTACGGCCTCGCGTGGGCGCTCGGCGGATACGCGGTCTGCCTGGCGGCCGGGGTGGTCGAGCCGCCCGCGTCGGCCGCGGTGGCGGGGGTGTTCGCGCTCAGCCTGCTGCTCGGCCAGTTGGTCCTGTACCACGTGATGCTCGTCCTGGACCAGCTGTGCTTCTGGACGGTCCGCAACAACGCGGCGATGCTGATCCTGATCTTCGCGCAGAACCTGTTGTCCGGGGTGTACGCGCCGCTGTGGTTCTTCCCCGACTGGTTCGTGACGCTGAGTGCCTTCCTGCCTTTCCAGGCGACGCTGAGCGTGCCGCTGTCCCTGTACATCGGCCGGATTCCGCTGTCGGACGCGGCCGGCCAGTTGGCGATCCAGGCGGTCTGGGTCGTGCTGCTGGCCCTGTTCACCCGTTTCCTGTGGCGGCGGGCCGCCCTTCGTGTCATGTCCCAAGGAGGTTGATGCCGGTGAACGCCGTCCGGATCGCGTGGCGCGTCACGCTTCTCAACTTTCGTGCGCAGCTGGAGTACCGCACCGAGTTCCTGCTGATGATCGCGATCGGTGCGATCTGGCAGGTGTCGGTGATCGTCTTCGCGACGGTCCTGCTCACCCGGTTCACCGGGATGGGCGGCTGGGACAGCTCGGAGGTGCTGCTGATCCCGGCGACGCGGATGCTGGCGCACGGGCTGTTCGTGCTGGTGCTGGGGCGTTTGCACGGTATCGGCCGGCAGATCCAGGAAGGCCGGATCGACATCTATCTGACGCGTCCCATGCCGGTGCACCGCCAGGTCCAGCTCGCCTTCTTCCCCACCAACGCGATCGGCGACCTGACCGTCGCCGTCGGCCTGATGGTGGGGGCACTCAGCCGCAGCGACCTGGACTGGACCGCGGGCCGGGTCTCGTACCTGATCGCCGCGATCCTCGGCGGCATGCTCCTGGAGGCCGCCCTGTTCACGGCGGTGGCCTCCGCCTCCCTGCGCTTCCCGGCCGCCGACTACTGGGGCCGCTGGCTGGAGGAACTGCTCGGCACCTTCGGCAGCTACCCGCTGAACGTGCTGCCCAGGGCGGTGGGCGGCCTTCTGACGTACGGTCTTCCGCTCGCGTTCGTCGCGTACTTCCCGGCCGCCGTCCTCACCGGGCACGGCCACGACACCGGCGTCCCGTACTGGCTGGCGGCGGCCTCCCCGCTCGTCGGCGTGCTGGCGTATCTGGGGTCGCGGCTGCTGTGGCGGTGGAGCCTCAGGCACTACGCGGGCGTCAACGGATGACCGCCGCCACGCCTTGACGACGGTGGGCACAGGAGACGGCCCGGACCGGGCAGCCGGTCCGGGCCGTGTGTCGTCGGGGTCGGGGTCGGCGCACGAGCGCCAGGGCCGCGACCAGGGCGGAGGCGGCGCGCGGAGATCCCCGGGGGTGACGTGGCGTGGGCAGGACCGGCGGGACCGGGTGCGCGCCACCCCGGTCACGCGGCCCGGTACGCCCGCAGGAACGCCGCCACACCCCGCGTGATCAGCCGCTCCGTCTCCTCCTTGGGCAGCGGGCGCACGCCGTAGTGGGAGGACTGCACGATCTGGTGGGCGGTCAGCGCGGAGAAGTGGACTCCCGCGAGGGCGGCGTCGCCGTGCACGTCGATCAGGCCGGCCGCGGCGAGCCCGGCCATGGCGTCGGCGAGCCCGCGGCCGACCGGCCCCGGACCGGCGTCATGCCAGGCCTGGAGGACCTCGGGCGGCACGTGGTCGGCCTCGGCGTGGATGTGCCGGACGAGCGCGAAGTGGTCCGGGAATTCGGTCATCACGCCGACGAAGGCCCGGGCGAGGGCGACGAGATCGCGTTCCAGATCCTCCGGCCGGGGTGGGCGCTGAGGGTCCAACAGGGCGTGGAGACGGCCGAGTTGGGCGTCCTTGACCTCGCTCGACGTCCAGGTGACGACCGTACGGAAGAGGTCGGCCTTGCCGCCCGGGAAGTGGTTGTAGAGCGTGCGTGTGGACACGCCTACCGCGGCCGCCAGGGCGTCGACCGAGGCGCGTGTGTAGCCCTCGCGGCCGAAGACCGTGCAGGCGGCGCTCGCCATCGCGATCTGCTTCTGCAGCTTGCGGGGCGGGACCTCGCGCCGGGACGTGTCCATCCAGGCCTGGTTGCTGCTGCCCACACTCGCCTCCCACGTGACTTACAACGAGCGTTGCACTTTTTACAACGCTCGTTGTAGCTTACCGGAGAGGGGCGCCGCACCGGGCGACCGCCCCTGTCGAGGAGGGGATACCACCATGTCTGCCACCGAAGCCATGCCCGCGCCCACCGCTCACCAGGACACTCCGCTGCGCGTCGCCGTCGTCGTCGGCAGCGTCCGCGAGGGGCGCGCGGGACGTGCCGTCGCCGACTGGTTCGTCGGGGCCGCGAAGGAAGCGGACGGCCTGGAACTGGACGTCGTCGACCTCGTCGATGTCGAACTGCCGCTGGCGATGTCCGGGTGGGGCCGCACGCCGAGCCCGGCGGCCGCCGCCACGTTGGCCGAGGTCGCGCCACGGCTGGCCGCCGCGGACGCCTTCGTGGTCGTCACGCCCGAGTACAACCACAGCTTCCCCGCCGCCCTGAAGAACTTCATCGACTGGCACCGCGGCCAGTGGCACGCCAAGCCGGTCGGCTTCGTCTCCTACGGCGGGATCTCCGGCGGTCTGCGCGCGGTCGAGCAACTGCGGTTGGTCTTCGCCGAGTTGCACGCCATGACGGTCCGCGACTCGGTCAGCCTGCACGGCCCGTGGTCCGGCCTCACCGAGGACGGCACCCCGCGCGACGCCGCCGTGTGCGAGGGCGCCGCGAAGGGCATGCTCGGCCAGCTGTCCTGGTGGGGGCGGGCGTTGCGGACGGCCCGCGCGACCCGCCCGTACGACGGCTGACGGGGGGCAGGGGGATGACCACCACACCGGCCGTAGAAGCGCCGCCGGAGGACTCCCAGGCCGCCGCGAAGACCCTCCGGCGCACCATCGTCGTCGTGGTCATCGGCTCGGTGATGTCGGTGCTCGACATGACGATCGTCAACGTGGCGCTGCGCAGCCTCTCCGAGGCGTTCCACGCCCCACTGGAGACGGTCCAGTGGACCGCCACCGCGTACACGCTCGCACTCGCGGCCGTCATCCCGACCGCGGCCTGGGCGATGGGCCGCATCGGCGCCAGGCGCACCTATCTGACCGCCCTCGTCCTTTTCACGCTCGGCTCGCTGCTCGCGGCCTTCGCCTGGGACGCGCCCAGCCTGATCGCGTTCCGTGCCGTGCAGGGGCTCGGCGGCGGGCTGTTGATGCCCGTCGGCATGGCGATGGTGATGCGCATTGCCGACCGGGAGCGCCTCGGGCGGTCGATGGCCCTGCTCGGGCTGCCGATCCTGGTCGGCCCGGTGGCCGGGCCGGTGCTCGGAGGCTGGCTGCTCGACGCCGCCTCCTGGCACTGGATCTTCCTCGTCAACCTGCCCGTGGGCGCGGTGGCGTTGCTGCTCGCGGCGAGGTTGCTGCGACCCGACGAGCCCCAGGCCGAGCCGCCCGCCTTGGACGTCGTGGGCCTGCTGACCCTCTCGCCGGGCCTCGCCCTGCTGCTGTTCGGCCTGGCCCGGGGCGGCGAGCGCGGCGACTTCACGTCGTACGGCGCACTCCTGCCGACCCTCGCCGGTGTCGTGCTCGTCGCCGCCTTCGTACGGCGTGCGCTGACCGCCCGTGAACCGCTGCTCGACCTCCGGCTGCTCGGCGACCGCACTTTCGCCGTCGGCATCGGCACGCTCGCGCTGTTCACCTGCGGCTACTTCGGCTCGATGCTCCTCTACCCGGTGTACTGGCAGGAGGTGCGGGGCACGAGCGCGATGGTGACCGGGCTGCTGGGTGCGCCGGTCGGGCTCACCGTCGGCATCACCATGCAGTTCGCCGCGCGCCGCGTCGACAAGGTGTCGCCGCGGCGGCTGATCCCGGCCGGGATCGCGGTAGGCGCGCTCGGCATGGCGCTGACGGCACTCCAGATCGGGGAGTCCGACGTGGCCGCCTGGCGGCTGGTCGGCGCGGGGATGGTCATGGGGGTGGGCTCCGGCATGGTCCTGATGCCGACCATGACGACCGCGAGCCGTGACCTGCCGAGGGACCGCATGGCCGCGGCGAGCACCGCGCTGAGCATCAACTCGCAGGTGTGGGCGTCGGTCGGAACGGCCCTGATCTCCGTGGTCCTCGGCTCGGCCGGCACCGACCCCTCCGGCTTCCGGATCGCGTACACGGTGGCGGCGACCCTGCTCGCCCTGTCACTGCTGCCGGCGTCATTGATGCCGGGGCGGAGGGGGTGAGGGGGCCGACCGGGCGGATCGGGCTGCCCGCCCCGCCTGGTCGGGGCCCGGGGTGGAGCCCCGTGACGGTCACTCGTGGCGCACCGAGTCGGGTGGCGGTTGGGCGAGGCCGGGGTCCGGGGCGGAGCCCCGAGGGACCCTCCGGGCCGCCCGGGCCGGCAATCCGGCGGCACCGGACCGCCGTATCGGCGTGAACAGCGCGGCCACCGCGATCAGTACGCAGAACGCACCGGCGACCAGGCCGACCGGTGCCGTGCCCCGCCGTTCCGCGGCCCAGGTCAGGATGGCCGCGCCGATCGGGGCCGCGGAGTAGTGGAGGGTCCAGAACGCGGAGGTGAGGCGGCCCAGCAGGGGTTCCGGGGTCACCTCCTGACGCAGTGACATGGAGCAGGTGCCCGCGATTCCGCCGCAGGCGAGGAAGGCGGCGCTCAGGGCCGCGACGACCCAGACGTCCCGCGCCCAGCCCAGCCCGGCGAACGCGAGCCCGCACACCGCGACCGCTCCGGTCCAGGTCGGACCGAAACCGAGTCGCCGCCGGATCCGGGCCACCACCAGGGCGCCGGTGATCGTGCCGAGGGCGCCGACGGCCATGACGGTGCCGACCGTGCCGTCGTCGTGGCCGAGGTCGTGCTTGACGTGGTAGATGACGAGGTCGGTCATGCCGAGGGTGAGGAAGCTGAAGACGAACAGCAGGGCGGTCAGCGAGCGCAGTACCGGATGGCCGTAGAGGAAGGACACCCCGGCCCGCAGGTCCTGCCACAGGCTGCCCTTCCTCGCCGGGCCGCCCTCGTCCCCGGCGCGCGCGGCGAACCGTACGAAGAGCATGCAGGCGGCCGACACTCCGAAGCTGGCCGCGTCCACGCCCACCGCGGCGGCCGGACCGGTCCACGCGGCCACCAGGCCCGCGCACAGTGGGCCGAGTACGCCCGCCGCCGCGGCGGTAGCGTTCAGCCGGCCGTTGGCCTCGGTGAGCCGCTCGGTGCCGACCAGGCTGCGGACGACGGTGACGTAGCCGACGGCGAACAGCATGCCGACGGCCTCGCACAGCGGCAGGACGGCGTACAGCAGCCAGACCTGCGGGCCGAACAGCCACACCAGCGGAATCACGCCGTACAGCACCATGCGCACCAGGTCGCAGACGATGAGCAGCCGTCGCCGGTCCACCCGGTCCACCAGGGCCCCGGCGAAGACGGCCGCCAGCACCGAAGCGGCTCCCCCCACCGCCGTGAGCAGGCCCATCCGGGCGAGGGAGCCGGTCGCCTGGAGGACCAGCAGGGGCAGAGCGATCAGGGCGAAGGAGTCACCGAGGACGGAGAGAGTCTGCGCGGCCCAGAAGATCCCGAAGTCCCGTTGCCGCCACAGGGGACGGCCGTTGGGAGACCGCTGATCGGTGCGTCGTACACCCCGACCCGGGCCGCCCGATCCCACCTCGCGCTGCGCCTCGTACGCCAAGCGGCCCCTCCCCCTCGTCCTGGACCCGGCAACCTTACGGCTGCCCTGCGGCGCCCCGCACATGAATAGAACGCACCCACGCCCAGGGGCGGCCGCCCCCAAGTGCGGGCGTCCCGAGCCACCCGACTCAGACGCGGCAGGTCACCTCGTCTCTCACTGTTTCGCCAACTGTCCTTTCCCGTCAGACTGGTTGGCGTCGAACCTGAGCAGTGTTCATCTTCAGCACCCGCACCCCGCGACCAGAGAGACACCCCCACCATGAGACGACTCATCAGCACCCTCGCGGCCGCCGCGGTGGCCGTGACCGGCCTCGCCGCCGGCGGCGCGACGCCCGCCGCAGCGGCCACCACGGGATCGTTCAACGTCCTGACGTACAACGTCGCGGGCCTTCCCGAGGGCCTGAGCTCCGGCAGTCCGGAGACGAACACCCCGCTGATCTCCCCGCGCCTGGCGTCGTACGACATCGTGAACGTCCAGGAGGACTTCAACTATCACGCGGCCCTGTACGCGGGGGACAAGCACCCGTACCGCACCGCGACCAGCGGCGGTGTGCCCTTCGGTGACGGCCTCAACACCCTCTCGGACCACGCCTTCGAGGACTTCGAGCGGGTGAAGTGGAACGACTGCACCGGCACCAACTGCCTTACCCCCAAGGGCTTCACGCTCGCCCGGGTGCGGCTCGCCGAGGGCGTCTTCGTGGACCTCTACAACGTCCATACCAACGCCGACGACACGGACGAGGCACACGCCGCCCGCCGCGCCAACGTAGAGCAGCTCTCCGACTTCATCCAGGCCAACTCCGCGGGCAACGCGGTGATCGTGATGGGGGACACGAACACGCGGTACACGCGCACGGGCGACAACATCCGCACACTGGCCGCGGAGAACGGCCTGACGGACCCGTGGGTGAAACTGGTGAAGGGCGGCACGGCACCGGCACAGGGCGCCGACGCGTTGGTGTGCCCCACTACGGCCCCGTCCAATGACTGCGAGGTGGTGGACAAGGTCCTCTACCGCGGCAGCAAGCTGCTGACCCTGGACGCCACCCGCTACAACAACGAGTGGGCGTCCTTTCTGGACTCCGCGGGCGCCAACCTTTCCGACCACTTCCCGCACACCGTCGACTTCGCCTACACCCTCAACTCGTCCCTGAAGGCGAGCGACTTCTTCGGCGGCCCGCACGGCACGGCCTTCAACGACGCGGACGACCTTCCCGCGACACCGTCGCCCCGCACCCTGACGCTGCGCGGCGGCGCCCGCCTGGACGCGGTGTCCCTCACCCACGACGGCGGTACAACGCTCATCCACGGCGGCACGGGCGGCACGACCACGTCCCTGACACTCACGCCGGGCGAGCACCTCACCTCCCTGAAGCTGACCCAGGGTCAGAAAGACGGTCGCACCCGCCTCTTCTCGGCGTCCTTCACGACGGACAAGGGCCGCACCCTCTCCTCCGGTACGGCCACCACGGACACGAAGACCATCACGGCCCCGTCCGGCCGGCAGATCGTCGGCTTCACGGGACGGGCGGGGGACGAGATCGACAAGTTGGGGGTGCTGTACGCGCCGATCCGCTGAGGCCGCTAGGCGTCCTGTGCAGGGAAAAGTGAGGCGTCACCCTAGGGCACCCAGGCCATAAGCTGGGTGCCCTAGCCAACGGCATCCCGGAGGGTCCCCATGCCCAGAGCCGGCCTCACCCCCGACCGCATCACCGCGGCCGCCGCCGACCTGGCCGACGAGGTCGGCTTCGAGAGCGTGACCCTCTCCGCACTGGCCCGGCACTTCAGCGTCAGGGACGCCAGCCTCTACTCGCACGTCAAGAACCTCCAGGACCTGCGCACCCGCGTGGCGTTCCTCGCCGCAGGGGAAATGATCGACCGGATCGCCGTCGCCGTGGTGGGGCGGTCAGGGAAGGACGCCTTGGCCGCCTTCGCCGGGGCCTACCGCGAGTACGCGCTCCAGAACCCCGGCCGCTACGCCGCCACCCAGATCCGCATCGACCCGTCCCTCGTGGCCGGCTCCCCCGCCATGGCCCGCACCGCCGAGGTCACGTACGGCATGCTCCGCGCCTACGGTCTCGACGAGCCCGACCTCACCGACGCCGTACGGCTGCTGCGCGCCGCCTTCCACGGCTACTGCGTCCTGGAGTCCACCGGCGGCTTCGGTCACCCCCGCGCCGTGCAGGCCTCCTGGGACAAGGCGATCGACGCCCTGCACATCACGCTGGAGCACTGGCCGCGCGAGGAGAAGAGCGGGGGCTGAGGAACGCTGCCTCCGTCCGTGCCGGGGCCTCGTCGGTCCCGCCCCCGCGTACCCACGCCTCGACCTCGGCGTACGACGGCGCCGCGCCCCGCACGGGCCGGCCCGCCCGGATCTCGGTCACCGTCTCCAGCGCCGCGCCCAACGCCCTCCGGTACAGCAACGAGCCGACGCTGACGCGGCGTACGCCGAGGTCGGTGAGGTGGGGGACGGTCGGGCCGGTGGGTGAGTAGAGGATGTTGAGGGGGGCGTCGAGGTGGCGTACGAGGGCGGCGATCTGTGCGGGGTCGGTCAGGCCGGGGACGAACACGCCGTCGGCGCCCGCCTGTTGGTAGGCGACCAGGCGGGTCAGGGTGTCCGGGAAGTCGCCGTCGCCCAGCCAGTACGTGTCGGTGCGGGCGTTCACGAAGAGGTCCGGGGCAGCCGCCTTCACCGCGGCGATCTTCCGCGCGTGCAGGGTGACCGACCCCAGCCCGTCCTCCAGGTTGATGCCGGCCGCCCCGACCACGGACAGCTCGCGTGCCAGCTCCGCGACCTGCTCCGGGTCCTCGCTGAACCCGTCCGCCGCGTCCACGGACAGGAGGAACGGTTCGGTGCCCAGGGTCAAGGTGAGCTGGAGGGTGTGCTCGCGGGTGGCCGGTGATCCGTCGGGCAGGCCGACGGCCGCGGCGACGGCGAGGCTCGTCGTGCCGATCGCGCGGAAGCCCTGCGCGGCCAGGGCCGTCGCGGAGGCGTGGTCCCAGGCGTTGGGGAGCAACAACGGCTCCTCGGGGAGGTGGTGGAGCTCGGCGAAGGCGGTCATGTCCGCCACGGTAGGGGCGACTCGGTTCGGTGCCGGCCGAAGTGTTCCGGCGACGGCCCCGCCCCCTGCGCGCAAAGCCACGGCAACCTTTGATCTCCCCGCGGCGACTCCCGACCATGACATCCGCAAGACGCCCCGCCGGCCACCGCCGCGTCCGCGCCGCCCGCAAGCCCGTCCTCGCCGGACTCGTCGCGGCCGGTGCCTTCGTCGGCGCCTGGTACGCCGTGGCCGGTGCCGCCACGACCGCCGCGCCGACACTCGCCGTGACCACCACGACCGTCAGCCTTCCGGCCAAGTTCCCCTATCTGTCCGCCGGTTACAACAGCACCCGCGAATGGACCCGGACGGCGACCGCCGCGGCCCCGAACGGCACCCTGCGCGTCGCCTGGCCCGCCCCGGACGGCATCCACGTCACCCCGCTGTCGGCCGCCGGGAAGCGATCAGGCGCCGACACCGTGGTGAAGGGCGCCAAGGAAGTCGGCGGCCTGATCGCGCACAACGACGGTTTCGCCCTGCTCACCCGGGTCGCGGACACGAACAAGTGGAAGGAGACGGCGGCCGCGATCGTCCGCTACACGGGCGGCAAGCAGACCTTCCGTACCAAGCTCACCTCCACCGCCTCCCATGACACCGCCCCGCTCCTCGACGGACAGCTCACCTGGAACGGCACGAAGTACGGCGCGTACTTCGTCGTGCACGGCGCGGGCGGCTTCGCCGACGGGCACTTCGGCGACAAGCTGTCGTACGTCAGCGCCAAGGGCGCGAAGCTCAGCGGTGGTTGGAGCTGGGGATGCAGCCACAACGAGGGCATCGCCCTGCACCCGGAGAAGACCGGCGCGTTCACGTCCCTCTGCTTCGACGACTGGCGTTCGGGACTGTTCGTGTCGACCGGGATCGGTGCCCCGGACAACGCTCCGGTCGTGCAGCGCGAGCAGTGCTGGGCCGGTTACTGCGGCGGCACGTTCGCGGGCCGTACCGGCGATCTGGTGAAGTCGTCCACCGGCCGTTACGCCACCGCCTTCGCCTCGCGCGGGGCCGCCTCCGCCGGGAAGAACCCGGACGACGCGAGCGGCCGCGGCTGGACGGTGAAGCCGAGGACGGCCACGCACCAGGTGGCGGTGGCCTTCCTCAAGAACCGCAACTCCGGCCCCGGCAAGGCGATGTACCTCTCCAACGCCAAGGGCACCGAACACGTCAACGTGCGCCTCGCCCCGTACGGAAAGGACCGTCTGCTCCTGTCGTGGGAGTCCCTGAAGAACGCCAAGTGCGCGAGCGGCACCTGCACCGGCACCTTCACGGGCACACACCTGCGGCTCATGGACTGGAACGGGAAGTTCCAGAGTGCGGACAAGGTCGTCGCCGCACGGCTGACGGGTGACATCGCCGTACAGAAGGACGGCGCGCTGGCCTGGGCGTATGCGCCTGTCACGCCGTCGTACGCGAGTGCGCTCACCGGGGCGTCCCCGACCTCGGCCACTCTGCGGATCGCGCGTCTCAAGCCCTGAGCTCTGCGCATGCGGGGGTTGATAACTGCTCGCCAGGGAGTGCGTACGAGGTCGAATTAGCTCGATCGGGTGATCGCCTGCTTGCGTGCTTGCGGAGTCCTGGGCCGATCGGGCTAACGTGGTCGTGCGACCTGGGACACCGGGTACGGCGTCAGCGTGCGGGGCCCCTGCTCCACCAGAGGATGGTCCAGGGCCTCCCCGCCGCCTCTGGCCGTACCTATTTGGCCAGGTCGCGGAGGGAACTGGCCTCCCGGGCCCGGACCACGCACAGGATGCGTGTCGCCGCCCCGGGGTCGAGTACGCCGGGGACCAGCTCGCCCAAGACCGTTCGGGGCGCGCGGCTGAACGGACTCACTCCCGTTCAGTCCACAGGAACGGTTCGGGTCGTCGGCGTACCGCAGGAGGTCGTGGCGGGGGAAGTTCGGGTGGCCGTGCGGGCGGTCGGGGAAGGTGAGGCTGCCCGTCCACCACTGCCATACGGCCATGAGCATGTCCGCGGGTGCGTCGTCGCAGGATTCGGCGAGGAAGAGCTGGACGATCCGGTCCTCGTCACGGGCGAGGCGGGCGACGACGTCCGGCGGCAGACGCCGGGCCCGGGCGACGCTCCTGCGGACGAGGGGGTGGGAGGAGGCGGCCAGGCGGCGCATGGCGTCCTCGTCGTCGTGCAGGGCCCTGACCCATTCGAGCGTGTGGGGGCGGCTGCTCAGGTCGAAGTCGATGGGGATCCGGGCGCGCTGCTCCTCGGTGAGGTCGGCGCGTACCGACACCGTGCGGCGGACGTTCCTGTCGGGGTCCTCGGCGAGGAGGGCGACCAGGTCGGGGTCCAGGTGCGGGTTGGCGGCGAGGGCGATGCGGTCGTCCGGTTCGCCGTGCCGCGCCAGGTGTTCGGCGAGGTCGCGTTCCAGGTGGAGCGTCTGCCACTCGTGGGCTTCGAGGTTTGCGGCTTCGAACACCGAGCGGGGCAGCGGGTGGTCCCGGTGACGCGCGAGGAGGGCGACCGAGCGCACCTCGCTGTCGGGGTCGGCGAGGAGCGCTTCCCGTCCTCGCTGGTCCAGATGCGGCCAGGCCACCCGGCAGGCCGCGACCCGTACCGCGGGCTCGGGATCGGCGGCCAGTGCGACCGCCACGTCCGCGGGCAGGTTCACGATGCCGGACACCTCGGCACGGATCCGGTCGGACGGATCGGCGGCGAGTCGGCGGCAGATGTCCTCGGGGAGTTCGGCCCGTCGCTCGACGGCCACCAGGGTGAGGAGCCACCGCTGCCGGCTGTCCTGCGCGTCGAGGATCATCCGGGCCCGCTGCTCGGGCGTGATGTCCGGCTGGTACTCGGCGGCCATCGATCGCACGTTCCAGTCCGGATGGGCCAGTGCCGCGTCCAGGACGTCCGCCGGCAGGGGGCGGTAGAGGACGTAGGTGCATCGGTCCAGTAGTCGAGCCCGTATGTCCGCCGGCGTGGCAGCGTTGCGCGCGAGTCCGCCCGCCCAGGCGTCGAGCAGGTCCTCGGTCGGCCCCGGCCCCTCGAACAGCGAGGCCCAGACGGCCGCCCGCTCCCGCGGTGTCCGACGACCGGCGGCAGCCTCCGCCTCGGCCTCCTGGCGTTCCTTGAGCCGTTCCTCGGCGATCAGCCAGACGTCGTACTCCTCGACCGTGGCGGCGACCAGGGCGTCCCCGTCGAGCGCCAGCGTGACGAACTCCGGCTGTCCGGGACGCTCGCCCAGCACCCCGGCAAGGTCCCATTCGGTGGTGAGCCGGACGCGGGTCCAGGGCCGGCCCGCGCCACGCGACGAGTTGTCGGCGACGGCGATCAGGAACACTCCGTCCCCGTCGAGGACGCCCGCACCGGACGCCAGCCGATGCCACTCCCGGTTGACGGAGTCGACCAGATCGGGCCTGTCGGTCCGTACGGTCGCGGTCGGCTCGGTCTCGAACCCGATGACCCGGCGCCAC
The DNA here is from genome assembly GCF_042870385.1 of Streptomyces sp. NPDC006602. Classification (NCBI taxonomy): domain Bacteria; kingdom Bacillati; phylum Actinomycetota; class Actinomycetes; order Kitasatosporales; family Streptomycetaceae; genus Streptomyces; species Streptomyces sp. NPDC006602. Next base: position 228,598 of record NZ_JBIAHG010000004.1, on the reverse strand, counting down.
GCGGCCCTGGGCGACAGCACGTCCTCGACCCGCCACTCGCCGGCGATCTCCAGCCCGGCTCGCCGCAACCGGTCGAACAACTCCTCATGCGCACTCGTCACGAGCTCATCCCGTCCGACGAGACTCCCCCCGCCGCGACGACCACTCCCGGGTCCCACCGCACCCGCACCTCGGGCCCCTCGCTCCAGCGCACCGTCAACTCCCGCGCCCCGTCCGCCCGTACGCCGACCGTCTCCTCCAACGGCACCGGCTCCGCCTCGGCGGTGAGCCGCGCGAGCGCGACGAAGAGCGTGTCGCCCTCACCGGTGACACCCGCGAGGTCGCCGTCAAGGCCGACCACCGGCACGATTTCCGCCCGCGCCCCGTCCACGGCCGCCCACCCGGTGACCCGTACCGCCGTGCCCGGCTGCGCACCCGACACCACATGAGCGCGCACTTCCACGGCCCCGCGCGCGAGCACGACACTCGTCACCCGCGCTCCCCCGCCCGCCGTGTGCCGCGAGGCCACCCAGCCGTCGCCGACACCCAGCGGCTCGATGCCGGTACGGCTCGGATCGTCGCCGACGATCACACTGTTGTCGTACGACGACGAAGGCGTCGTCACCGTCGAGTAGGCGAGGCGCGAGTAGTACGGGTCGTAGCGGACGTCCTCGCTGCCGTGGTTGTGGAGGCGCACGAGCCCGTCCGAACTCGTCGACTGGAGCAGCCAGTTGGGGGCGGCGATCGGCGTGACCGCGTCCGCCCGCTCGGCCGGTCCCGGTTCCTCCGGGGCCGTCCACACCTCGTGGTCCGGCGGCAGCAGCAGGCCCAGGAAGCCCTTGCTCGCCCAGTAGGGGGAAGCGGGGCCCGAATAGCCTTGCAGGACAGCGGAGTCGGGCCCGTGCCAGCCGAGGGTCAGCAGGCCTCGTGAGTCGACCGCGCCCCGGTCCAGGAAGTACTTCAGCGCTCCGGAGGCCAGCCGCCGCGTCTCCCCCGGCGCCAGCGGCGTACGACCCGTCAGCGCGCCCAGCCACAGCGGCGCCGTTGTCGCGAAGCGGTAGGTCAGGGAGCGGCCCTGGTGCATCGGGGCGCCGTCGCCGCCGAACAGGCGGGCGTAGTCGGCGAGATGGCGTTCCAGGCGGCCGCCGTAGAGGTCCAGGAGCCGGGGGTCGTCCGCGAGCCAGGCGTGCAGGACCGGGTAGAGGTGCATCGCCCAGCCGTTGTAGTAGTCGAACTTGCGGCCGTCGCCGTCGGTGTACCAGCCGTCGCGGACGTACCACTGCTCGATGCGTTCCAGGCCGTTGTCGATCGCCTTGCGGGACGCGTCGACCTCGTAGCCGATGTCCTGCAGGAATCCGCCGACCGTGACCGGGAACAACTCCCAGTTGCAGGGCCAGGCCTCGGCGGTGAGCGCGTCGCCGAGCCAGGCCGCCGCCCGCTGTCGCACGCCCTCGTCCAGCCTGTCCCACAGCAGCGGCCGGGTCAGTCTGAGGGCGAGGGCGATCGACGCCGCCTCGACCAGCGGCTGGCTGCGGTCCTCGATGCGGGGCCAGGCGCCCGCGACGCCGGCGGCGAGTCCGTCCGCGTACCGCTCCAGGGCGGTCTCGTCACGGCGGAAGGCCGCCAGCAGCAGCGTACGGGCGTAGCCCTCCAGGCCGTCGGAGAGGCGCCCCGACCAGCTCTCGCGGTCCCCGGGGAAGTGGTAGAGGGCGCGGTCCTCGGTGGCGTACGGCTCGACGGCCGCGAGCAGGGCGTCTGCGGCCGCCTCCCAGTGGGCTCGGGTGCGGCCGGTGAGCGGGCTGAGGGTGCGGTCGTCGGGGGGCAGCTGCATGGGTCTCTTTCGTACGGGGCGTGCTTGCTCGACACTCGGATCGGCCGAAGCCTGGGGCGCCCCGGTTCCGGTCGGAGCGCCCCAGACACCTATCCCACCCGCACCAGGCCCTCCGGCACCAGATGCTGGGCGACAAGTTCGTCGCGGACCAGTCCCGCGTACACGGTCGCGCCGTGCGCGGACGTGTGGGTGTTGTCCCTTTTCTCGTTGTAGAGATACAGCGCCTTCGAGCCTTCGACGCCCAGCGACTCCACGACCGCCTTGGTCTTCGCCGTCAGGTCGATCAGCGGGACGTCCTCGGCGGCGGCGACCGAGCGGACGACCTCAGGATGGTTCACGCCGAGGCCGTTGACCAGAAGTGCGGTGCCGTTGTTCAGGGTGCCGTCGGAGTTGAACCAGCGGCGCACGATCGGGGTGACGAGGACCGGGCTGCCGCCCTTCTCCCGTACGCCCGCCACCAGGGTCTCCAGGTTCGCCCGGTACGTCGCCTCGTCCGTCGTCTTGTCGTTGTGGGCGAGTTGGACGAGGACCAGGTCACCGCGGCGGATCTGTGGCTGGACGGTGGCCCACAACTGGGGGTTCCCCAGATACGTCACCGTACTCTCGCCGGAGTCCGCGTAGTTGGCGACGGACACGCCCTTGCGGAGGTACTGCGGCAGCTGCTGGCCCCAGCCGGAGTACGGGTCGCCGGGCTGGTCGCAGACCGTCGAGTCGCCGACGAGGAAGATCTGGCGGGCACGGTGGGCGGGGGTGACCTTGATGTCGGCGAGCGCGGGTGCCGTGCCGCCGAGGACGAGGTCCAGGCCGGGGGTGCCCTCGGGGCCGGTCGGCTCACCCTCGGGGGTGCGCACGTTCACGGTGAAGCCGCGGGCGACGCGCTCGCCGGCGGTGACCGGTGTCTCGGGGAGCAGGGAGCGCCGGGTCTCGCCGGCGATGCTCGTGCTCGACCCGGCGTCGCCACCGAGGAGGACCTTCACGTCGTACGTGCCGGGTGGGAGGTCGAAGTGGCATGCGGTGGCGGTGCAGTTCTCGAGGCCCAGGGGGCGCTGGCCGGCGTGGGCCCCGGGGCCCTGGCCGTCGTACGCCTGGGCCGGTACGGCGATGGCGCCGGCGCTCAGGGTGAGCGCCGCCAGCACGGCGAGGTTGAAACGTCTCATACGGCTCCTCCGACGGTCCTGGGACTGGGCGACAAGGCCTGGCCGGTGGACGGTACCGCTCTTGGCAAGCGCTTTCTACCCCTCGGGGCGATTTCACATGGCTGCCAACTCAGCCGAGGCGAAAGCCCTTTCGCGAAATCGATTCAACTGTCACTCTGCCAACCAGGATCCGCCGGGCAGGCCCCGGCACCCGCACGCACCCCCACCCTCCCGAAGGAGGCACCCCCATGTCCGGAACCGCGAACGACAGACCGGTCCGACGCCGCACCTTCGTCCTCTCCGCCGCGGCCGCCGCCGGTACGGCCGCCCTCTCCGGCCCGCTCGCGCAGACCGCGTCCGCCGCGACCTTCGGCTACACCGACGACGGGTCGAACTACGTCGTCGACACCGGCGCCAACCTGGTCTTCAAGGTCAGCAAGACCAACGGCGACCTGACCTCGCTGGTCTACCGCGGCACGCAGTACCAGGGCTACGGCGGCAAGAACTCGCACATCGAGTCCGGCCTCGGCACCTCCACCGTGAGCATCAAGCAGTCCGGCACGACGATCCTGATCTCGGTCACGTACGGCACGCTGAAGCACTACTACGCGGCCCGCAGCGGCGAGAACAACGTCTACCTGTGGACCAACAAGGCCGACACCTCGGTCAGCGCGACCCGCTACATCCTGCGCGTGAACGCGGGCAAGTTCCTCAACGACGAGTCCGACTCCTACACGTACGCGCCCACCACCATCGAGGCCTCGGACGTCTTCGCGAAGTCCGACGGCCAGACCCGCTCGAAGCACTACACGAAGTCCCGGGTCATCGACTACAACTACGTCGGCTGGACCACCGGCAGCGTCGGCCTGTACATCGTGCGCTCCAACCACGAGAAGGCCTCCGGCGGCCCGTTCTACCGCTCCCTCCTGCGCCACCAGAGCGCGGACGGCGGCGGCCTGTACGAGATCCTGTACTACGGCGAGAACCAGACGGAGGCCCAGCGCTTCGGCCTCCAGGGCCCCTACGTCATCGCCTTCACGGACGGCGGCGCCCCCTCCTCCTCCCTGTACCCGGGCACCCTCACCACGTCGTGGGCGGACTCGCTCGGCATCTCCGGGTACGTCGCGTCGGGCGGCCGGGGCAAGGTCGCCGGCGTCGGCATCACCGGGCGGAACACGTCGTACGCCTACACGGTGGGGCTCGCCAACTCCGCTGCCCAGTACTGGGGTTCGGCCCGGTCCTCGGACGGCTACTTCTCCATCGGCGGCGTCCTTCCGGGGACGTACACACTGACCGTCTTCAAGGGTGAACTCGCCGTCTACACCGGCTCGGTGAGCGTCAGCGCGGGCGGGACGACCACCCTCAACTCCATCGCGATCCCGTCCTCGAACGACCCGAGCAACGCGAGCGCGATCTGGCGCATCAACGACTGGAACGGCACACCCAGCGGCTTCAAGAACGCCGACCTGATGACGTACGCCCATCCGTCCGACGTCCGCGCCTCCTCCTGGACCGGCAACGTCGTCATCGGCAGCGGCACCGAGACCTCGGCCTTCCCCTGCTACCTGTGGAAGGACGTCAACAGCGGCATCATCGTCTACTTCAAGCTGACGGCCGCCCAGGCCGCCGCCGCGCACACCCTGCGCATCGGCGTGACGACGGCCTACGCGAACGGCCGCCCGCAGGTCGTCATCAACGACACCTGGACCTCGGCCGTCCCCTCCCCGCCCACCCAGCCGAGCACACGGTCGCTGACCGTGGGCTCGTACCGGGGCAACAACAACACGTTCACCTACAGCGTGCCGGCGTCCGCCTGGCTGACGGACACCAGCGCGTACAACACGCTGAAGATCTACGTGGCGAGCGGTTCGGGGACCACCTCCTATCTCAGTGCGGGCACGTCGATCGACGCGATCGACCTGCTTGCCTGACCCGACCGGACGTCATGTTCCGCGCGTCCACTGCTGGTTGGTGCCGCCGTTGCACGTATACGTGATGACGGCCGCGCCGTTGGCGGTGGACGCGCCGTTCACGTCCAGGCACTTGCCGCTCGCGCGGGACTTGATGTTCACGTACGAGCCGGTGGTGGTCAGCGACCACTGCTGAGTGGTCGCCGACCCGCTGCAGTTCTCCTGGGTGATCGTGCCCGCGTTCTCCTGCACGCACAGGGAGCTGTTGCGGACCATCAGCTGGTAGTAGCCGCTGCCGACGGACTTGAACCAGTACTTCTGGTTGTTGCCGCCGTTGCAGTCGTACTGCTTGATCTGGGCACCCTGCCAGAGGGACTGGCTGGTCACGTCCGCGCACCTGCCGCTGTGCCGGGCGATCAGCGTGTTGTACGTGGCGCTGGTCCCGCTGATCGTGCCGGCGGCCGTGTCGATGGTGACCTCCGGGGACCAGGACATGGACATCGAGGTCGAGCTGGGGAAGCTCAGCGGCAGCCACACGTACCGGGAGTCGTTGACGGTCCCGCCGAAGGAGTTGCCCCAGCGGTCGCCCAGGTAGAGGTACGAGGTGCCAGAACTGCCCTGCACGGGAAGGACGAACGCGGTCTGCGAGCCGAACGTCGTCGAGTCGCCGACGTTCGTCATCGCCGACCAGGGGCCGGACAGCGAGGTCGCCGTCGCATACTGCTGCTGGTTGGGGTTCCAGCCGGTCGCGCCCGAGGTCAGCATGAAGTAGACGTTGCCCCGCTTGAACAGCGCCGGGGCCTCACGGTGGCCGCCGTGCCAGGGGTCGGCGAGCAGGCTCGCGATGCCGGTGTAGTCGGCGGTGAGCCGGTAGATCTGCAGGTCGTAGTTGTCGCGCGCGGCGGAGGCCATGTAGCCGGCGCCGTCGGTGTCCACGAAGACCGTGATGTCGCGGGACATGTGCTGGCCGAGCGGGCGGAAGCTCCCCTGCCAGGCGTAGTTGCCGTCGACGGTGTCGGAGACGGCGACGGCGGCGCGGGCCTCGCTGTAGTCGGTGCCGTTCTCCTTGTGCATCCACATGACGAACTTGCCGGTGGAGGCGTTGTACATGACCTTCGGCCGCTCGATGTTGGCGGTGGCGAGCTCGGGGTCGCTGGCCTCGGTCAGCACGTGGTTGCGGAACTCCCAGTTCTTCAGGTCGGTGGAGCGGTAGGCGTCCACGTACCGGAAGGTGTTGTCGGCGTTGCGGTTCTCGCCGAACCAGTAGTAGTAGGAGCCGACCTTGAGGACCCCGCCGCCGTGGGCGTGCACGGGGTTGCCCGACGTGTCCGTGAACTGGGTGCCGTTGACGATCGTCTGGGGTGCGGCATGGGCCGGTCCGGCGGTGGCCAGGGCGCCGAGCAGCGCCACACAGAGGGCGAGCAGAGCAGCGTAGGCACGTCTCATGTCAGGCACTCTCCTTGACGGTCGCGGCGGCCGTGTCGGCCGTGTCGGTGGTGCCTGTCGGGGGGGCCGTGTCGGCGACGGGGATGCCGAAGTCCGGGGTGCCGTCCGCCTTCCAGCCGAGCTTCTGGACGCGGGTGTGGCGGTTGGGGTCGTTCAGCGGGTCGCCGACGATGTCCTTGTACTGGCGGGCGTGGTAGACGAGGACGTCGGTGCGGCCGTCCTCGGCGACGGTGAAGCAGTTGTGGCCGGGGCCGTACTGCTTGGTCGTGTCGTTGCTCGTGAAGACCGGGGTCGGCGACTTGGACCAGCTCGCGGGGTTCATCAGGTCGCTGTGCGCGTCGGCGGTCAGCAGACCCATGCAGTAGTTGAAGTCGGTGGCGGCGGCGGAGTACGTCATGAACAGGCGTCCGTTGCGGACGATGACCGACGGGCCCTCGTTGACCTTGTAGCCGACGCACTCCCAGTCGTACTCCGGTGTGGACAGGCGCACTTGCGGGCCTGTCAGGGTCCACGGGTTCGCCATCCTCGACAGCCACAGGGCGGTGTTGTTGCCCATGTCGGGCTCGTGCTGCGCCCAGGCGAGGTAGCGGCTGCCCCGGTGGGTGAAGGTGGTGGCATCCAGGGAGAAGGTCTCCCAGGCCGTCTTGACCTGACCGCGCTCGGTCCACGTCCCCTTGAAGGGGTCGCGGTGGGCGTTCTCCAGCACCCAGATGCGGATGTCCCACACGCTCTCGGCGGGCGCCGCGGCGAAGTAGATGTACCACTTGCCGCCGATGCGGTGGATCTCCGGCGCCCAGATGTGCGCGCCCATGTCGCCGGTCGCGTGTTTGGTCCAGATGACGGACTCGGCGGCGGTCGCCAGACCGTTCAGGGTGCGCGAGCGGCGCAGGATGATCCGGTCGTACTCGGGGGCGGTCGCCGTGAAGTAGTAGTGGCCGTCGGCGTGACGGTGGATGTGCGGGTCGGCACGGTGGCGGACGAGCGGGTTCACGTACGGGGCTGCTTTCGGGGTCGGGGCGGCGTGGGCGACGCCGGCGGTGGTGGCCGCCAGGGTGCCCGCGGCCAGGGCGCCCTTCAGCAGCAGTCGGCGGTACGGATCTTCGGGCAGGTCGTTGTCGCGGCTCATACGGACTGCCTCTCGGGGGTGGGGTGTCCTGAGAGCGATGTTCGATATTGAGAACATCTGTTGCTATTCCGAACGCCGAAAAGGTAAGGGCGTGCAACCGGGAGGTCAACGGGTTGGACGAGACTGGAGCAGGCGCTTTGTGCCGCGCGAATTTCTGTTATCGGTCGGCGTGCCGGTCCGTCTCCGACTACGTGCGCAGCCATACCCACAAGACAGCAGCAGCCGCCGGCGCCCTCGCGGCGATGGCCGCCCTCCTCGCCGCCGCTCCCCCGGCGACGGCCGCCGGTGCCCGGGACGTCACCGCCGACGTGCTCGCCGACCGGGACGTGGCGCTCACCGGCGACACGGCCGTCACCGTGCCGCCGGGGACGACGACCTACGACGGAGTCTTCCGCGGCGAGGGCACGCTCACCGTGCGCGGCGCCGGAACACTGGTCCTGACCAGGGACAGCGACTTCACGCTGCCGAAGTCCCGGCAGCGGCAGAGGGTGGCCACGCAGGGCGGCAACCATCCGTACGTCACCACCGCAGACCCCGATCCGCCCGCGATCACGGTCGAGCGGGGCGCGACCCTGCAGTACGGCGACGGCGGCACGACCGGGCTGATCGGCCACTTCCCGTACAACACCCCGGCGTTCCGGCTCAACCAGGACAACATCCGCGTCGACGGCACTCTGCGGCTGTCCCTGAAGAGCGCCTACAACCTGGGCACCATCAGCGGCTCCGGCCTGATCACCCAGCCGCGGTTCCTCTGGGGCACCTGGGACCTGTCGGGCACCCACCCCTTCTCCGGGGTGATCGACAACGGCACGCAGGTCAACGCCGGACGGCCGGAGTTCGCGACCTCGCTGCCCGGCGTGCGCAAGGTCCTCAACCAGGGCACCTGGACCGTGGACACCCCGCTGGGCCGGACGGTCACCATGGGCATGGACTTCTACCAGCGCGAGTACGGCAGCGACATCAACGTCCAGTCACGGCCGGGCAGCAAGGTCATTCTGACCGGGCAGTACAGCTGGTCGAACCAGGGCGGCGACACCGACCCCTCGCTCAGCGACCCCGCCCTGAACTGGACGCCCGCGCGGAAGAACGTCAACAAGCGCGGCACCAACATCAAGGGCGCGAACGTCCAGTGGGGCGACGGCACCTCGCACAAGATCTTCATGCCGGGCACCGCCGAGACCGTCTACATCAACCTCCTCGCCGCCCGCTCCCGTTCACTGCTCACCTTCGACTACAACGGCCCGGTGACGCTGGGCGCCCCCATCGGCGGCGGCCGCTTCCACGACACGCTGTCCGCACCCGGCGCCGGGGACATCGTCATCGCGGGAACCCGCGGGAACGACGTCACCTTCGCGGCGAAGCAGTACTACGACGGTTCGACGACCGTGCGGAAGGGGGCGGTGCTGCGGCTGGGCTCCGGACAGGGGGACGGTTCCCTGTTGACGGGCACCGAGCGGCGGCGGGTGGTGAACGACGGGACGCTCGTCGTGAACAACGCGAAGACCGCGATCTCCTTGGCGTACGTGAGCGGCACCGGAGCGTTCGTACAGGCGGGGGCGGCCACGACGACGCTGAAGGGCAGCGCGGTGACGTACACCGGCGCCACGACGGTCAAGAAGGGCACTTTGGCGCTGCGATCGGGGGCAACTCTCGTGCGCAGCAAGGTGATCCGGCTGCCCTCGGCGGGGTCCCGGCTGGATGCCGGATCGTCCGGGCTGCGGGTGGCGACCACGCTGACCGGCAAGGGCACCGTGAAGGGGGCGGTGACGAACGAGGGGGTCGTCGCGGGCGGGCTCACCGTGTCCGGTGACTACACGCAGCGCGCGAAGGGTGAACTGGTCCTGCGGGACCGGCCGTTGAAGGTGACGGGGGCGGTCAGGCTGGCCGGCGGACTGGACCTGTCGGCCGCCGGGTCCCGCCCGGCGCGGGAGATCACCGTGCTGGAGCATGCGGGGCGCGCGAAGACCGGCGGTGCGTTCAGTGGGCTCAAGGAGGGGGCGAAAGTGAAGCTCGCCGACACGACCTATCGCATCAGCTACAAGGGAGGGGACGGGAACGACGTGGTGCTCAGCGCGGATGCGGCGAGCCCGTCGGCGTCCGCGGCCCGCTCCCCCGAAGCGTCCGGCGTCCCGGCCTCCGATCCGCGCGCCGCCGGGGCGTCGAGCAGCGGGCTCGGCTGGTGGCCGTATGTGCTCGCCGTTGGGCTGCTGCTCGGGCTCGTGGTGCCGGTGACGATGCGCGGGCGGGGTGGGCAGGGTGGGCGGCGTAGGGGTGGGCGGCACTCGGGGCGTGGGTAACGGCGCCCGGCGTCGGAGCCGGGTGGTCTCGCGTACCCGCGCCTACCCGGCCGGCCCGGTGAAGGTGCCGAGGACCTGCCGAGCTTCCTCGTACACACCGGGGGCATCGGCGACTTCGGTGTCCTCGGCATCGGTCTCAGGCATGCCCCAAGGTCAGGCGGACACCTCCGCCGCCTCCCCGCGTCCGCGCAGCCACACGTACACCGGGATTCCGGCGAACAGGAACAGCACGCCCTGGTAGACGGCCGCGTAGCCGGCGCCCGCGATCAGCCAGAAGGCGAAGGCGAAGGAGAGGGCGGCGACGATCAGGTCGCGGACCAGGCCGGCCGGGCGGACCTGCTCGCGGGCGCCCTTCGCCAGCCAGTACAGCTGGGCGGCGGCGGACAGCAGGTAGGGCACGCAGCCGGTGAACGTGGTGATCAGGACGAGGACGCGGAACGTCGTGTCCGGGCCCGCCGTGTAGTTGAGGCCGATGAGGAGCGTGCCGAGGACCACGCAGGCCCAGACCCCGAAGGCGGGCACGCCGCCCTTGCCGACCTTGGCGAACGGCGCCGGGAAGAGGCCGTCGCGGGCGGCGGCGTACGGCATCTGCGCGGCCATCAGGATCCAGCCGTTGAGGCAGCCGGTGATCGAGGCGACGGCGACCAGGGCGATGGCGGTGCCGCCCCAGGTGCCACCGGTCATGGAGTTGACGGCGTCGGCGAAGGGGGCGCCGGAGTCGACCAGCTTGTCGTGCGGGACGAGACCGAAGACGGCGACGATGCCGAGGATGTAGACGAGCGCGGAGCCCAGTGTGCCGAGGACGCTCGCGCGGCCGACGTTGCGCTCGGGATCACGGACCTCGCCCGCGCTGACGGCGGCCGACTCGACGCCGAGGAAGCTGTAGAGGAGCAGCGCGGCGGAGGCGGCCAGTGCGCCGGAGACGCTCTCGCCGGAAGCGTTGAACGGGCCGTAGTTGTCGGTGTCGACGAAGAACAGGCCGACGGTTGCGACGAGCAGCAGCGGCACGAACTTGAGGACCGTGGAGACGACCTGGACCGCCCCCACCCAGCGCGTGCCGGCGAAGTTCGCGGCGGCCGGCAGCCACAGCGCCGCGAGCGCGACCAGCGCTTCGAGGGTGTGGTTGCCGTGCAGGGGTATCAGGACGTCGACGTAGCCGACGACCGCGACCGCGAGGGCGGCGATGCTGACCCAGCACATCGTCCAGTACGACCATGCCGACAGGAAGCCCGCGAAGGGGCCGAAGGCGTCGCGCGGGTACACGTACAGGCCACCGGTGACCGGGCTGCGCCGGGCCAGCTTGCCGAAGAGCAGCGCGAGCAGCACCGCGCCGACCGACAGGACCACGAAGGCGAGCAGGCTGACGCCGCCGTACGGGGCCACGGTGGCGGGCAGCGCGAAGATACCGCCGCCGATGATGTTGCCCATCACGAGGGCGGTGGCGGCGGCCGGGCCGAAGGTGCGGCGGCGTGGGGCGGCGGCCGCCGGGCCGGTCGGCTCCGACTCCGGTTCCGGCTCGGTCGTCTTGGTGGTGCTGGCGGCGGTCATGGCGGTTCCCGGGTGGTGGGGACGGGGAGAGGAGGCGTGATCGTAACCCGCTATCCCACATGGTGGGCAATCTGTTCATCTGCTGGACACACAACGGCTGTTGGCCGGCCTGGTCGATTAGCGTCGTGTCATGACCAGCGATACGCCTTCCTCTCTCTCCGCCGCCCTCGCCGCCGGGACGGTCGTCCTCGACGGCGGCATGTCCAACCAACTCGAGTCCGCCGGGCACGACCTGAGCGACGAACTGTGGTCGGCGCGGCTGCTCGCCGAGCGGCCCGAGGCGATCACCGAGGCGCACCTCGCGTACTTCCTGGCGGGCGCGGACGTGGCGATCACCTCCAGCTACCAGGCGACCTTCGAGGGCTTCGCCAAGCGAGGTGTCGGAAGTGACCGGGCGGCCGAACTCCTGGGGCTGAGTGTCGAGTCGGCCCGTGACGCGGCGGCGCAGGCGCTGGCGAAGGGCATCACCCGTCCGCTGTGGGTGGCGGCCTCGGTCGGGCCGTACGGCGCGATGCTCGCCGACGGCTCCGAGTACCGGGGCCGGTACGGGCTCAGCGTGGCCGAGCTCGAGACCTTCCACCGGCCCCGCCTGGAGGTGCTGGCCGCCGCCGGTCCGGACGTGCTCGCACTGGAGACGGTGCCGGACGCCGAGGAGGCCGAGGCGCTGCTGCGGGCGGTGCGCGGGCTCGGGGTGCCGGCCTGGCTGTCGTACAGCGTCGCGGGCGATCGTACCCGCGCCGGCCAGCCCCTGGACGAGGCGTTCGCCCTGGCCGCCGACGCGGACGAGGTCATCGCGGTCGGCGTGAACTGCTGTGTCCCCGAGGACGTCGACGGCGCCGTCGAGACCGCCGCTCGTGTCACCGGCAAGCCGGTCGTCGTCTACCCCAACAGCGGCGAGGCGTGGGACGCCGAGGCCCGCGCCTGGAAGGGCCGCTCCTCGTTCGCGCCCGAGGATGTGCGGGGCTGGCGGGAGTCCGGGGCCCGGCTGATCGGGGGATGCTGCCGGGTGGGGCCGGAGGCGATCGCGTCGATCGCGCGGACGTTGACACAGGGGTGAGCACGGTCCTGTCGATTTCCCTCGTCCCCGGCCCCCACCACTGCTAGCCTCCGCTTCGGGAACCGGTTTCCATCATGTTGCCGCAGTTCCCGAGGGGAGAGGGGCGAGCCAGGGATGACCAGGAAGAGCGAGGACGCGAGCCGGAGCACCATCCGGGACGTGGCGGCCCGCGCCGGGGTGTCCGCGTCGACCGTGTCGCGGGTGCTCGGCGGGGAGTACCCGGTGAGCTCGGCGACGCGGACGCGCGTGATGCGGGCGGTCCGTGAACTGGACTACGTCGCGGACGCGCGCGCCAAGGCGGTGGCGGGTGTCGGCACGCCCACGCTGGCGTTCGTCCTGGACGACATCACCGGACCGTCGTTCGCGCTGATGGCGCACGGCGTGGAGCGCGAGGCGACCCGGCTCGGGCACCTGTGCCTGGTGTGCAGCACGGAGGGCGACGTCCGGCACGAGCTGGAGTTCGTCGAGATGATGCGCGCCCAGCGGGCCGCCGCCGTGATCCTGGTGGGCGGCGCCGCCGACACCGCGGAGTACCGCGAGCGCACCCGCCGGATGGCCGACTCACTGGCGTCGGCCGGTTCCAGGCTGGTGCTGTGCGGCCGTCCGACGCTCGGCCCCGGGGCGCCGGTGACCGTCATCGAGTACGACAACGAGGGTGGCGCCTACGCCCTGGTCGCCCACGTACTCGCCAAGGGCCACCGGCGTGTGCTGTTCCTCGGCGGCAAACCGGACCACACCACCGCGCAGGGCCGCGAGCGCGGCTATCTGGCCGCCCACCTCGCCCGCGGCCTGGAACCGGACCCGGCGCTGCTGCTGCACGGCGACTTCACCCGCGACTCCGGCCACCGGCTGATGCGCGAGGCGCTGAAGAACGGGCTGGACTTCACGGCCGTGGTCGCCGCCACCGACATGGTCGCGGCCGGTGCGCTGACCGCGCTGCACGAGGCGGGCCTGGACGTGCCGGGCGACGTCTCGCTGGCCGGCTACGACGACATCCCGTTCGCCCGCGACCTGCACCCCGCGCTGACGACGGTCCACGTCCCCTACGAGGAGCTGGGCCGCCTCGCCGTACGCACGGTACTGGGCCGCACCGCCGAGACCCCGGACGAGCATCTGCTCCTGGGCACGCATGTGGTGGTACGGGACTCCGTCGTGGCAACCGGTTCCTGAACACTGGGGCCTGACCTGATCCTCAGCCGACCGGGTCGGGAACCGTCCGGTTGCCGAACCAGCCGGTTCCCGGCCCGGCGGGCCGTCAGGTGCGGCGCACCGACCCCGGCAGCCGCAGCCGTCGTACCACCGACCGCAGTTCCGCACTCCGCGCGGCCGTGCTGCGCGACGCCGCCATGCGCACGGGGAAGCCGTCCGTGCCGGGGTCGGCCGCCCGCGCGGTGGCCCGTGCACTCGCGTCCGCCGCCGTCCACACCGCGAACTCCCGGTCGCGGGGACCGTGCGCCGTCCGGGGCTCCCCGTCGCCGAAGATCCGTACCGGGTGCGAGGCGTCCCAGCCCTGCCAGCCGGGGTCGCCCTCGGTGGCGAAGCGCACCCACGCCCCGTGCATCGCGTCGGCCAGCTCCTGCGGGGTGCCCCAGCCCGCGAGCTTGGCGGACTCGGGGACCTCGCCGGTGTCGAAGACGAAGCCCAGCTCCAGTGCGTGGCAGGCGCCGAGGTCGGGGAGGTTGGAGGGCCAGGCGAACTCGTAGACGTACGACGATCCCGGGCGGGCGTCGGCGAGGCGGTGCAGTGGGAGGCGCAGCAGGTGGTCGGTGACCATCTGGCCGACGATCTCGGCGGTGCCGGCCTCGGGGTGCAGGGCGCGGTAGCCGCGGGGCACCTCGTGACCGCAGTGGCAGCGGGCCATGGCGCCGGCCAGCGCGACCGCGCCGAGCCGGTCGACGCGCTCCAGGAGGCCGCCGGGCACCAGCCACAGCCGGTACTCGTCGCTGGTCCAGCCCATCATCAGGTCGACGCCCGCCGCCACGTCACCCTCGATGAGTGCCTCCAGCGGGTCGCGCGGGACGAGGTCGCCGTCGACGACGATCCCGAAGGCGGGGCCGCCGAGCACCGGGCTGCTGAGTTTGCCCACTTCGGCCTGGGTGCGCAGCAGCAGCTCGCGGTCGACGGCGGCGAAGGCGGCCGCGGTGGCGGGGATCTTCAGCCGGGTCGCCATCCGGCGCACCATCCGCCGTACCTTGTCGCGGTCGCTCGCCTCCGGCGGTCCGCTCTGCAGGACGGCACGCCGGAACAGTCCCTGTGCCTGCGGGGCGGCCAGCAGGGCGCCGACGCTGATCGCCCCGGCGGACTGGCCGGCCAGGGTCACCCGGTCGGGGTCGCCGCCGAAGGCCGCGATCGACTCGTGCACCCATCGCAGGGCGGCGAATTGGTCGCGCAGGCCGGGGTTGGCGGGGGCGTCCGGGAACAGCCCGTAGCCCTCCACCCCCAGTCGGTAATTGATCGAGACGAAGACGACCCCGTCTCGGGCGAAGGTGCCTCCGTCGTACACGGGCACGGCCGAGGCGCCCCGGGTGAGTGCGCCGCCGTGCAGCCACACGATGACCGGGAGCCGGGCACCAGGGCCCGGCTCCGGCGTCCACACGTTCAGATTGAGGCAGTCGTCACCGGGCACGACCGGGTCGGACAGGTACTGCGCGAATGCTTCGGAGTACGGCGGTTTCGGCGCCGTCGGACCGAAGGCGCCCGCGTCGCGCACACCGTCCCAGGGCTCGGGCGGCACGGGCGGCCGGAACCGGCGCGGTCCGAACGGCGGGGCCGCGTACGGGATGCCCCGGAACACCGCGACACCGTGCTCGTACCGGCCGCGTACGGCCCCGTGCGGTGTCCTGACCACCGGGTCCTGGCCCGCCTCGTCCGCCTCATCCGCCTGGTCTGCTGCCGTCATGCGCCCACCAGCCTCCCGCGCCGCGCTCGTGCACCACGCTCGTGCACCGTGAACAACAGAGCACCACAGGGTGGCCCGGTATTCCGGTGCACGAGCGCGGTTTTGCGGCTATTTGGCGTACATCAGCGTGCCGAAGCCGAGCTGGTCGTAGCCGCCACTGGTGGAGCCGTAGTCACCTCCGCCGCCCTCGGGGGCGACGAGGTTGTAGTACATCTGCGAGATGTACTTGTCGTCCAGGTACAGGCGCCGGTTGTAGTGGAAGTGGAGCTGGGCCCACACCGGACGGACCTGTCCGCGGGACCCGGAGCCGATCACCGTCTGTGAGTTCTGGGCGCAGGACGTGCCGCTGCCCCAGGTGTACGTGGTGTACGGCACGTCCAGGCCGACGTTGTACTTGGCGACGTACTGGGCCGCCTTGAAGAACCTCTTGTTGTCGTAGCTGTACAGGTCGTCGCCCTGGTTCCAGGCCATCTCGCAGATGGCGCCCATCTGGCCCATGCCCATGATGGTGTGGCCCTGGTCGCGGCCGGACTCCTGCCACTGGCCGAGGTCGTAGCCCTCGACGTTGGAGTACAGGAACGGCACCGCGTGCTGGATCGAGCCGTTGCCCGCGCCGGTCTTGAAGTAGTTGACGGCCTGGTCGTACTTGGCGCCGTCGTCGCACAGGATCCCGATGGCCATGACCGAGGCCATGTTGCACAGGTCCCAGTTCGCCCAGTAGTTGGTGATGCAGGCCCCGTTGTGGTGGAGCAGGAAGTCGTTGTTCATCGGGTAGAAGACGTTGAGCATCATCCGCTGGAACCGGGCCAGGTCGAAACCCGGGTACCCGCGCATGAGTTCGGCGGCGTTGGCGAACTCCCATCCGTAGATGCCCGCCGCCAGGAAGCGGTCGGCGTTGCCCTGGATGGAGGTGAGCGTGTTCGACCAGGCGTTGAGGATCCGCACGGCGCAGTCGCCGTGCGCGCTGGTGCCGGCGACGTTCCAGCGCAGGGCGTTCTGGTAGGCGGCGGCGATGTCGTTGTAGAGGATCCCGTAGTTCTCGGGATAGCCCGATCCGCGGTAGATCGTGGCCTGCGGGTTGGGGGTCCAGGTGGACTGGGAGTGGGAGTTGGCGGTCAGCTTGTTCCAGCCGGACAGCCAGGGGTCGTCGCCCGCGGCGACCCTGACCTTGGCGCGGTTGATGTCACCGGCGTTGTGCAGCATGCCGGGGTGGGCGAAGGTGGCGGGCGCCGCGTCCGCCGTGGTGGCGGCGAACGCGGAGCCCAGCGCGAGAGCGGCGCCGAGACCGCCGGCGGTCTTGAACAGACCGCGGCGGCTCAGCTCGGTGTGCTGGACGTGCCCGTGGGGGGAAGTGCGGCTCATGCGGCTCATGCTGTGCATTCCAATCCGTGGGGGGATCAGTCTGGGTTGATGCTCACCTCGTCGAACTGTGTGGTGCCGAGGGCCAGGGGGCTGCGGGAGCAGACCACGAGGCCCACGTAGTAGGGGGCGTCACCGAAGCCGGGGACCTCGCCGGAGGCGAGGGCGGTCCAGGTGGCGCCGTCATCGGTGGAGACGGCGGCGGTGAAGGCGGTCCCGGTGCGCTTCAGCCGCAGCAGACAGGGAAGAGCGACCGCGCCGTTCCCGTTGAAGGTCGACTTTCCGGCGACGGTCGTGCGCAGCATGAGCTGCGCGGTCGTGCCGCCGGTGACGATCGCCCCGGCCGCCTGGTCGAACGGCGACAGTGACTTGGCCATCAGCAGGCCGACCCGGTCGGCGGTGGCTCCGGTGCGGGAGACCAGCCGGGCGGTGACCTCGCAGTCGCCGGTGACGGGCCGTCGTACGAACTGGCCCGTCATTCCCTGGTTGTTGACGGTGAGGTCGGTTCCGGCGCCCCGCACCACGAAGGTCCCGTCTTCGTGGGCGGTGCTGCCGGGGGTACGGACGGCGACCACGCCGAGTGTCCCGAAGGCGCGGTCGTCGAGGACGACGTCGCCGAGATCGCCGTAGGTCCAGGGGGCGGGCGGCGGTGTGCCGACGGTGAGCGTGAGGGTGCCGGTGCCGTCTCCGGCCGCGTTGCCCACGGTGGCGGTGACACTGAACTCACCGGTCTCGGTGGGGGTTCCGGAGATGAGACCGGTGCGCTTGTCGACGCGGAGTCCGTCGGGCAGACCGGTCGCGGCGAACCGTATGGGCTCGTGCGAGCCACGCAGCTGATATTGGAAGGCGACGCCCTTGTTGGCGAACGCCGTGGTGGCGGAAGTGAGTTGGGGCGCGGCAGGGGTCGGCATGCTCGCGGCGGCGGACTCCGACAGCGGGCCGCGACCGGCGCTGTTGGTCTTGGCGACGGCGTAGTGGTACGTCGTGCCGGGCGTGCCGGTGGCGTCCGCGTACTGGATGCGGGTGCCGAAGCCGACGGGGCCGATGCCGGTCGCGATCGTGTCGTACGGGCCGTCGGGCGCCGTCGACCGCAGCACCTTGTAGCAGGCCGCGAGGTCCGGGTCGGTCCATGCCAGCTCGACCGCGTCGGTGCCCGCGGTGGCCCGCAGGCCGGTGGTGGCGCGGGCGGGTCGCGGCACGGACCAGACCTCGCCGAAGGTGCGGGAGGTGACGCTGACGTTGTCGAAGGCACCGGTGCCGGTCTCGGCGTAGTCCTCGTCGACGCCGAGGCAGGACGTGAGGGTCAGTCCCGCGTATGCGGTGCGCCCCAACTCGACTTCGGTGGAGCCGACTTCGGTCCAGCGGATACCGTCCGGGGAGATGGCGCCGGTGCAGCGGTCGCCCCGGCGGGTCACCCGCACCCAGTACGGCATCCGCATCCGGTAGCCGTCACCCGCGCCCTCGACGTACGGGGCCGTGAGCGGGGTCGCCGAGTCGGGCAGCGTGCCGAGGCTGGAGATCGGGAAGGCGGCGCTCGAGGTGATCGCCTGCTGCTGGGAGGGCGGCACCGGCGTGCTGCCGGTGGCGGAGATACCGGCCCCGGTCTCAGGGCGTACGGTCCACACACCGCTCCAGGTGTGCAGCGGCAGCCCCTGGATCAGCATCGAGGCATGCGCCGCGTCCGCGTCCAGGGAGTCGCGCAGGGTGACGCCGATCTTGGAGTACTGGGAGCTGAGCGGGAACACGATCCGCGCGGTGATCGTGCCGTCGCCGGCCAGCGGCAGGCAGGCGAGGCGGTGGGTGTCGGCGGTGCCGGACGCCTCCAGCACGAACCGCTCGCCGTCGAAGAGCGCCGAGCCGGGGATCTTCACATCCCCGACGTCCTGGGTGGCCCAGGGCTCGGGGAGACCTGCGGCGACCGCGACCCACGCGGAACTGGCGCTGATGCCTTGGGAGTTGGTGGCGGTGACTGTATGGTAGTACGTGTGTCCCGGGCGTACGTCGCGGTCGGTGTACGTCGGCTTGTCGACACCGGTCGCGATCTGCTCGTACGGTCCGTCCGGGGCGGTGGCCCGCGAGACCGTGTACGTGTCGGCCCATGCGGTCGGCAGCCAGCTGACGGTGACGGACCTGTCGTCGCCCACCGCGGTGACGCCCGCCGGAGCGGCCGGCGCGGTCGGCGCGGGGGCCTTCGTACCGGCGTAGGCGAAGGTGCCGAAGCTGGGCAGGTCGTCATTGCTGCCCTCGACGACGCGGGCGCCGCCGGTGCCGCGGAAGACGGCCGCCTTGATGGACGGGGTGTCGAGGCCGCGGACGCCGGCGTAGTGGGCGTACGCCATCTCGTAGATCGGGGGCAGGTTGCCGCGGCCGATCGCCGAGACGGTCTGCTTGATGTACTTGCCGGTGCTGTCGAGGTCCGGGACGAAGGGAACGTCGCCGCCGAGGTTGTAGCAGGCGGCGTACTCGAAGTTGGCGAGGATGCGCTCGTCGTCGTAGCCCCACAGGTCGACGCCCTGGTTCCAGGCAACCTGGGCGATGTCGCCGGTCAGGCCGACCGCGAGCTGCTCGTGCCCCTGGTCGCGGCCGCTCTCCTGGCCCTGGCCGGCGTCGGTGACGACGCGGTGCGGGATGCTGCCGTTGCCCGCGCCGGCCGCGACGAAGCGCAGGGCGTCCTCGAAGAGGGTGGGCTCCTCGCAGAACACGCCGATGGCCAGGATGGTCTGAATGGACGTCAGGTCCCAGTTGCCGTTGGCGTACAGCATGTATCCGGACACCGCCGGATACCAGACATCGAGGAACGACTCCTCGCAGCGGGCGATGTCGGCGTCCGCCCAGCCGTCGTAGTCGCTGTGCCTGAGCAGCTCGGCCGCGTTGACGAACTTGAAGGCCTGCAGGCCCGCGCCGAGCGGCCCGTCGGCGCCGGTGACCATCGTGAGCGAGGCCGACCATGCGTTGAGGATGTCGCGGGCCTTGTCCGCGTGGGCGCGCTCCCCTGTGACGCACCACATCAGCGCGTTCTGGTAGGCGGCGGCCGAGTCGGCGACAGCCTGGTTCTGGAAGTTCGTGGGGCCGCGGCCCCAGGAGGTGATCTGGCCGGTGTTCTGGACGGTGTACGTGGACTTCGACCGGGCGTGGGCCGCGAAGGTCAGGTATCCGTCGTAGATGGGCGATTCCTGCGCGGCGACCGCCGCCTTCATGCGCGCCAGGTCGGCGGCGCTGTGCAGCAGTCCGGGGTGGGTGAAGGCCCGGAGCCGGGCCTGGTCGTCCTGGGCCCACGCCGCCGCGGCGGAGGCGGACAGCAGTCCGCCTCCGGCCGCGACCACGAGCCCTGCCGCGCCCAGGAAGGATCGTCGTCTGAGAGGAAGCACGGGTGACTCCATGGTTCGGAAGGGCCGCGTCACGCGTGCTGGACGGTGAGCGTGAGGGGCTGTGTCACGGTGCCCACGCTGTTGGTGGCGGAGACGGTGACCGTGAAGGTGCCGACGTTGTCCTCGGCAGTGCCGGAGATCAGGCCGGTGGCGGTGTCGATGTCCAGCCCCTTCGGCAATCCCTCGGCGTTGAACGACGTCGGCAGTTCGGTGGCCGTGATCAGGTAGTTGAAGACCTGGTTCTTGGTGGCCGTGGCCTGGTCCGGGCTGGTGAGCTTGGGCTGGGCGGCGGACGTGGCCTCGGTGGAGTTCAGGAAGCGCATGTTCAGAACGTGCTCGTTGGCGTAGGCCGGCATCATGTCGGTGAACTTGAACCAGCCGGGCTTCTTCATCCCGTTGGCGATGGCCTTGCCGTTGATGACGAGGTTCTGGAAGGTGACGTTCTTGATGGCGTGGTCCGCGTCGTAGCCGACCATGATGGACGGGTTGGCATGCGTGCCGGTGTACGTCAGGTTCCGCAGGTACACCCCGTCGATGCCCCGCCCGACGGAGGTGTTGTACGACTTGTTGAACATGACCCGCATGTTGATCAGCTGGCCCCAGCGGAAGTCGTCCACCCGGATGTCCTGCGCGCGGACGTTGCTCACCAGGTTGCTGTCACCGGGGTTGAGCGCGATGCAGCCCTGGTAGTCCATCTGCGGTTCGCGGTGGTCGAGGATGTCGATGTTGCTGAAGACGAGGTTCTCGATGGTCTCCGGCTTGTCGGTGTTGCCGTGCGTGCCGACGTTGATCGGGTGCGCGACGTCCGCCCAGAGGGTGGAGTTGCGGACGGTGATGTTGCGGCAGTCGCCGTAGTACTCCCAGCGGTGGGCGTAGATGGCGATGCAGTCGTCGGCGTTGCGCATCCAGACGTTGTCGATGAGGACGTCCTCGCTGGAGAAGACGTCGATGCCGTCGCCCCACTGGCCGTGGCTGTAGGAGTGGAAGTCACGGATGGTGACCTGCTTCGACTGGCCGATGGTGGCCGCGTAGCCGCTGCTGGGGTTGAGCACCATGATGCCGTCGATCTCGATGTTCTTCGAGTACTCGACCAGGACGCCGTTGGCGGAGTTGTACAGCACGCCGCGGCCGCGCACGCGGGCGTTCTCCACGTTCTGGAACGCCACCCGCGACGTCAGCACCGCACCGCCGGCCAGGTAGAGCGTCTTGCCGCTGGGCACGTTCACCACGCCGCTGGTGGTGGTGTGCAGGCCGGGCCCGTAGTACAGGACGTCCGGATCGTCGGAGTCGGGAACGTTCGTCTCGACCGGGTTGGCGTGCAGCTGCAGGTTGTTGAAGATGTCCCCGTCGACCTCGATGGAGAGGTTGCGCGGCTCGGTGAGGGTGAAGCTCACCGTGGCGCCGTCCACCGTGAACTGGGTGCCGTAGGACAGGGGGCGGATCCGCGCGGTGCCGATGGCGCCCTTGGCCGAGGTGACGGCGACCTCGACCGTGCCCGTGAAGTCGAAGGTGGCGACGGAGGAGTTGAAGACCGGGCCGCTGCCCGTGTTCGCGTCGATCTGCTTCGCCCTCGCGCGGTAGACGGGAACCGTCTGCCATTCGCCGCCCGGCGTGCGGGCCTTGACCGAGTAGCTCGAGTTGGTCGGGACCCCGCTCGGGATGGGGTACACCACCAGCTTGTCCGTCGACGCGGGCACGTCCGCCGCTCTCGCGGCGCCGGCTGCGCCTCCGATCAGTGAGTACGCGGCGACGGTGGCACCCGCGGCCTGGAGAACGGTGCGCCGGGACAGGCCGGTGCTCTGGGTGTCGTTCATGAAGCAGTTCCTTCAGTAAGGGGAAGAGTGAGAAATACGGGAGGTCACTTGAGCCCGGTGGTGGACATCCCGGCCACGAAGCCGCGCTGGGCGATGAGGAAGATCAGCAGAATCGGGACGACGTACATCACGGACGCCGCGGCCTGGAGCTCGGGGACGGGCGTACCGCCCTCGTTGACGTAGGCGGTCATCACCGCGACGGCGAGCGTGGTGCGGTCGGTGGACAGCAGCAGCTGCGGGGCGATGTAGTCGCCCCAGCTCCAGGTGAAGGCGATGATGAAGCTCGCGGACAGCACGGGCCAGGACTGCGGCAGGAAGATCCGCCAGAAGATCGACCCGTAACCGCAGCCGTCGACGATCGCGGCCTCCTCCAGCTCGCGCGGCATGCCCGCGAAGAACTGCCGGAACAGGAAGACCAGATACGGCGCCGCGGACAGGCCCCACAGCACCCACGGCCAGTACGTGTTGACCATGCCGACCTTGGCGAAGATCAGGTAGGTCGGCAGCAGGGTGACCATCTGGGGCAGCATCATCGAGCCGAGCAGGACGCCGAACAGCACCTTCTTGCCGGGCGCGTCCAGCCGGGCGAAGCCGAAGCCGACCCAGGCCGAGCTGAGGGTGACGAGCGTGGCGTACAAAAGGGCGATGACCAGGGAGTTGCGGGCGTAGCCGAGGAAGTCGATCTGGTTGAAGGCGTCGGCGAAGTTGTGCCACTGGAAGACGTCGGGCAGCCAGTGCACGGGCGAGGCGGCCAGTTCGCCCTGTGTCTTCAGGCCGGAGAGGATCAGCCAGCCGAAGGGGCCGAGGAACAGTCCGGTGACGGAGACGAGGACCGTGTAGAGGACGAGGCGCTTGGCGCGCACCCGCACGCGGGCGTCGGTCGTGAACGACTTGGGCGGCAGGCTGGTGGCGGTCACTTCTTCGCCTCCGGTTCGACGTTGTAGAACACCACGCCGGACGTGAACTTGAAGATGAGTCCGGTCACGACGAGGATCAGGACGAAGAGCACCCACAGCAGCGCGGAGGCGTAGCCGTAGCGGCCGAGCGCGAAGTACTGCGCGAACACGTGCATCATGTAGAGGTAGTTGGACTGCGGGACCGTGGTGATGCCGCTCGTGTCGCCGAGGGGCGCCAGCAGCAGCGGCATGATGGTCTGCACCGAGGCGATCATTCCGGTGACCGTCTGGAAGAGCAGGACGGGTGACAGCAGCGGCACGGTGATGCTGCGGAAGGTGCGCCAGGCGCTCGCTCCGTCGATGCGGGCCGCCTCGTGGAGTTCGCGGGGTACGTCCTGGAGCCCGGCCAGCGAGATGATCATGACGTTTCCGGCCGCCCAGAGCACCGTCATCAGCAGGACGTAGCGGGCGTAGGGGTCGGCGAGCCAGCCGACGGCGTCGAAGCCGAAGAAGGTCAGGACACCGTTGGAGGCACCGGAGTTCTGGTCGAAGAGAAGCTTGAAGGCGAGGCCCGCGCCCACCGGCGGCACCACCGCGGGCAGATAGAGCAGGGTGCGGAACAGACCGCGCGCCTTGATCGGCCGGTTGACCAGGACGGCGAGCCCGAGTCCCGCGATGATCGACAGCGGCACCGAGGTCACCGCGAACAGGCCCGCGCGGCCGAGCGTGTCCCAGGTCACCGGATCGTTCAGCAGCTCGCGGTAGTTGCCGAGTCCGACGTACTTCCAGTTGGGCGAGATGCCGTCGAACGTGGTGAAGCTCAGCCACAGCGCGTACACCATCGGCGCCACGGTCAGCAGCAGGAACCCGATGATCCAGGGCGAGGTGAACATGTAGAACGCCCGGTGCCTGCGCGCGGTCATCGAGACCCGCGGCCGGCCGGCGGCCGGTGCGCGAGAGGCGCTCGCGGCGGCACCGGGTCGGTCCGCGACCGTGGAGGAGATCTGACCCACCGTCATCCCACTTGCTCCTTACCGCGCTTCAGCTGCTCGTTGATGGACGAGTTGAGGCGTCCCGCGAGGGTGTCGACGGAGATCTGGCCGTTCATCGCGGCGGGGGCGATCTGGTTGAAGAGGGCGTCGAGTGCATCCGCCCTGGTGTAAGGGGTGAAGGAGACCACCGAGAAGTGCTTCAGCTCGTTCTCCTGCACCTTCAGCACCCGCTTCTGGTAGTCCTCCTGGGCCGGCATCAAAGAACGCAGCGACTTCAGGGTGGGGATGCCCCAGCCGCCGGCGGCGCGCGCCTTGGCGGGCTCCCCACCGAAGAACCACTCGAAGACGCGCCACGCGGCGTCCTTGTTCTTCGCCTTCCTCGGCATCCACAGGCCGGTGCCGCCCTGGCAGGCGCTGATCCGCGCGCCGCCCGCGAAGAGCGGGGCGGGCGCCAGGCTGGACACCTTGGCCAGCTTCTTGTCCGGGTAGATCATGCCGCCCAGCCAGTAGCCGGAGTTCGACATGGCCATCCGCCCGGCCTGGTAGGTGGGCCCGTCCCAGCCGTTGGGGTCGGGCTGGATGAGGCTCGGCCCGACCTTGGTCCTGCAGTAGTCGACGTACCAGGCCAGGGCCTTGCGGGCCTCGGGGGTGGTGAAATCGACCCGGGAGAAGTCGTCGTTGAAGAGGCTGCCTCCGGCGGACGCCGTCATGGTCGTCAGGAGCGTGGACCGGGTGAGGCCGCTGTAGCTGCCGCCGAAGACGGTGGTCTGGCCGCTCTTGCGCTGTACGAGGCTCTTGGCAGTGTCCAGCCATTCCTCGTAGGTGACCGGATCGGTCTCCGGGGGGAGGTCGACACCGGCCTTTTCGAAGGCCGACGTGTTGTACCAGTACATCGAGTCCTGCGAGAAGTCCTTCGCCATGCCGTAGCGCGGACCCTTGCCCTGAGTCCGGCCGTCGTAGCGCCACAGGTCGTTGACCGGGTCCAGGTCGTCCAGTTTGAGGACGCTGCTCCGGGCGAAATAGGGGTCCAGCTCCTCGGCCACGTCCCGCGCCGCGAAGTACGGCAGGTCCACGGCACCGACGCCACGCACCAGGTCGGGCGGGTTGCCACTGGTGAGCATCGCGATCAGCTTGGTGATGTCGTACTTCACCAGGGCGATCTTGATGCCGAGTTCCTTCTTGGCCTGCTGCACCTGCTCCGGGGTGATGTCGCCGGAGTTGACCATCACGGTGATGGTCTCTCCCGCCCCGCTGACCCCGGACGACACCTGCAGGGCACAGCCGCTGAGCGCCGCCGCACCGGCCGCCGCGCCTCCTGCGGAGAGGGAGAGAAAACGGCGGCGGCTCACGGGGGCACCGGCATGTGGGCGCATGAACGCACCACCTCCTGCTCTGTTCCGTTCGGAATATCGGCCAAAGATCGGCTCGCCGATCGGGGCGATTGCGGTGGACCGGTTCGTCGAACGTTGGGCAACCGGTTGTCGGGCGTTGGGGCAGAGCTTCTTCCTGTCCGGAAACGGCGTCAAGAGTCTTGGCGAATTTTCGAAAAGACTGCGTAACCTCGACGTCATGGGCCGACCGGCCGAACGGGACCGGTGGAACGCGGCCTGAACTGCGGAGGAGACCGGGGGGCGGGCGGGGTTTTCGGTGACGCGATTGTGGGAACCGGTTGCCGTGCCCGATCGGACCAGGACCTTCCGCCTCGAAGGACTCGCAGAGCGCTCTGCAGGCGCTCTGCAGGCGGCTCTGCAGGCGGCTCTGCAGGCGCTCCGTCGGCAATCCGAGGGCATCCGAGGGCGCCCGGAAAGCGTGCGGAGGTATCCCGTGGCATCCCCGCGGCGTCGCGATGGCGTTCCAGTGGCGCCCGGCGGCATCCCGATCCCGCAGGCTCCCGGACGCGCCGGGAGCCTGGTGGGCGCGCCGGATGCTTCGGGTGGCGCGCAGTAAGCGATTTCAGGACATCCGGCACTTGTGGTCGCCGAGCAAGCCGGCCGAGGCCGTCTTCGCCACTCCGTCCAGCCGATTGACCGGCCGTCATCGCCAGATCTACGGTAGAAGACGCTTTCTGAAAATGTTTCCACCCAGTGCGTCAGGAGAGACATGCCCAGCCCGCAGCCCCCCAGGGCCGTGTTCGCGATGGATCCGGTACACCTGCCCCTGCTGTTCCCCCCGCCGCTCATGGCACGGCTGACGCAGGCGGCCGACCTCGACCCCGCGCTCGTCGTGCAGGACTTCACCGACCCGACCGCGGCGGACGCCCTGGCCCAGGCCGAGTTCATGATCACCGGCTGGGGCTGCCCCCGCCTCGACGCCGGCGTCCTCGCCGCGGCCCCCCGGCTGCGCGCGGTCCTGCACGCCGCGGGCTCGGTCCGCTCGCTGGTCGGCGAGGAACTGTGGGAACGAGGGATCACCGTCTCGAGCGCGGTGACCGCCAACGCCCTGCCGGTCGCCGAGTACACCCTCGCGATGATCCTGCTCGCCGGGAAGGACACCTTCACCCACCGCGAGCGCTTCCGCGCCACCCACACCTACCCGACCCCCGCCGACACCGCGCACACCGGCAACGTCGGCCGCCGCATCGGCGTCATCGGCGCGTCCCGGGTGGGCCGCCGACTCCTTGAACTGCTACGGCCGTTCGACTTCTCGGTACTCCTGCACGACCCGTACGTCAGCACCGCGGAGGCCGCCGCCCTCGGCGCCGAACTCCTGCCCCTCGACGACCTCCTCAGGCTCAGCGACATCGTGTCCCTGCACGCCCCGGACATCCCCGAGACCTACCGCATGCTCGACGCCGGCCGGCTCGCCCTCATCAAGGACGGCGGCGTCCTCATCAACACCTCCCGGGGCGCGCTGGTGGACCCCGACGCGCTCACCGACGAGCTGGTCTCCGGCCGACTGCACGCGATCCTCGACGTCACCGAACCCGAGCCGCTGCCCGCGGGCTCCCCGCTCTACCGGCTGCCCAACGTGTTCCTGACCCCGCACATCGCGGGGTCGCTCGGAAACGAGCTGGAGCGACTGGGACAGATCGTCGTGGAGGAGTTGGAGCGGCTGGTGGCGGGGGTGGCGCTTGGTCATGAGGTGCAGCGGTCGGACCTGGCCCGAGTTGCGTGATCACGCTTGCCGCCACCCCGACCCCCACCAGGAAATTCGGCCCCCACCCGCGGAAACCATAAGAAGAAACCATGGGATACGGTTTCCGCACCGGCGCTGAACCGGACCCTCCGACCCCGGCCGGCGGGGCGGATCCACGGTCGTCCGGCGAAGCGATCGCAACGATGAAGGAGCCGCAACGGTGAGTCAGCGCAAGGCGGCCGGGGACGTCGGACGGGCCACCATCCGCGATGTCGCGGAGCGGGCGGGTGTGTCCGTCGCCAGTGTGTCGCGTGTCCTGTCGGGCAACTATCCGGTCTCGGAGGAGCTGCGCCGCCGGGTGATGAAGGTGGTCGGGGACCTGGACTACGTCACCAACGCCCACGCCCGCTCCCTCGCCGGGGGCGGTACGCCGACGGTCGCGATCCTCATCAACAACATCACCGGGGCCGCGTTCGCCCACGTGGCGAAGGGCGTCGAGGGTGCCGCCACCCTGCGCGGCTGGCTGTCCCTGGTGGGGACCACCGGTGACGATCCCGAACGGGAACTGGCACTGGTCAATCTCATGCGGCAGCAGGGCGTCGCCGCCGTGGTGCTGCTGGGCGGCGCCTACGACTACGACGAGTACCAGCTGCGTATGGCCCGCTTCGCCCGCTCCCTGGACGCGGCCGGCTCCCACCTGGTCCTGGTGGGCCGGCCACCGCTGGAGGGCGACGTACCGGCCACGACGGTCGACTACGACAACGAGGGCGGCGCCTATGCCATGGCCAGCCACCTGCTGTCGGCGGGCCACCGCAGGGTCCTGGTGCTGCCGGGCCATGCCGAACTCACCACCGCGCAGGGCCGCTTGAGGGGGGCTCGGCGGGCCTTCGAGGCGTACGGCGTGCCGTTCGACCCGGACATGGTGCGGCACGGGCCGTACGACTACGAGCACGGGTACGAGGCCGTCGAGGACAGCCTGCGTGAGGGGCTCGACTTCACCGCGGTGCTGGCCGGTACCGATGTGGTCGCCGCGGGCGCGATGCAGGCGCTGCGCGCGGCCGGGCTGAGGGTGCCCGAGGACGTCTCGATCGTCGGCTACGACGACATCCCGCTGGCGTCGCAGCTCACCCCCCAGCTCACCACGGTGCACGTGCCGTACGAGGAGATGGGGCGGGTCGCGCTGCGCGCGGTGGCCGACCGGCGCGAGGGCGGCGGAGGCCGCCGCAAGGGGGGCGACGGCGACCATCTGGTGCTGGGTACCCATGTCGTCGTACGGAACTCGGTGCAGCCGCCTGCCCGGGGCCGGTGACTCCGTCTTCAGATCCGCTTCGGCGGATCGTTTCGTAAACGTTTTCCCGAAGTTTTTGACAGGGGTCCGGTCCCGGTGCGGGCACGGTTCCAACTTCGCCCGGATCCCCGCTGCACGTCGCTGACCTGCGGTGACTGAGCGCTGACCCGACGCGCTCGGCGTGCGGTCGCACATAACGCCACGGACAAACCGGCGTAACAAATTGCCGCGCACCTCTTGCTATGAGCAGGATCGCCGTCCTACGGTCCCAGCAACCGCTTACTACATCTTCCGCTTGGCCGACCCCCCGCAACCGCGAGCCGATGGTTTCCGGCCGCCGTTCCCGGCCGGCGCCGAGACGCCGTTCTCTCTCCCCTGAGTCGCCCTACTTTCCGAAGGAACACGGACAGATGAACTTCACCAGCCCCCGGAGAAGGTTCGCCCGCGCAGCCGTGGCGGGACTCGCGTTGACAGGTCTGCTCTCCGCGTGCGGCGGCGGATCGGACTCCGGCGACGCCAAGTCGTCCGGCCCGGTCACCCTCCCCTTCTGGGGCTGGGCGAACGGCCAGGAGGCCGTCGTGAAGGCGTTCAACGCCTCGCACAAGGACGTCCAGCTCAAGTACACCAAGGTCACCGACCAGCTGACCATGCAGAAGCAGCTGACCAACGCGGTCAAGGCCGGCAACGCGCCCTGCTTGCTGCAGAACACCGGCGAGTACGTCACGAGCTGGGTCTCGCAGGGCGCCCTCGCCGACATCACCAAGTACGTCGAGTCCAGCAAGGACAAGTTCAACCCCGGCTCGTGGGCCGTCGGTCAGGTCCAGGGCAAGGTCTACGGCATCCCCACCAGCTCGGCGCCGGCCTTCACCATCTACCGCACCGACATCTTCGAGAAGTACGGTCTGAAGCCGCCCGCGACCTGGGACGACTTCATCGCCGCCGGCAAGGAACTGAAGAAGCACAACATCAAGATCACCAACTACGCCGGTGAGGACCCGAGCACCCTGGAGGTGCTCGCCATGCAGGCCGGGGCGCACTGGTACGCGATCGACGGCAACTCCTGGACGGTGAACTTCCAGGACGAGGGCACCCTGAAGGCCGCCAAGGTGATCCAGGAGGTCATCGACAACGACCTCAACTCCAAGCTCTCCTTCGCCGACTACGCGGCCGTGCAGCGCAACTACGACAACGCCGGCACCGTGACCCGGCAGATCTCCACCTGGCAGATGTCCGGCATGGTGCAGAACTTCACCAAGTCCTTCGGCGAGTGGGCGCTGGCCCCCTGGCCGACGTTCAACGGCGAGGCTGCCAAGACTCCCGCCGGGACCAACCAGAGTGGCGGGCTGACCCTGGTGACCGAACAGTGCAAGAACAAGGAGCAGGCCGCTCAGGCGGCGCTGTGGATGTCCACCGACCCCGGTGCGGTCAAGACGATGGCGAGCCCGGAGACCGGCAGCGGTGTGATGCCCGCCGTGGCCGACAACAGCTCGTACGTCCCTGAGGCGATCCCCGAGAAGCTGCTGGGCAAGAACTACGAGCCGGCCCAGAAGGTCGTGACGGACAGCATGGGCACCATCACCGACGACTGGACCTTCGGCCCGAACTGGACCGCGATGTTCACGGAGATGCAGGACGAGTGGGCCGCGGTCGTCAGTAAGAAGCAGAAGGTCACCGACCTGCTCGCGCACATGCAGGAGTGGACGGTCAACGACCTGAAGCAGCGCGGCATCAGCGTCAAGGGCTGAGGCACACTTCATGATTCGCTCGCAGCGCTGGAAGGGTGCCGCCTTCACGGTGCCCTTCCAGCTCGGCTTCGTCTTCCTCTACCTGCTTCCGATCGGCTACGCGATCCACCAGTCGCTGTACCTGGAGAAGCAGTCCGGACTCGGTCTCGGCGGCTCCACCACGGAGTTCGTCGGGCTGGAGAACTACCAGCACGGCCTGACCGACTCGGCGTTCATGACCTCCATCCTGCGGGTGGTGCTGTTCGCCTGTGTCCAGATCCCGTTCATGCTGCTCGTGAGCCTGATGCTGGCGCTCTGTCTGGACGCGGTCACCTCGCGGGTGGCCGGCCGGTTCCGGATCCTCCTGCTGGTTCCGTACATGATCCCCGGCGTGGTCGCGGCCATCGTGTGGATCAACCTGTACAGCCCCGAGGTGGGTCCCCTGACACCGCTCGGCGATCTGTTCGGGTTCGACTGGAACTTCTTCGCCCCCTCGATGGTGTGGCCGTCCATCGGCAACCTGCTGACCTGGCACGGCATCGGCTACAACATGGTGATCATCTACTCGGCGCTCCAGGGCGTGCCCCGCGAACTGTTCGAAGCCGCGCGACTGGACGGTGCCTCGGAGCTGCGGATCGCGCTGAGCATCAAGATCCCGTTCGTGCGCGGCGCGCTCGTCCTGACGGCGCTGCTGTCGATCATCCAGATGCTGCAGATCTTCAACGAGCCCGCGCTGTTCCGGAACGTGACCCCGCAGACGGTCAGCGACAGCTTCGCCCCGATCATGATCATCTACAACCAGGCGTTCAACGCCGGCAACTACAACTACGCCGCGGCCCTGTCCGTGCTGCTCGCCCTGTTCCTCGGCATCGCGTCCTTCCTCTTCTACCGGCTGACCTCGAGGGAGGCGGACTGATGGCACTGACGGAAAACCGTACGGAGAAGGACACCGATCGGCCCCGCGGGCGCACCGTGCGGCGGCTCACCCGTCCGGACCCGGCGGCGCGCTCCCGGGGCGGCCAGCGCTTCCTCCTCGTCGGTCTGGCCCTGGCCAGCGCCTACAGCCTGTTCCCGGTGTACTGGCTGATCATCGCCGCGACCAAGGACCGTGTCGGGCTGTACCAGAGCAACGGGCTGTGGTTCTCCGACATGCACCTGTGGGAGAACCTGCGCCAGGTGTTCACCTACGGGGACGGCATCTTCCTGCGCTGGACCGCGAACTCGTTCCTGTACGCGGGCGTCGGCTCCCTGGGCGGCACCCTCATCGCCCTCGCCACCGGCTACGGCCTGGCCCGCTTCGACTTTCCGGGCCGCAGTGCCGTGTTCGCGTGCGTGGTCGGCTCGTTCCTGATCCCGATCGCACTGCTGACCCTGCCGCTGTACCTGCTGTTCTCGCAGATCGGCATGGTCGACACGCCCTGGGCGATGCTGATCCCCTGCCTGATCAACCCGTTCAGCGTGTACCTCGCCAAGGTGTACACCGAGGCCACCATCCCCTTCGAGCTCCTGGAGGCGGCCCGCATCGACGGCGCCGGTGAGCTGCGGATCTTCTTCAGCATCGTGCTGCGGATGATGACGACCGGCGGCGCGACGGTGTTCCTGCTGGCCTTCGTGAACACCTGGAACGCCTTCTTCCTGCCGTTGACGGTGCT
This sequence comes from Streptomyces sp. NPDC006602, assembly GCF_042870385.1. Taxonomy (NCBI): domain Bacteria; kingdom Bacillati; phylum Actinomycetota; class Actinomycetes; order Kitasatosporales; family Streptomycetaceae; genus Streptomyces; species Streptomyces sp. NPDC006602. The sequence goes on along the minus strand of NZ_JBIAHG010000004.1, from coordinate 197,201 downwards.
GCGCGGCGAGGAGAACTGGACCCTCAACCTGGGCCTGTACAACTGGTCCGGCAAACGCGCGGAGTCCGGCGTCGACCTGACCAGCCTGGTACTGACCGGCGCGCTGCTGTCCATCGTGCCGATGGCGATCATGATGGTCGCGATGCGCCGCTACTGGCGGTCGGGCGTGACTATGGGGGCCCTCAAGTGACCCTGCTGCGCAATCCGGTCATCCGCGGCTTCGCCCCCGACCCGTCGATGGTGCGGGTGGACGACTGGTACTACGTGGCCACGAGCTCCTTCGAGTGGTTCCCGACCATCCCGATCCACCGCTCGAGGGACCTCGCGCACTGGGAGTACGCGGGCCACGTCCGGGGCGCGGTCCCCGGCGACTCGCTGGCCGGCGTCCCCGACTCGGGTGGCATCTGGGCCCCGTCGCTGAGCTGGGACGGCGAGCGCTTCTGGATGGTCTACTCGATCGTGCGCTCGGTCGGCACGCCCTACTTCGACACGGACACCTACGTCAGTACGGCGACGGAGGCGGGCGGCACGTGGACGGCACCGCGCCGAGTGGCGAGCCACGGCTTCGACCCCGCGCTCTTCCACGAGGGGGGCCGGGTGTGGCTGCTGAATCTGCAGAACGACCACCGCCCGGGCGGCAGGCGCTTCGCCGGGATCGTGCTGACCGAACTGGACCGGGAGACGCTGAGTCCCGTCGGTGACACGCACCTGCTCCTCCAGCACGAACGGCTCATCGAGGGGCCGAAGTTGCTGTGGCGGGACGGCTGGTTCCTCCTGGTGCTGGCGGAGGGCGGCACGGGGTTCGAGCACGGAGTGCGGGTGGCGCGCAGTCGCGTGCTGACCGGGCCGTACGAGCTCGACGACCGGTCGCTGCTGACGTCCCGGGACGATCCGTCACTGCCGTTGCAGAAGGCGGGGCACGGCGAGCTGGTCCAAACACCGGGCGGAGACTGGGTGTTGAGCCACTTGACGGCCCGTCCGCTACGGACAGCGGACGGACTGCGCTGCACGCTGGGCCGCGAGACGGCGATCCAGGCGGTGACGTGGGACGCGGAGGGCTGGCCCAGGTTGCGACACGGGGGTGCGCATCCCGCGGTCGAGGTCGACGTACCGACACAGCCGCGGCCACTGGAACGACGCGCCGACTCCGCCGACCCGTTGGGCTGGCCCTGGAGCACCCTGCGCGCCGCCCCCGATACCTCCTGGGCGGACGCCACCACCTGCCCCGGCCGGATCCGCCTGCGCGGCCGCCACGGACCCGAGTCGCGGTGGGCGCACAGCCTCCTCGCCCAGCGGATCACCGAGCACCGCGCCGAGGCCGAGGTCACCGTCGAGGCGCGGCCGCGGACGTTCACGCAGGCCGCCGGGCTGATGCTCTGGTACAACACCGAGGCGTATCTGGCCCTCGACCTGACCTGGACGGAGCCCGCGGGCGAGGAGCAGCGCGGTCAGCAGTGGCGGGCCGGCGGCCGTACGGTGCTCAGCCTGGTGGAGCGGGACGAGGCGGGCACGCGGCAGGTGGCCGTCGTGGACGTGGACGCGGACCGGGCACTCACGCTGGGTGTGACGACCGACGGCGCCGAGGCGCGGTTCTGGTACGTCAGGGACGGTGTGCGCACGCCGGTCGGGGCGCCGCTCGACTTCGGCAGACTCTCCGACGACCACGGATCGAAGCTGCGCTTCACCGGGGCGATGGCCGGGATCCATGCCGTGGATCTCGTCGAGGCGGCGTTCACGGCCGACTTCTCGGGCTTCCGCCTGGAGTGCCGATAGCCGTGTTCGAGTTTCGAAAGTCCGGCCCGTCGCAGACCTGCGAAGCCCGGCCTCTTCCGGAGGTCCTGCGGCGAACCTAGGGTAGAGAGCGCTTACTATCCGAGGGGCCTCCCGACCCTCGGAAGCAGCGCTGTCGAAACTTTTCATGGCCCTCGGGCGGGCCGGAGAGGTGGTTCCCGATGGTCCGTACGGAGACTGCGAGCGTGACGGCGGGGCCGACCCTTGCGGTCGTGGCCCGCGAGGCGGGGGTGTCCGTGCCCACCGCATCGAAGGTGGTCAACGGCCGGGAGGACGTCGCGCCCGAGACCCGCCGCCGGGTCACGGAGGCGCTGGACCGGCTCGGATATGTCCGCAGACCCCGCTTCGACGCGGCGAAGGCGTCGGGGCTGGTCGACCTGGTCGTGCACTCACTGGAGAGTTCCTGGTCGGGTGCGGTGCTGCACGGGGTGGAGGCCGCGGCGCACGACGTGGGTCTCGAGGTGGTGGTGTCGGCAGGCCTGACCAGGACCCGCGGCGGCCGCCCGGAACGGGGCTGGCTCGACAAACTCATCGCCCGCGGCTCGTCAGGGGTGCTGTTCAACCTGGCCGAACTGACCGACTCCCAGTACGCCTGGCTGGACCAGCACCGCATCCCGTACGTGATGATCGACCCGGTCCTCGAACCACCGCCCGGCGTGGTGTCGGTGGGCGCGGCGAACTGGCACGGCGGCCTGACGGCGACCGAGCACCTGCTGGCCCTGGGCCACGAGCGCATCGCCGTGGTCGCCGGTCACCAGCGCAAGATGTGCAGCAGCGCGCGGGTCGCCGGCTACCGCTCGGCGCTCGCCTCGGCGGGGATCCGGCAGCGTCCCGAGTACGTCCGTCACGCCGGCTTCGACGAGGACGTCGCCCGCCGCCGCATGCGCGAACTGCTCGACCTGCCCGAGCCGCCCACGGCCGTCTTCGTCTGCTCGGACCGTATGGCCCTCGGCGTCTACGAGGCGCTGGCCGAACGGGAGTTGAGCGTGCCCGACGACATGAGCGTCGTAGGCTTCGACGACCTCCCGGAGGCCCGCTGGCTCACCCCGGCCCTCACCACGGTCCGCCAGCCGCTCTCCGAGATGGCGGCGACGGCACTGCGGCTGCTGGTGCGGATGATGGACGGGGACCGCCCGGAGAGCACGCGTACGGAACTGTCGACGCGGCTGGTGGAGCGGGCGAGCACGGCGGGGCCGCGGCTCTAGGAGGCTTCGGCAGCGGGCGCACGGCCGCCCTGCGGGACACTCACGGGCCTACGTAATTCCGGACGTCTGCATGGGCCACCGACCGCCGGATTCGCTCACTTCCGCTCATATACGGAGGGAGGGAACTGGCCGGGTCGGCCGGGCGTCGAAGGATGCGGCGGGGCGGGGGGCCGTTGCTCGGGGCACAGCGGCGGCGAGTACTTGGGGGACGGACCATGACACGCTGGCGGCCGCTGCCGGATGCGCTGCCGAGGGAGGCACGGCACCTGGTCGAGCAACTGCGTGGCCTGAAGGACCGTACGGGTCTGAGCCTTGCCGAGCTGGCCCGGCGGACCGCGTACAGCAAGTCGTCCTGGCAGCGGTATCTCAACGGGACCAAGCAGCCGCCGAGGGGAGCGGTGCAGGCGCTGTGCCGGGTCGCGGGAGCGGACCAGGCGCGGCTGCTGGCGCTGTGGGACCTGGCCCACTCGACCTGGCCGCACGGAACGGTGGTGTCCGGTGCGGGGGTGCCTGTCGCGGGGGCGCACGGTGCGGCGGTGCCGACCGGGTCGCCCGAGGCCGCGCCGCTGGCGCCCGGCGCCGAGTACCGGCGCTGGCGGGCGGCCGCACTGGTCGCCTTCGCCGTCGTCGTGCTGCTGGCGGCGGGTCTGCTGTGGGCACTGCCGGAGGGGGGCGGATGACCCTACGGTCACCCGCCCCCCTCCGGATCCGCGCTGTCAGCGCTGTCAGCCGACCTGCTCGTAGTAGGCGATCTTCCAGGATCCGGTGCCCTTGAGCTTCACCCGGTACTTGCCGTTGACCCTCTTGAAGGTGACGGCCCGGGCGCTGCCCACGTACTGGACGGCGCCCCCCGCGTAGGGGCCGTTGAGCCGGCTCTGGGCGGACTGCCAGCAGTCGTCGGTGACGACGCCCTCGTTCTCCGGGATGCCGTAGTGGTTCTGCCACCACTGGGTGGCCGACTCGGTCTCCGGGCCGAACGAGCCGTCGATCTTGTTCCTCTTGAAGGCGTGCCAGTCGCCGTCCTCGTCCTCGTACATGGCGCCGTCCGCCCACAGGACGGTCTCCCACAGGGCCGTGGCGTTGCTCTGGGCGTAGTCGTCGACGCTGAGGTTCTCCTCGTCCTGCCAGTCGTCGTTGACGTAGCTGTTGCCGTCGACGCCGTGGTAGGCCGCGGCGTTCGCCGCCGGCGCCAGGGCGGTTACGCCGCCCCCGGCGACCAGCAACGCCGCCGACACCATCGCGACAACCCGATTGCGCTTGCTCATACGGTCTTCCTTTCCGAACCGCCGGCCCCCGTGGTTCCCCCTGGGGCGGCTCGCCTCGCTTGGCACGACAAAGCGTCACGGTCGCGGGGCGGCACGGCGAGGCCTGACGGCATACCTGGACCGGCGGGGGACGATCCACGCCGCGTACGGCCATGTCCCCGCAGAGGGTGGGTCGTCGGGGGACCAGGTGGGACGGGGTGGGACGGGACGGGCCCCTCGTCGCTCAGCCGGCGTCCTTCGCCAGCCGTGCCGCCCAGTTGATCCCGCCCAGCAGATGGGCTCGGAAGTCCGGGTCCTCGTAGGCCTCGGAGGCGTGCCCGAGGGCCGTGTAGAAGACGCGGCCCTCACCCTGCTCCCGGCACCACACCAGCGGATGGTCCGAGCCCATGCGACCGCCGTCGTACGACGTCTCGTCGGCGCACGCCAACACCCGTACGGCCCTCCGGGGATTGTCCCGGAAGTCGTACCACTCGTCCGTGAACTCCCAGACAGCGGGCAGGTGTTGGGTGGCCGGATGGCTACGGTCCTCCACGACGACCCTGCCCGGCTGGAACTCCGGGTGCCGGTCGAAGCGGGCGCCGAGGAGTTCGCCGTAGTACGGCCACTCGTACTCCGTGCAGGCCGCCGCGTGCACCCCGACGAACCCGCCGCCCGACTCGACGTACGTCGCCAGCCGCTCCCGCCCGGCCGGGGTGAGGATCTCGCCGCTGGTGGAGAGGAAGACGACGGCGGCGTACGGCTCCAGGGGCGCTTCGAGCGCCGCGGGGTCCTCGGTGGCGATCACGTCGAAGTCGCCGAGAGTGCGTACGGCGGCGATCGCGACCGGGATGGAGTCGTGCCGGTAGGCGGTGGTGCGGGTGTGGACGAGGAGTCGGGGGGCCATGCGGACGAGCCTAGACGGCGAGGGCAGCGGTTCCCGTCCGCCCGGTGATCCGAAATTTTCAAATCACCGGGCGGCTCCAGCAGGATCGACGAAGTCGCACCACACGATCTTTCCCGGATCCCGCTCCCCCACCCCCCACTTGTCCGCCAGCTCCGACACCAGCAGCAGCCCGCGCCCGCCCTCGCCGGGCGCATCCGTCTGAGGTACGGCCGGTACGCCTCCCCCGCTGTCGTGCACCTCGACGCGCACCCCACCGTCGTACGGCAACGGAAGCAGCCGGAGCAGGAAGCCGCGGCCCGGGGGGACGCCGTGCACCAGGGCGTTCGTGGTGAGCTCGCTGACGCACAGCACAATGTCGTACGACCGCTCCCGCACCCCCCAGTCGGCGAGCGTGTCGCGCGTGAAGGCGCGGGCGGCGGGGACGGACTGGCGCTCACGGCGGTAGAAGCGCTCACGTGGGGACGGGGGTTGAGTTTCGGTGTTCACGTGACGAGAATCACGCTCCGTGGCCATGATGTGACAGTGCGCGTACTCGTACAGCTTGTCTGTACGGGCGCGCGACGGTGAACGTCCGTGCGTGGATGGGGAGTTGGACCGCATGAGCACCACGACTCGACGGTCACGGAGGAACGCCTCGGCGATGAAGATGGTGGGCGCCCTGCTCGCCCTCTTCCGCGAGGCCGCCGGACACACACAGAAGTCACTGGGAGAGCTGTTCGTCGTCGGCGAGCAGCAGATCGCGTCGATCGAGCAGGGCAGACGGCCCCTGAAGCCGGACCTCGCCGAGCAGCTCGACGAACTCCTCGGCACGAAAGGGGCGTTGGCGACCGCACTGAGCAGGATGCCGGAGGTAGACCTTGTCCCGCTGTGGGCGGAGGAGTATCTGGATCGGGAGCGGGAGGCGATCGCGATCTCTTGGTACGAGAGTTTGCTGGTCCCCGGCCTTCTCCAGACAGAGGCATACGCACGGGCGGTCTTCCGCAATCGCGTGCCCCTCTACGACGAGGACGAGATCGAGCAGTTGGTGGCGGCGCGCATCGAGCGGCAAGAGATCCTCCACCGGAAGGTGCCGCCCATGATGAGCTTCATGATCTGGGAGGCGGCCCTGCGAGACGAGTTGGGTGGGAAGGACGTGTACGTCGAGCAGGCGCGGCACCTTCGGGAGTACGCCGACCTACCCGGTCTCACCGTCCAGATCCTGCCGCTCGGCCGCACCTCGCACGCAGGCCTCGAAGGCCCGTTCATCCTGTTGGAGACCCCTGAGCACCAGCGGCTGGCACACAGCGAAACCCAGCGCGGGAGCACGCTGATCGCCGATCCCGATGAGGTGGGGATCCTCACTCAGAAGTATGCGATGCTGCGAACGCAGGCTCTCAATACCGAGGATACGAGAGACCTGCTGGACCGTCTTCTGGGAGAGCGATGAGCAGCACCGCACTTGAGTGGTTCAAGTCCAGCTACAGCAGCGGCGAGGGCGGCGCCTGCGTCGAAGTCGCCGTCCAGCCCAGGACCGTCCACATCCGCGACTCCAAGACCCCCGCCACCCCACACCTCACCGTCACCTCTTGCACCTGGGCCGCCTTTATGAGGCTAGCCGAGCAGACATGACGGAAGAGACGACACCACAAGCAGTGGCGGTCAACCGAGGCACAGAGCACGCCGACAGCGAGTGGACTCCCGGTGGTTTCGTCACCGTCCATACTGCATACAGGCGCATCGGATAGTCGGTCGATCCTCGGGGAACGTGGCTGAGCATTGCTTCGATCAACTCGCCCAGCTCACCGGGTACCTTCACGGGACGACGCCGACCGTTCGCCACGGCCTCTCTCTGTACCGAGCGGGGAACGTCATCCGGGTTCTCGACCGCCCGCCAACCGGTGGCGGAGATGAGCAGGGACGCGCCGAGGCGGTAGATGCCGGCTTCCTCCGTCGGCTCGGCTTCCCAGGTGTCGAGCGGGCTGCGCCCAATTTCCCTTCGTACTGGACGAGGCGGCCGCGGAACGGAAAGTCGTACCCCTCGGGCACGTGTCCGCCCCGGGCAGGCGAGGTCGGCGAGGTGGGTGCGCTCCCCGGACGATGAAGTGGGCGGGCTGCACATCACCATGTGACCAGCCCTTCGCATGGAGATCGGCCAGCGCCCCGACACAGCTCAGCGCCAAGCCGACGTCCGGCGCAATGGACAAGCCTCGCCTACGGCGAGGCACCCACAGCATGTACAGGTCCGGTGCTTCGATCGTGCGCGTTCCGCTCCAGCAGCCCAACGGCTGCGTCGCGGTCCTGCGTGCTCGCCGCGGTCACCGCGACGGTCAGGGCCAGGCCGAGGCAGTCCACCACCAGGTGCCGATTGCGGCCGCCCACCTTCTGTTCTTTCCGCCGTCCCGGCCGGATATCGAGCGCGGGACGTTCGCCGCCGCCCGCACCGACTGCGAGTCCACGATCGCGGCCGTCGAATCCTGCGAGCGACCCTCTTTCTGGCAGAAGCGGTCGCACAACCGGTCGAGAAGTGGATGGCTGATGTGTACGCGGTCCGAGTGCTGAACGCCTTGGGTAAGAGAACAGGGCCCTCGCACGCCATGGGCCTGCACCAGCGGAGTGGAGGACTGCCTGCGGCCGAGACCTGAGGCACGCGCTACAGGTCGATTTTGAAACGGCGCATCACGACGGTCGCTTGGCGCAGCCTATTTGTGAAGTCCTCACTGCGGGCAACCCTGTCAATTCCCTGAGTCCTGTTCCCGCGCAAGGCGCTCCGATATTCGCGATCCAGCAGGTTCGTCATTGCTCCCATGAGAGCACCTGACAGATGTTCCAGCGTGACATTTAGAAGATCGCGTTGCGTGGGTCGCCGTAGCCGTGTCAGTGTGAACCGGCTCATGTATGCGAGATGATATCGCCAGTTTTCCATTGTGTCGCCCAACAGTGGTCGATCTTGGGAATAATCCGTGAGGAAATCACTGATGCGCGTATGAACGTCTAGGACGAGCCCGTACAGGTCGATGTCTGTGTCAGTCGAAAACACCTTGTAGTAGTGGGAATCATCCAGAAGTAGTGTTTCCGAGTACTTGAGCGCCGTGTGCGGTTCCCCAACTGCAAAAGCAGTGTACTCGCGCGCCAATCTCGACATGCTAACCACTTGCTCGAGAGGAAAGCCCAGATTTTTATAATAATTCGCCCGCCGCTCGTAGCGATATCCGTCACGCGCGAGCGCTTCTTCGATGTCCTTCTGGATTTTCTCGGTGGCGCGCAGGGCACCGGGCGGGAGCTGTGTCTGACTGTTTGTCGCACGGATGATTACATCCCTGGCCCGCCCGGAGGAAGGCGGGACCATGACTCGCACGAGGACCGAGCGATCGTTGTGATGCCCCGAGTCACGGAAATGGTTGAATATTTCGTGACTCGTTTGCAGGCCGTTAACGATCTGAGGATCCCTTACTACGATCCTCTTTCCCGCAATACTGACTTCCTCTGCGACGATGGTTACACCATTGTTGAACCACCAGAAGTCCTCGCGGTGGTTGGACTTGAGAGTTTCGCCGATAGCGGCATTGACGGAAGTCTGCCCTGCGTAATCTCGCACGTTGGACTCAAATAACTCGAGTCGGAGTGCGCCATTTTCGGACGTGATGAAGTTGTAGTATTGATCCAAGCGTACTAGACATATGTAGCCGTCGCCGAGTGAGGTACTGACTGGCGTCTCGGTAAATGTCATATCCAAGACGATGGAAGCGCCGCGCCCAGACATCTCCCTGAGCTCTGCGGCTCCGAGGTATTCAACATGGCATTTTGTTTGTGAGGCAACCTTTGCCAGTTCCCTGGCGAGCCTATTTCCCTTAGCCCGCACGTTAGGGTGTGGAGCTTCCACGGATCGGGTAGCGTAAATCACCCGGATCGAAACTTCCGGGAAAGAGGAGGCAAGGGCTTCTAGTACCTCGAGAAACCTGCCAGTGCGATCTAGCAGTTTTGCATTCGTTGACTCGGATAGACTCTTTACGTCTCGACCCATATCGAGGAGCAACGGCAGATGGTAATGCAGTTTCTCGAAGGCCGTCTCTTGATAGCCGGGCGAAGTTTTGGCCTGTAAAATTACGAGCTCGATCTTCTTCGCTCGAATGGTCACGTGGCGATCAATGCTGGCAGAAACATATCGATCGTCCACGAAAACCCAGAGGCCGTCGATGCCACAATCGTGAGAGCCATCAACAATGCCGTCACGGAGTTCATCGATGTCTAGGTCGAGGTCTTGTAATGCGGTACTCGCCGTGAAGTAGTTAAAAAAGTCGTCCATCTTTTGATTTGGTGCAAGCCGCCGCCTCTGATCTTCCAGGATTCGGTCAAGCAGGCGTTGATCATTACTCTTCACAGCCATCTGCGGCGCCCCCAAGTTCCACACGCTTCTGAACGGAATCATCTTCGCCAAGCCGCACTTGCGCTGGCAAGATGCACGGCTCGTCTTGACTGGCACTCCGAAGCGCCCTTCGTGGCTGCGTCCGGGAGGCTGGTTCCTGGCCATCACCGGGTCGGGCGCGCGGACCGGTGCCGAGGAGAACTGGCTCGGCAGCGGGGCTCCGATGTGGTGGAGCCCCGCAAACCCTGCCACGAACCATGAGTGGAGCACACGGGCCGGCCTCACGGTCGAGCTGCCCAGAACAGGAGGACTTCGCGCCGGAAGAGGACGGCGGGCGGGCACTGTTCTGGGCAGGTCACCCTTGAATGTCCGGCGTAAGCGTTCGGCGCTCGGCCCGATCCCGTCCCAACAGCCCTATTTGTCGAGTTGGTTGCCCTCCGCCCGGCGCGCAGGCCTCGCAACAATGTGCGCATGAGTGATGAAGCAACAGATCGACGCGCTCCACGAGGAGCTGATCCAGCGCGACTTCCCCGCCGCCTGGGTACGGGAGGCCGACGCGGTGGAGGCCACTCTTCGGTATCCCCATCTCGCCTTGCTTGGGCCGGAGTGACGGGTCTTGAAGGCGGTGGTGAACGGGATGCCGCAGATGGCCCGGGACGGGCTGCAGTCGCATCTGTGCTTCACAGCGAAGGACGACACGGCCGATCCGGCCGTACGGCGTGAACTGCTGGCAACCGTGGCCGTGCTGGAGCGCGAGCCGGTGAACGAGGTCGAGGCCTGCGGGGTGCGCTACCGCGTGGTGCGCGGGGACGAGTTCGCCCGGGTAGGGGACGGCGGTCTGGAGCCGCCCAGGCCCACCGATCCCGAGCGGCGAAGCGGTCCTGGGAGCGCAACGCACGGGACGTGCCATCCCGGGACCTCGACTTCGTCCTGGATCCGACCACACGGAAAGCCCGGCCGCCAGCACGTTGAAACTGGGGTTGCGGGAGTTCGCGTACACGGTGCCCGCTTCCTCGCGGGCGTCCGCGCGGACTCCGAGCGGGCGGTCGCCACGCATCCGGAGCTCGTGCTGCTGCCCACCGGGTTCGGCGTGGTCGAGGGCAACAAGCACGGCTGGCTGCCGTGCGGCACCCTCGTGGCCACCCCCCACGACGCCCGGCGCCTGCTCTACGGCGGACCAGCCGAGGTGTGGGCACTGCTGTACCAGTTCGACCACACCAAGAAGGCCAGGTACGCGAAGCCGGCCGAGGAGGCGCTCGGCGGCGCCGACGAGTTCCAGGTGGCCGACCGTGTCTTCCGGATCTGCCGCGTCGAACGCATGCTCCGCACGGGCCCCAACGGCCCGGAGACGCCGCGCCCCTCGGACGTCGACGAGTACGGCACCATGAAGATGTATCCGACCATGGATCCCAAGGACGGCACCCTGACCTATGAGTGAGGGACCTGCGAGTGAGGCGGCGGGTCACCGCACAGGCGTTCCATTGTGCGGGCCGGTGTGCGTAGCCTCGGCGCGGTGAACGCCCTCCCCGCGCGACTGGACCACCTCGTCCTCGCGACCCCCGACCTGGCGGCGACCGTTGCCGACTTCACCCGGCGCACCGGCGTGCCCCCCGCGCCGGGCGGTGCGCACGTCGGGCTCGGTACCCGCAACCACCTGGTGTCGCTGGGCGGCGCCCGTTACCTGGAGATCATCGGCCCGGATCCGGACCAGCGGGCGTACGACGGGCCGCGCCCCTTCGACGTCGACCGGCTCGCCGGCCCCCGGACGGTGACCTGGGCGATCAGCCCGCCCGACCTGGACGCGGCGGTCGCGGCGGCCCAGGCACAGGGTTACAACCCGGGGCCGATCCACCCCATGAGCCGCCGAAGACCCGACGGCACCCTTCTCCGGTGGCGCCTGACGGACGGCGACACCCAGCACCCCTCCGGCCTGGTTCCCTTCCTCATCGACTGGGGTTCGTCGGTCCACCCCTCGGCCTCCGGGCTGCCCGCCACGCCCCTGCTGGCGCTGTCCGCGAGCGCTCCCGATCCGGACGAGATCCGGCCGCTGCTCGCCGCCCTCGACACGTCGCTCGCTCTCACCGTGGGGCCGGTGGGTTTCTCCTTCACCGTGGAGACTCCCCGGGGGCCGGTGACCTTCGGCTGAGGGCGCGTCCGATTCCTTCAAGACCGGCGCCCGCACCTCTGCCTACGGTGGCCGCATGACTCCACGATTCGACGCGATCGGCCTGGTGGCCTCCGACATGGCCGCCTCCGTCGCCTTCTACCGCCGGCTCGGTTTCGACTTCCCCGAGGGTGTCGAGGAGCAGCCTCATGCCGAGGCCGGGCTGCCGGGTGGGCTGCGGATCATGCTCGACAGAGAGGAGAGTGTCCGTTCGATCCAGCCGGGGTGGCAGCCGCCGACCGGGGGCGGGCGCGTCTCGCTCGCGCTGCGGTGCGACAGTCCGGCCGAGGTCGACTCGGTGTACGGGGAGCTGGTGGGTGCCGGGTACCACGGGGAGCTGAAGCCCTGGGACGCCGTGTGGGGGCAGCGGTATGCGGTGGTTCTCGACCCCGACGGCAACGGGGTCGACCTGTTCGCGCCGCTACCCGGAGCGGCCCAGTAGTTCCGTCAGCGGCAGTCCCGCCAACTCCCTCACGTCCCTTGCCAGATGGGCCTGGTCCGCGAAGCCGGACCGGGCCGCCGTCTCGGCGAAGGGAGCGCCGGAGCGGGCCAGGACGAGGGCACGCTGGAGTCGCAGGACCCGGGCCAGCGTTTTTGGGCCGTAGCCGAAGGCGGTGAGGCAGCGGCGGTGCAACTGGCGGGCGCTCAAGCCGAGTTCGTCCGCGATCGTGGCAACCGGGCGGCCCGAGTCGAGGGCGGTGACCACCTGTCGTAGGAGGGGGTCGGGGGGATGGGTCCCGGCGGCCCGTTCCAACGCCACCCGCTCCAGGCCACTCGCCGGGTCGTCGGCTGCGTTCACCTGTGCGGTGACGCGCCGTACCTCCGCGGCCAGCCACAGGTCGGCCAGCTCCACCCGACGGTCCCGCATCTCGTGCGCGGGCACCCCCAGCAGGGCGGGAGCGGTGCCCGGGCAGAAGCGGACGCCGGCCCAGGCGCTCGGCTCGCCCTCGGTGACGTACGCACGCGTGTCGGGCCCCGCGACCATCAGCCGGCCCTCGTGCCACAGCAGGTCCATGCAGCCGTCGGGCAGAATGCGCCCGGCGCCGGGCCCGGACGGGGTGTTGGTCCACACCACCGCGCCCGCCATACGGGAAGGCCGCTCCACGTACACGTACGCCAGGCTACGCCGTCGGCGCCACCCGCATCCGATGCTCCTGCGGGCTCACCCCGTACACCCGCTTGAACGCGCTGGACAGGGCGAACGCGCTGCCGTAGCCGACCTGGCGGGCGATCGCCTCGAGGGTGTCGCCGGTGTCGCGGAGGCGGTCCGCGGCGAGGGCCAGGCGCCAGCCGGTGAGGTACGTCATCGGGGGTTCGCCGACGAGTTCCGTGAAGCGGCGGGCGAGCGCGGCCCGGGAGACGCCGGCCTTGGCGGCGAGGGAGGCCACCGTCCAGGGGTGGGCGGGGTCGTCCTGGACCAGGCGCAGGACGCGGCCGACGACGGGGTCGGCGAGGGCCGCGTACCAGGCGGGCGGCGCCGCCTCGGGGCGGGCGAACCAGGCGCGGAGGGCGGCGATGACCAGCAGGTCGAGGAGGCGGTCCAGGACGACCTCCTGGCCCGGTTCGTCACGCTCGATCTCGTCCATGAGGACGGGCGTGAGCGCGCACTGCCACATGTCGGAGGTGAGCGAGAGCAGGGGTGGCAGGGCGTCCAGGAGACGGCCGTTGATCTCGCCCTGGACCAGGTACGTCCCGATCAGCATCACGGTGGAGCCGTCGGGCCGGTCGCCCCAGCTGCGGACGCCGAGGTCCATCGAGCCGTTGAGGGGCCGTCCGTCGGGGTAGCGGCACTCGGCGCCCGGCAGGATCAGCGCCTGGGGCGCGGTGTCGGGGCCGTCGGCGCAGGTGTACGGGTCGGGGCCGCGGGCGATGGCCAGCTCGCCGGCCCGCAGCCGCAGCCCCTCCCCCGTGTCCGGCACGATCCAGGACTCGCCGCGGACCATCAGCATCACCGTCAGCGGGGCGCGGTCCTCGACGCGGATCGCCCAGGGCGGGTCGAAACACGCACGGATCATGAAGGCGCCCCGGGCGCGGGGGCCCTCCAGGAGGACTGCGAGGGGGTCCCCCCGCGTGAGCCCGTTCGAGCGTGGGGGAGCTTCCATGCCGTCAGCGTAGACGCCCGCGCATGGGAATGAGCCGTTCAGCGATGGGCTGTTGGAGCGCGCGGCCGTTGACTGAAGGCATGACGGAGAACACGGAAAACACGGTGAACACACAGGACATGACGGTGGTGGTGACCGTTGCCTCGGGGCGTACCGGGAGCCGGGCCGCGCGGGCGGTCGGGCTGACGGTGCGGGCCGCGTCCCGCGCGCAGGGCTTCGACTGGGAGGACCCTACGACGTGGGCGGACACGCTGCGCGGCGCCGACGCGGCGTACCTCGTGTACCCGTCCGACATCGGCGCCCCCGAGGCCGCCGAGGGGAAGGCCGCGGCGGCGGGCGCGTGGCAGGCGTGACCCCGTGGCAGGCTCGACGAGCCTGCCCTAGGAATCCTCCGGCTTGTGCGGGGGGTGGGTGCTCTTCACGTGGGTGCGCAGCCGTGACGACACGTCCTCCGGGGGAAGGAAGCGCGACCAGCGCTCCGGGAACTCGGAGGGCATGTCGGGGTCGTCCGGGTCGTCCGGGACCATCGCGCGGGCGGCGGTGGCGCGGGCGACGTACTCGGCGACCTGTGCCTCACGCAGCCGTTCGTTGGCGGCGCGGGCCGCGGCCGTCGCGGCGGCCGGCCAGACCCGGTCGATCGCGGCGTTGACCGCGGCGCCGACGAGGACGGCGAACGCGGACACGCCGATCCACAGCAGGACGGCGACGGGCGCGGCGAGGGAGCCGTAGATGGTGGGGCCCTCGACGGTGCTGGTGAGGTAGATGCGCAGCAGGAAGCTGCCGAGGACCCACATGGCGAGGGCCACCAGGGCGCCGGGCACGTCCTCGATCCACGGGGAACGGACGGGGACGGACACGTGGTAGAGCGTGGTCAGGAAGACGATGGACAGCACGATGACGACGGGCCAGTAGAGCACCTGTACGACGGTGGTCGACCAGGAGACGACGTTCACCACGGCGTCCGGCCCGGCCACCATCAGCGGCAGCGCGACCGAGCCGATCAGCAGGGCCACGATGAACAGGAGGAAGGCCATCAGGCGGGTCTTGACGATGCCGCGGACGCCGTCGAGGCCATACATCACGGTGATGGTGTCGATGAAGACGTTCACCGCGCGGGATCCGGACCACAGGGCGAACAGGAAGCCTATGGAGATGATGTCCGGCCGACCGCCCTTGGTCACGTCGTGCAGGATCGGCTGGGCGATCTGGTTCACGCCCTTGTCGGACAGGACCGTGCGCGAGGCCTCCAGGAGGTTGTTCTCGAGGCTCTGGATGGTGTCGGCGCCGGTCCAGTCGTCGACGTAGCCGAGCAGCCCGATCATGCTCAGCAGCAGCGGCGGCACGGACAGCAGCGTGAAGAACGCCGCTTCGGCCGCCAGGCCCAGGATCCGGTATTCCATGCAGGAATTGACGGTGTCCTTGATCAACAGCCAGGCGGTCCTGCGCTTCGACACGTTCCGGTAGAGGGCACGCGCGCGATGGAGGCGGCCGGAGGGCCGCTGAGGGGATTCACTTGCTGGCTGCACGAACCAAAGGTATCCGTCCTGGCCTGCCGTCCTCATCCCCCGGTGCCCCGGCGGGCGGGGATGGGTCGGGGGCGCGGCACCCGGCCGGGACGGCCGGCTGCCGCGTCGCTGTGGTGACCTCCGCGATGCCGGGTAGGTTCGCAGACATGGCAGGCAGCACCCACACCGTGACCAATCAGCCTCCGCCGCTGGTCGGCTACGACGCGTTCACCGCCGACCGCGCCCTGACGGAGGCGGTGGACCGGCACACGGCCCCGGATCTGCTCGACGAGGTGCGCGGCGAGCTGGCGGCGCTCGGCCGGGCCTGTGGCTCGGTGCAGGTGCAGGAGTGGGGGGCGCGGGCGAACGAGAACCCGCCGACCCTGCGCACCCACGACCGCTACGGGCGGCGCGTCGACGAGGTCGACTTCCATCCGGCCTGGCACCGGCTGCTCGGCAAGGGCGTCTCGGCGGGCCTGACCGCGGCCTGGTCCCGGCCCGGCGGGCATGTGCGGCGCGCGGCGGCGTTCCTGGTGTGGACGCAGGTCGACGCCGGCAACCTCTGCCCGCTGTCGATGACCCACGCGGCGGTGCCCGCGCTGCGCACCGACCCCGCGCTCGCCGCCGAGTGGGAGCCCCGGCTGACGTCCGTGATCTACGACCCTGAGCTGCGGCCCGCCCGTCTGAAGCCGGGGGCGCTGTTCGGGATGGGCATGACGGAGAAGCAGGGCGGCAGTGACGTACGGGCGGGCACGACGTCCGCCCGGCCCCTCGCCGAGGACGGGACGTACGGGCTGACCGGGCACAAGTGGTTCTGCTCGGCGCCGATGTCGGACGGGTTCCTGGTGCTCGCGCAGGCACCGGAAGGGCTCACCTGTTTTCTGGTGCCGCGGGTGCTGGAGGACGGCAGCCGCAACGTGTTCATGATCCAGCGGCTCAAGGACAAGATGGGCAACCGGTCGAACGCGTCCGCCGAGGTCGAGTTCGACGGGACATGGGCGCGCCGGGTCGGCGAGGAGGGGCGCGGGGTGCGCACCATCATCGAGATGGTGGCGGCGACCCGGCTCGACTGTGTGCTGGGTTCGGCGGGTCTGATGCGGCAGGCCGTCGCGCAGGCGGTCCACCACTGCACGTACCGCGAGGCGTTCGGCGGCAGGCTCGTCGACAAGCCGCTGATGCGCAACGTGCTGGCCGATCTCGCCCTGGAGTCGGAGGCGGCGACCACGCTCGCGCTGCGGCTCGCGGCGGCCTACGACGACGGCGGCGAGCAGGAGCGGGCGTTGCTCAGGATCGCGGTGCCGGCCGCCAAGTACTGGGTGACCAAGCGGTGTTCGTCGGTGACGGTCGAGGCGTCCGAGTGCCTGGGCGGCAACGGGTACGTCGAGGAGTCGGGGATGCCCCGGCTGGTGCGCGAGTCGCCGCTCAACTCGATCTGGGAGGGGGCCGGAAACGTCCAGGCCCTTGATGTGCTGCGCGCGCTGCAACGCGAACCACTGGCGCTGAACGCCTACCTGCAGGAGGTCGGCACGGCGCGCGGCGCCGACCACCGGCTCGACGCGGCGATCAAGGATCTGCTGACCGAACTCGCCGATCTGGAGGGCGTGGAGGGACGGGCTCGGCGGGTGACCGAGCGGCTCGCGCTGGTTCTCCAGGGGTCACTGCTCGTGCGGTATGCGACGCCGGAGGTCGCCGACGCGTTCTGCGCGTCCCGGCTGGGCGGCGACTCGGGCGCGGCCTTCGGGACGCTGCCGCACACGCTGGATCTGGCGTCGGTGGTGGAGCGGGCCCGGCCGGAATCCTGACCGGCGGGGGTCACGGAACCTGGCCGCCGGCACGAAACCCGGCCGCCGGCCTGACCGGTTTCGCTCACCAAGCCCGGCCGGTGGTCCGATCCGCGTACGCACGTCCACGCACGGCGCGGGGGTGGTGCTGCGCCGACACGGCACCACCCCCGCCACTGGCCCGTTGGAGCCACGTGCGCCGCACTGGGCGGCGTCGCTCAAGTTTCAAGCACGGCAGGGCAGTCCACCAGGGTTGCAAGGGGTTGCAACTTGCTGGCGTCTGTGGACGGACTGTGTGCCTTCGACTTGGGCAGGCGGCACTATGAGACGGACAGTCAGCGCGGACTTCCGGACCGTGGCCGGAAAACCACCACGAACCGGTTGTCCCGAGCCCTTCTTCCGGGAGGTCCCGTGGCACTCTCGCCGACGGACGTGACGCAACTGGCCGCCGTGGACTCGGCGCGGGCGGCACGGGTACTCAGCGAGGTCCGCTCCGCCACGCTCTCCGGACAGCGCGCTCCGGTCGCGCCACGGCCGGTGATCGAGCAGTCCTGGGGGCGGATGCTGCGCGGCGGCGTCGATCCCGACCATGGCTTCCGGTCGGGGCTGCTGTCCCGCGAGGAGGTGCAGCGGCGCCGGGAGACGACGGTCCTCAAACATGTGCTGCCGGTGGTGCGCGAGGGCCTGCTGTCGGTCGCGGACATCGCCCACCACATCATGGTGGTCGCCGACGAGCAGGGCCGGGTGCTGTGGCGCGAGGGCAGTTCGCCCGTGCTGCGCAAGGCCGACGGGCTCGGCTTCGAACTCGGCGCGGACTGGCGGGAGGACGTCGTCGGAACCAACGGCGTCGGCACCGCTGCCGTCGTACGGCGCCCCGTGCAGGTCTTCGCCTCCGAGCACTTCGTACGCTCGCACGCGGCCTGGACCTGTACCGGCGCCCCCATCACGGATCCGCGGGACGGCCGGCTGATCGGCGTGGTGGACGTGAGCGGGCCGCTGGAGACGATGCACCCGGCCACGCTCGCCTGGGTCGGGTCGGTGGCCAAGCTCGCCGAGGCGCGGCTGCGCGAGCTGCACATGACCTCGCTGGAGCAACTGCGCGCGGTGGCCGCGCCGGTGCTGGCCCGGCTCGCCGGGCGGGCCGCGGTGGTGGACCGGGACGGCTGGACCGCGGCGGTGATCGGGATGCCGTACACGAACCGGATCGCGCTGCCCAAGTCTCTTTCGCCGGGCCGCCGGTGGCTGCCGTCGCTCGGGCTGTGCGCGCTGGAACCGCTGCCGGGCGGCTGGCTGGTGCGCGCCGCCGACGAGCCGGTGGCGCAGGGCACCACCCGGATCGTGCTGGACCTGGCGCAGCCGCGCCGCTGGTCGGTGACCATGTCGGGCTCGGCGGGCTCCTGGAGTCACGAACTCAGCCCCCGGCACGCCGAGTTGCTCTACGTGCTCGCCCTGCACCGCACCGGGCGCGGAGCGGCCGGACTGGCCGAGGACCTGTTCGGGGATGCGGGCCGTACGGTGACCGTGCGGGCCGAGATGTCCCGGGTGCGGCGCTATCTCGGGGGGTTCCTCGAACACCGCCCGTATCGTTTCTGCGAGGACGCCGACGTCGAGGTGCTCCTGCCGGCCGACCCGCGCGACCTGCTGCCCTTCTCGACCGCACCGGCCGTCGTCGCCGCGCGGGCGGCGTCCGGCGAGAGCAATTGAACGACCTCGGAGGGCATTTTCCGCACTCGGAGTGCATCTTCCGCATAATTGCGGGTTCTTTGCCGCTACCGCCTCCCACTGCCGTAGCATCCCCTACGGGCCGCCCCACCTGCTTCCTGGTCAACGTACGGATCATCAGGCGCAGTTGGCCCGCTTCGGGAGGACGCATGAAGCACCGCGGGAGACACCGCCGCCAGCGGCGGGGCAGGGCGCTGCGCGCCTTCCTGGCCGGGACCGCCCTCGCCCTGACCGGCGCCGCCACCATGATCAGCGCCTCACAGGCCACCGACAGCGAGGCCCCCGGGGCGCTGAAGCCGATCACCTCGTCCGAGCGGATCGCCGCCCTGCGGCTCCAGGAACAGCAGGTGCCCGAGGCCACACTCGACCGCCTCGCCTCGGAGATGGGCCGGCCCGTCGGTGTCAGCGCCGTCCTCGAGAACGCCGACCACAGTCTGCGCAACGCGGCCGACTGCCCCGCCGAGGACCGCGAGGCACTGCCCGTCGAACCGCTGGCCACCCGCGCCCAGTGCTGGGACGCCGCGGACACCCGCTCCTGGCAGGCGGGGGCGGTCACCACCTCCGGCGACGCCGACGACGACGGCCTGTGGGGCCAGAACCGCGTGCTCCTGTCCGGCTGGGCGCAGCATGCCGCGGCCGGCCACGGCCTCGCCCGGGTCGCCTTCGTCGACGCGAACGACCTGGATCGCCTCACGTACACCTGGGTGCTGCTCACCGTCCCGGTCGACGGCGGGCGCAACTACCGGGCGCTCGACTCCGATGTCTCCGGCATGGTCTGGTACGGGGAGAAACTGCTGGTCACCGCCGCCGACGGCGTGTACGCGTACGATATGAACCGGGTCCAGCGCGCGACCGTGGACAGCGCGTCGGTCGGCCGGGTGCCCGGTGGCTGGTCGGCGCACGGCGCCCGCTTCGTCCTGCCCGCCGTCGGCTCCTACCGCCCGGTCGACGCGGACGCGGAGACCGACGCCCGCCCCGCGGGCCTCTCCCTGGACCGCAGCACCTCGCCCGACAGTCTGGTCGCGAGCGAGCGGACCGGGGCGCACGGCGACGGTCCCGCGCTGCTGTGGCGCTATGCCTTCGCCACGGACCCGTCCCGCTCCGGACTGCTCGCCACCGACTTCGCCGGGCGCGCGGACGCCACGGAGGCGTACGAGACAAAGGCGAGTGACGTCCAGGGCGTGCTGTCGCACCGCTCCCACTGGTACGTGAGCCGCGCCTCCGGCGAGCAGGGCGGGCGCGGCACGCTGTGGCGGCAGGACGCGGACACCGCGCAGGCCACGCAGTGCGGGTCCGACGACACCCAGCACTGCTGGAGCGCGCGCACGCCGTCCCTGTCCTACTGGGAGGCGACCGGCGAGGTCTGGTCCCAGTCGGGGCGGATGTTGTTCGCGCTGCCGCTGGCCTCGATCGACAGATCACTGGGGTAGCCGCGGAGGGCGATCGACAGATCGTTCACGCGCGTGATTCCCTGGCCGCCATGACCAATATCCCCGTGACCACCTGGTCCCTGGAGCAGACCGCCCCGACCGACCTCCTCGCGGCCGCCGCGCCGGAGGGCGACGTGCGGATCGTCCGCGCCGAGGTTCCCTCACCCGAGTTCAGCCGCTTCCTGTACGCGTCCGTCGGCGGGGACATCCGCTGGATCGACCGGCTGGGCTGGACCTATGCGCGGTGGCAGGAGCACCTGGGCCGGCCCGGCGTGGAGACCTGGGTTGCATACGACCGGGGAACGCCCGCCGGGTACGTGGAGCTGGACCCGCAGGACGACGGGGTCGTGGAGATCGCCTACTTCGGGCTGGTTCCGGCCTTCCGCGGGCGGCGGATCGGCGGGCACCTGCTGTCGCAGGGCACCGCCCGCGCCTGGGACCTGGCGGAGCGCGTGCCCGGGCTGCCGCAGACCAAGCGGGTGTGGCTGCATACCTGCAGCCTGGACGGCGAGCACGCGATGGCCAACTATCAGCGTCGGGGCTTCAAGCTGTTCGACACCAAGGTCGAGGAGCAGTCCGTGGTGACCGCGCCGGGTCCCTGGCCTGGTGCATACCCCGCCTGACCTGCGCCGACAAGGTCTCGTTCGGGCCATGTGACCGAGAACACCCTTGTCTCACACTTCGGGACAAGGGTGTCCACATGGCGGACGAAGCTGGACTCTGTCCAGATCGCCGTGACACGCTTCCGTCATGTCTGGAACTGGAATTGCCTTGGTGAGTCGGCGGCACGTCGACCTCGGCCGCATGTCCAGCGCCATCTGTCCGGTGCGCTGACGAGCCCAAGCGCCGCCCGACATTCCCCTTCTGTCTTCTTTCCCGCGCAATGACGCGCATGTACACCCATGCGCCCGCGCGCGCAGGTCAGAGCCGCTTACCCGCCTGTCCCGAAGGACGTATCAACCATGGCCGCCACCCCGCAGAACCCTGCCGCCGCGACTCCCCGCCGCAAGGTGAGCCGTCACCGCGGTGAGGGTCAGTGGGCCGCGGGGCACTTCACCCCGCTCAACGGCAACGAGCAGTTCAAGAAGGACGACGACGGTCTCAATGTGCGGACACGCATTGAGACGATCTACTCGAAGCGCGGCTTCGACTCGATCGACCCGAACGACCTCCGCGGCCGGATGCGCTGGTGGGGCCTCT
Organism: Streptomyces sp. NPDC006602; assembly: GCF_042870385.1. Lineage (NCBI taxonomy): Bacteria > Bacillati > Actinomycetota > Actinomycetes > Kitasatosporales > Streptomycetaceae > Streptomyces > Streptomyces sp. NPDC006602. The sequence goes on along the minus strand of NZ_JBIAHG010000004.1, from coordinate 175,811 downwards.
ACACCCAGCGCAAGCCCGGGATCGACGGCGGCAAGACCGCGATCCTGGAGCCGGAGGAGCTGGACGACGAGTACTTCATGCTGCGCGTCCGCATCGACGGCGGCCGGCTCACCACCGAGCAGCTGCGGGTGATCGGCGAGATCTCGCAGGAGTTCGCGCGCGGCACCGCCGACATCACCGACCGGCAGAACGTGCAGTACCACTGGATCCGCATCGAGGACGTGCCGGAGATCTGGAACCGCCTCGAGGCGGTCGGCCTGTCCACCACCGAGGCCTGCGGTGACACCCCCCGCGTGGTCCTCGGTTCGCCCGTGGCCGGCATCGCCGAGGACGAGATCATCGACGGCACCCCGGCCATCGAGGAGATCCACCGCAGGGTCATCGGCAACCCGGCCTACTCGAACCTGCCCCGCAAGTTCAAGACCGCGGTCTCCGGCTCGCCGCTGCTCGACGTGGCGCACGAGATCAACGACGTCGCCTTCGTCGGCGTGCACCACCCCGAGCACGGCCCCGGCTTCGACGTGTGGGTCGGCGGCGGCCTGTCCACCAACCCGAAGATCGGCGTCCGGCTCGGCGCCTGGGTGCCGCTGGACGAGGTCGCGGACGTCCACGAGGGCGTCATCTCGATCTTCCGCGACTACGGCTACCGGCGGCTGCGCACCCGTGCCCGCCTGAAGTTCCTGGTCGCCGACTGGGGCCCGGAGAAGTTCCGCCAGGTCCTGCAGGACGAGTACCTCAAGCGCGAGCTGATCGACGGCCCCGCACCGGCCCAGCCCGTGGAGCGCTGGCGCGACCACGTCGGCGTGCACCGCCAGAAGGACGGCCGCTTCTACGTCGGTTTCGCCCCGCGCGTCGGCCGCGTGGACGGCGCGACCCTGACGAAGATCGCCGAGCTCGCCGAGGCGCACGGCTCCGGCCGGGTCCGTACCACCGTCGAGCAGAAGATGATCGTCCTCGACGTCGAGGAACCGCGGGTCGAGTCGCTGGTCGAGGCCCTTGAGGCGCTGGACCTGACCGCCAAGCCCTCCCCGTTCCGGCGCGGCACCATGGCCTGCACCGGCATCGAGTACTGCAAGCTCGCCATCGTCGAGACCAAGGCGCGCGGCTCCCAGCTGATCGACGAACTGGAGCGCCGGATCCCGGACTTCGACGAGCCGATCACCATCAACCTCAACGGCTGCCCGAACGCCTGCGCCCGTATCCAGGTGGCGGACATCGGTCTCAAGGGCCAGCTCATGCTCAACGACCGGGGCGAGCAGGTCGAGGGCTATCAGGTGCACCTCGGCGGCGCGCTCGGTCTGGAGGCCGGTTTCGGCCGCAAGGTGCGTGGCCTGAAGGTCACCTCCGAGGAGCTGCCCGACTACGTCGAGCGCGTCCTCAAGCGCTTCCAGGCGGAACGCGAGGACGGCGAGCGCTTCGCCGCCTGGGCCGCGCGTGCTTCCGAGGAGGCCCTTTCGTGAGCGCAGCGAGCGAAACGAAGGACACAGTATGAGCGAGCGGGCCGCCCCCTTCTACTGCCCCTACTGCGGCGACGAGGACCTCCGGCCGAGTGAGGCCTCGGAAGGCAGCCACGGCGCCTGGGAATGCGCCGCCTGCAATCGCGCATTCCAGTTGAAGTTCCTCGGGCTGCTCGCCCGGGGCCTTCGACCCACCGACGCAGGGGGACAGCAGATATGACGACGACTCAGGAAAGTCGCACGACAGCGGAGCTCAAGGAGCTCGCCGAGCGGGCGGGCCGCGAGCTGGAGGACGCCACCGCGCTGGAGATCCTCCAGTGGGCGGTCGACACCTTCGGCCCGCGCTTTTGCGTGACGTCCTCGATGGAGGACGCGGTGGTCGCCCACCTGGCGTCCCGCGTGCAAAAGGGCGGCGCCACAGTCGACGTAATCTTCCTCGACACCGGCTACCACTTCCCCGAGACCATCGGCACCCGCGACGCGGTCGAGGCCGTGATGGACGTCAACGTCATCACGCTCACCCCGCGCCGTACGGTCGCCGAGCAGGACGCCGAGTTCGGCCCGAAGCTCCACGACCGCGACCCGGACCTGTGCTGCAAGATGCGCAAGGTCCAGCCGCTGGAGGAGGGCCTCACGAACTACCAGGCCTGGGCGACGGGTCTGCGCCGCGACGAGTCCCCGACCCGGGCGAACACCCCGGTGGTCGGCTGGGACGAGAAGCGCCAGAAGGTCAAGATCTCGCCGATCGCCCGCTGGACCCAGGACGACGTGGACGCGTACGTCGCCGAACACGGCGTCCTGACCAACCCGCTGCTGATGGACGGCTACACCTCCGTCGGCTGCGCCCCCTGCACCCGCCGCGTCCTGGAGGGCGAGGACGCGCGCGCCGGCCGCTGGGCGGGCCGCAACAAGACCGAGTGCGGACTGCACTGATGACGACCACCCCCGAGAACACCGAGGAGTTGCACGTGACGACCGGAGCCACCGTCTGGCTCACGGGTCTGCCGAGTGCCGGCAAGACCACCATCGCGTACGAGCTGGCCGGCCGGCTGCGCGAGGAGGGCCACCTCGTCGAGGTGCTCGACGGCGACGAGATCCGCGAGTTCATCTCGGCGGGCCTCGGCTTCAGCCGCGAGGACCGGCACACGAACGTGCAGCGCATCGGCTTCCTCGCCGAACTGCTCGCCCGCAACGGCGTCAAGGCGCTCGTCCCGGTGATCGCGCCCTACGCCGACAGCCGCGAGGCCGTCCGCAAGCGCCACCAGGAAAACGGGACGGCGTACATCGAGGTGCACGTGGCGACTCCGGTCGAGGTGTGCTCCGTACGCGATGTGAAGGGTCTGTACGCCAAGCAGGCGGCGGGCGAGCTGACGGGGCTCACCGGGGTCGACGACCCGTACGAGGAGCCGCTCTCCCCCGACCTGCGTATCGAGTCGCAGGACCAGACCGTGCGGGAGTCGGCGGCCACGGTCCACGCGCTGCTCACCGAGAGGGGACTGGCATGACGACGACCGCAGCCGAGGTCGACGAGGGCACGGACACCCCGTACGCCCTGTCGCACCTGGACGCGCTGGAGTCCGAGGCGGTGCACATCTTCCGCGAGGTGGCGGGCGAGTTCGAGCGGCCGGTGATCCTGTTCTCCGGCGGCAAGGACTCCATCGTCATGCTGCACCTGGCGCTGAAGGCGTTCGCCCCGGCGGCGGTCCCCTTCTCGCTGCTGCACGTGGACACCGGGCACAACTTCCCCGAGGTCCTGGAGTACCGGGACCGTACGGTCGACAAGCACGGCCTGCGGCTGCATGTCGCGTCCGTGCAGGACTACATCGACCGCGGTGTCCTCAAGGAGCGCCCGGACGGGACCCGCAACCCGCTGCAGACGCTTCCGCTGACGGAGAAGATCCAAAGCGAGAAGTTCGACGCGGTGTTCGGCGGTGGCCGTCGCGACGAGGAGAAGGCCCGCGCCAAGGAGCGGGTGTTCTCCCTGCGGGACGAGTTCTCCCAGTGGGACCCGCGCCGCCAGCGGCCCGAGCTGTGGAACCTCTACAACGGACGGCACGCCCCCGGTGAGCACGTCCGCGTCTTCCCGCTCTCCAACTGGACCGAGCTGGACGTGTGGCAGTACATCGCCCGCGAGGGCATCGAGCTGCCGCAGATCTACTTCGCCCACGAGCGCGAGGTGTTCCAGCGGGCCGGCATGTGGCTGACCCCGGGCGAGTGGGGCGGCCCGAAGGACACCGAGACCGTCGAGAAGCGGCAGGTCCGCTACCGCACGGTCGGCGACATGTCCTGCACCGGCGCGGTCGACTCCGACGCCACCACGCTGGACGACGTGATCGCCGAGATCGCCGCCTCCCGGCTCACCGAGCGCGGCGCCACCCGCGCCGACGACAAGATGTCCGAGGCCGCGATGGAAGACCGCAAGCGCGAGGGGTACTTCTAAGCATGAGCACCATCACGACCGAGGAACTCTCGGCGACCACCCTGCTGCGGTTCGCCACCGCGGGCTCCGTCGACGACGGCAAGTCCACGCTCGTGGGCCGGCTGCTGCACGACTCCAAGTCGATCCTCACCGACCAGCTGGAGGCCGTGGAGCGCGTCTCGGCGAGCCGCGGGCAGGACGCCCCGGACCTCGCGCTGCTGACGGACGGCCTGCGCGCCGAGCGCGAGCAGGGCATCACCATCGACGTGGCCTACCGCTACTTCGCCACGCCCCGGCGCCGGTTCATCCTCGCCGACACGCCCGGACACGTGCAGTACACCCGCAACATGGTGACGGGTGCCTCCACGGCCGAGCTGACGGTGATCCTCGTCGACGCCCGCAACGGCGTCGTCGAGCAGACCCGCCGCCACGCGGCGATCGCCGCGCTGCTGCGCGTGCCGCACGTGGTGCTCGCCGTGAACAAGATGGACCTGGTCGAGTACCAGGAGTCCGTGTTCGCCGCGATCGCCGAGGAGTTCACGGCGTACGCGCTCGAGCTGGGCGTCCCGGAGGTCACCGCCATCCCGATCTCGGCGCTCGCCGGCGACAACGTGGTGGACCCGTCCGCGAACATGGACTGGTACGGCGGGCCGACCTTCCTGGAGCACCTGGAGTCGGTCCCGGTCGCCCACGACCTGAGCCACTGCCACGCCCGGCTGCCCGTGCAGTACGTGATCCGGCCGCAGACCGCCGAGCACCCGGACTACCGGGGCTACGCGGGCCAGATCGCCGCCGGTTCCTTCCGCGTCGGCGAGCAGGTCTCGGTGCTGCCGTCGGGCCGTTCGACGAAGATCGCCGGCATCGACCTGCTCGGCAAGCCGGTCGACATCGCCTGGACCACTCAGTCGGTGACCGTCCTGCTGGAGGACGACATCGACATCTCGCGCGGCGACCTGATCGTGCCCAGCAAGGACGCGCCGCCCACCACCCAGGACATCGAGGCGACGGTCTGCCACGTGGCCGACGCCCCGCTGACCGTCGGCCACCGGGTGCTGCTCAAGCACGGCACCCGCACGGTCAAGGCGATCGTCAAGGACATCCCGTCCCGTCTCACGCTCGACGACCTGTCCCTGCACCCGCACCCGGGACAGCTCGTCGCCAACGACATCGGCCGGGTGAAGATCCGTACCGCCGAGCCGCTGCCCGTCGACTCGTACGCCGACTCGCGGCGCACCGGTTCGTTCATCCTGATCGACCCGAACGACGGCACCACGCTCACCGCCGGCATGGTCGGCGAGTCGTTCGCCTCCCCGGAGCCCGTCAAGGACGAGACGGACGACGACGGGTGGGACTTCTGACATGAACTCCACCGATTTCTACTCCTCGTTCGCGAAGGAGGGCGGCCGCGTCGGCAGCGGTGCTCTCGGCAGCGGGCAGGGCGGGGTGGCGCGATGTGTGCGCTGACGTACGCGCACTGCCTGCGCGCCCGCACCCCCCACCGCCGTAGACGAAAACCTGCCGACCTCCCGGCCACGACCTGAGAGACCGTGACCGCCGGGCCAACGAGGGGAAAACCTCCCGTGCCTGTCAACCGCTCAGCCCTTCTTCGCCGCGGCCTGGCCGCCGTAACCGCTCTTCCGCTGCTCACGCTCGCCGCCTGCGGCTACGGCTCCGACGCCAAGGACGACGGGACCGCCAAGGTCGCCGCCGGGGCCGAGAAGATCGACGGTCTCGACTCCGTCAAGATCGGCTACTTCGGCAACCTGACCCACGCGACCGCGCTGGTGGGCGTGCAGAAGGGCTACTTCCAGAAGCAGCTCGGCGCCACCAAGGCCGCCTACCAGATCTTCAACGCCGGTCCGTCCGAGATCGAGGCCCTCAACTCCTCGTCGATCGACATCGGTTTCATCGGCCCGTCCCCGGCGATCAACGGCTACACCAAGTCGGGCGGCAAGAACCTGCGGATCATCGGCGGTGCGGCGTCCGGCGGGGTGAAGCTCGTGGTCAACCCGGACAAGATCAAGTCCCTGAAGGACGTCAAGGGCAAGAAGATCGCGACCCCGCAGCTCGGCAACACGCAGGACGTGGCGTTCCTCAACTGGATCGCGGACCAGGGCTGGAAGGTCGACGCGGAGAGCGGCAAGGGCGACGTCTCCGTCGTCCGCACCGACAACAAGGTCACCCCGGACGCCTACAAGTCCGGCTCCGTCGACGGCGCATGGGTGCCGGAGCCGACCGCGTCCAAGCTGGTCGCCGAGGGTGCCAAGGTGCTGCTCGACGAGTCGACGCTCTGGCCGGACAAGAAGTTCGTGATCACGAACATCATCGTGCGGCAGGCCTTCCTCAAGGAGCACCCGAAGGCGGTCGAGGCCGTGCTGAAGGCCTCGGTCGAGGCGAACAAGTGGATCAACGCGAACCCGGACGCGGCGAAGGCCTCGGCGAACAAGCAGCTGGAGTCGGACTCGGGCAAGCCGCTGCCGGCCGCCGTCCTCGACCCGGCCTGGAAGTCGATCCAGTTCACCGATGACCCGCTGGCCGCCACCCTCAACACCGAGGCGGCGCACGCGGTCAAGGCGGGTCTGCTGGAGAAGCCCGATCTGAAGGGCATCTACGACCTCACGCCGCTGAACAAGGTCCTCAAGGCCGAGGGCGAGAGCACGGTCAGCGACGCCGGTCTCGGCGTCGGCTGAGTCAGGTCCCGATGAGTTCCCAGGAGGTGACGACCATGGCCACGACCTTCGCCAAGGCCGCCGAGTCGGTGGAGCACGCGGCGCGCATTGAGCATGTCTCGAAGTCCTTCGCGGGCCCCGCCGGGCAACAGCTCGTGCTGGACGACATCAGCATCGATGTCGCACCCGGCGAGTTCGTCACCCTCCTGGGGGCCTCGGGCTGCGGCAAGTCCACGCTGCTGAACCTGGTGGCGGGGCTGGACGAGCCCACCGTCGGGTCCATCACGACGGAGGGCCGCCCGGCCCTGATGTTCCAGGAGCACGCCCTGTTCCCGTGGCTGACCGCGGGCAAGAACATCGAGCTCGCCCTGCGTCTGCGGGGAGTTCCGAAGAACGAACGGCGCGACAGGACCGAGGAACTGCTCGAACTCGTCCGGCTGAAGGGCGCGTACGGCAAGCGGGTGCACGAACTGTCGGGCGGTATGCGCCAGCGTGTGGCGCTGGCCCGGGCCCTGGCCCAGGAGAGCAACCTGCTGCTGATGGACGAGCCGTTCGCGGCCCTCGACGCCATCACACGGGACGTGCTGCACGACGAGCTGACCCGCATCTGGGCGGAGACCGGCGTGTCCGTCCTGTTCGTCACGCACAACGTGCGCGAGGCGGTGCGGCTCGCGCAGCGCGTGATCCTGCTGTCCTCCCGTCCGGGCCGGATCGCGCGCGAGTGGACGGTCGACATCCCGCAGCCGCGCCGTATCGAGGACGCGCCCGTGGCGGAACTGTCCGTCGAGATCACCGAAGTACTGCGTGGGGAGATCCGCCGCCATGGCCAGCACTGACACGAAGACGACCGGCGCGGGCACCAAGGACGGCTCCGCGCTGGGTGGCATCGAGGCGGGCCTCGACGCGCTGGAGACCTCGGTCACCGGCCGTCCGCCCTTCCGGCAGACCTTCCGCGAGAAGATCTTCCCGCCGATCGTCGCCACCGTCGTGGTGCTCGCGATCTGGCAGGGGCTGATCTCCCTGAAGATCGTCGACGACCCGTCGAAGCTGCCCTCCCCCGGCGCCGTCTGGGCCGAGGCCGAGGACGCGTGGCTCAAGGGCACCCTGCTCGACTACATCTGGACGAGCGTCTCGCGGGGCCTGTTCGGCTTCGTGCTCGCCCTGATCATCGGCACGCCGCTCGGCCTGATCGTGGCGCGGGTGAAGTTCGTGCGCGCGGCCATCGGTCCGATCCTGTCCGGCCTGCAGTCGCTGCCGTCGGTGGCCTGGGTGCCGGCCGCCGTGATCTGGCTGGGCCTGAAGCCCGAGATGATGTACGCGGTGATCCTGCTCGGCGCGGTGCCGTCGATCGCCAACGGTCTGGTGTCCGGCGTCGACCAGGTCCCGCCGCTGTTCCTGCGCGCGGGACGGACGCTGGGGGCGACCGGTCTGCGCGGCACCTGGCACATCGTGATGCCCGCGGCGCTGCCCGGCTATGTGGCGGGACTGAAGCAGGGCTGGGCGTTCTCCTGGCGTTCGCTGATGGCCGCCGAGATCATCGCGCAGGCGCCGGACCTCGGCGTGGGTCTCGGCCAGCTGCTGGAGGTGGGCCGCACGAACAGCAGCATGGCCACGGTCTTCCTCGCCATCCTGCTCATCCTGTTCGTCGGCATCGCGATCGACCTGCTGATCTTCAGTCCGCTGGAGCGGTGGGTGCTGCGCAGCCGCGGTCTGCTGGTGAAGAGCTGAGTCCCATGCACACCTTGTCCAAGAAGCCGGTCCTCCTCGTCATCGCCCACGGCAGCCGCGACCCGCGGCACGCCGCGACGGTGCACGCCCTCGTGCGGCGGGTGCGCTCCCTGCGCCCCGACGTGCGGGTGGAGACCGGCTTCCTGGACTTCAACATCCCGTCCGCCCAAGGGGTGCTGGAGTCCCTGGCGGCGGAGGGCGTCCGTGACGTCGTAGCCCTGCCGTTGCTGTTGACCCGCGCGTTCCACGCGAAGGCCGACATCCCGGCGGTCCTGCGGGACGCACCGCCGCAGCTGCGGATCCGGCAGGCGGAGGTGCTCGGCCCCTCCCCAGTGCTGCTCGCCGCACTGGAACGACGTCTGTACGAGGCGGGGCTGACGCCCGCCGACAAGTCCTCGACCGGGGTCGTACTGGCCTCGGCGGGGTCCACCGACCCGGAGGCGATCGCAGTGATCGCAGAAATCGCGCGGGAGTGGCGGCACACCGGTTGGTGCGCCGTGCGGCCTGCGTTCGCCTCCGCTGGTTCTCCCGCGGGGTTCCCCCGCACCGAGGACGCGGTGCGGGAGCTTCGGGCCCTGGGCTGCGCGAAGATCGCCGTCGCCCCCTACGTCCTGGCCCCCGGCTTCCTCCCGGACCGCATCGCGCGGGGCGCGGCCGAGGCGGACGTACTCGCCGACGTACTGGGCCCGGCGCCCGAGGTGGCGCGGGTGCTGCTGGCTCGGTACGAGGCGGCGCGGATGCCGGCGCTGGCGGCGGTCGGCGCCTGACGGTCGCGTGCCTTGCGCGAGCGCGTCCGTCGGCGATACCGGCCTGATGGCTGAGGTCCTACCTGATGGCTGAGGTCCTACCTGATGGCTGAGGCCCTAGTCGCGCACCGCCTCGGCCAGGCGCGGGTCCCGACCGCTCGCCGCGAGCGCCCGCTCGAAAGCGGGCGCGTCGTCCGGCACCGGCACCGGGTCGGCGAAGCCGTCGTACTGCCGGTAGAGGTCACCGTGGGTGACAACCACGTCGAGGACCAACCGGGCCACGCCCTCGGAGACGTGGAACTCCTGGCCGGTGGCCGCGGCGACGTCCCAGCCGTGCACCGCCGTCTCCTTGATGATCAGCGAGGCGAGTTCGGGGGCTGGCATGGTCCCCATGCCCAGGTCCACCTCGCCCTCCCACACCGCGGGATCCGCCCAGGCGGCGACCGCGCGGTCCAGCTGGGCGGCGTACGCCTCGGCCCAGTCGGGGTCGGCGGTGAAGTCGCGGGCGGTCAGTTCCTCGGGGAGCTGTTTGCGCAGGGCGCGGTGCTCCAGGCCGTGGGAGGTGTAGAGGACCCAGTGGTTGACCAGGGCGCGGACGTCCCAGTCCGGGCAGTGGGTGGAGTCGGCGAGCTGTGCCGTCGTCACTCCGCGCGCCACGCGGGCCGCCTCTGCGGCGCATTCCGTCATGTACGGATACAGGTCGTCCTTGTTCATGCGTCCCACGCTAGGGACAGCGCTGCGAGGTCTCTTGAACAAACGCGACAGCAGTGCGCCCGGGGTTGACTCTGCCCCTGGGGCAAGCCCGAGGGTCCCGGGCATGGACCTCTACCTCAGGCAGACGCCGTACAGCGACCCGGGCGACCTGGACCTCGACGACCTGCCACGCGATCCTTCCGAACTCGCCTGGCTCGTAAGGAGTCTGATCATCCATCGGGGGGAGGGTGAACGCCTCGGTCATCCGATCCCCGAGGACCGGCAGCTGGACGACCCCGAGTCACGGTACGTCCGCGAGATCCTGCGGGTCCTGCGCGAGCGCGGGGACGGACCGCTCACCGCGAAACGGAGGTACGACGAGCGGTTCGCGGGCACGTGCCGGGACTTCTCGCTGCTGCTGTGCGCGCTGCTGCGGGCCACCGGTACGGCCGCCCGGATCCGCTGCGGCTTCGCCGCGTACTTCGTGGAGGGTTACCACGACGACCACTGGGTCACCGAGTACCGCCTGCCCGACGGAAGTTGGCGGCTGGTCGACGCGCAGGTGCTGCACCCCGCCTACGAGCTCGCCTTCGACCCGCTGGACGTGCCGAGGGACCGGTTCCTGGTGGCCGGGGACGCGTGGCGGGCGTGCCGGGAGGGCGGGGCCGACCCCAAGACGTTCGGGGTCTGGTTCCACGACGATCTCGACGGCCTCTGGTACATCCGCACGAACGTGTTCCTGGACCTCGCAGCGGTCCATGGCGTGGAGCTGCTGCCCTGGGACGTCTGGGGCCGGGTGGTCCGCGGCGACGCCGGTCTCACCGCGGACGACCTCGCCGTGGTGGACGCGGTCGCCGCGGCCCGTACGGACGACGACTTGCGCCGGCTGTACGAGGACCCGCGGCTCGCGGTGCCGGACGAGGTCATGTCGTACACCGCGCGCAGCGGCTACCGCGAGCTCCGGACCGTCAGCCTCCCGAGGGTCGCGTCAGCTCCACGAGCTTGACGACGGTGTTCCAGTTGCGGGTGGTGGCGATCACGCCCTTGTTGATCCGGGGTTTGGAGAGGTGCTCGGCGAGCTTGGAGCGGCCGAGGCCGTTCGGGGCGTAGAGGTACAGGGCGCGGTCGCCGAGCCTGAACTCCTCGGGCAGGTAGGCGGCTTGGTCGATCTCCGCGAAGCGTTCCGCGTCGACGGGCGCGGAGAAGTAGGTGACGTGGAGCTGCTTGGCCTCCAGTTCGGCGGCCGGGAAGGGGCAGGCGTCGGCGATCGCCTCCAGATAGGCGTGGTCGCGCACGATCACGTCGACGGCGAAGCCGAACCGCTTCTCGATCGCCCCGGACAGCTCCGCGGCGAGGGACTCCTCGTCGCCGTGGACGCTCGCGAACACGGCCTGGCCGCTCTGCAGGTAGGTGCGTACGTCGTCGTGGCCGAGGCCCTCCATCAGCGTGCGCAGGTCGGCCATCGGGACCTTCTTGGCGCCGCCCACGTTGATCCCGCGCAGCAGCGCCGCATACGTCGTCGTCATCCGCACACCATAAAGCGGCCGTCGTGCCCGACTCGTGCGACGAGGCACTGCACCGGCGAACGGGGCTCCCCGGTAGATGTAGGGGGCCGCTGTCCTACCCAGTGGGGAGGAGGTGGGGTCCAGGGGGATGATTCCCGCCCGCAGCACCTCACCGGGCAGCACGACGAGATGGCTTTATCCGGCCCATACCTTCGAAACGGAAGGTGGCGGCAGGGGGCTGCCACCGCTCACAAGGGGGCAAGCCGGTCATGGCGAACGGAGATACACGGGTACGGGGGCTGGCCGCCCGGGCCGGCGGCTGGAGCGCCCGACACCGATGGGCTGCCGTAGGCATCTGGGTGCTGTTCGTCGTCCTGGCGATGGGGCTCGGTTCGGCGGCAGGCCGCGTCGACGTGAAGGACAGCGATCAGCTGAAGGGGGAGACGCACACCGCCGCGAGGATCATCGAGGACGCCGGCATCGACGAACCGGCCGGTGAGACCGTTCTGATCCAGGCGAAGGACGGTGGGGTCAAGGCCACGGACGCCGAGTTCAGGGCCGCCGTCACCGCCGTCGTCCAGGCGGTCGAGGGGACCGGCAAGGTCACGGACGTGACCTCGCCGTACGACACGGACACGATCTCGAAGGACGGCCGCAGCGCGCTGGTGCAGTTCGACATGCGCGGCGACGCGGAGACCGCGGGCGAGCGGGTCGAGCCGGTGCTGAAGGCCGTCGAGGGGGTGCAGAAGGAGCACGGGTCGCTGCGGATCGAGGAGATCGGCGGCGCGAGCATGATGAAGACGTTCGACGACGCGTTCGGGGACGACTTCAAGAAGGCCGAGTACTCGGCGGTGCCGGTGGCCCTCGGCATTCTGCTGATCGCCTTCGGCGCGCTGGTGGCCGCGCTGCTGCCGGTGGCGCTGGCGGTCACCGCGATCATGGCGACGATGGGCCTGATGGGCGTCGTCAGCCATGTGATGCCGATGAGCGACACCGCCAACTCCGTGATGCTGCTGGTCGGTCTGGCCGTCGGCGTCGACTACTGCCTGTTCTACCTGCGCCGGGAGCGCGAGGAGCGCGAGGCCGGACACGACGCCCAGACGGCCTTGCGGATCGCGGCCGCGACCAGCGGCCGCGCGATCATCGTCTCGGGTGTCACGGTGTGCGTGGCGATGGCGGGCATGCTGTTCACCGGGCTCGCCGAGTTCGAGGCGATGGGTCTGGCCTCGCTGATGGTGGTGGCCGTGGCCATGGTCGGTTCCGTGACCGTGCTGCCCGCACTGCTGTCGCTGCTGGGCGGGCGCGTCGAGAAGGGCCGCATACCCTTCCTGGGCCGCCGTCGCCGCAGCGGCAACAACGACAGCCGCTTTTGGACGGCCGTGCTGAAGGCTGTGCTCGCCCGGCCCGTCATCTCCGTCGTGGTGGCGGCCGGCGCGCTGCTGGCGATCGCCGCGCCCGCGGTCGGCATGAAGACGCAGAACCTCACGCTGGACCAGGAGTTCGGCGACTCGCTGCCCATCGTGCAGACGTACAACCGGGTCAACGACGCCTTCCCGGGCGGCTCCGAGCCGGCCGAGGTCGTCGTCAAGGCGGACGACATCAACGCTCCCGAAGTCCGGGACGCGCTCGCCGCCTTCAAGGCGGAGGCGGTCGCCTCGGGCGCCTCGCGCGGCCCGGTCGAGATCAAGCTCCACGATCAGCAGAACCTCGCCTTCGTGTACGTCCCGCTGGTCGGCGGCTCCGACCTGGACAAGGCGGGCGCGAGTCTGGAGAAGCTGCGCGACGAGGTACGGCCCGCCACGCTCGGCAAGGTCGACGGCGTCGAGGCGCCGATCACCGGGCAGGTGGCCGGTTCGCAGGACTTCAACGACCAGCTGGCCGGAGCCGTCATTCCGGTCTTCGCGTTCGTCGTGGTCTTCGCCTTCCTGCTGATGCTGCTGTCGTTCCGCTCGCTGACGGTCGCGATCACCTCGATCGTGCTGAACCTGCTGTCGGTGGGAGCGGCGTACGGCATCCTCGTCGCGGTGTTCCAGCACGGCTGGGGCGCTTCCCTGGTGGGCGCGGAGGGCGTCGGCGCCATCATCACCTGGCTGCCGCTGTTCCTCTTCGTGATCCTGTTCGGCCTGTCGATGGACTACCACGTGTTCGTGGTCTCGCGGATCCGCGAGGCGCGACTGCGGGGCCGTACGACGAGGGACGCGATCCAGCACGGGGTGGTCACCACGGCCGGGGTCGTCACCAGCGCCGCGGTCATCATGGTCGCCGTGTTCGCGATCTTCGGGACGCTGTCCATGCAGTCCATGAAGCAGATGGGCGTGGGCCTCGCGGCGGCGGTGCTGATCGACGCGACGATCATCCGGGGCGTGCTGCTCCCGGCGGTGATGGCGCTGCTCGGCGAGCGCAACTGGTACCTGCCGAAGTGGCTGCACCGGCTGCCCGACCTGACCCACGACGAGTCGCCCGAGACGGTGGCCCGGCCCGTGGCGCGGGACGACGAGGGTGAGCGGCTGGGGGTCTGAAGGTCCCGCAAGGTGAACCGCCCATGACTGAGGGCCCGTTGGCGACCGGGGTGCCAACGGGCCCTCTGCTGTGCCCGCTGTTCTAGGCCTGCCGTACGGGCAGTTCGGCCTCGATCAGATCGGCGGCCCGGCGCGTGCCGCCCTCCCCCGCCATCCCGGCCCGGATGTCCGCCAGTCGGCGGGCGACCTCGGGGTCGTCGACGAGTGCGCGGGCGGCCTCCCGCAGCGCCTCGGCGGTCGCCTCCGCCGTGTCGAGGCGGCGGGCGACACCGAGGCCCTGGAGCATGTCCGCGTTGCCGAACTGGTCCACGGCCTGTGGTACGGCGATCATCGGGGTGGCCGTGGCCAGACCCTCCTGGCTGCCGCCCGCGCCGGCGTGCGTGACGAACAGGTCGGTCTGCTTGAGGATCGCCAACTGCGGTACCCAGGAGCGCACTTCGACGTTCTCGGGTACGTCCCCCAGCTCGGCCGCGTCCACGCGCCTGCCGACCTGAAGCACCAGGTGCCAGCCGGGCAGCTCGCCGAACGCCTTGACGCACTCCCGGTAGAAGGCCGGCTGCTTGGTGAAGGAGGATCCGAGGGACACCAGGACGACCTTCTCGGCGCCGGCCGGCCGCTGCCAGTCGCCCTCCGCGCCGCGGTCGCCCTGGCAGGCGCCGACGAAGGTGTACACCCTCTCGTCGACCCGGTCTGCGTTCGGCTGCAGCGCCTTGGGGATCAGGACGAGGGAGCGGGCGGGGCGGCCCGCGAAGTCGTCCGGGTGCTGGGTGATGCCGTTCTCCTCCAGCCAGGCGTGGAAGCGGGCGTAGTAGGCCTGTCCGCGCTCGGTCTTCTTCGGCTCCGCCCACATCGGCTCGGCGACCTCCTTTTCGTAGCCCTCCCAGGCGACGAGGTTCGGGGAGAGGGAGACGGCGGGCACGCCCCAGCGGTGGGCGAGGACGCGGGCCGGATAGGAGGTGATGTCGTGCAGCACGAGGTCCGGTTCGTCGCCCTCGTACGCCTCGACGAGCTGCGGCAGCGCCTGGATCGCGTCGGCCAGGAACGGCTCCACGTTGTCCAGGAGGGTGGTGCCCCAGGCCTCCGGGTCGGCGTCCGGGCCGGGTAACGTCGAGTTCCAGAGCTTCACCTCGGCACCGGTCTCGGCGACCTTCTCGGCGAACAGGGGCGGGATCGCGTACGTCACCCGGTGCCCGCGTGCGACGAGCTCGCGGATCACCTCGAGGCTGGGGTTCACGTGGCCGTGGGCGGCGATGGAGAACATGGCGATGTGAGCGGGGCGACTGGTCATGTCACCGACCCTAGGCAAGACGAGACGTCTCGTGCAACGCGGTTTTTCGGGACGGTACGGCCGTCAGTCGTCGGGGCAGCTCGCGGCGACCCTCTCGACCCGTCGGCCGCCCGCGCCCGTGACCGTCACCGGTTCGGCCCGGGGTCGGCGACACGCTGCGCCCCGAGGGCCGTACAGATCAGCTGGTCCGCCGCGAGGCCGGTCACCTCTCTCAGCGCTGGTAGCGGGCGAGCACCAGGTTTCCGTCCTCCTCCAGGCGTTCGCGCAGTTCACCGAGGCCGATGGCGCCGCTGTAGTACTCCTGGAAGGCGGGCGTGGCGACCTTGTCCTTCCATTCCGGGTAGCCGCGCACGGACTGCGCGGGCGCCGGGCGCAGGTGCGCGGCGAGGGCGGTGCCGGTGGCCCAGCCGTCCTTCGCGGTGTGCAGGGCGGGGTCCTTGAGGGCCTGGGTGCCTGTGGGCAGCATCCAGTCGCCCAGGGCGAGCCGGACCATGTTCCGCGGCCGGAGCAGGAAGTCGAGGAAGGCGACGGCCTCCTCCTTGTGCGGGCTGTCCTCGGCGACGGACAGGGTCTGGGGGCTGACGCCCTGGGTGAGCCCGCCGGCGCCGGCCGGAGCGGGCAGCACCTGCCACTCGAAGCTCTTGGGTGCCTGCTGGACGATCTGCTGACGGTAGGAGAAGCCGAGCGGGACCATCGCGTACTTGCCGCCGAAGAAGCCGGGCAGGGTGTCCGAGCCGCCGCTGCCCAGGGTGGTGGGCGAGGCGCTGCGGTCGGTGTTCGCCTGGTCGTGGATGGTGCGCGGCACGGTCTGGTCCGCCGCTTCGAACCGGATCGCCACCTTGCCGTCCGCACCCCGGTGGAAGAGCTGTCCGCCCGCCGACAGGGAGAGGTTGAGGGTCGCGGAGACGGGCTCCTTGAGGGGCCAGGCGACACCGTACTTGCCGTCGCCGCTGAGCTGTTCGGTGATCCGCCGGAACTCCGGCCAGGTCCACGGCTCTTCGGGGGTCGGGATGCGTACGCCGGACTGCGTCAGCCACTTCCTGTTGGCGACGAGTACCCGCGGCTCCTGGAGGAACGGCACGCCGTAGACGCCGTCACCGAAGGTCGCCGTGTCCCAACTGCGCTGCGGGACGTCCGACTTGAGTCGCCGGGGCAGCAGGTCGGTCAGGTCGGCGAGGTAGCCGCCGTACGCGAAGTCCGCGAGGTCGTCGGAGGCGTCGTGGATGATGTCGGGTGCCTCACCGCCCTCGAAGGAGGTGAGGAGCTGGTCGTGGACGCTGTCCCAACTCCCCTGGACGTACTCGACCTTGACGTCGGGGTGGGTCGCGTTCCACTCCTTCACCAGTTCCTGGTTGGCCTCGACGGACTCCTGCTGCCAGGCGAGGGACTGGAAGCGCAGGGTGACCGGGCCGGTGCCGGAGTCGCTGCCGCCACTCGTACAGCCGGCGAGCAGCACGGCGAGGACCAGGACGAGGGTGCCCGCGATTCTGGTGCGCATCAGCTCTTCACCGCCCCGGCGAGCATGCCGCCCGTGATCCGCCGTTGGATGATCGCGAAGACGACCAGTGAGGGAAGGGTCGCGAGGAAGGCGGCGGCCGCCAGCGGGCCGAGGTCGGCGACGCCCTCCGCGCCGATGAAGTGGGTGAGGACGACCGGCAGGGTCTGCTTCTCGGGCGCCTTCAGCAGCACGAGTGCGAAGAAGAACTCGTTCCACGCGGTGATGAACGCGAACAGCCCCGTCGCCACGATCCCCGGCGCGAGCAGCGGCGCGGTCACCGACACCAGCGTCCGCACCCGCCCGGCCCCGTCGACCGCCGCCGCCTCCTCCAGTTCGGCGGGCACGGCGCGGACGTACCCGACGAGCATCCACAGCGCGAACGGCAACGCCCACACGACGTACACCATGACCAGCCCCGCCAGTGAGTTGATCATCCGCAGGTTCTTCAGCACCAGGAACAGCGGGATGATCACCAGCACGAGCGGGAACGCCTGGCTGACCACCACCCACCCCGTCGCGGCCTTCGCGAGGCGGGTGCGGTGGCGGGCCATGACGTAGGCCAGCGGGGTGGCGATCAGTACGGCGATCAGGGCGGCGCCGAGCGCGGCGAGCAGGGAGTTGCCCGCGGCGCGCAGCAGCGGCTGTTCGTCGAAGGCCTGCCGGAAGTTGTCGAGGGTGGGGTCCTCGGGGAACCAGGAGGGATGCAGACTGCCCAGCTCGCGCGGCGACTTGAAGGCCGTGGAGACCAGCCAGAGGAAGGGGAAGGCGAGGAAGACGAGATACGCGAGCAGGACGACGTACTGGCCGACCCGGCCGCCGGTGCTGGTCCTCATGTGTCGTCGCCTCCCCTGAGCCGGCCCACCAGGAAGAGGGCGAGAAGCATCGAGATCACGGCGACCATCACACAGCCCATCGCGGCCGCGTAGCCGAACTGGCCGTAGCGGAAGGCCTCTTCGTAGGCGAAGAGCATGGGCAGGCGGGTGCGGCCGCCGGGGCCGCCGCTGGTCAGCACGTAGACCAGGGCGAAGGAGTTGAAGTTCCAGATGAAGTTGAGGGCCGTGATCGCGAGTGCGACCGGCCGCAGTGCCGGCCAGGTGACCGTCCTGAAGCGCCGCCAGGCGCCGGCGCCGTCCATCGCGGCCGCCTCGTGGAGTTCGCGCGGGGTGTTCTGCAGACCGGCGAGCAGGGCGACCGTCGTCTGCGGCATGCCGGCCCAGACACCGACCACGATCACGGCGGGCAGGGCGGTCCCGAGCCCGCTGAGCCAGTCGCGGCCGTCTCCGAGGCCGAGGTCGCGCAGGGTCTCGTTGAGGACGCCCGCGTCCGGGTTGTAGACGAGCCGCCACATCACGCCGACCACGACCTCGGGCATGGCCCACGGGATGATGGCGAGGGCGCGGGCCAGCCAGCGCAGTTTGAGCTCCTGGTTGAGGAGAAGGGCGAGGCCGAGCGCGAGCAGGAACTGCGGGACGGTCACCCCGACCGCCCAGACCAGGCCGATCCGGAACGACTCCCAGAACAGTGTGTCGTGCAGCAGGTCCCGGAAGTTGAGGCCGCCGATCCACTGCGTGGGCCGGGTCCGGCCCGACTGGGCGTCGGTGAAGGCCAGCAGGATCCCGTACAGCAACGGTCCGACGCTGAGCACCAGGATCGGGATCAGCGCGGGCAGTACCAGGAACCAGGCCCCGTGGTCCGGCGGCGGCCGGCCCCCGTCGGTGCGTGGCGCCCCCTGCGCCGACCGCTTCGTCGCGGTCACCAAGGTCACGGGATCGGCTCCTTCACGCGGCTCACGACGAGTGTTGGACAGGTCCTGGGCCCGGCGGGGCCTCCGTCATGGTCGTGAAGGCGTGGTATGCCGTCAAGGGACCGCGCACATCGCTCGACCTGTGCGAATGCGAGACTGGCCGACAGATGGCGGGATCCCGACGTCGGGTGCCGGGGGGGCACACGGTGGGCGAACCAGCCCGTCCAGGACATCGAAGACGCCGAGGACGGAATACGGAGGCGGACGCATGGACGAGGCACGGGCCCGGGAGGTGCTGGCCGCGGCGGGTGTGCTGCCCGGCCCGGCGCGGGAGGCGCGGCTGCTCGCCCTGGGCGAGAACGCGGTGTTCGCCGCCGGTGACCTGGCCGTCAAGGTGGGCCGCGACGCCGAACTCCTCGGCCGCGCGCGCCGCGAGGTCGACATCGCGGCGTGGCTCGCGGAGGCGGGTGTGCCAGCGGTACGGGCCGCCGAGCCCGAGGCGCTGCTGGTCGAGGGACACCCGGTGACCGTGTGGCACCGGCTGCCCGACCCCGTACGACCTGCCGAACCCCGGGATTTGGCCGAATTGCTCCGGTCCGTCCACGCCCTGCCCTCCCCCGGCTTCGCGCTGCCGCCCCGCGAACTGCTGGGCGGCGTGGAACGCTGGCTGCGCCTCGCGGACGACGCGATCGACCCGGCCGACGCGGCCTATCTGCGTGAGCGCCGCGACGGCTTCACGACGGCCGCCGCCGCGCTGACGCCGCATCTGCCGCCGGGCCCGATCCACGGCGACGCGCTCCCCCGCAACGTGCACGTCGGGCCGGACGGGCCTGTGCTGGTCGACCTGGAGACCTTCTCCGCCGACCTGCGCGAGCACGACCTGGTGGTCATGGCGCTGTCCCACGACCGCTATGGCCTGCCGACCGAGGCCTACGACTCCTTCACGGAGGGGTACGGCTGGGATGTGCGGGAGTGGGAGGGGTGCTCGGTGTTGCTGGGCGCCCGGGAGACGGCGAGCTGTGCGTGGGTGGCGCAGCATGCGCCGAGCAATCCCAAGGCGCGGATCGAATTCGAGCGGCGGGTGGCGTCTCTGCGGGACGGGGACGAGAAGGTGCGGTGGTTTTCGTTCTGAGCGCCCACTGGCTCGGTGCGTGACGTTTTCCTGCGACTGCGGGCGTCATGTGGCTGGTCGCGCAGTTCCCCTCGCCCCTTGGGGCGGCGTCACCTTGCCGTCGGTGTCACGGTCCTGGATGGTTCGCGCGGCGCGGCGCAGTTCGGTCAGAACCCTCTGGACCGCTCCCCGGGCTGTGCGTTCCGGGCGGCAGAGGGCGTCGATGTGCCGACTCGCCTGCACCCCGCTGAGCGGCCTCAGGACCAGCGCGGGGTGCGGGCGCATCGTCCAGCGCGGCATCAGCGCGATGCCGCCGCCCGCGGCCACCGCCTCCGCCGCCACAGTGAAGTCGTTGATGGTGTGGGCCAGTCGGAGCCTCCGCCCCGCCGCCGCGGCGATCGCCTCGATGGTCGCCCGGACCGGGAAGCCCTCGTGCACGGTGATCCACGGCTCGTCGGCCACGTCGTCCGGGGTCAGCCGGCGTTTGGCGGCGAGCGGGTGGTCGGCGGGCAGCGCCACGTCGAGCGGTTCCCGCAGCAGCATGGTCGCGGTCACCGCGCGCGGCCACGGCGGGGCGTGGTCCAGGCGGTGGGCCAGCACCACGTCGTACTCCCGGGTCAGCCGCGGGAAGTCCTCCTGCGCCACGTCCTCGTCGGCGAGCGCGAGCACCGGGTGGCCGGGGCCGGCGAACGCGCGCAGCAACAGGGGGAAGAACGCCGCACCCGCGCTGTGGAACGCCGCCACCGACACCTCGCCGTCCGGCCGACCCACGAACTCCTCAACGGTGTGCCGGGCGCGCGCCAGCGCCGTCTCCACCTCTACCGCCGCACCCGCCAGCGCCTGTCCGGCGTCGGTGAGCACCAGCCGCCGCCCCTCGCGCTCGGTCAGCGGCACGGGGATCGAGCGCTGCAACAGCCGCAGCTGCTGCGAGATCGCCGACGGTGTCACCAGCAGCGCCTCGGCGACCGCGGTGACGCTGCCCAGTTCGCCCAGCTCCCGCAGGATCCGCAGCTGCCGTTCGTCCACCCCCTCAGTGTAGAAGGACTTTGTAGGATCGCTAAAAGATTGTTTTAGAAGGTGGCCCTGGGCTTCAGTGGTCTCGCCGGTGCACGGTGGGCGGGTGTCCAACACCCGCCGTACCGATGCGGTACTCCTCCTCGTCGCGCTCGTCTGGGGTTCCAGCTATCTGTCCGCCCAGACCGCCACCGCCGCCCTCCCCGTCCTGATGGTCCTCTTCGTCCGGTACGCCCTCTCCGCACTCGCCTGTCTCGGCATCGTCGCCGCCCGCGCCGGGTCGCGGCACGGCTCCCGACGCGACTTGCGTGGCTGGACCCGCGAGGAACTCCGGGTCGGCGTGCCCCTCGGTGTCACGCAGGCCGCCGTCCTGGTCGTGGAGACGTACGGCGTCGCCCACACCACCGCCGCCAACGCGGGGCTGATCATCAGCCTGACCATCGTCCTCACCCCCTTCCTCGACCGCACCGGTCATCGCGGCGGCCTGCCTCCCGCCTTCTACGCCGCCGCCGGCGTGTGCGTCCTGGCCGTCGGACTCCTCATGTCCGGCAACGGCTTCCACGCGCCTCGCCTCGGCGACCTGCTGATGCTGGCCGCGGCGTTCGTCCGGGCCGCCCATGTCGCGCTGGTCGGCCGGCTCACAGCGGGCCGCGCGATACGCCCCCTGCACCTGACGACCGTGCAGACCCTCGTCGGCTCGGCGCTGTTCCTGGCACCGGCCGCCCGGGAGCTGCCGACACTGGCCCGCACCGACGCCGCGACCTGGACGCAGCTCGTGTATCTCGCCCTGTTCTGCAGTGTGTTCGCCTTTCTCGCCCAGACCTGGGCCGTCCAGCGCACCTCCGCCAGCCGGGCCAGCCTGCTGCTGGGCACCGAGCCGATCTGGGCCGCGGCGGTGGGCATCGCCCTCGGCGGTGAGCACCTCACCGCGCTCACCGGCATCGGCGCGGCCCTGATGGTCGCCGGTACCTACTGGGGGCAGGCGGTGGAACGCGCCCACCGGGCGGCGACGCCACCGAAGACCCCCGTCACCACAGATACCTCCCCGACCGCAGAGGAACCCGCATGTCCGGCCACGACACTTACGAGCGCCTGATCTCCCTGCTCGACACCTCCTCCGTCGCCTACCGCCTCATCGACCACGCTCCCGAGGGCACCACCGACAAGGTCAGCGCACTGCGCGGACACCCCGCCTCCGAGGCCGCGAAGTGCCTCGTGCTGCGGGTCAAGGTCGAATGGCGCACCACCCGCCACGTCCTCGCGGTCGTCCCCGGGGATCGACGGGTGGACCTGGATGCCGTCCGCGCATTGTTCGACGCCCGGTATGTCGGTTTCAGCGACTCGGAGACGGCCGAGCGGCTGGCGCGCGCGGTGCCGGGCACGGTCCTCCCCTTCAGCTTCGACCCCGGCCTCGAAGTCGTCGCCGATCCGCACGTGGTGGCACAGCCCAGGCTGTACTTCAACGCGGCCCGGCTGGACCGCTCACTCCTCATCTCGGGCTCCGACTACGAGCAGCTCGCCCGGCCCCGCGTGGAACCCGTTTCGAGCCCTGTGGAGGCGTGACGCGTCAGACCGGCTCGTCGGCCGGCTCCCGCAGCGGCCAGGTGCCGTCCACCACCGCGTCCGCCTCGCCCTTGCGGCGCAGGAAGCTCTGGAAGTCCGCGGCCCACTCGGCATACCACTCGATCTGACGGCGGTGCAGCTCCGCCGGACCGAGGGCGGCGATCTTGGTGTGGCGCCCGGCTATCGCGCAGGCCAGCCGGGCCGCGGCGAGGGCGTCGGCCGAGGCGTCGTGGGCGTCGTCGAGTGGGACGCCGTACTCCGTGCAGACCGCCTCGAGGTTGCGCTTGCCGCGGCGGTAGCGGTCGGCCCAGCGGTCGATCGTGTACGGGTCGACGACCGGGGCGGGGTCGACGCCGCCCAGGCGGTCCCGCAGGGACGGCAGGCCGTACCTGCGCAGTTCGGCGGAGAGCAGGGTCAGGTCGAAGGCCGCGTTGTAGGCGACGACCGGCACGCCCGTCTTCCAGTACGCCACGAGGACGTCGGCGATCGCGTCCGCGACCTGGTCGGCCGGGCGGCCCTCGGTGGCCGCGCGTTCGTTGCTGATGCCGTGTACCGCCACGGCGTCCGCCGGGATCTCCACGCCCGGATCCGCCAGCCATTCCCGGCGCCCGAGGGGCTGCCCGTCCTTGACCTCTATCACGGCCGCCGTGACGATGCGCGCCTCGCGCGGATCGGTCCCGGTCGTCTCCAGGTCGAAGCCGATCAGCAGCTCTCGGTGCCAGCCCATGGGTGGTCCCCCTTCGTGGTGGTGCTTTCCCCCAGTGGTCTCCACGATCCCATGGGCCACTGACAATCCGAGGACCGCATTCCGCTTACGGGCTTGCGGCGGGGGACAGTTCAGGACACCGGCCGCGAATCCGCCCAGGCCACCTCGAACTCCTCGCGATAGGTCGGGAAGAGACCGGCCTCATCGACTTCGTCCGACTTGACCAGCTTGCTCCCGCCACGCAGGACCAGCACCGGCGCCTCCATGCCCCGCGAGCGCCGCAGATAGGACTGCACCACGGCGATGCCGTCCGAGCCGTCGCCGTCGACAAGGTACGCCGTGAAGCGGGGCGTCTCGTCGTAGACCTGGATCTCGAAGGCCCCGGGGTCGCGCAGTTTGGAGCGCACCCGGCGCATGTGCAGGATGTTCATCTCGACCGCGCGGCTCAGTTCGCCCCGCTTTATGCCGAGTTCGCGCTCGCGCCGCTTGACCGCGCTGGAGGCCGGGTTGAGGAACAGCAGCCGTACCCGGCAGCCGGACTCGGCCAGGCGCACCAGGCGGCGGCCGGAGAAGTTCTGCACGAGCAGGTTGAGGCCGATGCCGACGGCGTCGAGCCGACGGGCGCTGCCGAAGATGTCCTCGGCGGGGAACTGGCGCATGAGCCGCACCCGGTCGGAGTGCACGGCGACCACGTCCCCGTACCGGTCGCCGACGAGGTTCTCGACCGCGTCGACGCGCAGTCGGCGTGCGGAGGGCACGTCGCCGGCCGTGCCGAGTATCTCCAGGAGCCGGGCCGAGGCCCGCTCGGCCTGGCCGAGGACGGCCTCGGACAGGGCCCGGTTGCGCGAGACGACGTTCCGGGTCACCTCGAGCTCGTCCAGGGCGAGTTCGACGTCCCGGCGCTCGTCGAAGTACGGCTCGAAGCATGGCCAGTGCTGCACCATCAGCTCGCGCAGCTGAGGCAGGGTGAGGAAGCTGAGCACGTTGTCGTCGGCCGGATCGAGCAAGTAGCCCTTGCGGCGGCTGACTTCGCGTACGGCGACGGCGCGCTGCACCCACTCCTGTCCGGCGGGCCCGGCGGCGGCGACCACCCAGTCGTCGCCGTGGACGGGTTCGTAGATGGGGCGCAGGACGGCGGCCACGACCGCGCGCAGCCGCTGTTCGACGAGGTTCAGCCAGATGTAGGCCCGCCCGGCCCGCTGGGCGCGCGTACGCACCTCGCGCCAGGCGTCGGCGTCCCAGTCCAGCTCCGGCCCGATGGCACCCGCGTCCATCGGTCGGGCCAGGGACACCGTGCCGGGCGGGGCGTCTGCGGAGTGCCCCTCGTGACCCTCGTCACCAGGGGGCAGCTCCAGCCCTCCCGAGCCCACCCGCGCACCGCCTTCCGCTCCCCCGAGCTCCCCACTCAACGATCAAGGAAGGGTACTCCGGGAGCGGTCGGCGGTGCAGCCGGATGGACAGGTCGTTTCTCAACTACCGTCCGCCGGGCGCCCGTTCTCTCCGGCGAGGGCTGGCGGAGTGAGCGGATTCATAGCGGTGACGTCCCGCGGGGCGATGGAGAAGCCCTGCCAGTGGACCGGCATGGGCTGCTGGTCCTCGTCCCGGGCTATGTGATGGAAGCCGACGTTCACCCAGGCCACGGGGTGGGTGAGGGTCTGCCCGTTCACCCACTTGTCGACGGACTTGGGGTGGTTGCGGTCGCAGCGCGGGTTGTTGCTGGCGAACAGCTCGCACTTGTCGTACTGGGTGAAGTAGACGTCGTGCTGAGTGAAACTGCGACCCGGGTAGCGGGTGGTGGCGCCGGGGACGAACTCGTACGACCGGGCGTGTCCGTCCTTGTTCTTGCCGGTCGCGCTGACCATGCGCCACCAGCGATAGGCCTTGGCGTCGCCGGCGCGTTCCTTGGTGACCTTGGTGCGGGTGGTCTTGGTGGTCGGGGTCAGTCGGCCGCGGGCGGTGACGGCCGAGTCGTACTGCTCGACCCGGTTTTTGGTGGAGCCGTCGAGGGCGAAGTCCAGCCGCCAGAAGGCGTTGTGGCTGTGGCTGGTGGCCTTGCCCTTGGCGCCCGTGCCGATGGGCCAGCCGCGCCCGTCGCCCGCGTCGTAGTCGAACGGGGAGAGGCTCCCGGTCGCGCCGACGTTCATGTTGATGGTGCCGTCGTCCTGGAAGCGCCACTCGGTCATGTACTCGTACCAGCCGACCTGGTTGACCGTATAGACAAGGAGGTCCTTGCCCTGGGCCTGGTAGACCTTGTTCCCGGTGTCGCTCTGCATGCGGTAGGCGTGGCCGCGGGAGCGCGTGGTGGTGCACAGGCCCTTCACGTTCGGGTTCTCGCCCGGGTACTGGTCCGGGATCTTGACCGTCTTGATGGTGCCGCCGGGGCACTCGGCCGGCGCCAGCGGCATCAGGTCCTTGGCGAAGTCCTGGCCCGTCAGGTCGTCGTACTCCTCGTTCCCGTCGTCGTACGGGACGTGGATCTGACCGAGCCGGGCGCTGTCGAGGACCTTGATCGGCTTGCTCTCACCCTTGGGCTGGTAGGAGACGTCGTCCAGGACGAGGCCGGCCAGGCCGTCGTAGCGCCAGCACATCCGCCAGGTCGTGCCGGTGGAGAGCTTCTGCTCGATGCGGTAGGCGGCGCTGCAGTCGGCGGCCGCCGCGGCGGCCGCTCTCGGCTGGGCGGCGGCCGGTCCCGTGCCGGTGGTCAGACCGGCGGCCAGCGCGGCCACGGCGAGGCCGAGGGCGGCCGTCCGCTTGCGGGCACGGCTGATTCTGTTCACGCGCATGAAGAAGTGACTCCCTCGCAGGAGGTGCGGGTTCGAAAGGTGGACGGAGGCCGGACGAAAGGCCGGGTCAGCGGTCGAGCTCGGCGACCTTGCGGGCGCTCAGGTCGATCACCAGGGACCTGGCGTCGATCCACGGCCCGTTCTTGACCTTCGGGAACAGCCGTACGCAGCGGTGCTCGCCGCACTTGTCCAGCGCGGCGGGCTGGGCACCCGGCGTGGCCCGGTAGACGCCGCCGCTCAACCGCAGCTGGTCCGGGGAGGTGAGGTCCTTGCCCGTGGCGTCCTTGTAGTCCGCCCTGAGGCCCGCGCCCAGCGGGTCGGCGATCAGGAGCCTCGCCGCCTCGAGGCTCTCGGCGCGGCTCGGCGGCGGCTGGACGCCCTGCTGCTCGCCGGTCCGCACGACCTTCCCGGAGTCCAGGTCGACGGTCCTGGTGACGAGGGTGTCGTCCCGGTAGTCGTAGAACGTCACGTCGGCGCGCCGGGGCGCGTCCGTGGCGTCGGCCTCGTCCGCCTCCGGTTCGGCGAGGTCGACGGTGAGGCGCTGCGGGCCGCGCTCGCCCTCGACGTCCTCGCTGGCGTTGAACAGCTGCCGGCTCACGGCGATCTGTTCGACCCGCTCGATCTCATCGTCGGTCAGCGGGTCGCTGCCCCGGCCCTTGTCGCCCTCGGCCGGGGCCTGCTCGACGACACCGGGTGCGACGGCCGCGCCCTGCTCCCGGCCCTGGCCCTGATCTTGTCCTGCCTGTTGCGTGGACCGGCTGCCCGCCTGCCCGCCTGTGTCGTCGGCCCCCGCCGCCCCCGGTAGCGTGATGCCGACCATCACGGCGGTCGAGGCCACCGCGATCGCCGTACCGGCCATCACCTTGCCGAGATGGCGGCGCACTGTGTCGCGCACGTCTTCCCCCTACTCCCCCAAGATCCCGGGAGTACGAATTTGCCCCACTGGTTCGGCATACCGGCCGCATGAGGCGGGGTATGCACTGGTCGCTCGGTAAGAGGGACCTACGTCATAGGTGGTTCCATCACTTTCGTGGACACTCGGGGCCAAGGCGCCCCCAGCGGCGCGGGACACCTGGAAGAGTCGTATCCATGCAGGTCTGGCCTGGAGAGGCGTATCCGCTCGGCGCTACGTATGACGGCGCCGGCACCAACTTCGCGGTCTTCACGGAGGCCGCGGACCGAGTAGAGCTGTGTCTGTTGCACGACGACGGCTCGGAGACGGCGGTGGAACTGCGGGAGAGCGACGCGTTCGTCCGGCACGCGTATCTGCCCGGCGTCATGCCGGGGCAGCGGTACGGCTTCCGTGCCCACGGGCCGTACGCCCCCGAGCGCGGTCTGCGCTGCAATTCGGCGAAGCTGCTGCTCGACCCGTACGCGCGCGCGATCAGCGGCTCGATCCACTGGGGCGAGGAGGTGTACGGCTACCACTTCGACGCGCCCGACAGGCGCAACGATCTCGACTCGGCGCCGCACATGATGGCGTCGGTCGTGGTGAACCCGTACTTCGACTGGGGCGACGACCGGCGGCCGCGCACCGAGTACCACCACACGGTGATCTACGAGGCCCATGTCAAGGGCCTCACGATGCGGCATCCCGGGCTCCCGGAGGAGCTGCGCGGCACCTATGCCGCGCTCGCGCATCCGGCGATCATCGAGCACCTCACCGAGCTGGGCGTCACCGCGCTGGAGCTGATGCCCGTACACCAGTTCGTGAACGATCACCGGCTGGTCGACATGGGCCTGAACAATTACTGGGGCTACAACACCATCGGCTTCTTCGCCCCGCACAACGCGTACGCCTCCTGGGGCGACCGCGGGCAGCAGGTCCTGGAGTTCAAGTCGGCGGTGCGGGCGCTGCACGAGGCCGGTATCGAGGTCATTCTGGATGTGGTCTACAACCACACCGCCGAGGGCAACCACCTGGGCCCGACGCTGTCCTTCAAGGGCCTCGACAATCCGCAGTACTACCGCCTGGCGGACGATCCCCGCTACTACACGGACACCACAGGCACCGGGAACTCGCTGCTCATGCGGTCCCCGCACGTCCTGCAGCTGATCATGGACTCACTGCGTTACTGGGTGACCGAGATGCATGTGGACGGGTTCCGCTTCGACCTCGCGGCCACCCTGGCCCGCCAGTTTCACGAGGTGGACCGGCTGTCGTCGTTCTTCGACCTGGTGCAGCAGGACCCGGTGGTCTCCCAGGTGAAGCTGATCGCCGAGCCCTGGGACGTCGGTGAGGGCGGCTACCAGGTGGGCAACTTCCCGCCGCTGTGGACCGAGTGGAACGGCAAGTACCGCGACACCGTACGGGACCTGTGGCGCGGTGAACCGCGCACGCTGGCGGAGTTCGCGTCCCGGCTGACCGGCTCCTCCGACCTGTACCAGGACGACGGGCGGCGCCCGCTCGCCTCGATCAACTTCGTGACCTGCCACGACGGCTTCACCCTGCGAGACATGGTCTCGTACAACGAGAAGCGCAATCAGGCCAACGGCGAGGACAACCGGGACGGCGAGAGTCACAACCGGTCCTGGAACTGCGGGGTGGAGGGCGAGACCGACGACCCGGCCGTGCTGGAGCTGCGGGCGAGGCAGATGCGGAACTTCATCGCCACGCTGATGCTGTCCCAGGGTGTGCCGATGATCAGCCACGGCGACGAGGTCGCGCGCACACAGAGCGGCAACAACAACGCGTACTGCCAGGACAGCGAGCTGGCCTGGGTGCGGTGGCCGGACGACGAGGGGCCGGAGCGTGAGCTGCTGGACTTCACGCGCGCGATCGTGCGGCTGCGCAAGGAGCATCCGGTCTTCCGCCGGCGGCGCTTCTTCCACGGGCGGCCCGTGGAGGGCACGCACGACGACCTGTCGGACATCGCCTGGTTCACGCCCGGGGGCAAGGAGATGACCCAGCGGGACTGGGACCGGGCGCAGGCGTCCGCGCTGACGGTGTTCCTGAACGGCAACGCGATCTCCGAGCCGGGCGCGCGCGGCGAGCGGATCACCGACGACTCGTTCCTGCTGATGTTCAACGCCTCACCGAAGGCCCTTGAGTTCGTGGTGCCGGTCAACCACGGCCGGCAGTGGCAGGTGCTGGTCGACACCGCCCGCACGGACGGGGTACCGCCGGGCACGGTCGCGAAGGTGCAGGCGGGGGACCGGCTGAGGCTGGTGGACCGGAGCATGGTCGTGTTGCAGCGGCCGGTCTAGGAAGGCGCGCCCATGCGTCTGTCGTGCCGGTCGCCGGGCACGCGCGCGTGGAAAGCGCTTTCGATGCGTCCGGCATACGGCGCCGGGGCACCGTCACCGGGATAGCAGAGGCGGGTGGGCGAGCCGGACGCGGCGGTCCGCGGGGGATCTCGCGGACCGCTCCCGGCAGGGCTTGGCGCGTCGATGACACGAAAGGCGGCGGGGCGGGTACGTAGGTTTGCATGACACCTGAGCGATCTGACCCGGCGGTGCCGACGGCCACCTACCGGCTGCAGCTGCAGCCCGAGTTCCCGTTCCCGGCCGCGGCGGCGGCCGTGCCGTACCTGGCGTCGCTCGGCGTCTCGCACCTGCACCTCTCGCCCGTCCTCGAGGCGGTCCCCGGCTCGGGTCACGGCTACGACGTCGTGGACCACGCGCGCGTGCGGGAGGAACTGGGCGGCGAGGAGGGCCTGCGGGCACTGGCGCGCACCGCGCGGGAGCACGGGCTCGGCCTGGTGGTGGACATCGTGCCCAACCACATGGCCATGGCCCCGCGGCACAACCGGGCCCTGTGGGACGTCCTTCGGGAGGGCCCCAAGTCGCCGTACGCGCGCTGGTTCGACATCGACTGGGAGGCGCAGGGCGGCCAGGTACTGCTGCCGGTGCTCGGGCACCCGCTCGGCACGGAGACGGAGCACTTGAAGGTCGACGGCAGCCTCCTGCGCTACTACGACCACGTCTTCCCGCTGCGCGAGGGCACCGAGGAGCTGCCGCTGCCGCAGCTGCTGGACGCGCAGTGGTACCGCCCGGTGTGGTGGCGGCTGGCCCGTACGGAGCTCAACTACCGGCGTTTCTTCAGCATCTCGGAGCTCATCGGCGTACGGGTCGAGGACCCGGAGGTGTTCGAGGCCACCCACGCCAAGATTCTGCAGTTGCTCCACGAGGGCGTGATCGACGGCCTGCGCGTCGACCACCCCGACGGCCTCGCCGACCCCGACGCCTACCTCCTGCGGCTGCACGAGGCGACCGGCGGCCGCTGGACGGTCGTGGAGAAGATCCTGGCGGACGGGGAGGCCCTGCCGGCCTCTTGGCCCGTCGCGGGCACCACCGGCTACGACGCCCTGCGGCACGTCGACGGTCTCTTCGCGGATCCGGCGGGGGCCGGGGAACTCCTCGGCCAGTACCGGCGGTTCGCGGCCCCGCAGACGGACCGAGGCGGGGACTGGGACGCGACCGTGCGGCGGGCGGCGTACAAGGTGCTCACGCACGAGCTGGCGACGGAGACCGACCGGCTGACCCGGGTGGCGAGCCGCCTGTGCGCCCGGTCGCCGGAGCCGGCGCTGCACGACCGGGCGCCCTGGGCGCTGCGCACCGCGCTCCAGGAACTCCTGGTCCGCCTGGAGGTCTACCGGCCGTACGCCTCCGGGGACGCGGCCCGGGTCGTCACCGAGGCGGCCGCGGCCGAGGCCAGGCTCGCCTTCGTCGTCCCGGAGGAGGCCGACGCGGTCGACGTCGTACGCGACCTGGTGCTCGGGCGGTACGGCGACGGGCCCGCACACGTTGAGTTCCGCACCCGGTTCGCCCAGACCTCGTCGGCGCTGCGCGCCAAGTCCGTGGAGGACACGGCGTTCTACCGCTATGTGCCGCTGCTGTCGGCGACCGAGGTGGGCGGGAACCCGGGGAGCCCGACCGTGTCCCCGGAGGACTTCCACGCCTACTGCGCGCGCGTGCAGCGCGACTGGCCGGTGTCCGGGACGGTCGTGTCGACGCACGACACCAAGCGCAGCGCCGACGTACGCGCGGCCCTGGCGGTGCTCACGGAGTGCCCTCAGCACTGGGCCGACGTCCTGGCCGAGGTCACGCGCACCGGCGAGGGCGTGCCGGACCCGCAGCTGGCCTGGGCGGCCTGGCAGACGGTGTTCGGTCTGGGGCGGGCGGCCCCGGAACGCGTCCAGGAGGCCCTGCTGAAGCACGTGCGCGAGGCCGGCCTGTACACGAGCTGGACGGAACAGGAGCCCCCGTACGAGGAGGCGGTGGCGGCGTTCGTCGCGGCGGGGCCGTGCGGAGTGCCCGGCGAGCACGTGACCGCCCTCCGGGACCGGCTGGAGCCCCACATCCGAGCCAACCTTCTCGGCACGGCTCTGGTCCACCTGACCATGCCGGGCGTGCCGGACATCTACCAGGGCACGGAGAGCGAGTACCGCGCCCTGGTCGACCCGGACAACCGCCGGCCCGTGCGGTTCCCTCCGGAGAACCCCGGTGCCAAGGACGCGCTGACGCGCGCGGCACTGGGCCTGCGCGCCCGACGCCCCGACGTCTTCGGCGACTCGGCGACGTACGCGCCCCTGGCCGCCGAGGGCCCGGCGGCGGCTCACTGCGTGGCGTTCACCCGTTCCGGAGAAGTCCTCACGGCCGTGACCCGGTTGTCGCTGCGGCTGGCGGAGGCGGGCGGCTGGCGGGACACCCTGCTGCCGCTGCCACCGGGCCGGTGGGCGGACGTCCTGGTTCCGGAACGGGAGTTCACGGGGCACGCGCTATTGGAGGAGCTGTTCGAGGGGCTGCCGGTGGCGCTGCTGGAGCGGACGGGCTGAGGCGGGCCGAGAGGGGCCGACGGAGGGGCGTGCGCCCCTCCGCCCGCACCGCGGCCCCGCCCTCGCGACCGGCGTGCGCCCGCGCGCGCTCCCGGGGCTCGTGCCGGAGAGGCGGCGTGTGATGGCGAGTACCGGGGGGCCGGCCGCCGGGGGGCTCGACGACGGCGTACCCGCGCATGGACGCGCGGCGGTCGGTGAGAGATACCGGGTTTCGGCCGGGTGTGAAACGCGGCAGAGCGGGTATCCGGGCCCGGTACCCCGACGGGCCGGGCGCCCACAGGCCCGCTGGCACGAACGGCTCTACCTGCTGCCGGTAAGTGCATCTGGGCGCCCCCTGGAGCCTCCCCCGTGCCGTCCTTGACACGTCAACGGGAGCATGGAGTACTGCGGATTGCGAAGCCGGGCGGATGTGACGGGGGTGAGTGTCCTGCCGGAGCTGCGCTACCCCACGGTGACCGAACTGGTCACGGCCGCAAGGGCGTTGGCCGCCCACCGGCACGGCGCATGCGCCCTGAGACAGGTGGGCGTCTCCCGGGCGGGCAGGCCCCTGTATCTGCTGTCCGTGGGCCAGGCCCGCCGTGCCGTGCTGGTGGTCGCGGGCGCCCACGCCAACGAGCCGACCGGCGGTGCCACGCTCCTCGCGGTCGCCGAACGGGTCCTGCACGAGCGGGAGTTGCGCACCGACACGTCCTGGCACTTCCTGCTGTGCGCCGATCCCGACGGGGCGAGCCTGCATGTCACCCCGGCGCCGCGCAGCCTGTTCGACTACCACCTCGGG
Organism: Streptomyces sp. NPDC006602; assembly: GCF_042870385.1. Lineage (NCBI taxonomy): Bacteria > Bacillati > Actinomycetota > Actinomycetes > Kitasatosporales > Streptomycetaceae > Streptomyces > Streptomyces sp. NPDC006602. Next base: position 143,813 of record NZ_JBIAHG010000004.1, on the reverse strand, counting down.
TTCTTCCGGCCCGCGGGACCGGAACAGCCGGAGTGGTCGCCCTCCGTGTTGCCGCCCGACCGGCTGCCGCCCGAGACGCGCGCCCTGACCGGGGTCATCGACGAACTGCACCCCTACCTCCAGGTGACCCTGCACGGGACCGATCTGGGCGGCACCTGGGTGCAGTTGACCAAGGACGTCCCGGGTCTCGCCGAGCCGTTCGCCAAGTCCGCGGCGGAGCTGAACATACCGGTGGAGACGGGCGCCTCGGACGCCGCGGGCTGGCCCGCCTCCGGGCCCGGGGTGCACGTCATGCCGTCGCCGGGCGCGGAGGCGGCGTACCCGAGCCTGCCGGACGACGCACGGCAGAGCACTTGGTACCACGCCCACCGGTACGGCGGTCTGACCGCGGTCGTCGAGGTGCCGATGTGGGCGAGCGACCTGGTGGACGACCCGGTGCCGCACCCGGCGCCGGCCGCGGCGCTGCGGCAGCTGGCGGGGCGGCTGTTGCGGGACTCGCTGGAGGTGGAGGAGGTGCTCGCCGACGCGCTGCCACGTCTGCGGGGCGCCGACGGACCCCTGTTGCGGGCCGCCAAGTGGGGCCTCGAGCTGGTGCCGGGGCTGGCCGCGGACTGGGTCGGCACCCCGCCCGCCGACAACACCAGGGCGTACGTCGGCAGCGTGGACGCCTTCGCACGCCGGGTGCCGCTACGGGCGGCGGCCATGCTGCTGCGGGTCCTCCGGGAGACCGACGACCCTGCGGCACCGCGTCTGGAACGGCTCGTGGCGACCTGGAGCCACGCCTTCGCCGACCGCTTCCGGGCCCGCTGGGTGCCCCTGGAGCACCAGGTCGAGCACCAGTCCCGCACGGTCGTCGCGGCGGCGCTGCACGCCCGCGACCGGGTGGCATGAACGGCCGTACTGGCTTGGTCGCCACACGGCCGTAGGGCTTGGTCGCCACACGGCCGTATGGACTTGGTCGCCACACGGCCGTACAGGATCCGTCGCCACGCGCGCGTGCAGAGCGCCTCGCGATCTGCCGCCTCAGCCGTCCAGCGCGAAGACCGCCCCGGTCCGCGCCGCCAGTACGCACTTGTTGGAGAAGGTCTCCCTGTACTGGACGGGCCGTCCGTGCCACTGTCCGCGCGCGTGGGCGGTCACCGGCGCGTAGATCATCGGGCAGTACACCTCCCAGGACGAGATCGCGCCGATGTCGCCGTCGGCCGACTCGAGCTGCGCGCAGGCCTCGGCGGCGCGCCCGTGGCCCTGGGGCGGGTCGCATCGCAGCAGGGTGCTGCGGGTGTCTCTGGAGCGGGCGTCGCCCGTGGTGAGCGTGACGAAGAGCCAGTCGCCCCGGGTGGACTCCTGGGGTGCCGCCTGCGCCGAGGGGGCGGTGGCGAGGAGGAGGGCGGCCGCCGCGAGCAGCCCGCCGCGTACCGCTGTCGTTGTGTTGGTGTGTGTCATTCCCGATGCATCGGCACGGCGGCCTCGGAACCCCACCCCGACTCACCCGAACGGGAGCGGGCGGGTGCGTCGTGCCCGGCGAGCTCGAACGCGGCGAGTACGACCCGTGACTGGTACTCCACCTGGCGTGCGACGGGGATCCAGCGCGCCCCGCAGCCGTCTCGGTAGTCGGCGCACCACTCGTCGACCAGCCGGTCCAGGTCCGGCAGGACGCCGGCCGGATCGGTGCCGGAGCGGGTCAGGAGCTGGTGCAGCAGCCCCGCGGTCCGCAGGGCGAGGCGTCGTCCGGCGATGCGCAGGGCGGTCAGATGGGCGGTGCTGAGGGGTGGCAGCGGGCGCTCACCCACGGCGACGTCGGGGTCCCACGCGTCGGCTAGGCCGGGGCAGACCAGTAAATAGTCCTCGACCGGGGCGAGCAGGCGGGCCGCGTCCGGTGCGGCCGCGAGGTGGGGCCGGATCCGGGCGAGGATCCGCTCCAGGAGGTGCGCGTCGTGGCGCAGGGTGTGGCTGACGGTGCGCAGCACCGCGGCGGCGTCGGCGGGCGGTGTGGCGTCCTCCACGGCGGCCACCCCCCACATGGGCGCTTCGACGACGGCGGTCACCGTGCCGTGCCGGTGCGGGTGGAACCAGGTGGACTCGACGGCTGCCTCGGTGATCGCCGCGGCCAGGTCGGTCGGCCTGGGCGGCGGTATTCGGTACACGGCCGGCCCGAGATTCGGCCAGTACAGGGTGTCGTACGGACCGAGTTCGCGCGGTATGCCGAGGCGGGCCGCGGTGTGCGCGACGCGCTGCGCGAGGCCGGGCAGGTCGCGGGTGAGCTCGACGAAGCCGCCGCCGACGTCGACGCCGTGCAGGGAGCACTGGAAGAAGGGCCGCAGTTCGTCCTGGACGTCGAGCAGGGCCCGGGTTTCGGGCAGTATGGCGCCGGCCGCGCCGTCGGGCAGCCATTCGGGCTGTTCCAGGAAGCCGGGCCGGAAGAAGTTCCGGAAGTAGTGACCGAGGGTGTACGGGCCGCGCAGCCAGCGTTCGTTGCGGCGCAGGCCGTCGGGGTCGAGGCAGAGCAGCAGGTTCCAGGTGGCGTCGGCGCCCGCGGTGAGGGTGGGGTCGGCGAGGGCACGCTCGGCCAGCCGCAGGACGGTGGCGCCGCCCACGGGCTCGTTGGCGTGCGGGCCCGCCACGACGAGGGCCTGGCGGCTGCCGTGACCGATGGAGAGCAGCCACATGGGGGTGCCCGCCCGGGAGGTGCCCGCCCGGCGCAGTCGGGCGTCCTCGGGATGGCGGGCGACGAGGGCAGCCGCCCGGGCGCCGAGTTCGTCGACGGTCGGGTAGCGGAGGAGTGGCGGCAGGGCACACCTCCACAATGCGGTGCCGTCGGTTCACCTGATGTGCATGGTGTACGCACAGTCAGTCACGACTTGGCGGGTACGTCAACACTATGCAGAGCAAAGGGACTTGAGGCACAGCAGTGCGTAAAGCATGGGCCAGAGCTAAGCGTTGACTCAGTGCATCTAGTGGACTCGGTGGGCGGACTCAGCCGGTCGCGAGGCGGAAGGCCATCCGCCCGAACCCGACCTGGTCTCCCTCGCGGACGACGGCCGCACCGATGACCCGACGGCCGTTCACCGTCGTGCCGTTGGTCGAGCCGAGGTCACGCAGCACCCACATGCCGCCCTGGCGGCTGAGTTCGGCGTGCACACGGGACACCGTCTCGTGGGTCAGGCGCAGCCCGTTGGCGGGGTCGCGGCCGATCCGCAGGGCGTGGCCGGATCCGGGGTGGGGCAGCAGCAGCTTGGGCAGCCGCTCGGCCTGCCAGGCCCGGCGCAGCCGTACCGTGAAGCCGGAAACCGCTTCCACGGCGCCGAACACCAGGCGTGAGACGCGGCTCTCCGTCGGCAGGTCGGCGGTGAGCACCGCGAGCTCGTCGGAACGGCGGGCCGAGAGCGCCAGTTCCATCCGCCGCACGAACGTGTCGTGCGAGAGCCGACCCATGGCGACGCCGTCACGGAGCACCTTCAGCGCCTTGTCGCGCTCCGCGTCGGACAACCGCGCGGGGTACGTGTTGAACTCGAAGGACGACGTCACGCTCGTGATTGTCGGACAGTGAACGCCGGGTGTCCAGAAAACACGGAAACGGCCGCCACGCGCGCGTACCTTGCGACACCTGCCGCGATAGGGCGGATTCACCGACGTATTGATCGCGTTTGAAGCACGATGGACGGGCTACATCACGGTGAGCAGACGAAGGGGAACCGTCCGTGCAGTTCGAGGTGTGGGCACCGCAGGCCGATCGTGTGACGCTCCATTGTGACGGCGCCACGCGCGCGTTGGAGCGCGATCCGCGGCGCGTGGGCTGGTGGTGGGGAGAGGCGGACGCGCGGGACGGCACCCGGTACGGCTTCGCGGTGGACGACGGCCCGGTGCTGCCCGATCCGCGGTCGCGCCGGCAACCGGACGGGCCGGACGGGCTGAGCGCGGTCGTCGAGCACGAGCGGTACGCGTGGCGCGCCGACTGGGCGGGCCGTCCGCTGCCGGGTGCGGTGCTGTACGAGCTGCACGTGGGCACGTACACGCACGAGGGCACCCTGGACGCGGCGGCCGAGAGGCTCGGGCACCTCGTGGAACTGGGCGTCACGCACGTCGAGTTGATGCCACTGTGCCCCTTCCCCGGGCGGCACGGCTGGGGGTACGAGGGGGTCTCGTTGTGGGCGGTGCACGAGCCGTACGGCGGCCCCGAGGCGCTGAAACGCTTCGTCGACCGGGCGCACGAGCTCGGTCTGGGCGTGGTCCTGGACGTGGTGCACAACCACCTGGGCCCGTCCGGCAACTACCTCCCCGCGTTCGGCCCCTACTTCACGGACACCCACCACACGCCCTGGGGTTCCGCGGTGAACCTGGACGCGCCCGGTTCGGACGAGGTGCGGACGTATCTGGTGGGCAGCGCGCTGGCGTGGCTGCGCGACTACCGGATCGACGGGCTGCGCCTGGACGCGGTGCACGCGCTGGCGGACACGCGCGCGTGCCACTTCCTGGAGGAGCTGTCGACGGCCGTGGACGGTCTCGCCGGCGATCTGGGCCGGCCGCTGTTCCTGATCGCCGAGTCCGACCTGAACGATCCGCGGCTCGTCACCCCGCGCGCGGAGTGGGGCCTCGGGCTGCACGCGCAGTGGAACGACGACTTCCACCACGCCCTGCACGCCGCGCTGACCGGCGAGTCGCAGGGCTACTACGCCGACTTCGCGCGCGCCCCGCTGGCGGCGGTCGCCAAGACACTCACCGGCGGCTACTTCCACGACGGCACCTACTCGAGCTTCCGGGACAGACACCACGGTCGGCCCCTGGACCGCAACCGCGTCGCGGGGCACCGGCTCCTCGGCTACACCCAGACCCACGACCAGATCGGCAATCGCGCCCTGGGCGACCGGCTGTCCGCCTCCCTCTCCCCCGGCCTGCTGGCCTGCGCGGCGACGCTGACGCTCACCTCGCCCTTCACGCCGATGCTGTTCATGGGCGAGGAATGGGCGGCGGGCACGCCCTGGCAGTTCTTCACCGACCACACCGATCCCGAGCTCGCGGAGGCCGTACGGCGGGGCAGGCGGCGGGAGTTCGCAGCGCACGGCTGGGCCGAGGAGGACGTACCCGACCCCCAGGACCCCGCCACCCGCGACCGCTCCTGCCTCGACTGGTCCGAGCCCGAGCGCGAGTCCCACGCGCGCGTGCTGGACTGGTACCGCCTGCTCATCGCCCTGCGGCACGAGCAGGCGGACCTCACGGATCCGGACCTCGCCGACACCAAGGTGGCGTACGACGAGCAGAGCCGGTGGCTGGCCTTCCGCCGCGGTGACGTCCGGGTGGTCGTGAACCTGGCCAAGGAGCCGGCGGCGATCCCGCTCGGCACCCGCCCCGCGCGCGTACTCGCCGCGTGGGAGCCGGTCGAGGCGCCGGGCGCGGACGGGGTGCTGCACGTGCCCGGGGAGTCGTGCGTGGTGCTGCTGCAGGACTGAGCGGGCAGGTCAGGACCGGCCTCCTACTCGTCCGTCTCCTCGTCGCGCAGTTCCGTCACCCGTTCCAGCAGGATCGCCTCCCAGGCACGTCGCAGCCGGGTCCTGAGGAGAGGGATCGGGGTGTCGTCGCGGCCCTGAAGGCAGGCGGTGAGGTGGATGACGGTGTCGCAGCGGGCGAGCCAGAGGCCGCGCAGGCAGGGGCGGGCACCGTAGCCGGCGAGGGTGGCGGCGCGGACGGCGGCCGGGGAGCCGACGGCGCGGGCGAGGCCGGCGATGTCCTCGGCGGGGTCGCCGAGGACCGCGTCGGTCCAGTCCAGGACTCCGCGCACCCGGCCGTCGCCGCTGACCACGAGGTGGTCGCCGGTGAGGCCGTGGTGGACGAGGACCGCCGAGCCGGGCTGGGCGGCGAGCTGGACCGCGGCCGGGACCGTGAGCTGCTGGAGACGGGCGGGGTCGAACTCGTCGGCCGCGGCGAGGCGTTCGGCGGCGCGCTCGGCCTCCCGGCGCAGCGCCTCCAGGGAGCGCGGGGCGGTGCGCGGCACGCCGAGCGCCTCCGCCTGCCGGACCGGCACCTCACGCAGGCCCGTGAGCAGCCCGGCCAGGTCGGCCTCGCCCACGGCGGACACGTCGTGGTCCTCCCCCGAGCCGCCGGGCAGCTTCGTGTCCAGCGTGTACGTCAGTCCGGGCGCCCACTCGCCGTGCGCCACGCTCGTCGGCACGGCGACCGGCAGGTGGGGGCGGACCAGGTCACGCAGGCGCAGTTCGCGGCGGCGGCGGGCGGCCGCCGCGCTGTCGGGGTCGAGGCGCAGGACATGGCGCGTGCCGACCCACCAGGTGGCGGGCTCGCCGCCCTCGGCGGCGGGCCGCACGTCGGGGCCGGCGGCGTTGGCCGCACTCTCCTTGAGGAGGGTACGGACCAGCCGGCGGACGGTGTCCGCGGTGGGTGTCGGTGCCTGGGTCATGGTCGCGCCGTTGTCGGTCGGGGACGGTGGGGACTCGTGGTGCTCGTCACTCCACTATGACCATCTCCCGGCTGGTGGTGTTGAGGCGGCGCCCGCCGTCGTCGGTGACCGTGACGATGTCCTCGATGCGTACTCCGAACCGGCCCGGCAGATAGACGCCGGGTTCCACGGAGAAGCACATGCCGGGCACGAGGGGCTGTTCCTCGCCCTCGATCATGTACGGCGGCTCGTGCGTGGTGACGCCGATGCCGTGGCCGGTGCGGTGGATGAAGTACTCGCCGTAGCCGGCGTCGGCGATGACCGCGCGGGCGGCCCGGTCGACCTCCTGGCAGGCGACGCCGGGCCGTACCGCCCCGACGCCCGCCTCCTGGGCCGCGCGCACGAGGTCGTGGACCCGGCGTTCCTCGTCGGTGGGTTCGCCGACGTGGACCGTGCGGGAGGTGTCGGAGCCGTAGCCGTCCTTGAGGCCGCCGAAGTCCAGGACGACCATGTCGCCGCGCTCGACGACCCGGTCGCCCACCCCGTGGTGCGGGTTGGCGCCGTTCGGGCCGGAGGCGACGATCGTGAAGTCGACCTGTGCATGCCCGTGTTCACGCAGCAGCCGGCTGAGGTCGGCGGCGATCTCCGACTCCCTGCGGCCGGCGAAGGGAACGTTCCGGATGTCCTCGAACGTGGCGTCCGCGGCCGCGCCCGCGGCCGCCAACAGCTTCAGCTCCGCCGCGTCCTTGACGGCTCGCAGCATCGGCAGGGCCTCGGTGAGGGAGGCGTAGAAGGTGGCGGGGAGCGCCTTCTGCAGTCCCAGGAGGTGCATCGCCCAGGCGTTGTCGCTGATGCCGATGAGGGCACCTCCCACGCCCTTGAGGCTGTGGGGGATGCCGGAGGCGTCGAGGAGGGCTGCGGTGGCGGCGTAGGGGTCCTTGCCGTCGGTCCAGTCGCGCAGGGTGAGGGCGGCCGCGCCGGCCGCCTTCGCGGCGTCCGGGGCCTCCAGGGTGGGCACGACGAGGACGGGGTCCTGTCCGGGCGCGAGGACCAGCAGAGTGAGCCGTTCGGTGGGCGCGGTGGGCGCGTAGCCGGTGAGCCACACCAGGTCGGGTCCCGGTGCCACCAGCAGCCCGGCCAGTCCGGCCTCGGCGGCCGCCCTCGCCGCGCGTTCCATACGGGCCCTGTAGTCGTCGGCGGTGAAGGGCGCGGCCGTACTGCCGGTCATCCGGGCCTCCCGGGCGGGTGAAGGGGCTACGGGCAGCATCCTGCCCGGACAGCGGGGGCCGCGCGAGCCGGTTGTCAGGTCTTTCGGACGCGGCGCCGGCCATCTCCTCCACCGTCTGGGCGTCGCGCAGCCATCAACGCCCATGCTTGGATCACCTCTCTCCGTCAGACAGGGTCACGGGAGGCGACGCGCTGTCGGTGGCCAGGCGTCGCCGGGCGGTCACGTGACGACGCCGGGGACGACCGTCAACTGCTGGTAGCCGCCCCTGCGGTGGCGGACCGTCAGCACGATCTCCTTGCCGGGTCGGGCGTCGGCGACCGCTCGGGCGAGGTCGGCCGCCGAGTCGACACGGGTGCGGCCGAACGCGAGCAGCAGGTCACCGCGGACCAGGCCCGCCGTGAACCCCGGGCCGGGGACATTGACGCCGACGACCAGGGCGCCCGGCTTCCCGGCGTCCACGGCCTCCAGACCGAGAGTCGGGCGCACGGACTCCGGTGAGGCGGTCGTGGTCGGCGTGGCAGGGCCGCGGTGCGCCGAGGCGAAGGTGCTTGTCCGGCCGTCAGGCCCCGACATCCCCTGCTCCCTCGCCTGTCGCTGGAGTTCTGCGAGCTTGCTCATGCCGATCACCGTGGCGCCGACCGTGCCGAGGCCGATCCCGGTCAGGACCAGGACCGTGCCGACGAACAGGGCGAACAGCGCGGTTCTCAGCCGTCGGCCACGTCGGCGCGCGGCGTGCGGGCGCCGGGCCGGGCCGGACGTGTTGCCGCCGCCGGGTTCCTGACCGGGCATCGGCTTGGGACACAACGCAGTCTGTTCCATGGATCGCCTCCGCCTGGTGATCTACCCGGCGCACCGGCGCACCACGAGCCACGAACGAGTGAGACTGCCCCTCGGTCAACAGCGGGAAGGTACTCACATCCGCCCCACCAGCACCTCCACCAGCCGAGCCGCCGCTCCCCGCGGCGCCCCCGCGCACACCAGTTCCGTCCGGTGCACGACCCGCGGTTCGGTGACCGGGACGGCGACCGCGCCCGGCACCCCGCCCGCCGCCGTGAGAGGCAGCAGGGTCAGGCCATGGCCCGCGGCGGACAGGGCGGTCAGGACGCGCACGTCGGTGCCCTCGTAGCGCAGGGCGGGCCGGAAGCCGTGGCCGCCGCCCGCCGCCCGGAGTTGGGCGAGCGGCAGGCCGGCGTCGGATGCGTCCAGCCAACGCGCGTCGGCGAGGTCCGCGAGGCGCAGCCCGGTGCGCCGGGCCAGGGGATGGGTGTCGGGCAGCAGGACACACACGGGTTCCTCGCTCACGCCGTGCGTGGTCAGCGGGGCCACGTCGGGCAGCCGCAGCGGGTCGCTGGGCGCGGCCAGGCCGTCGACCAGGCCGAGGTCGGCCGTGCCGGTGGCGACGGCCGCCGGGATCCCGTCGCGGGCCATCACCCGTACCGTCACGCCGACGGCGGGCAGCGCGGCGACGGCAAGCGGGCCGAGGGCGGTCGGTGCGGCGGCGAGCGTCAGCCCGGGCTCGGGCGCGCCGGCCATCCGTACGACGTCCGCGCGGGCCGCGTCCAGGCGCAGCAGCAGCGGGCCCGCGTGTTCGAGGAGCCGTTCTCCGGCCGCCGTGGGTGCGACCGGGCGGCGGGTGAGCAGCGGTGCGCCCAGGTCCTGTTCGAGCGCCGCGATGTGCTGGGACACCGCCGACTGGGTGTAGCCCAGCGTGCGGGCGGCCTCCGAGAAGGAGGCGAGCCGGGCAACGGTGACGTACGTACGCAGGAGGTGCGGGTCCATGTCCGCCAGGATCCCGCACCCCATCAGCTCTCCTTATCGCGAGTGCAGAAATCATCGTTGGACGTGAACTCCGCGTCCCGCGCAGGATTGCGTCCATGACCACCACAGCCCGGCTCGCCCTCGTCGGCGACCGCTCCCCCAACGTCGTGTCGCACACCCGCATCCCGCGCCTCCTCGATGCCCTGACCGAGCGCGACCGGCTCGTCCTGGACGCCTACTGGATCCCGTCCGAGGAGGCGGCGGACGAGGACGCCGTACGCGGGTTCGACGCGGTGTGGGTCGTGCCCGGCAGCCCGTACCGCAGCGAGGCGGGCGTGCTCGCCGCGATCCGTACCGCGCGCGTGACGGGCATTCCGTTCCTGGGCACCTGCGGCGGATTCCAGCACGCACTGCTGGAGTACGCCCGTGACGTGTGCGGGCTGACGCGGGTGGCGCACGCCGAGAACGACCCCGACGCCGGCGACTTCCTCATCGAGCCGCTGGCCTGTTCGCTCGTCGGCCACGAGGCCGTGGTGAACGTCGAGCCGGGTTCGCTCGCCCAGTCCGTGATCGGCTCGGAGCGCACGGTCGAGCGCTACTTCTGCGCGTACGGCCCCACGCGCCACCTCGACACGCTGCGCGCGCACGGCCTGCGCTTCTCCGGGTACGACGAGGACGGCCACGTCCGGATCGCCGAACTCCCCGGCCACCCCTTCTTCCTGGCCTCCCTCTTCCAGCCGGAGCTGTCCGGCGACGGCTCGCGCCCGCACCCGATCGTCCGGGCGCTGGCGCGAGCGGCGGTGGAGCACGCGGCGCGGGCCGCGGGACAGCCCGTCTGACGCCTGGACCTCAGGCGACCCGTACGGCGGGGGCCCGGTCCGGCAGGAACCCGTGGGCACGGCCGGCCAGCCAGTCGGCCTTGTAGCGGTCGACCTCTCGGTGCCAGTTCAGGATGCCCGCCATCCAGTTCTGCAGGTCGAGCACGTAGCCCTGCATGACCTCGCGCGCCTCGCCCGAGAGGGCGAAGTCGTCGTAGACAATGGGCAGTTCGTGTGCGGCGACGTGTTCGAACTGCTGCATGCGCTGGGTCATCAGGTCGTGGACGACGCCGAGCGCGGTCGGGTAGTCGATGCCGAAGAAGTTCTGCACGACGAGGACGGCGTTGTGGATCTCGCCCTCGTACTCGATCTCCTTCTGGTACGAGAAGACGTCGTTCAGGAGGCACGCGTAGTCGACGGCGGCGTTCTCCAGGGCGCGGACGGGTCCGGTGCGGTAGACCTCCGGCGGGACGGCGGGGCCGTGGCCCATCCGGCACAGGCTCATGGTCAGGTCGGCGCCGAAGGTGGCGCGGCGCATCTCCAGGTAGTCGACGGGGTCGGGGATGCGGTTCTGGATCTGGTTGGACACCTCCCAGACCCAGCTCTCGGTCATCACGTTCACCGCGTCCTTCAGGCCGCGCCGTTGGTCGGGGGTCATCTCCGCCGTGGTCCGCACCCACAGGTCGAGGAGTCCGCGCTCCATGGCGTTGAGCGGGACAGGGACCTCCTCGCCGTCGACGGACATGCAGTCCGACAGGCGCTGGGTGGTCACCCGGGCGGTGGCCAGGTCGCGGCGGTGGCCGAAGACGAGCGGGTAGTAGTCGTCGCCGTAGGTCCCCCAGGCGAGCCACTGCGAGCTGAGGTCGAGGGCCTCGGGCGTCGCGTCCGGGTCGAGGCCCGCCGCGCACAGCGGAAGGTCGTAGGCGGCGAGCTTGTCCTCGTCCCAGACGCCCTCATGGAGGATGCCCATGCGGTGCATCCAGTCGGTGAGACGGTCGCGGGCACCGGCGAGATGCGGGCTGAGTTCGAGCGGGAAGGGCATGTAGAAGTCGGGCAGCAGGGAGGGGCCGACCTTCTGGAAGGGCACGTGCGTGTAGGCGCGCAGGCGTTCAGCGCCGGCCGACGCGAGCAGCGCGCGGACGTCGGCGGCGGAGGTGCCGGGGCCGGTCAGGCCCTGCCAGGGCGTGGTGGACCGCGCGCGTGCGTTCATGTACCGGCTGGAGCGCATGTGCCATTCGTGGCCGCCGGACTGCCAGTCCTGCAGGCCCTGCGTGTACTTGGCGACGGCGGCGACCTCAGCCGGGGCGAGGCCCTTCTCCAGGGCCAGTGCGGGCACTTCGGTGACGGCGGTGTGCTCGAACTGGTGGAGCCGTGAGGTCAGGACGTCGTTGACGGTGTCGGCGGCCTCCTGGGTGGTGCAGCCGAAGAAGGTCTCCAGAACGAGCACGCCGTTACTGAGCTCGCCCTCGTCCTCGACCTCCCGCTGGTAGGAGAACAGGTCGTTGCGCAGGTGGACGCCGTCGGAGAAGGTCTCCATCAGCACCCTCAGCGGCCTCGATCCGGCCACGGACAGGGGCACTTCGGCGGTCGCGTACTCCACGAGTCCGGCCGACCAGGGGGCACCGCCCACCTTGCGGCGCATCTCGATGTACTCGACGGGGTTGGCGATCCGCCCCTCGTTGATGTTGGACAGCTCCCACAGCGACTCGTTGAGCAGGTGCTCGGTGGCCACGGCGAAGCGGCGGCGCCAGTCCGCGGACATCGACGGCACGGTACGCGTCCACAGGTCGGCGAGACCGGCCTCGACCGGGTTCCGTGGTTCGGGCATCGGTGTGGACAGGTCCATCGGCATGAACAGCGGGAGCCGGTCCAGGTAGGCCTTGCCGCCGGCGCGGTCCTGGGTGCGCTTGAAGATCTCCAGGAAGTGGTCGTCGAAGAAGAAGACCCACACGTACCAGTCGGTGATCAGTGAAAGGGCGGGGCCGTCGCAGTCGGGGTGGGTGTAGGCGCAGAGCAGACCGTAGTCGTGCGCGTCGAGGTCGGACTGCTCCCAGATCCCGGATCCCTCCAGCATGCCCATGTCGCGCGCCCACTCGGTCGAGTGGACGCGGGCCTCGTCGACATGTGGGTTCAGCCGCGCGGGATACGGCATGTAGAAGTGCGGGAGTTCGAAGGGCTGCTGCGTCATGGCCGGGCCCTACCCAGGGCCCTGCGGGGGCATCCGCGGGGCAGGGGATGATCACACCATCGCGTGAATCGAGCGCACATCCGGGAGTTCTGAGCGGGACTTGTGGTGCCCTCGGTGGGCGTGGCGTCGGATGATTCACGTCCACCGGACGAGGTCCGAGCCGATCAGACCGGTGAAGCAGGTGAGCAGCAGTCTGCCGCGCTGGGCTTCCGTACCGTCGCCGAGCACCGAGCGCACCAGGTTTCCGTTGATTGGTGGCCGGCGGCTCCGGTCGAGTGTCGACGTCCGGCCGTCCACCCGCCGGGCGCGACGGTGCACGTCGCGGGCCGAGGTACATGCCGCGGATCCCGTGGTGCCGCGCAAGCCCGGCCGGCCCTCGTCGGCCGGGCTTCCGCGGCGAGCCGGACGTTCGAGCTCAGGAGGGCTGCCGGTCGCGCGTCGGGCGACGGGACGTCAGTCGTGGAGTCAGCCCCAGTACCAGCGAGCAACTACCGACGATCACGGCCGTTCCCAGCAGCTGCACCGCGGAAAGCCGTTCGCTCAGGACGAGGGAGCCGACGAGCACCGCGACGGCCGTCACCGCGAACTCGACGCTGAGCGCCCTGGTGGCCCCCACTCCGGCGACGAGCCGGAAATAGAGCACGTACATCACGCCACTCATGACGCCGCCGAGCAGCAGCAGATACGCGTAGTCGGCAAGGTGAGGTGTCTGGGCCACGGGAACCACGAACAACAGCGGAAGGGTGAGCAACCCGCCGAAGAGGAACGACCCGATGGTCAGTTCCCACGACCCGACGTTGTGCAGACGCACACGGGCGTAGTTGCTTCCGAACGCCGCCGAGAGCGCGCCGATCAGCGAGCCGACGCAGCCGAGGCGGAAGGAGTCGGTGATCGACGTCTCCGGGAAGCCCACGAGCAGGATGATGCCCGCGATGCCGAGGGACAGGCCGACCCAGCCTCGAACCGACATCCGCTCGAGCCCCCAGAGGTGACTGATCAGCATGGAGAACAACGGAATCGTGCCCACGAAGATGGCAGCCATGGCCGATCCGATACGGGGGGTGGCGTAGGAGACTCCGATCAACTGGCCCGCGACGGTTGTCGCGCCGACCACGGCGAACGGCCACCAGCCGGTCGCGAAGTCGAGCCGGCGCCTCATGACCCGGGAGGCCAGCAGCACGATGACCCCGGCGATGAGCGCTCGGAACGCGACCGCGCCCACCCAGCCGAAAGCCCGCTCCGTTCTCGCCAGCACCGCGAACGAGACACCCCACACGACTGCCAGGGTCCCGTAGTCGGCCATGTCCCTGCCCCGCATGAAAGTCCTCTCCGTGTGCGCGGTTTCCTCCCGAAGGCGGGAGTGCCCGGGACAGCTCCTCAAACGCGAGTACGGCGGAGGCATCGTTTGCACGGGAATTCGTGCGCCCTTCCAATCGCGCGTCTAACATTTACTGCAAATAGTAATCAAATGAGTGCCAGTCGACCATGCAAGCCGAACGTTTGACTCCTCCGCGTGGCACACTGGGCCACATGGACAAACTTGATTCGGCGATCATCCGGCATCTTCAGCTGAACGCTCGGCAGTCCAACCGCGAACTGGCCCGTCAGCTCGGCGTGGCCCCGTCCACGTCACTGGAGCGCGTGCGCGCGCTCGAGGAGCGGGGGGTGATCAACGGCTACCGGGCGGAGTTGAACCTCTCCGCGCTGAACAGGGACTACCAGGCGTTCGTTGCCGCGCAGGTCAGGCCACTCAGCCGCTCGGTCATCACCTCCTTCCAGGAATCGGTCGCCGAACACCCCGAAGTGGTCGGTGTGTTCGTCGTGGCCGGCGGCGACGACTTCCTCATTCACGTCGCCGTGCAGAACAACGAGGCCCTGCACGCGTTCCTGATGGACCGCCTCAGCCAACGACGTGAGATCGTCGGCTTCAGGACGATCGTGATCTTCCAGCACACTCCTCCCCCGGTGCTGACCGCGCTGCCGGACACGAATCGCCAGCCGCAGGCCGCGCAGGCCCCCAGTCGGCGGGCACAGCGCGACGAGGACGCCAGGCGGGCCCGCTCAGGCGGCTGACCTCCCGTCAGCGAGCCGCTTCCACCAGCCGATCCACCGCTTCCCGGATCAGGCCCTCGCCCTTGCAGAAGCTGAAGCGCACCAGCCACCGAGGCGTGTCGGGGCTCTGGTAGAACGCGCTCGTCGGTACGGCCACCACCCCTGCGAACTGCGGAAGTTCGCGGCAGAAGCGCGTACCGTCCTCGTATCCCCAGGAACGTACATCGGCCTGGACGAAGTAACCGCCGCTCCGGTCCACCGATGTTTCCCGGGCGGCCACTTCTACCTCTACGAGCGGTCCGAGCCGGGCATCGAACTCGGCGAACTCGTCACCGAGGCCGCCACCGGCAAGTCCTCCGTCTGAGTCGTCCGGCCATCGACGGCGACGCGTCCGCTCCGACTGCGCCAATACAGCGCCGCGCAGCCGGCGACAGTGAGCGGCAGCACCAGCAGCCATCCGCTGAAGGCCATCACCACCAGCGTGAAAACCGCGGCGACCGCGGCCGCGTACCACAGTGGCGTACGGCGCGGCAGCAGCCGCAGCGAGGCGGCCATTCCGGCGACGGTCACCGCGGCCAGGAACGCCGACGTGGCTCGCATCAACGGATCCAGGGGTACGTTCAGCAGAGCGACGACAAGCGTCAGGGCCGCGGTGAGCACCGCCTGCACGGTCAGGCTGCGGCGCGGAACCTGGCCCGCGCTGCCCCCCTTCGCCAGCCAGACCGGCAGCGCACCGTCGCGGCCCAGGGCCGCTCCCAGCCGAGCGGCGCCCGCTATGAAGGTGTTGACCGCGCCCATGCTCAGACATATCGCCGCCGCCGCGGTCAGCCCGCGCGCCGATGAGCCGAATCCGCGCTCCAGGAGAAGCATCAGAGGAACGTCCGAGGTACGCGCTTCCGGCCCCAGTACGCCGACGGTGACGAAGGACAGACCGAGGTAGAGCACACCGACGATCACCAAGGTGATCGCCGTCGCCCTCGGCAGATGTCTTGTCGGATGCGCGAACTCCGCGGAGAGATGACTCGCCGCCTCCCAGCCGCTGAACGCGTAGAACAGCACCAGGGCGGCCGAACCGATGGAGAGCCAGCCGTCCGGCATGAAGGGGGTGAAGTGGGCCGTCTCGGTGTGCGGCGCCGCGAAGACGATCGCGCACGCCAACAGCAGCACCAGCAGGCCGACGAGCACCAGTTGCATCCGGCCCGACACCTGAAGCCCGACATAGTTGGCGGCGACGGCCACCGCCAGGATGGCCGCGGCGCACGCGTACCCGGCGCTCCCGGAAAGCCCGAACGCCTCGGCGACGTATTCCCCGCCCGCCATCGCACCGGCCAGCACACCGACCGGCACCGCCGCGTAGAACAGCCACCCCACACATGTCGCCGCTCGCGGACCGTACGCCCGGGCGACGAAGGTGGAGACGCCGCCGCCGTCGGGGTGGCGCGCGCCCAACGCCGCGAACGTCACCGCCACCGGGACACTGAGCAGCAGGAGCACGGTCCAGGAGACGATCGATGCCGGGCCGGCCACCGCGGCCGCGAGTGCCGGCAGCGCCAGCACCCCGGGCCCCAGCACCGCGCCGATGTACAAGGCGGTGCCTTCGCCCCATCCGAGCATCCCCCGCTGCATGCGCGCTGCCCCTTCCCGTCCGGTTGCCGGTTGGGAGTCTAGGCAGCGGCACCGAGAGCGGCCCCGTCCGCCGAACAAAATTCGGCACACCCTCGAAACTCGCGATTCCGAACGCCATTAATTCGACGATCAGCCTCCAACGGAAATCACTTCGACGGTTCGGAACGGATTCCTCTCCCAGCACCGCGGCGAGCGCATCACCGGTACCGCACCACGGCGACGGCTATTCACTGCGGTCAATATCCGGACATCCGTCGCGCTTGGCGAGCAGTTCACCCAACTCGCTTTGTTCTCTCGAATATTGAGACCAGGAACCGAAAGCTAATGACAGGGACTGTCCCGTCTGCTTACTCTCCCGAAGTCCCATCGGATCCCGCTTTCAGAGGGCATCCACGGGACCCGTCATGTGCACCACTCAATTGAGGAGGCACCATGCCCAGCACCATCACCGAGCAGCAGTCGGAGCAGGAGATCGACACGGCTGTCGAGCTGCCGGAAGTCACC
Source organism: Streptomyces sp. NPDC006602 (assembly GCF_042870385.1). Lineage (NCBI taxonomy): Bacteria > Bacillati > Actinomycetota > Actinomycetes > Kitasatosporales > Streptomycetaceae > Streptomyces > Streptomyces sp. NPDC006602. The sequence continues at coordinate 127,254 of NZ_JBIAHG010000004.1, read as the reverse complement.
AGCAGCCAGCTCGTCTTCGACCACGGCGTCCAGTCCCAGCCGCACATCTGCCCGTCCGCGGCTGCTCGCGCCGCCTGAGCTAGACGTCGACTGTTCCTGAGTTGACCGTGAGGGGCCCGTTCACGGGGCGCAGCCTGTTCCCGAAGCAGTTGTTCGCGTACAACGCCTTTCCCCGCATCTCGCCGGACGGGGGGATCTTCGCCGACCAGTTGTGGGTCGACAAGGACTGGTCCCTCGGCAACGTTCGCGACACCACGCTTGAAGAGGCGTTCCGCAGCGACAAGTTCAGGGAGCACATCGCCAGGTTCCGCCGCCGGGCCGAGGCCGTCGACGAGTGCCGCTCGTGCGAATGGGTCGAACTGTGCGGAGGCGGCCACCCGGGCCACACTCTCTCCGAGTACGGCACCCTCGACCACAAGGACGCCTTCTGCGACACACGCAAGTATTGGTTCGAGCGTTACGTGGGCAGCCACGTCGAAAGGGTACTCAAGGGTGTCTGAGGATCCGTACGAGAGCACCGAGGACTGGGGCGTCACCTTCCGCGGCATCGCCGACGGCTGGCTGTTCTCCGACGTGGTGGGACAACTCCCCGGCGTGGTCGTGCTGCCGCTCGAGAACCCCGACCTGTACGACCGCACGGACTGGGAGAAGAAGGTGGCGATCGAGGGCCACCACCGGTCCGTGTCGATCGCCCGGCACCGGGGCCGCAGGTTCGGCATCCTGTCGGCCAAGCTCGGTGCTCCGGCCGCCGCCATGGCCGTCGAGGCCGCGGCCGCCCGAGGCGTGCACACGCTCATCGGAATGGGCTACTGCGGTGCCATCGCCCCTGAGATCAACTGCGGCGACCTGGTCGTGCCGACCGGCGCGGTGGCAGGGGACGGCACGAGTGCGGCCTACTGCTCGGAGCGCTACCCGGCTGTCGCGGACCACTCATTGGTGACCGCCTTGCGGCAGGCGTCGGGCGGACGAATGCACGACGGCCTGGTCCACTCCCTCGACGCCGTTCTCACGCAGGATTCGGCTCTGGTGGAACGGTGTCGTCGGCTGCGCGTCTCGGCGATCGACATGGAGACCTCGGCGGTGCTCACCGTCGCCCGCCTGCGGCAGGTGCGCGCCGCCACCGTCCTGGTGGCCAGCGATCACCCCGGCCGGGGCATCTACACCGACCCGGTCATGCTCACCGCCGGATCGCGGTCGGCGGTGGAGGTGGTGTTGGAGGCGGTGAGCAACCTTGCTGCGGAATTGGACTGAACTCAACAAACACGCACACCTGTTCATCGCTGCCTCGGCCGTCTCCTTCGTCGGGGACGGCATGCGGTACGCGGCGCTGCCGCTGCTCGCCGCCCAGCAGGGTGCCGGTCCCATCGGCCTGGGACTGCTGCTCGGCTCTGCCACGCTCCCTTTCCTCGTCCTGGGAGTCTTCGGCGGCGTCCTGGCAGACCGTGTACGCCGGCGCAGTGTCCTGATCGCCTGTGACGCCCTGCGCTTCGGGATCATGGGCGTTTTCGTGCTTCTCCTGATCAGCGGCCACACGTCGTTGCCGCTGCTCTACGCCGTCGCGTTCCTGATGGGACTGCTGGAGTCCGTGGCGACCTCGGCGACGTTCGCGTACTTGCCGCCACTCGTATCCGAAGAGCATCTCGAGCGGGCCAACGCCATGTCATCCACGGCACTGCTGCTGGGGAGACAGTTCATCGGTCCCCTCCTCGGCGCAGCGCTGCTCGATGCCGCAGACGCCCTGCCCTTCGCTCTGGACTGCCTTACGTTTCTTGTGTCAGTGCTGCTGCTGGGCCCGCTGCCGAGGTCCCTGGAGAGTAAACCGGAGCGATCTCCTACTCGTCGGGATCGCTCCGCTGCTTCTGCTGCCGCTCTTCCTGAAACGTGATGCCGCCTCACCCGGACCGCAGTCGTTGCCCAAGGACGAGAGGCCGGACAACCTGAGCGGTGACGTGGCGGCGCCGTACCCCCTGCCGTAGACCGGCTCACGTCCCATCAAATGCCCTTGAACACACGGAACATGAGACCCTGAAGTCGGGAAGAGGGGTTCGGACGTAGCCGTCGAGGTGTGTGCCGACAGGGGGTCCTCGATGTTCGGGGCAGAGTTGTTCACCCAGACCGCTGCCGCCGCCGCGGGCACGATGGTCGGGCTGATGACCACGGACGCCTGGCAGGCGGCCCGGCAGCGGATCCTGCGGATCCTGGGGCGCGAGGGCGTGGCGGAGCTGGACCGGGCGCGGGCGGCGCTCGATGCCGCGCCGCCGGGCCGGCAGGAGATCATCCTGCGCGAGCAGCGGGAGCGGTGGGACGCCACGCTGCGCACGCTGCTGGCCCGCGACCCGGAGCTGTCCGGTCAACTGACCGCGTTCGTCGAGGAGTTCTCCGGCGTGGCCCGGTCGATCGTCATCCACGCCCCGCACGCCCAGTTCGGGCTGCCCGCGGCGGCACCCGAGTCGCCCACTCCGGGCGCGCTGACCGTCGCCCCGCCCCTGGGCCGCCTCGACCGCCGGGTGCGCGGGCGGGAGCCGCTGCTCGACGCGCTCAAGTCCCTGGTGGGCAAGCCGACTTCGGGTGTGCGGGTGCTGCACGGCATGGGTGGTGGCGGCAAGACGACGGTCGCGCTGGAGATCGCCGCGTACGCCTCCGCGCTGGGCGTGGACGTGTGGTGGGTGACCGCGTCGAACCCGGCCGCGCTGAGCGCCGGGATGCGCGAGGTGGTGGCCGCGCTGGGCACGCCCGCCGACCTCATCGACCGGGCCTGGTCGGGGCGTTCCAGCGCCACGGACCTGCTGTGGCGGCGACTGTGCGACCGGGCGGACCCGTGGCTGCTGATCGTGGACAACGCCGACGAACCCGAACACCTCGCCCCGCACGGCCGGTTGGCGGAGGGCACCGGCTGGATCCGGCCGGCCGCCGAGCTGCCCGGCCTGGTGCTGATCACCAGCCGGGACGGCAGCCCGGCGACCTGGGGGCCGTGGGCGACGCTGCACCCGGTGGACGCGCTGGAGGAAGCCGACGGCACCGACGTGCTGTGGGACCTCGCCGGGCCGCGGGCCGGATCGCGCGAGGACGCGGGGCTGCTGGCGCGGCGGCTCGGCGGGCTGCCACTGGCGCTGCGCATCGCGGGCTCGTACCTCGCGGCGGCGTCCGCGTTCCCGGCCTGGCCGGGCACCAGCGCCGTACGGACGTACGCCGACTACCACGCCGCCCTCGACGAGCGCTTCACCGAACTCCTCGACGAGGACCCGCCCGGCCAGCCCGGCATCCCCAACACCGTTCCGGTGAGCCGCACTTGGGAGCTCTCCCTGGACCTGCTGGAGCGGCGCGGCATCTCCCAGGCCCGCCCGCTGATGCGGCTGCTGTGCTGCCTGGGCGACGCCCCCGTGCCCCTGGTCGGGCTGCTGCGCCCGGACCGGCTCGCCGCCTCCCGGCTGTTGCCCGGCGTCACCCCGCAGGAGCTGTTCACCGCGCTCACCTCGCTCGCCGACTTCGGCCTGATCGAACTGCACACCCCGCGCGGCGGCGACGAGCAGGCGCGCACCCTGCTGCTGCATCCCCTCGTCCGGGACGCCGGCCGCCACCAGCGGGACCTGGTCGAACACCTCCAGGAGTACGGCGCGGTGGTCGCCGACCTGGTCGTCACGGCCACCGCCGAGTTCAGCGAGGACGACCCGCGCGACTGGCCGCGCTGGCGGCTGCTGCTGCCGCACTGCGACGCCCCGCTCGCCCTGATCGGCGACCCGTACGAGGTGGAGGACGAACTCGTCTCGAAGGCGCTGCGGGCGGCGGCGGCCGGGGCCCGGCATCTGATTCGGCGGGGCTGGCTGGACCGGGCGGAGGAGGTGCTCGGGGCGTGCGAGCCGGTGGTGCTCGCGTGCGGTCCGCGTGACCCCGACGCACTCGAAGTACGCTCCGCTGCCGCCCACTTGCTCCATCTGCGCGGTCGGCTGCCGGCGGCCGAGTCGCTGCTTCGCACGGTGTTGGAAGACACCCGGGCCCTGTTCGGCGACGCGGCCGGCGAGACCGCCGACGCCCGGTACGCACTCGCGAACCTGCTCAACGGCCGGGGCCGTCCGGTCGAGGCGGCGACCGAGTACCGCGCGGTCCACGCCACGCTCCGGACCCTGCTGGGCGAGCGCGACCCCCGGACCCTCGCGGCCCGCAAGGGCGTGGCCTGGATGGCGCGCTACCGAGGGCTGCTCGCCGAGGCCGAGGAGGACTACCGCCTGCTCCTGGACGCCTATCGGGAGACACTCGGCGCGAACCACCCCGACACCCTGGTCACCCGGCACGAGATGGCCCAGGTGCTGCACGAGCGGGGGATGTTCCGGCAGGCGGAACTGGAGCTGCGGGAGACGCTCCAGGTGTGCGCGGACGTACTGGGCGAGCGCCACCCGAGCACCCTCGCCGTGCGCCACGACCTCGCGGACGTCCTGCGCGACCGCGGCCTGCTCGTGGAGGCCGAGCACGAGTTCCGTACGGTGCTCGGGCTGCGCGCAGACGCCTACGGCGAGGACCACCCGGAGACCGTGGCCGCCCGGCACGGCCTTGCCACCGTGCTGCGCGACCGGGGCTGGCCCACCGACGCGGAGACCGAGTTCCGGGAGGTCTTCGAGGTCCAGCGCAGGCTGCTCGGCGACATGCACCCGCATACCCTGGTGGTCCGCCACAACCTGGCCGACCTGCTGATGGAGCGCGGCCAACTGGAGGCGGCGGAGGCGGAGTTCCGCGAGGTCTACGAGGCCCGCCGCGAGGTGCTCGGCGAACAGCACCTGCTCACCCTGTCCGTACGGCACGGCGCCGCCCACGTCCTGCACCTGCGCGGGCGCACCGACCGCGCCGAGACCGAGTACCGGACGGTCCTCGCCGACTGCATCGACACCCTCGGCCCCCGCCACCCCGGCACCCTCGCGGTCCGCCACAACCTGGCCGACCTGCTGACGGACCGCGGCCAACTGGAGGCGGCGGAGGCGGAGTTCCGCGAGGTCTACGAGGCCCGGCGGACGGTTCTGGGCGAGCAACACCTGCTGACCTTGTCCGTACGGCACGGCGCGGCCCACGTCCTGCATCTGCGCGGGCGCGTCGAGCCGGCAGAGGCGGAGTACCGGACGGTGCTGGCGGACTGTGTGGAGACGCTGGGGCGCCGGCATCCGGGGACGCTGGCGGTACGGCACAACCTGGCCGACCTGCTGTGCGTGAAGGGCGAACTGGCAGCCGCAGAGGCCGAGTTCAGTGAGGTACGGGAGACCTGCGAGGAGGTGCTGGGGCTACGGCATCCACGGACCCGGGCGGCGCAGGAGGCGCTGCGCGTCGTGGCCGGCATGCGCGCCGGGGCACCGGGGACGCCGGACGACGTTCCGCCGGCCGCACCGGGGGCTCACGCGCCCAGCGACCCCGACTCGGCCGCCGCCGGCTCGTAGCCGGGGAAGCGGGCCGGGATCTGCCCGAGGTCCCACAACGCGAGCGCCTTGTCGTCGTAGAAGTCGTCGGACTCGTCGTCGCCGATCACTCGCAGCGGCTCGGGCAGCCCGAAGGGGGCGAGCCGCAGGTTGATCGGCCGCCACCAGCCGGTGAGGATGTCCGTGTTGGCGGAGGTACCGAAGAAGGTCGTGGTGAGCAGGTAGCGCGAGCCGCTCTCCCGGAAGCGGGTCAGTGCCTCCACGACGTGCTGGTAGGAGAAGTGCACGAGGGCGTCCCGGCACAGGATGAGGTCGACGCACGGCACGGGCTGGGCGGTGAAGTCGAGCAGTTGGAAGTCCCGGCCGGGCGTGCGGTAACGGGCGCGGTTGCTCTCGACGAGTTCCGCGACGACGTCCCCGCCCAGGTAGTCGGCGCCGTGCAGGTCGACGTACCGCATCCAGTTGAAGTCGCCGCACGGCGCGTCCAGCACCGAGCGGATGCTCAACTCACTGATCAGTTCGCCGAGTCGGGCCATGACCCGCTTCATGCGCTGCAGTTCGGAGCCGGGTCCGGAGCGGGTCTCGTCGGAGCCCCAGCGGTTGGTGCGGTAGATGTCCGTGAACACGTCGTGCAGGTCGGGCTCGTCAGGGACGTCCGTGACGTCGACGTACCGCCGCGCGTGCACGTCGTAGACGGGCTCCCCTGGATTGCTGAGGTACCGCGGGGTCAATGACGTCCTCTTTCGCTGCCCGTCGGCGGGACGTAGGGCAGCCCACCGGTACAACTCGGCAGCATAACGCTCCTCACGGCCGGACCTGGATCAGCGCATGGGTCCCGCCGGTGCGCCAGCGCTGCCCCTCGGCGGCGACGAGCGCGGCCTCCGTGTCGGCGTCGAGGCCGGTGATCACGTCGGACTTCAGGGTGCGCAGGGCGGCGACGCGGCCGGGGAAGTGGGCCGTGACGTCGGCGAAGGGGGTCGTCGGGGGCCACCTGCGGTCTCCCACCAGGCGGCGGTAGTTGAGGTCGCCCTTCACGACCGTCAGCGTGGACGCGGCGAGCTCGGTGCGCAGGTCGTGGGGCAGGTCCGCGTACGGCAGCGGGGCGCAGGAGAAGGGGTGGGCGCGGACCGTGAGGCGGCCGTCGGCCATGGCGGACCAGAGGCGGCGCCCGTACTCGGCGGCCCGGCCCGGCGCGTCCGTGAGGCGGCGCAGTGCGTCGACGACGTCGGCGGTCGTGGCGTCGGAGACGTAGTAGGGGTACGGCTTGACGTGCAGGACGGCGCGTTCGATGCGGCCGTGGGCGAGGAGGTGGGCGATCAGCAGCAGGTCGGGGATCAGCTCGCGGCCGGCGTTGTCGGCGATCAGGCACAGCGCGCCCCCGCCCGTGAGCGACGACCAGAGGGCGTCGCTGTCGTCGGCGACCAGGCCCGGGACGGCCGCCCGGCCCTCCGCGTCGGCGTCGGAGAGGCGGAAGCCGAGGTCGGCGCGATTGCCCCACAGCGAGCCGTGCAGCAGGGCTGTGGCCTGTTCGTCCTCGGGCTTGTCCGCGAGGTCGTCGAGCGCGGCCAGTTCCTCGTCCGTCTCCCGGGAATCGAGCTCGGCGAGCTTGAAGGGGCGGAAGGGGTCGATGCCCTGCCACGCGCCGGGGCCGAAGTAGCCGACCGCGTCGAGGAGCCGACGGTAGAAGTAGCTCTCGGACCACAGCCACGGCACGTCGAACCAGGAGCGGCCGGTGTACCCGTCGATGCCCCACGCCTTCCAGCGGTCCCGGTCGTGCGCGTCGGCGGGCAGCGCTTCGACGACACCCTCGGTACAACTCACGAGCAGCTCGTCGAGGCCACGGTGCTGCTCGGGCCCGTACGGAAAGGCCTCGCGCACCTGCCGGACGATGGCGGGATGCCGCTCGGCGAGGACGCTGTGCGGGAAGGAGCCGGGTTCGTTGCCGAGGATCACGGGCGCGGGCGGGGTGTCGGGCATACGGCTCACGGTATCGCGCACGTCGGCGTGGACCGGGGAGCCCTCCGGTCCGCCGAGGACCCCTGCCGGGGCCGGGGTACCCGCCCGCACGCACGTTCACAGCCTCCGCGGCAGCCCCCGCCCCTCACCCGGCCCTGGTCTCCCGTTCCAGCTGTGCGACCAGCGTCAGGTAGCGGGCGCGGCGCGGGACCGGGACCATGCCTCGGATCAGGAGGTGCCACATCTGGGCGAGTCTGCGTGGCTGGCGGGCCACGGGTTCGAGGTGGCGGCCGACGACGCGGGTCCCGACGAAGGAGCAGACGAGGGAGTGGGCGGCGGCGTCGATGTCGGTGTCGGGGTGGAGGTCGGACTCCTTGACGGCGCCGAGGAGTTTGCGGGAGGCGATGTCCAGCCACTCGGTGAAGGGATGCCGCAGCGGGGCGCGCACCTCCACTCCCCCGGTGGCGAGCCGGAGGCCGGCTCGGGGGATGGGGTCCTCGACGGACAGGTGCGCTATGCCGAACGTGAGGCGCATCAGGGCTTCGAGGGAGGTGGAGCTACGGGCGTCCATCTCGTGCGCCAGCCCGCGCGAGGCGCGGGACTGGAGCTCCATGATGGCGTGCGCCAGGTCCTCCTTCGCTGCGAAGTGGAAGTAGAGGGCGCCCTTGGTGACTTGGGCGTGCTCGACGATGTCGCTCAGGCTGGTCGATTCGTAGCCGTGCCGGTCGAACAGGTCGGCTGCGGCCGTGATGATCGTCGCGCGGGTCTGCTCGGCGCGTAACTGCCTCGGCATCGACGGAACACTCCAGGTGCGGGAAAGAACGGGTCACGCCGTTTGTTTCTTGCTCTCTCCCCACGATAGCTCACTACTCGGCGCCGCCGACGGCGCATGCGAAGACCTCCGAGTCCCCCTGCCTGCCGACGACTTGTACGGTGCCGTCGCTTCCTTCCGAAAGCTCTATCCAGGTGGGTTCGTCCAGTTCCGCGTACTGGTGGAAGGCGATCCGGAACGAAACGGGCAGCCCGCCGCCGGGGGTTCGTGCCCATACGGCCTGGCGGGCGGCCTCGAGGAGCAGCATGCCGGGCACATGGTCGAGCGGGTGGTCGAAGAAAACGGGATGTGCGGTATCTACTCTCAGCTGCCAGCGGTCCGGGCGGTCGGCCGGTGCGAGGACGACGTCCTCGGGCAGCGCGCGTCCCACGGCGGCGGCCGGCAGAGCCGGCGGGACCGGCAGAGCCGACACGGTGGCGGGCGTACGGCCGCCCCGCAGCCGGCGGTAGACGGCGTCGCTGGTGCAGGAGAACGCCACATGCGCGGTCGCGACACGGTCGCCGCCGCGTACGACGTCCGCCGTGTAGCGGGCGGACACCGGGCGTCGACCCCGGTACTGGACCTCGGTGAAGGCGACCTCGACGACCGGCTCGGCCGGCACCGCGCCCACCGCCAAGTGCCGGGGAAACGTGTCGACTTCGAACTCCTGGAGCACGAAGTGGTGGCCCAGCGGCACGTCGTACTCGGTGTGCGCGATCAGCGTTCCGCTCTGCCGTACGGTCTCCACGACGAGCAGGGGTTCGTATGCGGACCGGTCCGCCGACACGTGTAATCCGTGTGCGCGCGGCCACTGCGCCGACACGGAGAACCGGTCGTCCGCGATCCGGCTCCAGCCGGTGAGGAATGTTTCCGCCACCGCCGCGCGGTGTACCAGTTGACAGGGGACGGTCGCCGTCATGGGCGGGGTCTCGGCAAGATGCCGTGGTTGAGGCATGTCTCTCCCTACGGTTCTCCCGAAGGCCATGGCGGACAGTGAGATGCCCACTCCGGTGAGCGTTAGAGTACGAGCCGACCGGTTTGTTTTCAATGAGATCAGTCCGCGGCGTTCTATGATCGGGGTCACTGCGGCACACGATCGCCGGCTTGTTCAACTCGGCGCAGTGGAGGGGCTCTTATGGCACAACAGGAGCGCGCCATCAGGACGCGCAGAGCGATCCTGGAAGCGGCGGGCGCGGTCTTCGACGAGCACGGCTACACGTCCACGACCATCGCCATGGTCCTCGAGCGGGCCGAAGTCACCAAGGGCGCCCTGTATTTTCATTTCCCTTCCAAGGAATCCCTCGCGCAGGCGGTGCTGAACGAACAGGTCCCGTTCGGGGCCGTGCCGCCGCAGCCCTGCAAGGTGCAGGAGATCATCGACATGACGTTCGTGGTGGGGCAGCGGCTGCTGACCAACTCCCTGCTGCGGGGCAGCGTCCGACTGGCCGTCGACCAGGAGACGCCCTCCGGCGTGGACCACGGTGAGCCGTTCCGGCAGTGGGCGCACCGGCTGACGGCGCTGCTGGAACAGGCGCGCGCACAGGGCGAGTTGCTGCCGACGGCGAACCCTCGGGACACGGTGGAGCTGCTGGTCGGCGCGTTCACCGGCATCCAGCTGATGTCACGCGCGCTGACCAACCGGTCCGACCTCGGCCACCGGCTGTCCGTGCTGTGGGCCCACATCCTGCCCAGCATCGCGGTCCCGGGGCTGCTGATCGCACTCGACAGCGGGGCCGACCGCGGCGCCCGGGTCCTGGAGTCTCTGGAGATGGCGGCCTCGTGATCCTGCTGACCGGGGCGACCGGCACGGTCGGCGGACAGGTGGCCCGGCGACTGCCCGGCACCGAGCCGGTGCGCCTGCTGACCCGCGACCCGAGGCGCGCCGCCGGCCTGGCGGGCCCGCACACCGAGGTGGTGGGCGGGGACTTCGACGATCCCGGCAGCCTGCTGCGGGCGCTGACCGGCGTACGGGCCGCGCTGCTCGTCACCGCGAACCCGCTGACACACGCCCATGACGAGAACTTCCTGACGGCCGCCCGTGCCGCGGGAGTCCACCATGTGGTGAAGCTGACGACCCTGTCGGTGACCGAACCGGACGCCACCGATCTGGTCACCGAGTGGCAGCGGGAGAACGAGCGGCTCCTGCGTGCCTCGGGCCTGGCGTGGACGCTGCTGCGACCGCGCGCCTTCATGTCCAACACCCTGGGCTGGGCACGCTCGGTGCGGGAGGAGGGCGTGGTGCGCGCCCTGCACGGCGACACGGAGGTCGCGGCGGTGGATCCGCGGGACGTCGCGGACGTGGCGGTGCGGGCGCTGACGGATGCCGAGGGGCACGCGGGCCGGGCGCATCCGCTCACCGGGCCCGAGGCCGTGAGTCCCGTACGGCAGACGGAGATTCTCGCGGAGCTGCTCGAACGGCCACTGACCTTCGTCGAATCGACCGAGGACCAAGTCCTGCCAAGGCTGCTGGAGCGCTACTCCGCCGAGGTGGCCCGTGCCCTGGTGGAGAGCTCAGCGCGCGGGCGGGACGGGACGAAGGCGCACGTGGAACCCGCGGTCGCCGAGGTGCTCGGCGGGCCGGCCCGCGCCTACCGGGACTGGGCGGGCGACCACCTGAGCGCCTTCCGCGCATGACGGACAGCGGGCCGGGCCGGGGGGGCGGGCCCCCCCCCGCCCCCCCCCCCGGGGACCACCCACCGGGGCCGAGGGGGGGTTTGGGGGGGTGTTTGTTGGCCGGGGAC
>NZ_JBIAHG010000004.1:12019-116340 GCF_042870385.1 Streptomyces sp. NPDC006602 | reverse complement strand
CCCCTTCTACCCCCCCCCCCCCCCCCCCCCTCCCCCCCCCCCCCCCCCCCCCCGGCGCGCGCCCCCCCCCCCCCCCCCCCCCCCCCCGCCCCGCTGGTCACACCCGACTGGTCAGAAGGTGAGTTTCCAGCTGTTGATGGTGCCCGTGTCCTGCGCGGCCGTGTCCTGGACGCGGAGCTTCCAGGTGCCGTTGGCCGTCTCGGAGGACGCGTTCACCGTGTAGGTGGTGTTGACGTTGTCCGCGGAGTCCGAGGAGCTCGCGGCCTTCAGGCGGTAGGCGGTGCCGTCGGGTGCGATGAGGTCGATGACCAGGTCACCGCGGTAGGTGTGGGTGATGTCGACACCGACCTGGAGGGCCGAGGGGGCGCTGCCGCTGCGGCCGCTGACCGCGATGGAGGACTCGACCGCCGAGCCGTTGTCCGGGATGGCGACGGCGGTGCTGCTGGAGTAGGTCGTCCCCGTGGTCGTACCGCCGCTGACGGCCGCCACGGTCTTGGCCGCGTCCGCCAGACCGGCGCCGCAGCCGCCCGAGCAGGCGCCCGGCAGGGCACGGGCGTTGTTCTTGATGGCCGTCTCGATCTGCGCCGGGGTCAGCGCCGAGTTGGCCGACTTCACCAGCGCGATCAGACCCGCGATGTGCGGGGTGGCCATGCTGGTGCCCTGGTAGTAGGCGTACGACTCCGTGGACGCCGTCTTGGTGCCGGAGTTGAGCGTGGACAGGATGCCGTTGGCGGTGCCGGTGCTGGTCTGACCGCCGGGCGCCGAGATGTCCACGAGGGAGCCGTAGTTGGAGTAGGAGGCCTTGGCGCCGGTGCGGTTGGTCGCCGCGACCGAGATCACGTTGTTGCAGTTGCCCGGCGAGTGGGCCGACACGTTCTCGTTGTCGTTGCCCGCGGCGACGGCGATGGTCGTACCGCGGTTCACGGCGGCGGTGATGGCGCTCTGGGTCGCGCTGGTGCACGCCCCGTCGCCGCCCAGGCTCATGTTGATGACCTTGGCCACGTTGGTGTTGGCGGGCACGCCGGAGACGGTGCCGCCGGACGCCCAGGTGATGGCGTCGATGATGTCGGAGTCGTAGCCACCGCACTTGCCGAGCACGCGCACCGGGGAGATCTTCGCGCCGTACGCGATGCCCGCGACGCCCTTGCTGTTGTTCGTGACCGCGGCGATGGTGCCGGCGACGTGCGTGCCGTGCCAGGAGGAGTTGCTGGCCGGGATGCCGGAGCCGCACTCGTTGGCCGCGTAATAGTCGCCCGGGTCGGCCGGGTTGCTGTCGCGGCCGTCGCCGTCCACGGAGACGGCCGTGTCGGCGATGAAGTCGTAGCCGGCGACGATGTTCGCGGCGAGGTCGGTGTGGGCGACGTAGCCGGTGTCGATGACGGCGACGGTGACGCCGGTGCCGGTCGAGGTGCTCCAGGCGCCCGGCACGTTCATGCCGGCCGTGGCCTCGAACAGGTCCCACTGCTTGGCGTACTCGGTGTCGTTCGGGTCGGCCTTCGCGGTGTTCAGGCGGTCCGGTACGACGTAGGCGACCTGCGGGTCGGCCCTGAACTCGGCGACGACGTCGGCGACATCGGCCTTGGTGAGGTCGGCGCCCAGGTCGACCAGGGCGGCACCGGTGCCGAGGCGGCGCTGGAAGTCGAGGTCCTCGCCGGCCTCCTTGCCCTTGGCCACGGCGTCGGCCTCGGCTGCCTTGTTCGACTTGGCCTCGGCGGCGCCGGACGTGTAGCCGACGATGAGGCGCTCGGCCGGGGTGCCGGGGGCGGCCTCGGTCAGCGCGGCCGGGACGGCGGACTCCTGGGAGGTGGGCTCCTGGGCGACGGCGACCGTGGTGGTGGCGGCCGTCAGCAGGGCGGCGGAGACCGCGGCCGCGGATATCAGCTTCCGTCTGGAAGATCTCGGGGAGCTTGAGGGGCTGGAGGACAGGGAGGTGCGCAAGGGCTTGCCTTTCGTGGCCGCACTCGGGGCAGCGCGGAGTGGCGGTCGAATCGCTTCGTCGCTGAAGCGGCGGGGGGTGAAGCCGAGTGAGGATGATGCGAAGGGCACAGAGGCGCGCGGGGGCCGGCCAAGCGCGGGGCCGGCCCGTTCGGGGTTGCCTGTGGGGCGGCTGTGGTCGAACGATAGGGACAGGGGAGGTCCTGGGGATACAGGGGAAACCCTCGATCCGGCCGGAAACTCACCCTCGACACCGGTCCGTTGACCGGAAACGGTCTGCTTTACGCCGGTTGGCGGCCCCGTGAACGCCCCGGGCCGTTTTCCCGTACTGGACGGGAGCACACCGTCGCACCGCACACGAGCAGTTCGTTCCCGTTCCGGCCGAGGAGACGTTCCGGATGCCCCGGACCACCGCACACCGCACCGCCGCCCTGGCGGCCTCCGTCACGAGCTCACTGCTGCTGGGCGTGTGGGCGGCGGCGCCCGCTCAGGCGCACGGCGCACCGACGGATCCGGTCAGCCGGGTCTTCGCCTGCTCCCCCGACGGGGGCAGCCCGTCCCGGTCGGCGGCCTGCCGGGCGGCCGTCACCGCCAACGGGGCCTCCTTCACGGCCTGGGACAACCTGCGCGTCGCGAACGTGAACGGCCGCGACCGGCAGAAGATCCCCGACGGAGAGCTGTGCAGCGGCGGCCTGCCCGCCTACAAGGGCCTCGACCTGGCCCGCTCCGACTGGCCCTCGACCCAGCTGACCCCCGGCGCGACGCTGACCATGCGGTACGTCTCGACGATCCCGCACACCGGGACCTTCCGGCTCTATCTGACGAAGCCCGGCTACGACCCGACGAAGCCGCTGACCTGGGACGACCTGCCGGAGCAGCCGTTCGCGGAGGTGACGGACCCGGCGCTGACCGACGGCGCGTACCGGATCAGGGCGAAGCTGCCGGCCGACCGGACGGGACGGCAGGTGCTGTACACGGTCTGGCAGAACAGCAGCACACCGGACACGTACTACTCGTGCTCGGACGTCGTCTTCCCGGCGGCGAAGAGCGCGGGGGCGGCCGGGGCGGGCTCGGCGTCGGCCACGGCGGACAGCGGCCGGGAGCCTACGAGCTCTGGTCCCTCCCCCACCCCGAGCCCCGTCGAGAAGCGCACCGCACCGGCCGGTCCGTCCACCGCGGCGAGCCGTTCGGCCGGTACCGACGCCGAGGCCGGCGCCGCGCCCGACAGCACCCCGGTGGCCGCCACCGGGGGCTCCGACTCCAGCCCCTCCGCGCCGATGCTGGCGGGCGGCGCCGCCGCGGTGCTGGTGCTCACCGGGGGCGCCGCCCTGGCGCTGCGTCTGCGTCGACGCTGAACTCCTTTACGGCGCGGGTCAGTTGACGAAGACCGGCGCGTCCCCGTCCGTCACCGGGGCGTACTTCGCGGTGAAGTAGCCGTTGGCGAAGCAGAGCGAGGAGCCGGACGTCCTCGTGAACTGCTGGTTGGTGAAGTTGATGCTGTTGTCGGCGTTGTCGGCGGTGCCGACCAGGCTGGGTGCCTGGTAGACGCAGTTGATGCTGCCCAGCAGCGTGCGCAGCACGACCGTGGTCTGGATGGTGGAGCCGCTCGCCGGGGTGACCGTGACGCTGCCGTCGGAGTTCACGGAGGTGGTGTACGGCAGGTTGTTGACCGTGATGCTGGTGACGCCGAGCACGCCGACGACATTGGCGGTGCAGCCGGCGAAGGTGTGGGCGTCGAGCGACTCGGTGGCGGTGCCGGGCGCGGCCGGGTTGTCGGTGACGGTGGCGGTGAACTGCGAGGACGTGCAGGAGATGCCGCTGGTGCCGGTCGCGCTGGAGTAGAGGGTCGCGGTGGTGCCGGTGGCAAGCGGCGCGGTGAGGACGTCGCCGACCGCGACGGCGGTGCCTCCGAGGCCGCCGGTGGTGAGGACGGTGCCGTCGGCCGCCGAGGCGGGCGAGACCGCGGGGAGGACGAGGGCGGCGACTGCGGCGGTGAGGGTGAGGAGGGATCGCGTACGCATGCGGGTGCCTCTTTCTGAGGGGGGTGGGGGGCGGATTGCTCCGCGACCGGCACGGCCACTGGGGGGAAGAGGCCGTGCCGGTGTCTTGGAGGGGCGCACTCGGGCCGTACTCGGTTTGCACTCGGGGTGCGAGCGGGTCGTACTCGAGTCCGCACTCGGGCAGCGAAGTGCCCGTACTGGACAGAACGTCCGGGAAGCGGCTGGATCCGGCGCCACGGATCTGGGGGAGCCAGGGAGAGTTGTAGACCTGAGGGTCAGTCAACGTCAAGGTTTTGTGCGGGAGTTGGCCTTGCGCGCCACAGGTGGCACACAATCAACACTCTTTTCCCGCAACGTTCTTGACCCTGGAATGTAACCGCCGGTAACTTCCTCGACGGCTACTGACGCGTAACGAGAAAGCCCTTGCAGTCACCGGGAGTTGCGAGGAGACGTGCGCCCAGTTCCGCTGTCCGCGCCAGGGCAACGTGCGCCACTGAACCCCCATCGCATTGACTATGCCCACGGGAGCAGAACATGGCCTCGTCCTCACCAGCAGTACCCGAAGTCTCCGAAGCCCCCGCGAGACGCGGGCTGGTTCGGGCCCGGCGGGCCGCGATCATGGCGGTGCCGGCCGCGGCGGTCGTCGCGGGCCTCGCGATCCTCACGGCCGAGGGGGCGCTGGGTGTGCAGTTCGCCATCTCCGGCATGCCCTTCACGGTCACCGCGACCGAGCTCGACGGCACCGGCTTCGAACAGTTCGGCGGCCTCGACCAGATGGCGCCGGGCAGCCCCAACGAGGGCGACACCGGCGGCCAGGTGCTGGTCATCACGTCCGCGATCAAGAACGCGACGCTCACGAAGCTGTGCCAGAGCGTCGACCTGGGCGGCACCAACCTGCTGATCACCGCGGGCGGCGGGAAGGACAAGGTCGAGGCGACCGACCTGACCACCGACTCGACCGAGCTGTCCGGCGACGCCGCCTTCGACGACATCGAGATCGGCAACGACGCCGGCACGCTCACCCGGGCCGGCGTGAAGGGCCCGAGCGGAGTGTTCAGCCAGCAGGCCAGGACCGTGCACATCGGGAACCTGCGGCAGACCAACTACGCCACCACCGCAGGGGTGTTCAAGCTGCCGGGCCTGAAGCTCGGTTTCAGCAGCAAGGGCTGCTGATGTCCGAGGGGCCACAGCAGGGAGTGCGGCCCGCCTTCCGGCGCTGGCGGGCCGCCCGTCCGTTCTGGGGCGGGCTGCTGCTCACCCTGGGCGGTGCGGAGATCCTGCTCACCGAGAAGGCGTCGCTGAAGGTCATCCTGCACTCCGGCGCGCAGGCTCTGGCGGGCTACCTCCTGCCGACCCTGATGCTGGTGCTGGGACTGCTGATCCTCTTCAACCCCGTACAGCGGCTCTTCTACTCGATCACCGGTGTCCTGCTGTCCCTGGGCACCTGGGTCACCTCCAACCTGGGCGGCTTCTTCATCGGCATCCTGCTGGGGGTCGTCGGCAGCTGCCTGGCCTTCGGCTGGCTTCCCGACCAGGAGCCGCGCCGGAGCCGACGGCAGCGGCGCAGGGAGACCCGCGAGGCGAAGGCGCTTCGGCAGGCCGCGTAGGAACCGGGCCGGACCGGGTGGCCGGGTCACCGTCCGGCCACCTGCCCTGCCCTGCCTCGCCCTGCCTCGCCCTGCCGCACATGCAGCACATGCAGCACATGCAGCACATGCAGCACATGCGGCACATGCAGACCCGGCCGACCGGGCGACGGGCGACGGGATGTTCCGGTCGCGATGTACGGACTGCCGGCGCAAGCCGTAATGGCATAGTCCCATGACACCGGACCATCACGATGTGGCACCGACAGCTCACTGCGAGCGGTCGATCACTTGACTACCGGCGGTCACACACGGTTGGCTCCGAGCCAGTGAAGGTTCAACAGGTCGACGCACATTCCGCGATCCGGCCTCTCCTTCGCGTTCCACTTGCTCGGCCGCACAGCGAGGTGCCACCTCCATGAACACTCCTCCCCCACCTCAGGTTTCCTCCGGATCCGTTCGTGGGGCCGCCGCGGTCGCCGCGGTCTGTCTGCTCCTCGTCGGCTGTTCCGGTTCCGGCGGTGCGCGGCTGGACTCGGGCGCGGACGCGGCGGGCAGTTCCGGTTCCGGCGGGCTCAAGGTCGCCCTGATCACCCACGGCGGCAAGGGGGACGACTTCTGGCAGCTGGTGCAGAAGGGCGCCCGGGCCGCGGCCGCCAAGGACGGCATCGAGCTGACGTACGCGAACGACTCCGATCCGGCCGGGCAGGCGGAGCTGGTGCGGGACGCGATCCGCGACAAGGTCGACGGCATCGCGGTGACCCTGGCCAAGCCGCAGGCGATGAAGAGCCCGGTCGCCGAGGCGCGGGCGGCAGGCATACCCGTGGTCGGTCTCAACTCCGGTATCGACTCCTGGCGGTCGGCCGGTCTCCTGCAGTACTTCGGCCAGGACGAGAGCGTCGCGGGCCGGGCCGTCGGGGAGAAGCTGGACGGCCTCAAGGCCGGACACGCCTTGTGTGTCATCCACGAGCGGGGCAATGTCGCCCTGGAGGCACGCTGCGCCGGCGTGAAGAAGGCGTTCGGCGGCGAGACCGAGATGCTCTACGTCGAGGGCACCGACATGGACGCGGTGAACGCCGCCATCACGGCCAGGCTGCGGCAGGACTCCACCATCGACGAAGTCGTCACGCTGGGCGCGCAGTGCGCGCTCGCCGCCGTCAAGTCGGTGAAGGCGGCGGGCAGCGGCGCCGGGGTCGCCACCTTCGACCTCGACAAGGACCTGGTCAAGGCCGTGCGGAACGGGAACGTGCAGTTCGCGGTGGACCAACAGCCGTACCTGCAGGGCTACCTCGCCGTGGACTCCCTCTGGCTGTACAAGACGAACGGCAACGTGAGCGGGGGCGGCGTGGCGCCCGTGCTGACCGGTCCGGCGTTCGTCACCAAGTCGAACGTCGCCTCGGTCGCGCAGTTCGCGGCGGCCGGCACCCGCTGACCGGCCGCCCGCAGGCCCTGTGCCCCCTCCCCCGTTCCCGCCGATCGCCCAAGGACGGCCATGTCTCGACGGACAGGTGCCCGGCGCCACCGCCTCGGTTCCATACGTCTCTCCCTCATCCTCCTGGCGCTGGTCCCGAGCGTCACCCTCGCCGCCGTGTGGGGGCTGACGACGACGCAGATGTTCTCGGAGGGCCTGCGGCTGCGCTCGCAGACGGAGCTGAGCCGGTCGACCGGCGCCATGGGCACCGACGCGACCCTCGCGCTGCAACAGGAGCGCGGGCTGTCGGCGGCCTGGCTCGCCTCGGAGCCCGGTTCCCGGGCCGCGCTGGACCGGGCGCGCAAGGAGACGGACGCGGCGGTCGCGAAGCTCGTCGGCCGTTCGGACCAGGTCCAGCGGGCCCCCGCCCGGATCGCGGACCGGCTGTACTCGGTCGTCGGATCGGTGGGCAGCCTGGAGTACTACCGGAGCCAGATCGACGATCCCCGTGACATCACCGCCGAGCAGGCGCTGGACCAGTACACCTCGATCATCGACGACCAGATCCACGCCTTCCAGGAACTCTCCCAGGTCGACGACGGCGATCTCACCTCGCAGGCCGGTCCGCTGGTCGCGTTGGAGCACGGGGCCGAGCTGGTGTCCCAGGAGGACGCGCTGCTCACGCTGGCCTGGCCGGCCGGGTACGTCGACGAGAAGACGTGGACCCGGTTCGGCGAGATGGTGGGCACCCGGCGCTGGATCGTCCAGGACCAGATCGTCCCCGCGCTGCGCGGCAGCGCGAAGACACAGACCGAGCGGATCCTGCGGAGCGCGGAGTGGCACACCCTGCAGGCCATCGAGGACAAGGTCCTCGCGGCCCGGCCGACCGGCGACTCCCGCAGGGTCGACCTGCCCGACGATGTGCGCAAGCAGTGGACCATCGCGCTGCAGAAGGTCTCCGACCAGTACGGCGTCCTGATCGGGCAGCAGACGTCCGGGCTGCTCGCCCGCAGCGCCGACAAGGCCGACGACCTGCTCCTGACGGCGGCCTCCCTCAGCGCGGGCGGACTGGTCGCCCTGCTGCTGTGCGCCGGCATGTCCTGGCGGATCACCCGCTCGCTGTCCCGGCGGCTGCGCGGCCTCAGGCAGGCCACGCTCGGTCTGGCCGAGGAACGGCTGCCCGACGTGGTGCGGCGGCTGGACAAGGGCGAGACGGTCGACGTGGACCTGGCGGCGCCCCCGCTGGACTACGGCGCGGACGAACTCGGTCAGGTGGCCCAGGCGTTCAACACCGCGCAGCGCACGGCGGTGGTGACCGCGGTCGAGCTCGCCGACACCCGGCGCGGCTTCCAGAAGGTGATCCTGGGCATCGCCCGGCAGAGCCAGAACCTGGTCAACCTCCAGCTCAGCCAGCTCGACGCGCTGGAACGCGAGCACCAGGACCCCGACGTCCTCAAGGGCCTGTACGAACTGGACTCCATCGCGAGCCAGTTGCGCCGCTACGAGGAGAACCTCGTCATCATCAGCGGCGAGCAGCCGCGGCGCAGCTGGACCGAACCGGTGGCGCTGATGGACATCCTGCGCAGCGCGGTCGGCGAGGTCGCCGAGTACCGGCGGGTGGAGGTGCACACCGACGAGGACGTGTGCCTCGCCCCGCCCGCGGTGGCGGACGTGATCCATCTGCTCGCCGAGCTCATCGACAACGCCACCGTGTACTCGCCCGCGCCCAGCCCCGTCGGGGTGCGGGCCGCGATGGTGGCGAAGGGGCTGGCCGTCGAGGTCGAGGACCGGGGCCTGGGCATGTCCGAGGACGACTACGACTCCCTCAACGCCCAGTTGGCGGGGCCGTCGAAGTTCGACGTGGTGGCGCTGGCGGACGACCTGAGGCTCGGCATGTTCGTGATCTCCCGGCTCGCCCACCGGCACGGCATCGCCGTCACGCTGCGCCCCTCGCCGTACGGCGGGACGACGGCGATCGTGCTGGTCCCGCACGACGTCGTGGTGCGGGCCGCCGACGCGGGGACGGACGGAGCGGCGGACGCGAAGGACGTACGGGAGGTGCCGGATCCGCAGGGCGCCGAGGCGGTGAAGGCCGGGCCGGCCGCCCGCACGGTCCGGCCCCTGCCCGCCGCACGGACCTCCCCCGCACCCGCCGCGGCCCGCGCCGCCGGGCCCGACGGACTCGCCCCGCTGCCCCGCCGGGTGCCGCAGACCAACCTCGTCGAAGAACTCCGCGAGGACTCCCCGCCCGCCGTCGAGGACGACCTCGACGACTTCACCGCCGAGCGAGCCGCCTCCTCGCTCGCCGGATTCCAGCGCGGCACCTTCCGGGCGCGGGACGAGCCCGAATCCCCCGAAGACGACGAAAAACCCGAAGGCGAAGACACGCATACGGCCTACGAGGAGCAGGCACCATACGACGAGCAGGCGCCCCACGGCGAAGACGCCCCGGCCGTGCCGAAGGCCCCCTCCCCGGACCCGGCCGGCATCCCGACTTCCCACACCGACCGCTCATGAAGGACACCGCCATGACACGCCCCACCCCCGCCACGGACACCCAGCTGGACCAGTTGCTCACCGGACTCGTGGACCGGGTCGCCGACGTGAACCACGCCGTGGTGCTCTCCGAGGACGGACTGGTCGTCAGCAGGTCCACCGGGTTCGTGCGCGACGACGCCGAACGGCTGGCGGCGACCGCGTCCGGGCTGATGAGCCTCAGCAAGGGCGTCAGCATGGACTTCCGGGGCGGCCCGGTGCGCCAGGCGCTCATCGAGATGGCCAACAGCTACCTGATACTGAGCTCGGCCGGACCCGGCGCCCACCTCGTCGTGCTGACCGGCCCGAAGGCGGACGTCGGTGTGGTGGCGTACCAGATGAACATGCTGGTGAAGAAGATCGGCGAGCACCTCAGCGCGGCGCCGCGGGCTCATGTGGGTCCAACGACCGCCACCGGCGAGTGAGGTGAGCGGAAGTGACGCGGCGGGGCGGCTGGTGCGGCCCTTCGCCCTGACCGGCGGACGAACCCGGCCCAGCCGCGCCGACTTCACCCTCATCACGACGGTGACCGCGGTGGACCCGCCGCCGGAGCGGGCCCCTCGGCCGCAGCCCGAGCAGGCGCGGATCCTGCGCCGGTGCGCGCGGCCGCTCGCGGTGGCGGAGCTGGCGGCGCTGCTGGACCTTCCGGTGAGCGTGGTCGTCATCATGCTCTGCGATCTGCTGGAGGCCGGCCTGATCACGGCCCGTCCGCCGCATCCCGTCACGCGCAACCCGGAACTGGACCTGGACCTGCTGCAGAAAGTGAGGGACGGCCTTGGCCGGCTCTGATCCCGCCACCCGGGCGGCACCCGAGGCGCTCGTCGCACCCGTCGCCCCCGCCGCGCCCGACACCGTCAAGATACTGATCGCCGGCGGGTTCGGCGTCGGCAAGACCACGATGGTCGGTTCGGTCAGCGAGATCGTCCCGCTGCGCACCGAGGAACCGCTGACCGTGGCGGGCCTGGGCGTCGACGACCTCGTCGGCATCGAGAAGAAGGCGGCCACGACCGTGGCCCTGGACTTCGGCCGGATCACCATCAACGACCGGCTGGTGCTGTATCTCTTCGGCACCCCGGGGCAGCAGCGGTTCTGGTTCATGTGGAACGACCTGGCCGTCGGCGCGCTGGGGGCCGTGGTCCTGATCGACGTGCGCAGGCCGGAGGCGAGCTTCGCGGCCGTCGACTTCTTCGAGCGGCGGGGCATCCCGTTCGTCGTCGGCGTCAACGGCTTCCACGGGCGGCATCCGTATCCGGCCGAGGAGATCCGCGAGTCCCTGGCGCTGCCGGAGCACGTCCCGGTGCTGCTGTGCGACGCGCGGGAGCGCGAGTCGAGCCGGGACGTGCTGATCGCCCTGCTGGACCGACTGATCGCCGAGGCGGGCGGGGGCGGCGGCGATCGGCTCACTCGTCCGGGCCGTTGAGCGCCTTGTTCGAGGGTGCGATCAGGCGGGCCGTGAGGTCCGGGTCGGGCATCTGAGGGTCGAAGGGGAACAGGGGCCGGCGGATGCGGCGGTGACCGAGACGGGTCAGCTCCTGGTCGACGCCGCCCGGCGTGAGCGCCATCTTCCAGTCGGCGGCCATCGCGAACAGCTCGGGCTCCAGGTAGCCGATCTTCACGATCACGATGTCGGCCGCCCTCGGGTCCAGCTCCAGGTCGGTGAAGTCGTGTTCGTGGTGGTACGGCTTGCGCAGCCGGGTAAGGATCACGTGCACGCTCCCCACCCGCAGCACGACCTCGGCCTCCGCGTCCCGGTCGCCGTGCCGGACCGCGTGCACCACGCCGGTGAGGGTGAGCGGGCCGGCGTGGCGGTCGTCGACCTCGGCGCCCGCTTTGACCGTGACCGTCGCGCCGACGCCGGCCGCCACCGCCGTGTCGACGGCGCCCGGCCCCGGCAGCGAGGCGTAGATGACCGTGGGGCCGGACGGGTCCTTGAACTCCGGGCGTTCCAGGACCCGTTGGAGGCCCCAGGTGACGTCCCCGGCGCCGCCCGCCGTCGGGTTGTCGCCGGTGTCGCTGACGAAGTAGGGGCGGGCGGTGGAGGCGAGGGCGGCGTCGAGGCACTCGTCCAGCGTGGCCGTCGGCGCGACGAAGTCGAAGTCGTGGCGGGCCTTCCAGAAGCCGGCGGCGAGCTGCTCCGCACCGGCGGTGACGGCGTCCGGCGAGGATCCCGTGACGACCACCGCGGCCCGGTTGCGCGGCTCGTCCGCCCAGGCGTAGCCGACCCAGATCGCCGCGTCCGTCACGCCGTTCGTCGCCGCCACCTCGTCCACGGCCGCGTACACGCTCTTCGCGGGTTCGATGCGGGTCGAGGTCTGCTCTCCCGCCAGCAGCACCGGCACCGGGATCCAGGCCTTGACCGGGCGGGGCGCGCCGCTCGCCAGCAGGTCCACGAGGTTCTGGGCAGCGCGCTCCCTGGTGTCCATGGCGTCCTCGTGCGGGGCCATCCGATAGCAGGTGATCAGGTCGCTCTGGTGGACGAGTTCGCGCGAGACGTTGCCGTGCAGGTCCATGGAGGTGGACACGAGGACGTGCGGGCCGACCACTTCCCGGATGCGGTACAGGAGTTCGGCCTCGGCGTCGTCCAGTCCCTCGACCGTCATCGCGCCGTGGATGTCGTACCAGAGGCCGTCGATCGGGCCCAGCTCGCTGAGGTTGTTGAGGAGTTCGGCGGCCAGCTCGGCGTACGCGGCTCCCGTCACCGCACCACCGGGCAGAGCCTTGCCGACCAGGGCGCCGCGCCAGTCGGCGGCGGTGCGCAGGGGCTGCCCGGGGGCGAGGAAGGGGTAGCGCGTCAGGACGTCCGCGCCGCGCCGCGGGTGGAAGGCGGGGGCTCCGGTGCGTGCGGGCGAGAAGGTCGAGGACTCGATGCCGAGTCCGGCGACGGCGATGACGGGACGGGATTCCGGCACGGGTGCTCCAGACGTCGGTGGAAGGTCAAGGGTGTCTGTCCCGGGCTCGGCTGTGGTTGCCGGGAGATGAGGAGTGGTTGCCACCAGGTGAAAGGTGGCCGCAGCCCCTGGCCCAGGAATGGTTGCCGCCACGGAAAGGTGGGCGGCAATCCCCGGCTCAGCTGTGGTTGCCGCCAGGTGAAAGGTGGCCGGCGCCGACCGGTGAGAGGTGCGCGCCCGTGACCGCCTCCAGCGCGTGCGCCAGCGCCAGCTGCAGCGCGAACTGCCCCGCGCCGACCAGGCCGGCGTCGGCGCCGAGGCCGGCCCGCTCGATGACCAGGTGCTCGGTGACGAGGGGATGGCAGCCCTCGTAGAGCTGGCTGCGGACGGCGGCGACGAAGGGCTCCAGGGTGGAAAGGATGCCGCCGAGGTACACGGCGTCCGGGTTGAAGAAGTTGACGTTCGCGGCGAGCACCTGGCCGAGGTAGCGGCCGGCCTGGCGGACCGCGCGGGTCGCCTCGGGGTCGGCGTCGCGGGCGAGCCGTACGACGTCCTCGGTGGACGTCACGTCGAGGCCGCGCTCGCGCAGGATGCGCACGAGCGCGGCGCCGGAGGCGACGGTCTCCAGGCAGCCGGTGTTGCCGCAGGAGCAGGGCGTGTCGTGGGCGGCCTCGACGCGGACATGGGTGATCTCGCCGGCGGCGCCGGTGCCGCCCCGGTAGAGGCGGCCGTCGGCGATGACGCCGGCGCCGATGCCCGAGCCCGCCTTGACCATGATCGACTGGCGTTGCCCGGCGGGCCGGACGCTGTGCTCGCCGACGGCCATGCAGTTGGCGTCGTTCTCGATGGCCACCGGCACCCCGAACCGCTCCTCCAGCCGGTCCCGGACGGGGAACCTGTTCCAGCCGGGCATCCGCGCGGGCAGCGTCACCAGGCCCTGCTCCACGTCGACCGGGCCCGGCAGGCACAGGCCGACGCCCCTGAGCAGCTGCCGCCCGTGCCGGTCGGCGAGGCCCTCGAGGGTGTCGGTCAGTCCGGGCAGCGCCGCCTCGGGGCCGTCGGCCGTCGGGAACGGCACGGTGGAGACGTCCGTGAGGCCGCCGCCGGGGTGGACGACGCCCACGTGGGCGTGTCTGCCGCCGAGTTCGGCCGCCACGGCGTATCCGTCGCTGCCGCCGAGCCGCAGCACCTTGCGCGGACGTCCGCCGGTCGAGGACAGCGTGCCCTCCTCGGCGACCAGCCCGTGGGACATCAACTGCCCCACCGCGAACGACACCGTGGAGGGCGCGGCGCCGAGGAGCGCGGCGAGTTCCGTGCGCGTGGTCGCCTGTCCGGAGGCGAGGAGTTCAAGGACGCGCTCGGTCAGCGAGGAGACGCCCACGACACCTCTCCGCCGCGGCGCACTTTTTTCAGTCATGGACGAAGTTACTCCCGTCATCGGCGGCCGCGGCCCCGAGCCTAGGCCAGTGAATACCCTCCCGTGTTTTTCCAGAACAGCAGAAACAGGCTTTTTACAGCGGTGCGTCTGTTTCTTCCAACACAGGGGTCGTTCACTGGCTGCACCCCGCTTCTGTGGCCGCACCCCCGCTTCTGTTCCCTGAGGAGAGTCATGTCCCCTGCTCGCACGAGGCTCGTCGCCGGTGCCTCCGCCTTCCTGGCGGGCACCTTGCTACTCGCGGGCTGTTCCGGGGCGAGCGGCTCGTCGTCGACGTCGCACGACTCGATCGACTACGCGCTGCCCGCGAACTTCACGCCGAACTGGATCCTGCCGATCGGCACGGCGGCCCACCTGAACACCAACAACATCTCCATCGCGAACACGCTGTGGGAACCGCTCGTCGCGTACGACGGCTCGACCGGCAAGATCGCCTGGAACAAGGCGGGCTCGGTCGCCACGGCCGCCGACTTCGCCGCCGACGGCAGAAGCGTCCGCATCACCCTCGGCGACCGGCACTGGAGCGACGGGAAGCCGATCACCTCCCGGGACGTCCAGTTCTGGTTCGACCTCATCAAGGCGAACAAGGCGCAGTGGGCGGGCTACAACCCGGGCAAGGCCCCGGACAACTGGACGTCCTTCAAGACCGAGGACGACCGTCACTTCACGATCACTTTCGACAAGTCGTACAACCCCCAGTGGATGCTGGCGAACGAGCTGAGCCAGATCACGCCGCTGCCGCAGCATGTCTGGGACAAGGGCGGCGACGCCGAGCAGGTGTGGGCGTTTCTCAACAACGCGGCGAAGAACATCGCCGGTTACCAGAAGAACGCCCTGTGGAAGACCATCAGCGGCCCCTACGGGGTCAAGTCCTTCTCGACCGCCGGCAAGGTGGTGCTCACCGCCAACTCGAAGTACGACGGTGGCGAGAAGCCGGCCATCCCGACGGTGAACCTGCTGCCGTTCACCACGGCGGACGCCGAGAAGAACGCCCTGCGCTCGGGCAGCGTCGACTACGGCTACATCGAGGCGACCGATCTCGACCAGAAGGACAGCTTCACCGCGCAGGGCTACACCGTGAAGCCGTGGTCGGGCTGGGCGATCACCTACATGCCGTACAACTTCGACAACCCGGCGATGGGCGCGGTGTTCAGGCAGCTCTACGCCCGGCAGGCGGTGCAGCGGTCGATCGACCAGACCACGTTGGCGAAGGTCGTCTTCAACGGGACGGCGGTGCCCGGCTACGGGCCGATACCGCAGGGGCAGGCGTCGGACTTCGTGTCGTCCGTGCAGAAGGGCAATCCGTATCCGTTCTCGACATCGGCGGCGCGGAAGCTGCTGACCGACCACGGCTGGAGAGAGCAGGGCGGCGTGATGACGTGCACGAGCCCCGGCAGTGGCGCGTCCCAGTGCGGTGACGGCGTCGCCAAGGGCACCAAGTTCGCGATGCAGGTGCTGTCGCAGTCCGGGTCGACCGTCACGGACAACATGATGAGCGCGATCCAGTCCTCGCTCGCGAAGACCGGCGTCACGTTCTCCATCAAGACCGCGCCCGTGAACTCGGTGCTGTCGCAGACCCCGCCGTGCACCTCCGATCAGTCGATCTGCAAGTGGCAGCTGTCCTTCTTCGGTACGGCGGGCAGTTGGTACTTCAACGCCTTCCCGACCGGTGACTCGTTGTTCCAGTCCAAGGGCGGCTCGAACTTCGGCAGCTACTCGAACCCCGAGGTCGACAAGCTCATCTCCGCGTCCACGACGTCGAGTTCGAACGAGGCGATCCAGGGCTACAGTGCGGCCCTCGCGAAGGACCTGCCGGTGATCTGGCTGCCGGAGCCCGTCTACCAGATCTCGGTCGTCAAGAACGCCCTCGGCGGCTTCTCCCAGGACTCGCTCGCCAACTTCCACCCGGCGCAGTGGAAGTGGACGAGCTGAGGCCCTCGTATGGACACTCTCCTCTACCTCACCCGGCGGATCCTCCAGGCCCTGGCCGTGATCCTGATCGTCACGATCGTCGTCTTCTGTCTGCTGCACGCGCTGCCCGGGGGTCCCGCACGCGGGATCCTCGGCCCGCAGGCGACAGCCGAGCAGATCGCCGCGTTCAACCACGAACAGGGCCTGGACCGCCCGCTGCCCATCCAGTACGTCTACTACCTCAACACCCTCCTGCACGGCGACCTCGGCACGTCGTACACGCTCAACGAGGCGGTCTTGCGGCTCATCGAGCAACGTCTGCCGAAAACCCTGGTGCTGACCGTGCTGTCCGCGCTCGCAGGGCTGCTGCTGGCGGTCCCGCTCGGCATGTGGCAGGCGGTGCGCCGCAACAAGCCGGCCGACTACGTCATCACCACGCTGAGCTTCGTGGCGTACTCGACGCCCGTGTACTTCCTGGGTTTGGTCCTGGTGCTGCTCTTCACCCAGACGCTGCGCTGGTTCCCCTCCCAGGCACCCCAGGGGGACACCCTGGCGCAGGTGTTCGCGGATCCGGCGGCCCTGGTGCTGCCGGTCGTCACGGGGGCCGCGTCCATGATCGCCGTGTTCAGCCGGTACATGCGGGCCGCGATCCTGGAGAACCTCTCCGAGGACTACGTCCGCACCGCGCGGGCCGGCGGCTCACGGCGGGGCGCGATCCTCTTCCGGCACGTCTTGCGCAACTCCCTCACTCCGGTCGTGGCGATGCTCGGCTACTACGTGCCTGTGCTGTTCGGCGGCGCGCTCGTGGTCGAGCAGCTCTTCAACTACCCCGGCATGGGGCTGCTGTTCTGGTCCGCCGCGCAGTCCTCCGACTATCCGGTGCTGCTCGGCTGTGTTCTGGTCATCTCCGTCGCGACGGTCGTGGGCACGTTGCTTGCGGATGTCGTGCAGCGGGTTGTCGATCCGCGTGTGAAGGAGGGCCGGGTGTGAGTGCTGCGCCAGAAGGCCGTGTGAAAACCGCGGGCCGGTGGGGGCTGGTCGCGCCCCGCGGCGGAGCCGCAAATCGACACCGCCCCGCGCCCCCAGCAGCGCGCTTCGCGCGCAACAGGTTGGCGGTGGCCGGAGCCCTGGTCGTCGTGCTGTTCCTGCTGTTCTGCTTCCTGGGCCCGCTCCTGTACTCCACCGACCAGACCCACACCGACCTCACCCAGGTGAACCTCCCGCCCGGCGCGGCCCATTGGCTGGGCACCGACGCCGTGGGCCACGACGAGCTCGGGCGGCTCATGTACGGCGGGAAGATCTCGCTCCTCGTGGGGCTGGCCGCCGGGCTGCTCGCGACGGTCATCGGCACGCTGTGGGGCGCGGTCGCGGGATACGCGGGCGGCTGGGTGGACGCCGTGATGATGCGGGTGGTGGACGCCGGGATCGCGATCCCCGCACTGTTCATCCTGCTGGTGGTCTCCGCGATCAGCTCGCCGGGCCCGCTCGGGCTGGTCGTCATCCTCGGCCTGGTGTCGTGGCTGGTGCCGTCCCGGCTGGTGCGGGCGGAGACGCTCACGCTCAAGAACCGGGACTACGTGCTGACCCTGCGCGCGACCGGCGGCACCCACGGGCGGGCGATCGTCCGGCACATCCTGCCGAACTCGGTGTCGACGATCGTGGTCGCGGCCACCTTCCAGGTCGCCGACGCGATCCTGCTCGTCGCGTACGTGTCGTATCTCGGCCTGGGCGTCCAGCCGCCGTCGACGGACTGGGGCGGCATGCTGTCGGCCGGTCTGACGGCCGCGTACTCCGGGCGCTGGTGGCTGATCGTTCCGCCGGGCCTCGCGATCATCCTCGTCGTGTGCGCGTTCAACGCGATCGGCGACGGGCTGCGGGACGCCTTCGACGTGAGGGGACGCGGATGAACATCCTGGAGATGGAGAACCTCGGGGTCACGTTCACGACGGACACGGGTGACGTGCCCGCCGTACGGGAAGTGTCCCTGCACGTCCGGCCCGGCGAGACGCTCGCCCTGGTCGGCGAGTCCGGGTCCGGAAAGTCCACCGTCGCGCTCGCCGCGATGGGGCTGCTGCCGGGCAACGCGCGAGCGTCGGGGCTGGTGACGGTCGACGGCGCGGACGTGGTGGCGGCCGGCGAGGCGGAGCTGGCCCGGTTGCGCGGCCGGACCGCGTCGATGGTGTTCCAGGAACCGGCCACCGCGCTGGATCCGCTGACCCGGATCGGCAGACAGATAGCGGAAGTCGTACGCAATCACCGTCCCGTCTCCCGCGCGGAAGCCGCCCGTGAGGCGGTCGAGCTGCTGCGCCGGGTCGGCATTCCCGAGCCGGAGCGACGGGCGTCCGCGTTCCCGTTCCAGCTGTCGGGCGGGCAGCGGCAGCGGGTCGTCATCGCCATGGCGATCGCCAACTCGCCGAGCCTGCTGATCGCGGACGAGCCGACGACCGCGCTGGACGTCACCGTGCAGGCCGAGATCCTGGACCTGCTGCGGGAGTTGGCGGTCGGCTCGGGAACCGGCGTGCTGCTGGTCACGCACAACATGGGTGTGGTCGCCGACTTCGCCGACCGGGTGGCCGTGATGCTGCGGGGCGAGGTCGTTGAGACGGGGCCGGTGGAGGAGGTGCTGCTGCGGCCGACGCACGAGTACACCCGGCGGCTGCTGGCAGCCGTACCGCGGCTGAGGCTCAGCGGTGAGGGCCCGCTCCCTCCAGGGCCCTCCGAGGAAGCCGCCGTGGTCCGACTCCGTGATGTCTCCGTGCGGTTCGGGCGGGGTCGCCGAGCCGTACGGGCCCTTGAGGGTGTGTCGCTCGACGTCCACCCCGGTGAGACCGTCGGGCTGGTGGGCGAGTCCGGGTCCGGGAAGTCGACGGCGGCGCGGGTGGCGCTGGGACTGGTCGCGCCGGACGGCGGCTCGGTGTCGCTGTTCGGCACCGACCTGACCGGGGCCCGGGGCCGGACGCGCCGGGCCCTGCTGGCCGGGTGCGGTGTGGTGCTCCAGGATCCGGTGGCCTCGCTGGACGCGCGGATGAGCGTGGCGGAGTGTGTCGCCGAACCGCTGCGGATGCACCGGCGGGGCGTGTCGGCGGCCGAGCGGCGGGATCGGATCGCGGAGATGATCGAACTCGTGCGGCTGCCACGGGAGTTGGCCAGGCGCGGGCCCCGTGAGCTGTCCGGCGGTCAGCGGCAGCGGGTGAGTCTCGCGCGGGCGCTGGTGCTGCGGCCGCGACTGCTGGTGGCGGACGAACCGACGAGCGCGCTCGACGTGAGTGTGCAGCGGACGGTCCTGGAGGTGATCGCCGAGTTGCAGCGGGAGCTGGGGTTCGCCTGCCTGTTCGTGTCGCACGACCTGGCCGTGGTGCAGGAGTTCGCCCAACGGGTCGTCGTCATGCGGGCCGGGCGGATCGAGGAGCAGGGGCCCACCATGACCACACTGCTGCGTCCGGAGACGGAGTACACGCGCCGGCTCATCGCCGCCGTGCCGGTGCCGGATCCGGTGGCGCAACGGCGTCGCCGTGCGGCGGACCGGACGGGGGCCACCGCGTGACATGCATGGTCGCGGGTGTCGACATCGGCGGCACGACGACCCAGGTCGCCCTGTGCGACGAGGACTTGAACGCCGTCGACCGCCTGGAGCTGCCCACCCCGGCGGCCGAGGGCGGAGCCGCGATGGTCGGGACCGCGCTGGACGGCGTACGAGTGCTGCTCGGCCGTACGCCCGGACGGCTGCTCGGCGTCGGGGTCGGCGCAGCGGGGCTCGTGGACGCGCGGGCCGGGCGGATCCTCGTGGCGAGCGACTCCTTCCGGGGCTGGGCGGGGTTCGCAGTGACAGCGGCCGTCGAGGAGGCGCTGGGCGTGCCCGCGTTCCTGGACAACGACGTCAACGCGTTCCTGCGCGGCGAGGCGGCGGCCGGTGCGGCCGCGGGCCAGCCGCACGTCCTCGGGATGATGCTCGGCACCGGGGTGGGCGGGGCGCTGTGGCTGGACGGGGCGCTGTACGACGGCCCGCACGGGGCGGCGGGCGAGATCGGGCACGTCCCGGGCTTCGGCGACCTGCCCTGCACGTGCGGCGGCCGAGGACACCTGGAGACCCTGGCGTCCGGCCGCTCGATCGCCGCGCGCTACGGCGAGCGCACCGGGCGGACCGTCACCGCCCGCGCGGTCGCCGAGGCCGCGGTCCGGGGCGATGCGCACGCGCTCTTTGTGTACGAGAGCGCGGGTGCCGCCGTGGCGCGGGCGATCCTCGTCACCGCGGGCCTGCTGGACGTCACGACCTTCGTGATCGGCGGGGGCGTCACCGGCGCGTGGCCGCTCGTCGAGCCGGCCATCGAGCGGACGCTCACCGCCGAACCCCCGGTCAGCGGGCACCCGGTGCGGGTGCTGCCCGCCCTGCTCGGCGGGGACGCGGTGGCGATCGGGGCGGCGGCGCGGGTGCTGGCGGAGATCCGGTGAACACGACCGCGTGATTGACGGCGCGGGTGCCCTCCGACAAGGAGGGCACCCGCGCCGCTTCGTCAGCTGTCGTGTCCGAGGTGCCGGACGACGGCGGGTGGCCTCAGTTGAGGCCGACCGACTTGAGCCAGGCCTGGGCGACGTCGAGCGGGTCCTTCTTCTCCAGCTGGACCTGGGAGTCCATGTCGAGGAGCGCCTTGGTGTCCAGCTTGGCCGAGACCTCGTTGAGGGCGGCCACGCCGTCCTGGGAGAGGCCGGACTTGTAGACCAGCGGGGTCACGTTCGCGAAGCCGAAGAGGTTCTTCGGGTCCTGGAGGACGACGAACTTCTCCTTGGTGATGGTCGGGTCCGTGGTGAAGATGTCCGCGGCCTGCACGGTGTTCTTCGTCAGCGCCGCCTGGGTCAGCGGGCCGCCCGCGTCGAGCGCCTTGAACGACTTGAACTCCAGGCCGTACTCGGACTTCAGGCCGAGCAGGCCCTGCTGCCGGGTCTGGAACTCGGGCGAGCCACCGATGACCAGCTCGGGAGCGATGTCCTTGAGGTCCGCGAGGGTGGACTGGGCGGTCAGGCTGTGCTTCTTCGCGGTGGCCGCGTTGATGCTGACGGAGTCCTTGTCCTCGGCGGGCGCCGAGTCCAGCAGCGTCAGCTTCGAGTCGAGCTTGGCCTTCGCGGCCGCGTTCACCGCCTCGGCCGTCTTCTGCTCCGCCTTCGGGTCCAGGTAGGCCAGCAGCGAGCCGTTGTACTCCGGCAGGACGGTGATGGAGCCGTTCTTCAGCAGACCGTAAGTGGTCTCGCGGCTGCCGATGTTGGGCTTGTAGGTGACCTTGACGCCCTTGGCCTTCAGGGCCTCGCCGTAGATGTCGGCGAGCAGGATGCTCTCGGCGAAGTTGTTGGAGCCGACGACGACGGTGCCCCCGTCCGCCTTGTCCCCGGAGAGCGGGTCGGACGTGTCGTCGGAGGAGGAGCATCCCGCGAGCAGGGCCGCGGCGGCGGCGAGCGCGACGGCGGCCACGCCGGGATGCGTCCTGAAGGACCTGCTGTGTGCGGTTGTAGAAGTCACGATTCCCGTTCCGGACTCAGGGTGGTTGCTCGGAGATGGTTACTCGGAAGCCTTTCCACTGATCCAATCCAGCGAGTTCTTGATCAGTCAAGAGAAGCCCGATCACCAATTGGCGTCAATGAGTTGCCGATTGTGAAGGAGGGATGAACGGGCCGACACGGAACCCACCGAAGCGGAGCGGGTTGTAATGGATTCTTGAATCAGGGTGGCGCGAACCGGTGTCCGAAGAGGCTGTAGTCTCGCGGAAGTTGGCGCCGGCCACAGTGGCGTGCGGGGGCCGCACAGGTGTTGTCCCGCCTCGATAACCGGGGGCGTCACACCAGTTTGGTGCCCTTGGCGCACCGGTCCGCAAGCGATCACAATCGGTCACGAAGGAGGCCTGGTGTCCACGAACGAGCCCCGGGGTGGCGTTCGGGGATTCGCCGACCGCTGGCCGTTCCGCCGCAAACTCAACGTCCTGGTCGGCGTGCCGCTGGCCGTGCTCGCCGCGCTGCTCGCCTACCTCATCGCCGACCAGGTGGACCAGGCACGGAACGCGAACTCCGCGGCCCGGCTGGTCCGGGACAGCGCGCACGTCGCCGAGTTGGTGGACCGGGTGGAGACCGAGCACCAGCAGGCCATCCTGCTGTCCGTGCGGCACGAGGCCGCGCCCGCGGGGGCCCGCCCCTCCGACGCCGACTACCGCAAGGCGCAGGCCGCGGTCGACGCCCAGGTGGAGAAGGTGCGCGACACCTTCGGCGACCGGCTGCCGGACACCGAGGCCCAGGCGCTGCGCGAGATCAACGGCCTGAGCAGTCTGCGCGACACCGTCGAGCAGGGATATCTGCCCGCCGACAACATCGACCCGGCCTACACCAACGCCTCCACGGGCCTGATCGACGGCCTCGGCCTGGACCACAACAGGGGCCTCGCCGGCACCTTCACCGGCAACCTGCTGGACTCCCTACTGCGCGCCGACGCCGCCCACAGCGCCTTCGAGACGGCCGTCTTCTCCGCGCGCACCGGCGACAGCAACGCCCTGATCGAGTTCATCGGCGCGGTCGGCTTCGAGAACGAGTACACCCACCAGGCCGACCGCTTCGCCCGGTTCGCGACCGAGGCCCAGGCGGACGAGCTGGGCGGGATCGAGCACAACTCCTCGCAGGCGACGATCGGCCGGCACTACGCCGAGCTGCAGATCGACCCCGGCAACCTCCAGGCCGGTACGCCCACACAGATCCGCGAGGCCTTCACCGACGCGCTCGGCTCCTACCGCGACTACCGGCTGCAGTCCGAGACCCGGCTGAAGATCACCGCGTCCCTCATCGACCAGATCGCCGACCGCGCCGACAGCGCATCCAGCGAGGCCGCCTGGCGCGCGGTCCTGCTGCTCGGCCTCGCGCTGTTCCTCTTCGCCGTGTGGATCGCCTTCGCGGTGCTGGTGCGTCGCTCGGTGGTACGGCCCGTGCAGGCACTCACCGGTGCCGCCCGCGAGGTCGCCGACGTCGCCGGCCGCGAACTCGCCCGCGTCGCCGACGAGGACACCGAGGACGACGGGCCGATCCGGCTGCGCGAGATCCCGGTCACCGCGCAGGACGAGATCGGCGACCTCGCCGACGCCTTCAACCACGTGCAGACCACCGCGTCCGCGCTGCTGGAACGCCAGGTGCTCAGCCGCCGCAACGTCGCCGAGATGTTCGGCAACGTCGGCCGCCGCGTCAGCAACCTGACCGCGCGGCAGCTGGCGCTGATCGACGCGGTCGAGCGGGGCGAGACCGACCCCGCGCTCCTCGAGCGGCTCTACAGCATCGACCACATCGCCGTCCGCCTGCGCCGCAACGCCGACAGCCTGATGCTCCTCGCCGGCATCCGCGAGACCGTCCTCGACTCCGGCCCGCTCGCCCTCACCAACGTCGTACGGGCCGCACTCGGTCAGATCGAGGGCTTCCAGCGGGTGCAGCTGCGCGCCGGAACCGAGGTCATGGTCCAGCCCGACATCATCGGCGACCTCACGCTGATGGTGGCCGAACTCGTCGAGAACGCCGTGTCGTTCTCCCCCGCCGGCAGCCCCGTCGAGGTGACCGTCCGCGACGGCGCCCAGGGCGCGCTGGTCCTCGTCGCCGACCACGGCCTCGGCATGAGCGCCGAGCGGCTCGAAGAGGAGAACGCCCGCCTCGTCCGCCGCGAACGCCTCGACCTCGTCCCGACCAAGGTGCTCGGCCTGTTCGTGGTGGGCACACTGGCGCGCCGCTGGGAGGTGGACGTGACCCTGTCCCGTACACCGGGCGGCGGCGTGACCGCCGAGGTGTCCATTCCGTCGTCCCTGCTGCTGACGATGAGCCCGGTGGCGATCGCCGCGGGGGCCTCCGGCGGTTCGGCGGGCGGTGCGGTTGCCTCCGGCGGTTCGGCGGGCGGTGCGGGGAGGGCGTTGGCCTCGGGGTCCCCTTCTGGGGTGGAGGCCGAGTCGGGTTCGGGCTCCGGTTCCGCTTCGGGCCCGGCCTCGGGTCCCGGTCGGATGCCGGCAGCAGGGTCGGCCTCCGAGGCCGGTCGCGCGGGCTCCGCCGACGCGGGGGCGGGCGCCGACTCCACGGCGAACGAGCCCGTACGCACCACCCGCGCAAGCTCCCCGACCAGCACCGCCTCGGCCGACGCCGATCCCGCTCCGCTCCCCCGCAGGGTGCCCCGGCGTGACACCGCCCCGACGGACAAGTCAGCGACGTCGGATCCGAACGGCACATCCGCCGCCCCCGGCCCGGACGGCACCTCGACCGCCCCCGGCCCGGACGGCACCTCGACCATCCTCGCCCCGGACGGCGAGTCGGCCTCCCCCGACAGCGAGTCCGCCGCCCCCGGCCCGAACGGCGAGGCCTCCGCCGGCTCCCGGTCCGGCGAAGCCCCCTTCATCCCCAGGGCCCGCACCGGCGAGGCCGCGCCGTCCGCTCAGGCCCGCACCAGCGCGACCGTACCGGCCGCGCCTGCACCGAGCGGGGCCCCCACGCCCGCCACCGACGACGGCCCCGGCGCCCGCCCCCTGCGTCGTCGTGTCCGGGGCGCCACCCTCCGTACGACCTTCGGGACCGACCCCGACCAGCAGGCCGCCCGCCGTGCAGCGCCCCGTACCGTCGACGCGGAGGCCGTCCGTGACGCGCTCGACGAGTTCGAGGCGGCCGTGGAGCGTGCCCACCGCGACAGCGGAAACGACACCGCAGCCACCACCCCCGATCCCCTGACCGCATCCAATCCCTCGCACCACCAGAACGACTCCCCGGAAGGAGCGGAGCAGTGAGCACGTCGACAGGTGACACTCCGACGGGAGGCACCACGCCGGCCGAACTGCAGGCCGCGGCAGCCGACTTCACGTGGCTGTTGAATCGTTTCGCGACGGAGACGGCGGGCGTCGTCGACGCCATCGCCGTCTCCTCCGACGGTCTGCTCATCGCCGTGTCCGAGTTGCGTGAGCCCGCCGACTCCGAGCGCCTCGCGGCGATCGTCTCCGGCATCACCAGCCTGGCCGCCGGCGCCTCCGGCAACTACGGCCTGGGCGGCCTCAACAAGGTCATCATCGACCTGGAGGGCGGCCACGTCCTGGTCTCCGCGGTCGGCAGCGGCGCCGTCCTCGGTGTCGTCACCGACAAGGAGGCCAAGCTCGGCAACATCGCCTACGAGATGACGCTGTTCGCCAACCGGGCGGGCAGCGCGCTCAGTCCCCAGCTGGTGCTCGAACTGAAGAACAGCGTCGGCGCCTCGTCGAAGCGCTGACCGGGCGCCCGCCCGGCCGAGGAGGAAGAACCACCCATGGCGGACGGCCGCACTCCCCGCAGTGCCGGCGAGGACGGCGGCACGCCCCCGGGCCACGACCCGGTCGGCCCCGTCCCCGCCGTACGGCCGTTCCTGGTCACCGCCGGCCGGGTGGCACCCAGCGCCAACGGCCGGACGATGCCCGTCGAGACCCAGGTGGTGGCCACCGCCGAGGGGCTCGCCGGGCTCGACCGGCTCTCCTTCGAACAGCACGACATCGTCGCCGCCTGCCGTCGGCCGCAGTCCATCGCGGAGATCGCGGCCAGGCTGCGGCTGCACCTGAACGTGGTCCGGATCCTCTCCGAGGACCTGCGCGCGGCGGGGCAGTTGACGGTGCATGTGCCCGACTCCGGCGTCACCCACGACGCGTCCGTCCTGCGAAGGGTTATCGATGGCCTGCGGGCCATCCCCGACTCCCGAGGGGTACTCCGTGACACCGACTGAACCGGCCACCAGCGGCCCGGCCGCCCCCGCGGCCGCCGTACGACCGCCGCTGCCGGTCAAGATGGTGATCGCGGGCGGCTTCGGGGTGGGCAAGACCACCGCCGTCGGCTCGATCTCCGAGATCGCGCCGCTGACCACCGAGGCCGCGATCACCGAGGTCGCGGCGGGCGTCGACGACCTCAGCCACACCCCGCGCAAGACCACCACCACGGTCGCGATGGACTTCGGCTGCATCACCATCGACCCGACCCTGAAGCTCTACCTGTTCGGCACGCCCGGGCAGGAGCGGTTCGGGTTCATGTGGGACGACCTCGTCGAGGGCGCGATCGGCGGGCTCGTCATCGTGGACACCCGCCGCCTCGACGACTGCTACGCGGCCGTCGACTACTTCGAGCACAAGCAGATCCCGTTCGCGGTGGCCGTCAACGCCTTCGACGGGCGCGTCGAGCACACGATGGACGAGGTCCGCTGGGCGCTCGACGTCAACGAGCGCGTCCCGGTCGTGGTGTTCGACGCCCGCGAGCGCGGCTCGGTGCGCGACGCGCTGCTCGTCGTACTGGAGCAGGCGCTGGCGCGCACCGAGGGCTGACACGTGACAGGCCCGGGGCGGATCTGCCGGCCGCCCCGGGCCCTCGGTCAGCCGCTTCTCCGTACCCCGCGTGACACGGCTGTCCGGTGCACCGCCCAGAACACCGCGAGCGTCACCAGCGCCAGCCCGGCGACCAGTGTGGCGCCGCCCACGACCTTCTCGTAGTTGCGTTGGTAGAGGCCGTCGACGATGTACCGGCCGAGGCCGCCGAGCGAGACGTACGCGGCGATGGTGGCCGTGGAGACGATCTGGATGGCCGCGGAGCGCAGGCCGCTGAGGATCAGCGGGAGCGCCGCCGGCAGTTCGACCTGGAACAGCACCTGGGCCTCGCTCATGCCCATGCCCCGCGCGGCGTCCACCGGAGACGGGTCGACGGAGCGCATCGCCTCGTAGGTGGTGACCAGGATCGGCGGGACGGCGAGGACGACCAACGGGATCATCACGTTCACCAGGCCGAAGCCCAGCAGCAGGGTCATCAGCACCAGCAGGCCGAAGGTGGGCAGGGCGCGCCCGGCGGTGGCGATCAGGGAGAGGGCGTTGCCGCCGCGCCCGGTGTGACCGGTGATCAGGCCGACCGGCAGCCCGATCGCGGCGGCGAGGGCGAGCGCCTCCAGGGTGTACTGGATGTGTTCGCCGACGCGCGCGGGGATGCCGTCGTAGCCGGTCCAGTGGGCGCTGTCGCTGAAGAAGGCGTTGATGAAGTTGATCAGGTTCACCGGGCTGCGTCCTCCAGGGCGAGGGCGGCCGGGTCGGGCCGGTCGGCCTTCGGTTTCGTGTGCGCCCGGCGCGGCATCCACGGCGTCAGCAGGAGGCGCAGGACCACCAGGAGGCCGTCGGCGAGGATCGCCAGGACGGCCATGGTGAGCACGGCGTTCACGGCGAGTTCGGGCCGGTTGTAGATGTTGGCGTCGTTGAGCAGGTTGCCGAGGGCGCCCTGGTTCCCGATGAGGGTGCCGACGCTGACGAGGCTGATGCTCGACACGGTCGCCACGCGCAGCCCCGCGATGATGGCGGGCACCGCGATCGGCAACTGGACCTGGACATAACGGCGTACGGGTCCGAAGCCCATGGCGGTCGCGGCGGCGAGGGTCTCCTGCGGGACCGAGCGGACGCCGTCGACGATCGAGGGGACCAGGACCACGAGGCTGTAGACGGTGAGCGGGATCATCACCGTGAGCTCGGTCTGGCCGGTGTAGTCGATGAGGAGCACGAAGAAGGCCAGCGACGGGATGGCGTACAGCACGGTCGTGATCCACAGCACCGGCGGGTACAGCCAGCGGAAGCGCACGCAGAGCTGGGCGAGCGGCAGCGAGATCACCAGTCCGGCCAGCACCGGCAGCAGGGCCTCGCGCAGGTGCAGGCCGATGAGGCCGAGCCAGCTGTGCTGGAGGTCGCTGGGGATGTCGAAGAAGCCACTCATTCGGCGACCCGTGCGACCGGTGCGGCCTTGGTGACCGTGGCGGCCTTGCCGTCCGTACGGCCTTCCGCGTGGGCGCCGCGGATCGCCTCGCCGATGGTCTGCTGGGAGACCACTCCGGCCGCGCGGCCCTCGCCGTCCACGGCGACGGCCCAGCCGGTGGGCGAGAGCACCGCGCAGTCGAGCGCGGCCCGCAGCGAGTCGGTGCCGGCGACGAACGGCCGCCCGTACGGCAGGAGTTCCTCCGGCTTGATGTCACCGGCGGTCAGGTCGCCGGGTTCGCTCCAGCCGAGGGGCCTGCCGTCCAGGTCGGTGACGAGGAGATAGGGAGCCTCGGCGGTGTCGCGGGCGGCGATCTGTTCCGCGGTGGCGTCGATCGCGACGATCGGTGCGGTCACCAGGCCCAGTCCCGCGGAGGGGAAGAAGGACAGCCGGCGGATGCCGCGGTCGGCGCCGAGGAAGTCCTCGACGAAGGCGTCGGCGGGGCTGGACAGCAGCTCGGCGGGCGGGGCGAACTGGGCGAGTTTGCCGCCGGTGCGCATCACGGCGACCATCGTGCCGATCTTGACGGCCTCGTCGATGTCATGGGTGACGAAGACGATGGTCTTGCCCAACTCCTCCTGGATCCACAGGAGTTCGTCCTGCAGACCCTTGCGGACGACGGGGTCGACGGCGGAGAACGGCTCGTCCATGAGCAGCACCGGCGGGTCCGCGGCGAGCGCCCGGGCCACGCCGACGCGCTGCTGCTGTCCGCCGGACAGCTGGTAGGGGTACCGCTTGGCGAGGGCGGCGTCGAGGCCGACCCGCTCCATCAACTCACGTGCCCGGGTACGGGCCTTGTCCTTGCCCCAGCCGAGCATGCGGGGCACGGTGGCGATGTTGTCGATGATCGTGCGGTGCTGGAAGAGCCCGGCGTTCTGGATGACGTAACCCATGGACCGGCGCAGTGTGTTGACGGGCTGCTGCAGGATGTCCTTGCCGTCGAGGAGGATAGTGCCCTCGCTGGGCTCGACCATCCGGTTGATCATGCGCAGGGTCGTGGTCTTGCCGCAGCCCGAGGGTCCGACGAGGACGGTGATCGAGCGGTCCGGTATCTCCAGGGAGAGCCGGTCGACCGCCACCGTGCCGTCCGGGTACCGCTTGGTGACTGACTCTATCCGTATCAAAGCGCCGAATACCCCTCGGACTTGGCAGAATCTGCCCGTTTTCGGTCACGGTCGTACAGGCCGTTGCGGGAAGAGTCTAGACCTCGCGTGTTGCGCGCCCTCGTCGGG
Source organism: Streptomyces sp. NPDC006602 (assembly GCF_042870385.1). Taxonomy (NCBI): domain Bacteria; kingdom Bacillati; phylum Actinomycetota; class Actinomycetes; order Kitasatosporales; family Streptomycetaceae; genus Streptomyces; species Streptomyces sp. NPDC006602. The sequence goes on along the minus strand of NZ_JBIAHG010000004.1, from coordinate 87,629 downwards.
CAAGTGGCCGGTTTCCCGGGGCCCGGGCCTTGGCGTCGGGCCTCACCGCACTGTGCGCGAGCTGTGAGTCCGCTGATTCTCACCGTTCCTAAACACTGAGCGGGAATGAGTCCTGTTGCCAGGACTGCTGCTCGGTGGCGCTGCCCCGAACGGTGCTGGGCAGGCTGGTCCCCCGCTTTCGCTCCACCACCGGTGACACGCATCTGGTGCGCGGTCCGGGCGGGTGGGGGCGGGTTTCCTCACGCCGCCGGGTGTCCGGTCGGGCCTGGACGGTCCGATGCCCACCACGATCACTCTGGTCGTCGTGGGGCGGTGTCGTCCGTCGCCGGATCGGATGCCCGAGGGCGCGTCGCCCGACCGCGATGCTCGCCGCATCGTGCCGGGAAATCTTGCGAGTCGGTGTGGTCAGTGGTTTCTGCCAGTGCTGGGCACCCCAGCGGCTGGTGTAGGCCGGGTCGACCGCGACGACCGCCACTCCCTGTTCGGCGGCCATCGACACCAGCCGGGCCCTGAGCTTCGCGGTCGGGAAACGGGACAGCAGCCGCCTGAAGCGTTTGTTGCGGCCGTGCTCCTCGCGGCTGGTGCCGTCGGTGAAGTCGAGGTCCTCGATCGCGATCGCGGCGGCCCCGCACCGGCGGGTGTGGTGCAGCAGCCGGGTCAGCGCGTGCCGGATCTGCGCGTCCCGGTGCTCGGTACTGCCGGTCAGGTCGTAGAAGAAGCGGCGCGGCTCGCCGACCGGGTTGCCGTGCACGTCCAGGTGCCAGGCGGCCAGGTGGTCGTCGTTCATGTCCACCCCCACCACACCCCGGGCCAACGCAGCCTGAAGCGGCAGCACCGGGGCGGCGGCGCGCTGCCAGGACGCGGTCACATACCAGCGGCCCCGGAGCACGTCGTGGTGGATGCGGTAGGCCACCGCCCGGTTGGCGGTGACCCGGTCACGCCACTCCTGACCGCGATGCCGAAACCCGACGGTCGCATCCAGCAGATACCGGCCGTGCGGCGCGTTGGCCAGGTGGGCCAGCGGGGCAGGAAGTTTGACCGAGACCTGTCCGGTGTCGGTGACGCGGATCGTCTCGTTGCCGAACCGCTTGCCCGACTCCCCGTCCGCGGCCAGAAACATCCGCTCCGCCTGCCATCGCTCCCGCCACACCTGCTCGTCCAGCCCGGCCGCCGCCAGGTGGTGGCGGGCGTGGGCGAGGTGCTTGCCGCCGCGCACCACGCGCACCCGGCCCGCCACCCAGTCGGCCTCCACCGCCACAAGACGGTCCTTCAAGGTGTGCAGGCGGCGGGATTTGGCATGCCACTCGCCGCGCGAGGCATACCCGCGCGCCAGGCCTTCGCGCTTGTCGGCCTTGGCGCCCAGCGGCCGGGCCAGCCGCGCCTCGACCGACGCGATCTGTCCCCGCAACCAGGTCAGATGCGCCACCTGCCCGCGCCGGGCCAGCGCCCACTGGTCATGGGTGGCCTTGGTGATACTGCCCGCCCAGCGCGCCGACGACCTCCCCGTCAGCTCCCGCTTGCGCACCGCCCACCCGGCAGCATCATGCGCCAGCCCCTGCCGGGACCGTACGGCGAGATCCGCCGCGGCCAGCGAACCCAGGAACACCCCGACCTCGGCCAGCACCACCGCATCAGCCTCAGACACCCGCAGCCGGTCCCGCACTGCCACCCCGGCCGGACCGGGCACCACGAACGACGCCGCCAACTCCCGCAGCCCACCCACCCCTTCACCCCCACCCGGCCGAAGACCCCCATCACCGCAGTCAACGAGCCGCCCCCGCAAAGGTCACCCATTCGACCCACGAACTCCCGTTCCCTTCGGAACCAGTCCCACCCCGAGGTGTTCGGGGTGGGGCAGGGGCCGTTGACGGGGCCCCGCGTCGCCACAACTCCCACGCACGGGCCCGGATGTTGCGGCAGCCGTTGCGGTCTGCGTGATCAACGAATCCAGTTCCGGCATGCGAACCAGGCCTGGGAGACCCGGTTCGCCTTGTCGATATGGCCGCATTCGGCGCAGGTGCGGGAGGTGTACGCCGGATCGACGTACACCACAGTTCGAAGTGGATCACCTGCGGGCAAGCTGCACTACATCGTCGTCAGTGACAGCGGTCAGGGCAGCGGCACCAGCTCCGCGATCTCCGCGTGGGTCAAGGCGAACGGCACGGCTGTGAGCGACTACAGCGGCGTGTACCGCCTGGACACCTCCGACGTCGGCTGACGCCGGCCCCGCGACGCCCCGCCCATCCTCCCGATGTGGCGGGGCGTCGCGTCGGTACGGCAGCCCGGCAGCCCGTCCGGCAGCTCCGCCGTCCGCGGCGGGACATCGAGGCCCATGCCCACCTGCGCCGCCGCGGCCGCCGCCGCTGAACGAACTGCGGTGCGGCCCCCATGAGGCGGTCACCGGCCCGCAGCCGTCCCTCAGAACGCCCCGGCCGTCACGCGGCGGCCGAACCCTCCCCCGCGACGGGGAGCCCCGGCGTCCGCAGAACCCGCCGCTCGGCGTCCACGGCGAACACCTCGCAACCCGGCTGCCCGGCGGCCCATTCGACACCCTCGGCGCCCATCGCGAAGGCGGCCGTGGCGACCGAGTCCGCCTCGGTGAGGGTCGGGGCGACGACGGTCAGGCTGAGCAGTCCGGTCGCCGGACGCCCGGTGCGCCCGTCGATGATGTGGTCGCCGCGCTCGTAGCGGGCGGAGGTCGCGACCGCCCCGTCTGTGAGCTCCAGCACCGTGCACAGCTTGTCGGCGTGCTCCGGGTGCCGTACGCCCACGCGCCAGGGGCCGCCGGCGGCGACCACGTCACCGCCGGCGTTGAGGCAGAAGCGCCTGGCCCCGGCCGCCGTCAGCACCTCGGCCGCCCGCTGCACCGACCAGCCCTTGACCACCGCGCACGGGTCGAGACCGCGCCCCGGCAGCCGTACGTCGAAGGCGCCGCCGGTGGCGATCCGGTAGTGCTCGCACAGGTCGAGGACCTCCCGCAGGTCGGTGCTCAGGTCACCCGGCGCCAGCTCGCCCCGGTCGAGACGGGACACCTCGCTGTCGGCCTTGAACGGGCTGAACCGCTCGTCGACCTCGCGCAGCCAGGCGAAGACCGCGTCCGCGGCCGACTCGGGATTGCCCACGTCGTCGATGCGCAGCGAGACCGGGAAACCCATGACGTGTTCGACGCGGTGCATGGTGGTCAGCCCTTCGCGTCGATCGCGGCCTGGAGGGACTCCTTGTATCCCTCGGTGGTGATCGTCGCACCGGACACCGTGTCGATGTCCGAGCTCTGCGCCTCCAACGTCTCCGCGATCAGCTTTGGCACGGCAGCCGTCGTCTGCGGATGGTTCGGCTGCTGGAGCATCTTCACGGCCGTGATCTCGTCGCCGTCGAAGGTCACCTCGACCTGCACGGGGCCCTTCTCCGTCTTGACGGTCGTACCAGAGACGACCTTGGCGGAGGATCCCGCGGACCCGGACGAGGAGGACGCGGAAGGCGCGGGCGCGGCGACCTGGACGGTGGACGTGTCGGCCGACGGTTCGTAGAGCCACACGGGGACCAGGCCCGCGATGCTCAGGACGACAACAGGTATGGCTCGCTTCACGGTGACTTCCTCATCCCGCCAGGCTGAATCGCTCGAAGTGGATCTGCGGCTTGGGCACGTTCAGCTCCCGCAGACTGCCCAGCACCGCGTTCATCATGGGCGGCGGCCCGCACAGGAAGACGTCCCGGTCGGCGATGTCCGGGACCAGCCGGGCCAGCTCGCCCGGCGCCAGCTTGTCCGGGACGGGCGGGCCGGTCACCAGGTGCAGCTCGCAGCCTTTGGCGTCGGCGAGTTCGCGCAGTTCGTCGTAGAGGACCGCGTCCCGGTCGGTGGCGACCCGGTAGATGACGACGGCGTGGCCGTGCAGCTCCTCGAGCAGGGCGCGGATGGGGGTGACACCAACGCCGCCGGCGATGAGGACGGCCTCGGGGCGGGTGCGGTGCATCGCGGTGAAGGCGCCGTAGGGGCCCTCGGCGAAGACGCGGGTGCCGATCTTCACATGGCGCAGGGAGGCGCTGCCGGCGCCCGCCGCCTTGGCGGTCAGGCGCAGGGTGCGGCCGTCGGGCGCGGCCGACAGGGAGAAGGGGTTGGCCTGCCACCAGCGGTCCGGGGTCAGGAAGCGCCACAGGAAGAACTGGCCGGCCCGGGCGGGCATCCGGTCGAGGTCGCGGCCGGTCATGTAGACCGACACGACGTTGTCGGACTCGGGGACGACGGCCGTGACGCGCAGCTGGTGGCGCCGGTTCCGCCACAGCGGGAGCACCAGGCGGCCGACGAACACCGAGGTGAGCGCGACGCCCCACACGCCGTACCAGTACGTCGTGGCGGCGGACGACGAGGTGAAGGTCGTACCGACCGCGACCTGGTGGGTGAAGGCCAGCAGCACGGCGACGTAGGTGTACAGGTGGATGAAGTGCCAGGTCTCGTACGCGAGGCGGCGCCGGGCGTAACGGCCGGAGACGGCCCCCACCACGATGATGATCGACAGGGCGACGACCGCGCGGAGCACGCCCTCGACGGTCTCGGCCAGGTCGACCAGCTGGCTGACCGGGTCCATGTCGGACGACTCGGCGTAGCCGAAGCTGATGAAGACGGCGTGGCCGAGCAACGTGAAGAGGATGCCGAAGCCGGTCCAGCGGTGCCAGGAGGTCAGCCGGTCCATGCCGATGCGGCGGTCGAGCCAGGGCAGCCGGGCCACCAGGATCAGCTGGAAGGCCATCAGGAGCGCGCCGTACAGACCGGCCAGCCGGCCCAGCACGATGAGGGCGTTCGACGCGAATCCCGCCTGGGTGAAGAAGAAGGTCACCACGGCCACGTTCGCGGCGAGCACGGCGTACAGGCCCGTGCGGGCCACCACCCTGGGGCGTATCGCCGTGGGGGGCGCAGGGGGTGATTGGACGGTCGTCACGGACAGAGCTCCTTGATCCGGGTCCTGGGTAACCGAGCTTCCCCGGCGTCAGCTGTCGATTTACTGTCGTAGGACTTTCAAGTGGTTATCGATGTGGCGCCGGGGGCGGCCCACCTCTGACCCGGGCGGTGGCGTGACGCACTATGTGCGGGTGGACAAAGTACGACTCCTCGTTGTGGACGACGACCCGCCGATCGCCGATCTCGTGGCGACGGTCGCCCGCTACGAGGGCTGGGACGCGGTCACCGCGAACTCCGGTGAGGAGGCGCTGAGCCGCGCCGCGGAGTTCCGTCCGGACATCGTGGTGCTCGATCTGATGCTGCCCGACATCGACGGTTTCGGCGTGCTGGACCGGCTGCGGCGCTCGGGGACGATGGTGCCCGTGGTGTTCCTCACGGCCCGGGACGCGGTGGCCGACCGCGTGGCGGGGCTGACCCGGGGCGGTGACGACTACCTGGTCAAGCCGTTCGCGGTGGAGGAGCTGATGGCCCGGCTGCGGACGGTGCTGCGGCGCAGCGCCGGCCCCGGCTTCCAGCGGTCCGTCCTCCAGGTGGCGGACCTGACGATGGACGAGGACACCCGCGAGGTGCGGCGCGGCGAGCGGCTGCTGACGCTCACGCCGACCGAGTACGAGGTGCTGCGCTACCTGATGCGCAAGTCGCCGACCGTGATGACCAAGGCGCAGATCCTGGACCACGTGTGGGAGTACGGCTTCGGGGGCCGCTCGAACGTCGTGGAGCTGGTGGTCAGCCGGCTGCGCCGCAAGCTCGACGGCCCCGACGAGGCCGCAGCCGGCAGGCAGCCCCTGCTCCACACCGTCCGGGGCTTCGGCTACGTGGTCCGGCAGGCCACGGAGTGAGCGGCCTCCTGCGCGGTCTGCGCCGGACCTACCGCAGGCTGCGCCTGGGCACCCGGCTGGCGCTGGGCCTCGGTGCGCTGTCCCTGGTGGTGTTCGCCGTCGTGGGCTACGCCCTGACGATGTACATGCGCGACTACCTGGACAGCCAGCTGGGCTACCAGCTCAAAGTCGTCCAGACCGTGCAGTCCAAGGACGCGGCGGCCAACGGCACGGTGACGCAGAAGCCGTACTGGGGCTGGTTCGCCGCGGTGTACGACGTGTCGGGCAACTCGGCCGTCCTGCGCCGGCCCGCCGACATCCCGGACGACACCCGCCCGCTCACCGCACTCGCCGAACGCATGGCGCACTCCGACACCGAACTGCTGCACACTGCGAAGATCGACGGGAAGGGGGTCTACCGGTTGCGGGCCTGCGAGGTCGAGCCCGGGGTGGTGCTGATCAGCGCCGCGCCCATGGCGGACATCGAGGACACCGTGGACCGGCTGATCACCGTGCAGGTGATCGCGTTCGCCCTCGCGGTGGGGGCGCTGGTGGTGCTGGGCAGGAAGCTGCTGCGGCGCGGCCTGCAGCCCCTGAGCGACATGGCCTCCACCGCGCACGGCATCACCTCGCACGACCTGACCGAGTCGGCGGCCCGGCTGCCGCTGCGCGCCGACGGCCGGGACGGTGGTCCCGAGGTGGACGAGCTGCGCACGGCGTTCAACACGATGCTGGAGCACATCGACGACTCCCTCGCGGTCCGCGCGGAGGCCGAACAGCGGCTGCGCCGCTTCGTCGCGGACGCCTCGCACGAGCTGCGCACCCCGCTGATGTCCGTACGGGGCTACGCGGACCTCTTCCAGTACGCCGCCGCCAACGCCCCCGAGGAACGCGACAAGCACCTGGCCCGGCTGCGCGCCGAGGCCGCCCGGATGGGCTTCCTCCTCGACGACCTGCTGCTGCTCGCCCGCCTGGACGCGGCCGAGGTGGAGACCCCGCTGCGGATCACGGAGGCAAACCTGGTGGAGCTGGTCGACCAGGCGGCCGACGCGTTCCGCGCGAGCCACCCGGACCATCCGCTGACGGTGGCGGCCGGCCCCGGGACGCTGACGCTGCGCCTGGATCCGCAGCGCATCCGGCAGGTCCTGGACAACCTGCTCACCAACGCGGCCGCGCACACCCCGGCGGGCACCGACGTGACCGTCACGGTCTCCGTCGAGCCCGGCCGGACGCTGGTGCGGGTCGCGGACGCGGGCCCCGGCATCCCGCCCGCCGACCGCGCCCGCGTCTTCGACCGCTTCTACCGCGTCGACAAGGCCCGCAGCCGTGACCGCGGCGGCAGCGGCCTGGGCCTCGCGGTGGCCCGCTCCCTGGTCGCGGCGCACGGCGGCACGGTCGAGCTGAGCAGCGAGCCCGGGGCGACGGTGTTCACCCTCGCGCTTCCACTGAGCCCGGCGAGTCTTACGAAGCCGTGACGTGCCGGGCGCGGCCGGGTCGTGCGGGCCGCCGACGGCCCTAGCGTGACCGCATGCGTGTACTGGTCACCGGCGGTGCCGGATTCATCGGGTCCCATGTCGTCGAGGCCCTGCGGGCCCACGGGCACGAGCCCCTCGTGTACGACGTCCGGGCCGACCCGGCATCGGACGTGCGCAACCCTTCGGCGGTCCGCCAAGCCCTCACCGGCGTCGACGCCGTGTGCCATCAGGCGGCGATGGTCGGCCTGGGCGTCGACTTCTCCGACGCGGCGGAGTACGTCTCCCGCAACGACCTCGGCACGGCCGTGCTGCTCACCGCGATGGCCGACGCGGGCGTACGGCGGCTGGTCCTCGCCGGGTCGATGGTCGTGTACGGCGAGGGCCGCTACACCTGCGCCCGGCACGGGGTGGTGCGGCCCGGCCCGCGCTCCGTCCCCGACCTGGACGCGGGACGCTTCGAGCCCCGCTGCCCTCAGTGCGGGGCCGAACTGTCGCCCGGCCTGGTCGGCGAGGACGCCCCGGTCGACCCGCGCAACGTCTACGCGACGACCAAGCTCGCCCAGGAGCACCTGTCGGCGGCGTGGGCGCGGTCCACCGGCGGCTTGGCGGTGTCGCTGCGCTACCACAACGTGTACGGGCCCGGCATGCCCCGCGACACCCCCTACGCGGGCGTCGCCTCCTTCTTCCGCTCGTCACTCGCCCGCGGCGAGGCCCCGCGGGTCTACGAGGACGGCCGCCAGCGGCGGGACTTCGTGCACGTACGGGACGTGGCGGCGGCCAACGTGGCCGCGCTGGAGGCTCCGGCGCGCAAGGGCGCGCTGACCGCGTACAACACCGGCAGCGGCGAGCCGCACACGGTGGGCGAGATGGCCAGGACGCTGGCTTCCGCGTACGGCGGCCCGGAACCGGTGGTCACCGGGGAGTACCGGCTGGGGGACGTACGGCACATCACGGCGGACTCGGCGCGGCTGCGCGCGGAGTCGGGGTGGAAGGCGGAGGTGGGGTTCGCGGAAGGGATGCGGGAGTTCGCGCGGGCGGGGATGCGCCAGGACGTGTCCGGCTGATCACGTCTCGGCGCTGAATCGACCCTTCACAAAAACTGACAATTCATACTTTTCGGGTGCCTGGACGGGATCTACGCTCGTATACAGATGGCGGGCGGATGGCCGGCCAGTCGACCACCGCCGCCTGTACCGAGCGGAGGCGGAGATGAGAGCGTCGATACGGCGGTCCGTGATCTTCACGAGCGCGGCCGCTCTTGTGATGGCTGTCTGTGGAACGACGGGCACTGCTCGATCCGCGGTCCCGGCCGAGCCGGGCGATGGTGAGCTCCAGTTCGGCTATGTCCTGCCGGAGACGGGACAGCTGGCCTTCCTCGGCCCCCCGCAGATCGAGTCGTTGAAGTTCGCGATAAAGACGATGAACGACGCGGGCGGGGTACTGGGCAAGCCGGTGCCGAAGGTGGTCTCCGGTGACGAGTCGGGCTCGGAGGCCGTGGCCGCGCAGTCGGCCGACCGGGTCCTGGCGGCGGGGGTGGACGCGATCATCGGAGCCGCGGCCTCGGCCATGTCGCTGTCGTTCATCGACCGGGTGACCGGAGCGGGCGTCGTGCAGTGTTCGGGATCGAACACCGCTCCTACCTTCACCGACTACGAGGACGACGGTTTCTACTTCCGTACCGCCCCGAGCGACGCGTTGCAGGGGCCTGTCCTGGCGGATGTCGTCCGCGGGGACGGCCACAAGCGGGTGGCCCTCGTCGGACGGGCGGACGACTACGGGCGCGGCCTGCTGGAGGCCACCAAGAAGTCACTCGAGGACCGCGGTGCGACGGTGACGGTCGCCGAGACGTACGACCCGAAGGCGGCCAACTTCGACCAGGTCGTACAGAAGGTGAAGAACTCCGGGCCGGACGCCGCCGTCGTGATCGCGTTCGAGGAAGGCACCCAGATCCTGCAGGCCATGATCGAGGCCGGGCTCGGGCCCGACCGGATCGGCGTCTACGGCGCCGACGGACTGCGCAGCGAGGAACTGCCCTCGCTGGTCGCACCGGGCCGGCCTCAGACGCTCGCCGGGATGAAGGGGACCGCGCCGGCATCGGCGTCGAACGAGGAGTACGTGAAGGATCTGAGGAAGTTCGCACCGAAGCTGAAGGAGCTGCAATACGCACCGCAGGTGTTCGACTGCGCGACGACCATCGCGCTCGCCGCCGAGAAGGCGGAGTCCGACGACCCGGCCGACTTCGTGGAGGAGATGAACGGGATCACCAAGGACGGCGACAAGTGCACCACGTTCGCGGCCTGCAAGGAGCTGCTCGCCGACGGCAAGGACATCGACTACGACGGTGTGAGCGGTCCGCTCGAGTTCACCGACGACGGCGAACCCGGGCAGGCGACGATCGAGGTGTTCGCCTACGACGAAAAGGGACAGTTGCAGACCCTGCGTACGGTGGTCAGCAAGCCCCAGGAGTGACCAGGAGTGACCGGAAGGAGCGACGGGGACGGGAGTCAACGGACGCGGGCGAGCGAGCCGAGGTAGAGCTCGATCACCTTCTCGTCGTGCAGCAGGGCCGCACCCGTGCCGGTGTACGCGTTGCGGCCCTGGTCGAGGACGTAGCCGCGGTCGCAGATCTGCAGGCACCTGCGGGCGTTCTGCTCGACCATGAGGATGGCGACGCCCGCGCTGTTGATCAGTCTGCACCGGTCGAAGACGTGGTCCTGGTGGAGCGGTGACAGGCCGGCCGACGGCTCGTCGAGCAGCATCAGCTGCGGCTCCATCATCAGCGCGCGCGCCATCGCGAGCATCTGGCGTTCGCCGCCGGACATCGCGCCGGCCTTCTGCCTGCGGCGGTCGGCCAGCAGGGGGAAGAGTTCCTCCACCGCCGTGGCCCGCCGCGCGTAGGCCTTGGGCCGCAGATAGACGCCCATCCGCAGATTCTCCTCGACGGTCAGCTCGGGGAACACGTTCTGCAACTGCGGTACGTAGCCCACGCCCCGCCGGACCAGCTCGTGCGCCGGCCGGTTGGTGACCTCCTCGCCGCGCAGCCGCACGGTCCCGCCGCGCACCCGCAGAAGCCCGAAGACGGCCTTGACGAGCGTCGACTTGCCGGCGCCGTTGGGGCCGATCACGCCGACCACCTCGCCCGGGCGCACCTCGATGCTGCATCCGCGCAGTACGTCGACACCGGGGACGTATCCGGCGACGATGCCGTCGGCCGCCAGCACCGGTTCCTGCTCCGCTGCGGACATCACTGTTCCCCCTTCTCGGTCGCCTCGGGTTCGTCGTGCCGTTTGCCCAGGTAGGCGTCCACGACAGCGGCGTTCCGGCCGATCGTGTGCGGTGGGCCCTCGGCCACCAGGCGGCCGTCGGCCATGACGGCCACCCAGTCGCTGATGCCCATCACCACGTCCATGTCGTGCTCGACGAAGCACAGCGTCAGTCCCTCGTCCCGCAGTTGGGTGATGTGCCCGAGCAGCGACTGGGTCAGCGCGGGGTTCACCCCGGCCATCGGCTCGTCGAGCATGACCATGACCGGCCGGGCCATCAGCACGCGGGCCAGTTCCAGCAGTTTGCGCTGACCGCCGGAGAGCGTGCCGGCATGATCGTCGCGCAGGGGCCCGAGCCGGAACCGGTCCAACAGTTCGTCGGCCCGGCGCTCGGACTCCAGCTCCTGCCCGCGCCACAGCGGTCGCAGCAGGGCGGGCAGCGCCCGCTCGCCTCGTTGCCCCGGCGCGGCGAGCAGCATGTTCTCCATCACGGTGAGCCGGGCGAGCGTCCTGGTGAGCTGGAACGTACGGACCAGTCCCCGCCGCGCCACCCGGTGCGCCGGGGAGCCGGTGAGGGGTTGTCCGTCGAACGACCAACGGCCGCCGTCGGCCCGGTCGAACCCGCTCACCACATTGAACAACGTGGTCTTGCCGGCTCCGTTGGGCCCGATGAGCGCCGTGATGGCCCCGCGCTGCATCTCCAGATGCTCGACCCGCACGGCGACGAGGCCGCCGAAGGTACGGGTCACCTGGTCCAGGACCAGCAGAGGGTCGGGCTTGCGTACCCCCGGCTCGGGGACGACCCCGGAGAGCCGGCCGGTGACCGCGGCAGCCGCGGCGGTGTCACGGGGCGCACGGCCGGTCTCACGCCCCGTCCTGTCGACAGAGTCAGCGGCCACTGAGCAGCATCTCCTTCCGGCTGCCGAGAATGCCCTGCGGCCTGAACGCGACCAGCAGGATCAGGGCGACCCCGACCAGGGCGAAGCGCACCGCGCCGACCTCCGAGGTACTGATGAGGTCCGGCGAGATGTACTCGGCGTCGATGGCCTGCCGGAGCGCGCTGTCGAGGAAGCTGAGCACGAACCAGAACAGGATCGAGCCGACGACCGGCCCGAGGATCCGCCCGGCACCTCCGAGTACGAGCAGCGTGTACAGGAAGAACGTGACGCCCGGATCGAAGTTGTCCGGGTTCACGGACTGCACCTGGATCGCCTGCATCATGCCCGCGACCGCTCCGATGACGCCGCCCAGCACGAGGCTCTGCATCTTGTACGCGTAGACGTTCTTGCCGAGGCTGCGCGCCGCGACCTCGTCCTCACGGATCGACCGGATGACGCGGCCCCACGGGCTGTGGATCAGCAGGGCGAGCAGCACCGCGACCACGAGCACCAGCGCCCATCCGACGATCATCACCCACAGGTCGCGGGCGCCGAACTCCACCAGCCACACGCCGTAGGTACCGCGCTCGACGGGGTTGAGCGAGTAGAAGTCCTTCGCGAACCTCTGCAGCCCGAACACCCCACCGGTGACCGGCTCCGCCCAGCTGGACCGGTAGAACAGCCGGAGCGTCTCCCCCGCCGCGATCGTGGTGATCGCGAGATAGTCGGCCCGCAGCCGCAGGGTGGGCAGACCGAGCAGCAGGGCCAGCACGATCGCGCAGGCGATCGCGGCCAGGACACCGAGCCACATCGGGCCGTCGTACGTCGACACCGTGATGGCCAGCCCGTAGCCCCCGACCAGCATGAACCCGACCTGGCCGAAGTTCAGCAGGCCCGTGTAGCCGAAGTGCAGGTTCAGCCCCATCGCGGCGAGTGCGTAGACGGCCGCGATGGGGCCGATGCCGGAGCGCAGGGCGTCGGAGAGGATGACCGAGAAGTCCATGGCGCACCCCTCACCCGACGCGCTCCGCCCGGCCGAGGATGCCCTGCGGCCGGACGAGCAGGACGACGATGAGGACGAGCAGCGCCCAGGCGTACTGCAGGTCGACCGGGAACCACAGGGTGGACATCTGGGCGACGATGCCGATGACGAGGCTGCCGACCATCGCGCCGTAGGCGGAGCCGAGGCCACCCAGGATGATCCCCGCGAACATGAGCAGCAGCAGCTTGAAGCCCATGTCCCAGGTGACGATCTCCACGAGGCCGAAGAAGACCCCGCCGAGTGCTGCCAGTGCGCCGCCGAGCATCCACACGAACAGCACCACCCGCTGTACATCGATGCCCGTCGCCTCCGCGAGATCGCGGTTGGCGGAGATGGCTCGGACAGCCGTGCCGATGCGTGTCTTCTGCAGGAGCGCGGCGATACCGAGCAGCACCAGCACGGCGAGCAGGGTGACCGTGAGGTCCCGGGGGGTGATGCTGGCCGGCCCCAGGCTGATCGCTTTCTGGATGTCGTACTGCGCGAAGGAGGCGGGCCGGGTTCCGTACAGCACGAGGACCACGTGCCGCAGCAGCAGCGAGAGCCCGATGGTGACGATGAACATGTTGATCAGCCCGGTGCCGCGAGCCCGCAGGGGGCGCCAGATGCCCCGCTCGACGGCCCCGCCCAGCAGGGCACCGAAGACCACCGCGGCGATGGCGGCGGGGATCAGGTGCCAGCCCGGACCGGCCGCGGAGGCGTTGAGGAAGAACGCGAAGGTGGCGCCGATCGTGACGAACTCGCCGTGCGCGAAGTTGATCAAGTGGATGGTGCCGAAGATCAGCGAGAGTCCGACCGATGTGATCGCGATGATGACGCCGAACTGGATACCGTCGATCAGCGCCTGCAGGGCGCGCGCGCCGAATGTGGGGCCGCGCGCGACGTCCTCACCCTGTGCCCGCGCGAAGACCGCGGGCGCCGACACGAGGACCAGGGCGAGAGCCAGAACGAACATCCGCTGGTAGCGCACGGTGGTTCCGATATGTCACGAACGTCCTTTGTGGCTCAGTGTAAGGCGAGCCGGGCCGATGACACGAGGGTCAGGCCTCGGCCGTCGGCAGCGTCACCTCGAACCGGCAGCCGCCCGCCACATTGCGTACGCTGGCCCGCCCCTGGTGGGCCTCCACGATCCCGCGCACGATGGCGAGGCCGAGACCCGCACCGGCGGGCGGGGTCCGCGCATGCGTCCCGCGCCACCCGGTGTCGAAGACGCGGGGCAGGTCCTCCTCGGGGATGCCGCCGCACCCGTCGGTGACGGACAGGACGACGCCGTCGGCGCCGCGTTCGGCGGCGATCGCGACCGTGCCGTCGGCGGGCGTGCGGCGGATGGCGTTCACGAGCAGGTTGCCCAGCACCCGGCTCATCTCCTTGCCGTCCACCTCGACCGGCACGGGCTCGACCCGGTCGCCGACCAGCCGTACGCCGTACTCGCGCGCCAGCGGGTCGACACCCGCGAGCGCGTCACCGACGAGGTCGTACAGGGAGATCCGGCTCGGGCTCAGCGCCAGCGTGCCCGCGTGGATGCGGGAGAGTTCGAAGAGGTCGCCGACCATGTCGTTGAGGCGCTCGACCTCGGTGCGGATCTGCCGCAGGTAGCGCTGGGGGTCGGCGGCGACGCCGTCCTCCAGGGCCTCGGACATCGCGCGCAGGCCGGCGAGGGGGGTGCGCAGGTCGTGCGAGATCCAGGCGACGAGTTCACGCCGGGAGGTCTCCAGGGCGCGCTCCCTTGCCCGGGACTCGGCGAGTTTGGCGCTGGTGATCTCCAACTCGCGGCTCAGCTCCATGAGTTCGGCGGTGGAAGGACCGTCGGGGGAGGTGAAGTCGCCGCCGTCACCGAAGGAACGGGCGGCGAGCGCGAGGGCGCGGCTGCGGGCGACGGCCCAGCGGCCCAGCAGCAGGGCGGTGGCGAGGGAGACCACGGCGGCCATCGCGACGACCATGGTGACGACCTTCAGGTCGTGCGCGGACAGGAACATCGCCTGCGCGACGGCGAGGGTGCCCGCGAGCATCGCGGTGACGGCGACGCCGACCACCACGGCGAGGTGCGTGACGACCGAGCGCCGCCGGATGAGGAGCACCACGCCCGCGCCGAGCACGCCGACGGCCGCGGCGCCGAGGAAGGCGAAGAGAGCGATGAGGAGGGCGTCGCGCATGGTCACACCTCACCCTCGAAGCGATACCCCACGCCCCACACGGTCTGGATCAGACGGGGCCTGGCCGGATCGTCCTCGACCTTCCCGCGCAGCCGCCGGACATGGACGGTCACGGTCGACAGGTCACCGAAGTCCCAGCCCCACACCTCCCGCATCAGGTCCTCACGGCCGAAGACCCGGCCGGGGTGGCTCAGGAAGAAGGCGAGGAGGTCGAACTCCCGGACGGTGAGGGCTAGTTCGCTGCCGTCCTTGGTGGCGCGGCGGGCCGCCGGGTCCAGGGCGAGTCCGGCCGCGCGGAGGGTGCCGGACGGGTGGGCCGGGCGGGCGCGGCGCAGTACGGACTCGACGCGCAGGACGAGTTCGCGGGGGCTGAAGGGCTTGGTGACGTAGTCGTCGGCGCCGACCTCCAGGCCGAGGATGCGGTCGTCCTCGTCGCCGCGCGCGGTGAGCATGATGACCGGGACGGGCCCGCGCCCGCGCATCCGGCGGCACACTTCGAGGCCGTCCATGCCCGGCAGCATCAGGTCGAGGACGACGAGGTCCGGCCAGTGCGCGGCGGCCCGGGCGAGCGCGTCGGGCCCGTCCCCGGCGCGGTCCACGACGTATCCGGCCCGGTCCAGGTACCCGGAGACGACCTCGGCGACGGTCGGGTCGTCGTCCACGACGAGGACCCGGGCGCCGGCCCGTTCGTACTGCTGCTGCTCCATGCCGCCAGCGTCGCACCCCGAGCGTTCCCGCGCGGCGCTCGGCTCCTGACGTCCGCGTTTCGTAAGAAGCCGAAGTCCGGTATGCCCTTTTCGCGCTCGTAGGGTGAGAGCCGTGACGACCTCTCCCGATCCCGTCCCGGCCTCCGTGCCCGTATCCGTGGACGTAGTACTCCCCTGTCTCGACGAGGCCGAGGCGCTGCCCTGGGTACTGGAACGCATCCCGCCCGGCTGGCGGGCGCTGGTCGTGGACAACGGCTCCACGGACGGTTCCGCCCGCATCGCTCACGCCCTCGGCGCGAAAGTCGTGCACGAGGAGCGGCGCGGTTTCGGCGCCGCCTGCCATGCGGGCCTCATGGCCGCCACGGCCGACATCGTCTGCTTCTGCGACTGCGACGCCTCCCTCGACCCGGCCGACCTGGTGCCGTTCGTGCGCGAGGTGCACGCCGGTGCGGCGGACCTGGTCCTCGGCCGGCGCCGCCCGCAGAGCCTCGGTGCCTGGCCGCTGCACGCCCGGGCGGGCAACCTCGCCCTGACCCGCCTCCTCCGCCGCCGCACCGGACTGCGCCTGCAGGACCTCGGCCCGCTGCGCGCCGCCCGGCGCGAGCCGCTGCTCGCCCTCGGCCTCACGGACCGGCGCAGCGGCTATCCGCTGGAGATGGTGGTGCGCGCGGCCGACGCGGGCTGGCGGATCGCCGAGCACGACGTCCCGTACCGCCCGCGCGCCGGCGCCTCCAAGGTGACCGGCACCTGGCGCGGCACCTGGCAGGCGGTGCGGGACATGAGCCGCGTACTGACCGAAGCCGGGACCGGGACGGCCACCGAGAAGGGAGTCCACGCGTGACCACGCTGCTCGTCATCGCCAAGGAGCCTCGCCCGGGGCGGGTGAAGACCCGGCTGACCCCGCCGTTCACGCCCCGGGAGGCGGCCGCGCTCGCGGAGGCGTCCCTGGCGGACACCCTGGACGCGGTGGCGCGGACGCCCGCACGGCGCCGGGTCCTGGTTCTTGAGGGCGAGCCCGGCCCTTGGCTGCCGCCCGGTTTCGACGTCGTACGGCAGTGCTCCGGCGGCCTCGACGAACGGCTGGCCGCCGCCTTCGCGGGCTGCGACGGGCCGGCCCTGCTCGTCGGCATGGACACCCCGCAGGTGACGCCGGAGCTGCTCACCGTGGACTTCACGGACTGCGACGCGTACTTCGGGCCCGCCGAGGACGGCGGGTTCTGGGCGCTGGGACTGGCCGCGCCGGACCCGGCACTGCTGCGGGGCGTGCCGATGTCGACGCCTTTCACGGGGGCCGAACAGCGGGCGCGGCTCGCAGGGTTGCGGGTGCGGGACCTGCCGCACCTCAGGGACGTGGACACGGCGTACGACGCGGCGTCCGTCGCCCGGGACGCGCCCGGCGGGCGGTTCGCCGCGAAGTTGGCCCGGCTCAGTGCGGCCGGGGCCCGATGAGCACCGTACGGATCGCCCGGCAACGGGCGCCGCTCGCCGATCCCTGGTCCGCCGACCCCTACGCGGACGCCCTGCGCACCGGCCGCGGACCGCTCTTCCTGCGCCGCGCCGACGGCTGGCTGCTCCCGCTGGAGGTGGAGCGCTGGTGCGCCGAAGCCGACGCGGCGGACCTGGAGGTGCTGCGGCGCTGCGAGGGCGCGGTGCTCGACGTCGGCTGCGGGCCGGGGCGCCTGGTGGCGGCCCTGGGTGCGCGGGGGCGGCGGGTGCTCGGCATCGACGTCAGCGAGGCGGCCGTCTCCCGGACGGGGGCGCTCGGCGGACCGGCGCTGCGGCGCTCGGTCTTCGAGCCGCTGCCCGGCGAGGGCCGCTGGGGCACCGCGCTGTTGATCGACGGCAACGTGGGGATCGGCGGCGATCCGGCGACGCTCCTCGCCCGGATGTCGCAACTCCTCTCCCCCGGCGGCCTGTTGATCGCCGAGACGGTGCCGGAGCTGGACCTCGACGAACGCGTACTGGTGCATGTGACCGACGCCCGGGGCGCGGTCGGCAGCCCGTTCCCCTGGGCGCGGCTCGGCACACCGGCCCTGCTGCGGCACGCCGAGCGCGCGGGCTGGCGTGCCGACGGTCAGTGGGCGGCCGGCGGGCGGTCCTTCGTCGCCCTGCGCAGCCGCAGCACGAACAGCAGCGCCGAGCCGGCGAACAGCGCGGCCGTCAGCAGCAGCCAGCGGGCCAGGAAGCCGTCCGGGGACAGGCCGGTGGCGGAGGCGTAACGCCCCGCCACCCGCCCGCTGATCAGCGGGAACCACACCAGCAGGAGCAGCCCCGAGAGGGCGGTCGGCACGCGGACGTACGCCACCTGTGCCCGCCTGCGGCCCGCCGCCTTCACGAGGGCGCGGTCGAGCACGGCGTACAGCGGCAGCAGCACCAGGTCGTGCAGGAGGGCCGCGCCCACGATCCACAGCGCGACCGAGAACCAGTCCCCCGCGAGCAGCCGTACACCTGCGTAGGCGACGAGGGCGAACGAGCAGCCGAGCAGCAGGAGTTGGAGGGGGCTGCCGAAAGCGAGCCTGGGACGCGTCACGGGTCTGCTCACCGTCCTTCTCACAGGTCACCGAATGTCATCCGGGCCACCCACTTGGTGTTGAGGACCCCGGGCGCGGCGGGCACGATGATCCGCGCCGGGTGGCCGTGGTCGGGGGTCAGATCCTCGCCGTTGACGAACAGGGCGAGCAGGGAGCGCGGGTCGGCGACCTGGTTGGCGCGCAGGGCGGCCCGCCGGAAGGCGCCGCGGCGTTGCAGTGACTCCACGAGGACGTCGGGCGGATCGTCGTACCCGACGAGGGCGGCGAGATCCCGCAGCCGCACACCACGCCACCACTGGTCGGAGGTCGACCAGCCCTCCACGCAGGCGATGGGCAACGCCGCACTGTGCAGGGGGAGTCGGAGCAGATCGGCCCGGCCGAGCCGAACGGTTCCGGCACGCCCGACGACCACCAGCCGCCACGCCTCCTCGCTCGTCTCCGCCGCGTCGATCCCCGCGTACGCGGCCGTCTTGTTGATCTGGAAGCCGCCCGGCCCGGAACCCGCTTCGGCGCCGCCGTGCGGGGCGAGGAGGGCGGTCCTGCGCAGGGGTCCGTCGACGTTCTGCCCGGCCGTGGTGGCGAACAGCAGCAGCGAGCCGCCGCCGACCAGCCCGAGAGCGCCGCGCCGCGACACGCTGGGCTCGACCGGGTCCGGGGACACCAACTCGCTCTCCTCCTCCCGCAGTCGGCGCAGATTGCGCAGAGCCGTCGGCGTCTTCAGTACGGCGTGCACGACGAACGCGGCGAAGAACACCCAGGCGCCGTAGAAGTGCAGAGGATAGAAGGAGCCGGGGAAGACGTAGTCGAGCTGGACGTTGAGCACACCGGTCACGAACTCGAAGAGCCCGCCGCCGACCAGGAGCACCAGCGAGAGCCGCTCCAGCGCGTGCGCGAGCGACCGGGCGGGCGGCAGCGTGAACAGCTTCGGCACGACCGACCACAGCTTGGCCAGCAGCACGGGGATCAGGGTGATCCCGAGCGTGACGTGGACGCCCTGGTTGAGGCGGTACAGCCAGTGCGGGTCGGTCGGCCATGCGAAGAGGTAGAAGCCGAGGAGCCCCTTGTCCGGCGTCTTGTCGTTCACCCGTGCCAGGTCGGGGTTGTAGGCGGCGTACGACAGCAGCCCGGTCACGAAGAGCACGGTGATCCCGCCGAGCAGCACGACACCGAGCACCGAGGTGAACCAGGGGCCGCGCAGCGGGCTGCGCCAGAACGCGGGCGAGAAGGGGGTGCGTACCGATGAGCGGGGCTGTGGCGAAGAGGGGGTGCGTGCCATGCCCCGACCGTAGGCCCGCGTCACCCCGGGAACGGGCCCGCGAACCATGACGAATCTCTGACGTCCGCGCCTGTCAGCCGTCCGGGCGAGCCCTCGCGACCTAGCGTTTGCGCGTGAACCGCCATCTGAGACGTGACCTGTACGCGGCCCTGGCCGCCGCGCTGCTCGTGGCGACCGCCGTCCTGGTCGGCACCGCCGTCGAGCACCGGGACGGCACGCTCCGCGTCGGTTGGCCGCCGCTGCTGGCGACCTGGGATCCGCACGTGGGCCCCGGCACTCCGGCCGCGGTGGCCGTCGGGGTCGCGGTCGTGGCGTACGGTCCCGCCCTGGCCGCCCGGCTGCCGTGGCGCGCGCTGCTCCCGACCGTCTGGGCCGTCGGCATGGCCTGGACGTGGTCCCTCGCGCTCGTCGACGGCTGGCACCGGGGCATCGCCGAACAGCTGACGACCAGGAACGAGTACCTCCGGGTCATCGACCGCTTCCACGACATCCCGGCCGCCCTCACGGACTTCACCCACCACATCCTGATCGACGCGCCCGACAACTGGCCCGCCCACGTCGCAGGCCACCCCCCGGCGGCCACCCTCACCTTCGTCCTCCTGGACCGGATCGGGCTGCGCGGCGGAGGCTGGGCGGGCGCCTGGTGCATCACCGTCGGCACGACCGCGGCGGTCGCGGTCCTGATCACCGTACGAACCCTCGCGGACGAGTCACTCGCCCGCCGAGCCGCGCCCTTCCTCGTCCTGGCCCCGGCCGCCGTGTGGGTGGGCACGTCCGCCGACGGCTACTTCGCGGCGGTCGTGGCCTGGGCGGTCGCCTTCCTCGCGCTGGCGGTGACGGGACACCGGCCGGGGTGGACCGGATGCGCCTCGGGCCTGCTGTTCGGCCTGACCGTCTACCTGTCGTACGGCCTGACGCTGTTCGCCCTGATCGCCGGCGCCGCCCTCCTCCTGGGCACGCACCGCATCCGTCCGCTCCCCTTCCTGCTGGCCGGGTTCCTGGTCGTCCCCGTGGCGTTCACCGTCGCCGGGTTCGACTGGTGGGAGGGCTACCGCCTGCTGGTCCGCCGCTACTACCAAGGTTCGGGCGGGATCAGGCCGTACGACTACTGGGTGTGGGCGAACCTGGCGTGCACGGTGCTGATCGTGGGCCCGGCGACGGTGGCGGGGCTGCGGCGCACCGGCGGCAGGCTCACCCGCGGGCGCCCCCGACCGGACACCCGCCTGAGCGTGCTCGTACTGGCCGCGCTCATCGCCCTCCTCGCCGCCGACCTGTCCGGCATGAGCAAGGCGGAGACGGAACGCATCTGGCTGCCGTTCGCGATGTGGCTGCTGCCGGCGTGTGCGTGGCTGACGGGGGTGCGGGGGTGGCTGGCGGCGCAGGCGGTGCTGGCGCTGCTGCTCAACCACCTGCTGCTGACCGGCTGGTGACTCAGCCCAGGCTCTCGAGGAACTCGGCCGAGGGGCAGAAGAAGAGGGTTCCGGTGACGGCCCGGGAGTAGTCGAGGAGCGGGTCGGGGCCGCCGGCCGTGGTGCCGAGGAACATCCTGCGCAGCAGGGTCTCGGGAATCTCGGGCGTGCGGGCGTACGCGATGAAGTAAGTGCCGAACTCGCCGTGTCCGGGCCGCCCGAAGGGCATCGCGCCGCGCAGGATGCGCTGTTCGGTGCCGTCCGGACCGGTGACGGTGTTGACGTCGACGTGCGAGCCGGGCACGTCCAGCTCGATGTTGGTCAGCTTGGTGCGGCCGATCACCTTCTCCTGGGCCTCGACGGCCAGCGCCTCCCAGGCGTCCACGTCGTGCAGGTACTACTGCACGATCGCGTACGCCCCGCCACGAAAGCCGGGATCTTCCTCGCCGACCAGTGCCGCATCCGCCGCCGCCTGGCCGACCGGGTTCTCGGTGCCGTCGACGAATCCCAGGAGGTTGCGCGCGTCGAAGTAGGAGAAGGCCTGGACCTCGTCCTGGAGGGTCACCGCGCCGCGCAGCCGGCGCATGGCCTCGGTCGCGAGGGCGAAGCACAGGTCCGGGCGGGCGGCGCGGATGTGCAGCAGCAGGTCGCCGGGGGTGGACACCGCGTGGTGCCGGGGGCCCGTCAGCTCGCGGAAGGGATGCAGCCACGCGGGCCGCGGCAGGCCGTCGAAGAGGCGGTCCCACGCCGTCGACCCCACCCCGGCGACACAGCCCAGACCGCCGTCGGGGCTGGAGAAGCCGACGGCCCGCACCAGGCCCGCCAGCCCGGACAGCAGGTCGCGTACGGCGCCTTCGCGTCCAAGCAGGAGTTGTTCGACCAGATCCATCGGCCGAGGTTCAACGAACTGGGGCCGGTTGAGGTCGCCTCGGGAGAACCGAGAGCCTAGCCACTCACCTGATCCAGCGATAGCGCCACACCTGTTGCGATGGATCAACTCAAGCACACCGGTGCTGAGCTACATCAACCTGAGCGTTTCGCCACCGCAACATGCCAAACCCCTGGAGAACGCGCGCTGTCCAGGTCGTGGGTGACGAGGACGAGGGACAGGCCGCCGCGGTCGCCCACCAGACCGGCGAGGAGATCGAGGAGAGCGCGCCGGGTGATCGTGTCCAGGCCGGAGGTGATCTCGTCGCGGACCAGAAACCTGGGCCGGGCCAGCAGGGCGCGGGCGAGGGCGGCGCGCTGGAGTTCGCCGCCGGAGAGCTCGCCGGGCAGGCGGTGGGCGAGGGCGTCGGGGAGACCGAGACGGCCCAGGGTGGCCGACGCCCTCATTCCCTTCCACCGGCCCATTGAATGTTCAATTCAGCATCTCTAGCATCAATTGGTGGCTACATTCACCCACGGCTTCCGAGGAGAACTCGTGCCCCCACCCGCCCGAGTCAGACGCACGGCCGCCGCCCTGCTGATGGCCGTCGGACTCGCCGCCCCCACCGGTCAGGCATCGGCAGCGCCCCGCCCAGCCGTACCGCAGGTCTGGCCGACTCCCCAGAGCATGCATACGGGCCCTCACCGACTCACCGTCCCCGACCGGGTCGTGGAAGTCGTCGGCCCCGGCACCGACCCATCGGCCCGCCGGGTCGTAGAGGCCGTCCTGCGCGCCGCCGGAGCCGACAGGATCACCACCGTCAACGCCGGCGACAGCCCTCCCGCGGCCGGGCTCACCGTCTACCTCGGCGGCCCGGCCGAGAACAGCGCCACCGGAACAGCACTGAAGCAACTGGGTGCCGCATCCCCCGACGGCCTCGCCTCCGGCGGTTACGTCCTCGCATCCGGCCGCCGCCACGGCCAGTCCCTCGTCGCCCTTTCCGGCGTCGACACCGCCGGCACCTTCTACGCGGCCCAGACCCTGCGCCAACTGGTCACCCGAAGCCGTGTGTTGCCGGAAGTCACCATCCGCGACTGGCCGACCGCCGCCCTCCGCGGAGTCATCGAGGGCTTCTACGGCGCTCCCTGGACGCACGCCGAGCGGCTCGCCCAACTCGACTTCTACGGGCGTACGAAGCAGAACGTCTACGTCTACTCCCCCAAGGACGACGCCTACTTGCGGGCCCGCTGGCGCGACGCCTACCCCGCCGCAGAACTGGACCGGCTCGAAGAGCTGGCCGACCGGGCCGCCGCCGATCACGTCCGCTTCACCTACGCCCTCTCGCCGGGACTGTCGGTCTGCTACTCCTCCGACGCCGACGTGAAAGCCCTCACCACCAAGTTTGACTCGCTGTACGCAATTGGGGTCCGCTCCTTCGCGATCCCGCTGGACGACATCAGCTACACCAAGTGGAACTGCGCCGAGGACGAGAAGGAGTTCGGCACCGGGGGCGGTGCGGCCGGTGCCGCGCAGGCCCATCTGCTCAACGCGGTCTGGAAGAAATTCACCGAGGCCCACCCCTTTGACCTGCAGCCCCTGGAGATGGTCCCCACCGAGTACTCCGACCTCGCCGACTCCCCGTACAAGAAGGCGTTGCGCGAGCGGTTGGACCCGTCCGTGGTCGTGGAGTGGACCGGCGTCGGTGTGATCGCGCCGACCATCACCGCCGAGCAGGTCGCCCAGGCGCGTGAGGTGTACGGCCATCCGATCCTGGTCTGGGACAACTACCCAGTGAACGACTACGTCACCAGCCGTCTGCTGCTCGGCCCCTACACGGGCCGCGAACCCGGTGTCGCGAGCGCCGCGACCGGTGTCACCGCCAACCCGATGGTCCAGGGGGAGGCGAGCCGCATCGCGCTCTTCACCTCGGCCGCCTATCTGTGGAACCCGCACACCTACGACCCACGGGCAGCCTTCCTCGCCTCCGTCAACGACCTGGCGGGAGCCGGAACGGGCACCGACACCGGCGCCTCCAAGTGGCTGCGCATCTTCGCCGAGAACAACTACTCCTCCCAGCTCGACCCGATCGAATCCCCCACCCTCACCCGGCTCATCGCCGACTTCCGGACCGCCTACGAGCAGGACAGCGGCCTCGACCGAGCGGCCGCCGCACTCCATGCCTACTTCGCCGACATGGCCGCCACGCCCCCCGAACTGCGCTCCCGCCTCGACAACCCCGGGTTCCTCGACGAGACCTCTGCCTGGCTCGACAAGCTCGGCCGCTACGGCACCGCGGGGCAGACGGCCGTAGACCTCCTCCTCGCCAACAAGCGCGGCGACACGGACGCCGTCGCCACGTACTGGAACCGGCTCAGGAGCGAGCGCAAGGATCTGGACGCCATTCCCCAGCAGGTCTCACCGGGTGTGATGGACCAGTTCCTCTATACGACGATGCTGGAGAACGCGCCCGACCCCGGTGTGGACGCTTCCTTCACGCCCGCCTCCGTGAGCCTGAAGCCCGGCGCCTCCACCACAGTCACCGTCGCCCTGTCCGACGAGCGGTCCACGGCCGCGAAGACCGTCACCTGGAAGCTCGACGCCCCCGACGGCGTCACCGCCTCGCCCGCCGAGGGCACCGTGACCGTCCCGGCCGGGGGCAGCGCCTCGGCCACCGTCACACTGACCGCGGAGGAGCCCGGCGTCCACTCCCTCGTCGTGTCGGGCGACGGCATCCTCGACCGTGCGATACCGGTCCAAGTCACGGACAGCACAGGCCCACTCAAAGCCCTGACCGCCAACTTCAGCGGCGCGTCGGTCAGTTCGATCGACCTCTCGACCGGCAGGAGCACCGCCGTCGCCGTCGGCAACAACCCCGGCGAGGTGGTCGTCAGCGCCGACGGGCGCACCGCCTACGCCGCCAACCAGGGCTCGAACACGGTCAGCGTGATCGACGTGGCCGGCGACAGCGTCACCGCCACGGTCGCCGTCGGACGCGTCCCCGCCGGTCTCGCGCTCACGCCTGACGGCGGCACGCTCTGGGTCGCCAACTACACGGACGGCACCGTCCAGCCCGTCGACACGACCACGCTGACGGCGGGTACCCCCGTCCCGGTCGGCTCCGGACCGGAGAACATGGCGGTCACACCCGACGGCCGGACCCTCTACGTGGCGAACATCCACGACAACACCGTCACCCCCATCGACCTCACCACCGGAAAGGCCGAAACCGCCGTCCCCGTCGGCCCGAGCCCCTTCAACGTCGTGGCCGCGCCCGACGGAAAGACGGTCTACGTCTCCGACTCCGGCGGCTCCACCGTCACCCCGATCGACACCGCCACCCAGGACACCGAGCCGACCTTCCTGGTCTCCGGCCAGGCCTACGGTCTCGCCCTGTCCCCGGACGGCCGGACCCTGTGGGTCAGCCCCAGCAACGGCGACAGCGTCACCCCCGTCGACACGGTCACGGGAGCCCCCGGCACCCCGGTGACGGTCGGAAGGTCGGCCTTCGACGTCGCCCTGGACTGGAACGGCGGCACGGCGTACGTGACCACGGCCGACGGAAACAACCTGGTGCCGGTCGACACGGCGTCGGGTTCCACCGGTGCGGCCCTGACGACCGGCGCATATCCGCTGGCCGTCGCGCTGACGCCCGTACCCGTGGAGTAGTTCAGCTGGCGGTACGCCGGATCCGTCCGGCGTACCGCTTCTCCAGCTCGAGGTTGCCCTCGAAGCCGCCGGGGACGTTGGCCGAGACGTACACCGGCGGCCGCTGACCGGCGGCGAGCAGCTGGGCGGAGGCTTCCGCGACCGCCATCTGCACCAGCATCACGCCGGTGAGGGTGGACAGGGCGCACACGGCGCCGCCGCCGGGGAGTTCGAGGAGGGCGTCGCCGCGCGGGGCCGCGTTGTCGAGGACGACGTCGGCGAGGTCGGCGAGCTTCTTGCCGCTGGGATGGGCGGCGGGCACGGCCCGGGTGTGGGTGAGGGAGGTGATGGCCAGGACCCGGTGACCGTGCTCCTTGGCGTGCAGGGCCATCTCGACGATGACGCTGTTGACGCCGGAGTTGGAGATGATGACGAAGAGGTCCTCGCGGTGCGGGGCGGCAAGGTCGTAGAGGCGCGCGGCCACGCCTGCCCGGCGTTCCAGGAGCGGGTCGTCGAGGACGCTCGGGTCGTCGCCGCCATGGAGGACGAGGTCGGCGATGCTGAGCCGGTTGGTGGGCACCAACCCGCCTGCGCGGCCGGCGAGTTCGAGGACGATCGCCTGGGAGTGGCCGGTGCCGAAGGCCTGGATGACGCCGTCGGAGCGGACGCATCGCGCGATGAGTTCGGCGGCGCGGGCCACGTCCTGGCGGGCGGACTCGGTGATGCGCTGGAGGACGGCCAGGCTCTCGCGCGCGAACCCCTCGGCGCTGACGTTCTCGACGGACACGCGACACTCCCCACTAGCTGATGGATTGAACCACCTTATACATCTCCAGAGATGAATCAATAAACCATAGGGCGGTCCTGGTATTCAATCCGCCCACTGAACGGTGGCTGATACATTCTTCCCATGCCCTCCACGGACGTCACCACACTGATCCGCACCGAGCTCCCCCGGCTGGCGGGATCCCTGCGGAAGGTCGGCGAGCTGATCCTGGAGGATCCGGCCGCCGTCACCCACTGCTCGGCCGCCGAGCTGGGCCGCCGCACCGGGACCTCCCAGGCGACGGTGACCCGGTTCTGCCGCGCCATCGGCCTTGAGTCCTACCAGCACCTGCTGATAGAGCTGGCCCAGGAGCGCGGCCGGGGCGAGGCCTCCGACTGGGGCACGGCCGAGATCGGCCCCGACATCTCCCCGGACGACGATCTGGAACGGGTCGTCCAGGTCGTCGGCACCGCGGATCTGCGCGCGGTCCAGCAGACCATCGACCGGATCGATCTCGACGCGATCGAGCGCGCGGCGCAGGCCACGGCCAAGGCCCGTCGCATCGACGTGTACGGCGTCGGCGGCAGCGGCGCGGTGGCACAGGAGACCGAGACCCGGCTGTTCCGCATCGGCTGCTCGGTGCGCGGCTGGACCGAGGTGCACGCCGCGACCACCTCCGCCGCCCTGCTGACCCCGGCGGACGTCGCCATCGGCATCTCGCATTCCGGGTCCACCCGGGAGACCATCGAGCCGTTCGAGCTGGCCAAGGAGCGCGGTGCCACCACCGTGGCAATCACCACCGACCCGCGCTCGCCGCTCGCCCGGGCCGCCGACATCCGGCTCATCCCCTCCTCCTCGGAGACCAGCTTCCGCACCGGCAGCATCGGCGCTCGCCACTCCACGCTGGTCCTCATCGACTGCCTGTACGTCCGGGTCGCCCAGCTCTCCTACCAGCGCGCGAGCGCGTCCCTGGCGCTGACCGACCACATCGCCGGGCAGCACGCGGTGAAGAACCGACGGGCCCGCTGACTTCTCCTGAAGACCTTGCATGATTGAGCCACCATGAAAACCTGAAGATGGTTGTTTGAATCACTCCCACGGTGCCACGATGGGGCTCCCCCGAGCATCCTCGTAGGAGCCCCATGCGCGTGTCCCGTGTCGAGTCGACCGAGCTCTTCGTCGGAACCACCGAGCAGCCGCGCCAGGTGGTGGCCGTCGAGCTGAGCCACACCCCCGGACGGACCGTCCGCCTCAGCGTCGAGGGCCCCGGGATCACCGGAGTGGCCGTCGTGGAGACGGCCGAGGACGGCACCGTGCGCGCCGAGATACCCGTGCGCACCGATCTGGCCGTCGGTGAGCGCCGCGAGATCACCGTCACCGCCGCCGACGGCGACCGACTCACCCAGCACACCGGTGAGTTCACGGCGGCCGAGCCCGGCTGGACCATGTTCATGGTCAGCCACTTCCACTACGACCCCGTCTGGTGGAACACCCAGGCCGCCTACACCGAGACCTGGGACGTCGCCGACGACCCGGCCACCACCGGTCTGCCCGCCCGTACCTTCGACTCCCGCGGCCAGTCCGGGATGAGCCTGGTGCGGGCGCACTGCGATCTGGCGCGGCGCGATCCGGCGTACACCTTCGTGCTCGCGGAGGTCGACTACCTCAAGCCGTACTGGGACGCCTTCCCGGAGGAGCGGGCCTTCCTGCGCGAGCTGATCCGCACCGGCCGCGTCGAGATCATGGGCGGCACCTACAACGAGCCCAACACCAACCTGACCGGCGCCGAGGCGACCGTACGCAACGCCCTGTACGGCGACGGGTTCCAGCGCGGGATCATCGGGGCGTCCCCGGAGACCGCCTGGCAGCTGGACGCGTTCGGGCACGATCCGCAGTTCCCCGGGCTGATGGCGGACGCGGGCGTCACGTCGAGTTCGTGGGCGCGCGGACCGTTCCACCAGTGGGGGCCGACGCTGTCGGTGTTCGGGGAGGAGCCCCGGGACCCGCGGCGGATGCAGTTCCCGGCCGAGTTCAGCTGGATCGCGCCCTCGGGACGCGGACTGCTGACGGCGTACATGGTCAATCACTACGGCGCCGGCTGGGCGATCGACAACGCGCCGACCCTGCCCGAGGCGGAGGCGGCCGCGCTCAAGCTGTTCAGGGGGCTCAAGAAGGTCGCGCTCACCCGCAACGTGCTGCTCCCGGTCGGCGGGGACTACGCGCCGCCGTGCCGCTGGGTGATGGGCATCCACCGGGACTGGAACGCCCGGTACGTGTGGCCGCGGTTCGTCAGCGCCATCCCGCGGGACTTCTTCGCCGCCGTGCGCGCGGAACTGGAGGCGGAAGGGCGCAGGGCGTCGCCGCAGACCCGGGACATGAACCCGGTCTACACCGGCAAGGACGTCTCCTACATCGACACCAAGCAGGCCCAGCGGTACGGCGAGGCGCTCCTCGCCGACGCCGAGGCCTGGGCGACGCTGGCCTCGTTGGTCGGCGGGCACGCCTATCCGGACGCGGCGCTCGACAAGGCCTGGCGGCAGTTGGTCTACGGCGCCCATCACGACGCCATCACCGGCTCCGAGTCCGACCAGGTGTACATCGACCTGCTCACCGGCTGGCGGGAGCTGTACGACCTCGCCGAGACCGTGCACGCCGACGCGACCCAGGCCCTGGCCGACCAGGTCGCCCCGGGCACCGGCCCCGACCTGGTGGTCTTCAACTCCGCGACCTGGGAACGGCGGGACGTGCTGACCGTCGACGATCCGGGCCTGGTGCCCCTGGGCGAGGACTTCCGGCCCCTGCCCGCCGTACGCGAGGAGGACGGCCGTCTCCGGGTCGTCGTACCCAAGGTGCCCGGCATGGGCCTCAAGGCGCTCCCCCTCTCGGCGGGCTCCACACCCGGGTGGACCCGCGGCGAGGGCCTGACCATCCGCAACGAGTTCTACGAGGTGACGGTCGACCCCGCCCGCGGCGGCGGCGTCAGCAGCCTGCGCGCGCTCGCCGGGGACGGGGACGGCGGCCGGGAGCTGCTGCGCCCCGGCGACATCGGCAACGAGCTCGTCGTACAGGAGGAGTACCCGAGGCACCCGCGCTTCGGCGAGGGGCCCTGGCACCTCACGCCGACCGGTACCACCGCCGCCCGCGGCCGGGACGTCACCGCCGACATCGATGTCGAGCACTCCCCCGCCGGGTCGCGCATCACCGTCCGCGCCGACCTCGGACTGTTCCGGTACACCCAGCGGCTGACCCTGTGGGCGGCCGTCGACCGGCTCGACGTCGCCACGACCGTCGACGGCTACGACGGCGCCGACCGGCTGATCCGGGTGCGCTGGCCGTCCGACGTGCGGGGCGGGCTGCCGGTGCACGAGGTGGCGGACGCCGTCATCGGGCGCGGGTTCGGGTTCGTGGAGGTGGACAGCGAGCGGTTCCCGTGGACGCTGGACAACCCGGCCAACACCTGGTTCGGGCTGGGGTCCACCGCGCGGGTCGCGGTGCGGGACGACTCCGGTGAACTCGTCGGCCACCGTGCGATCGGGGTCGCCGAGCTGGTGTACGCCGACTGGGACACCGCCGGTGAACTCGGCGCGCCGCTCGCGGCGGCCCTGGTCCGCGCGGGCGTGACCGCCACCTCGACCATCGCCGGCGGTCCCCGCTACGGCGACCTGGAGGTCGACTCCAACCTGCCCGACATCCGCATCGCCGTCGGCGGCCCCGACCGCAACTCCGTGGTCGCCGAGGCGCTGGGCTGGGACCCGGCCGCCGGGCGGGAACTCGCCCGGCAACTGGCCGAGCGGGGCAGGGCGGCCGTGTGGGTCGCGCCGCGCGCCGGGCTGCGCGAGGAGTGGGTGCCCGGTGCCGACCTGCGCGACCTGGAGCGGCTGCCGCTGCTCGTGGTGGCGGGGGCCAGGCCCGAGGACGACGCCAAGGCGGTCGACGCGCTGATCGCCGACCTGGACGACTTCAGCGTCACGGCCACCGCGGCCGGCGGCGGCGAGGCGCTGCCGCCGGGCGACGCCTGGGACGGGCGCGGCTTCGCCGTCCTCAACCGGGGCACGCCCGGCTGCGTGGTCACCGCCTCCGGCGACCTCTACATGTCCCTGATGCGCTCCTGCACCGGCTGGCCCTCCGGCATCTGGGTCGACCCGCCGCGCCGCACGGCGCCCGACGGGTCCGCCTTCCAGCTCCAGCGCTGGTCGCACACCTTCGAGTACGCCGTCGTGGCGGGCGAGGGTGACTGGCGGGAGCTGCGACTGCCCGCGCGCGGGCACGAGTTCAACCGTCCGCTCACCGCGCGGCTGCGCGCCGAGGGCGGGTCCGGGACCCTGCCCAGGAGCGGCTCCCTGCTCACGCTGGAGCCCGCCCGCGAGGTCATTCTCGACGCCCTCAAGCCCCTCGGCTCCCCGCTGGCCCGGGGCAGCGTGGCGCCCGCCGACCCGGGGCGCGGGATCGTCGTACGGATGCACGAGGTGAACGGGCGGCCGGTGCGGGCGCGCGTGCACGGGCCCTCGCAGTGGGCGCAGGGCACCCGTTCGGACGTACTGGAGAGGCCCGGGGAACGGCTGGCGCCGGACCGGGAAGGGGGCCTCGACGTCGGTCTGACGGGCTTCGAGGTGGCCACCGTCCTCGCCACGCCGACAGCGGCCGGCCGGCCGGAGCCCGGTCCCGGTGTCGCCGCCCACGAGCCCGCCCAGCCGGTCCACACCCGCTACTGGCTGCACAACTCCGGTCCCGCCCCGCGTGGCAACCTGCCGGTGGCGGTGTACGTATCGCCCACCGCGCTCACCGCCTCCGGTCCCGTGACCGCCACCGTGCGGGTCGCCTCGGAGCTGACCGACGCGCCCGCGAAGGGCACGGTGGCCTTCGAGGTGCCGGCCGGCTGGTCGGCCGAGCCCGCCGAACTGCCGTACGCGCTGAGCCCCGGCGGGTTCACCCTCGCCGAGGTCACGGTGACACCTCCGGCCGACGCCGGGCCCGGGAGGCACTGGCTGGCGGCCCGGCTGTCGTACGGGGGGCAGACGTACGAGGACGTCGTCGCGCTGGACGTGCCGGGCGGGCAGTCCGGGCCGAGTCTGGTGTCCGGGCTGGCAGTCGACCGGATCACCGTGCGCCGGGACGAGCGGGTCCGGGTTCCGGTGACCCTGCGCAACACCACCCTCGGGCCGGTGAGCGGCCAGCTGTGGGCCGTGTCGTCCTGGGGTACCTGGCCGGGGGTCGGGCCGGGCCTCCAGGGGTTCACCGTGGGCGGCGGGGAGCAGCGGGAGTGTGTGATCGAGGTGGACGGCTCGGCGGTGCCGCCGGGGTCGTACTGGCTGATGGCGAAGGTCGCCTGGCACGGGTGCGTCGCCTATACGGAGGCGGTCGAGCTGGAGGTGACCCCATGACCGGGCATGCGGCCGTGGTGGACGGCGAGGGGGTCGCGAAGGAGCGGGTGGAGGCCCTGCTGCGGGCCGTTCCGCCACGCGACCGAGAGACCAGGCCCGAGTCCCTCGCCCGGGCCGAACGGCAGCGCAGGCGCTGGGCGACCCAGGTGGTCGTGACCGACGAACTCGCCCACCGGGCCTGCGCGGACCGGGGGCTGAAACCACCGGCGGAGCTGTCCCCGGCGCAGGTGCTCGCGGTGGCCGGGAGCGACGTGGCCGACCTCGGCAGCATCGTCGCGGCGGCGCTCGCCCACTCCCCGGCGGCGCGGGTCCTGCTCGACCGCCTCGAGCACGAGCAGGACGTCCCCGAGGCGGCCGTACGGGACTACTACGAGCGCAACCGGGACCGCTTCCTCACCCCGGAGGCGCTAAGACGCGGGGCCGACCCCTTCGGCGGGGCGGCCCGCGAGGACTTCCTGCCGTACGAGGACGTCCGCGCGGGCATCGGGCGGGAGCTGCGGCGGGCGGCGGGCCGGCGGGCGTTCTTCGACTGGCTGGACCAGGCTCGGGCGGGCGTGGTGTACGCGCACGGGTACGAGCATCCGGGCGATCCGTCGCATCCGGATCACGAACACCGGCACTGAGGCGGCTTCGCGCCGTCCTGATCAGCGACTCGATCGCAGACGGAACCTAAAAGCAACATGGAAAACCATTGACCTCCGATGAATTCTGGTCCACCTTTTCATCAATCGGAGTCAAAGTTGGTTGATTGAACCAGCCAGCACATCCTGACTCGCCCGGTCGCAGGAGGGCCCATCGCATGCGCGCAAGAAGACTGACCCGCACCCTGACCTGTATCGCCGTTCTGTCGCTGACCGCCGCCGGCTGCGGCCTGTCCGGCGGCTCCGACAGCGGGGACGCCAGCGCGGGCGGCTGCAAGGTCGACAAGGGAAACGTCGGGTCCGGAAAGCTCTCCGGCGACATCAAGGGAAAGATCACCTTCCAGACGACGAACCTGAAGAAAGACTTCGGGGGCTTCTTCAACGGAGTGATCGCCGACTTCGAGAAGGCCCACCCCGGCGCCAAGGTCAAGTGGATCGACGACCCCGGCGACAACACCTTCACCAGCCGCACGGTCGCCGACGCCCAGGCCTGCACACTGGCGGACGTCATCAACATCAACGCGCCCACGGCGACGGCCCTCACCAAGGCCGGCTACCTGCTCGACGTCGGCACCAAGGATCCGGACGCGTCCAAGCCCTTCGTCCCGGCGTTCTGGAAGTCCAGCACCTTCAAGGACGCCACCGGCAAGTCCATCCACACGACGCTGCCCTGGTACACCGGCGGTGTCCTCCTGACGTACAACACCGACCTGCTGAAGAAGGCCGGCATCGACCCGGCGAAGCCGCCGACGACGATATTCGGGCTGTTCGCCGACTACGAGAAGATCGCCAAGGCGTCCGACGGCAAGTTCTACGCCACGATGGCCAACCCGATCTGGCGCATCCCGGCCGACTTCGACCAGATGGGCATCAAGATCCTCTCCACCGACGGCAAGTCCGCCGTCTTCGCCGACGACCCGCGCACCACCCAGTGGGTCGAGTGGATGGCGAAGCTCTACAAGGAGGGCGCGATGCCGAAGGACTCGCTGTCCTCCAGCAACGACCCGTCCACGCCTTACAGCCAGGGCAAGGTGGCCTACGGTTCGACGAACCCGAGCTTCGTGCGGTTCGTGAAGCAGAACAGCCCGTCGGTCTACGACAGGACAGCTGTCGGCCAGCAGCCCTACGACGCGCTCGGCCGCGCCTCCGCCGGTGCCCCGCAGTTCATCTCGGTCGCCGCGACCAGCAAGAACGCGCCCGCGGCGCTGTCGTTCGCGGAGTTCCTCACCAACGCCGAGAACCAGACGGCCTGGTGCAAGGACCCGAACGTGGTGATCTTCCCGACCACCACCCAGTCGCTGAACGACCCGTTCTTCCAGAACGTCACCGGCGACGATCCGTTCTCCCAGGCCCGCAAGCTCGTCGCCGACCAGCTCAAGACGGCCGACACCAACCAGACCAACCTCTCCCCGGCCGTGCAGAACGCCATGGTGTCCCAGGTGCAGCTGGCCATGCAGGGCAAGAAGAGCGCGGCGGACGCCGTGAAGGACGCCCAGGAGAAGGCCAACGAGCTGCTGAAGCAGGCAGGCTGACGGTGACGGTACAGATCACGAAGCCGGTGTCCGTGCCCGGTGCGGAGCGCACAGCCTCCGCGCCGGGCGCGGCCCCGTCCCGCCTCCGCCGGCTCTCCCGGGCCGTGCTGCCCGGCCCCGCCGCGGGCGCCAACGGGGCGGCGATGTACCGACGTTGGTGGCTGCCCTGGCTGTGGACCGCGCCCGCGATCGTCTGTGCGGTGGTTTTCGGGGTGTTTCCGTTCCTCAACACCCTGCTGCTGTCGTTCACCAACGCCAAGCCGCTGGGCGGCGCCGCGAGTTACGTCGGGCTCGACAACTACACGCGGATGCTGGACGACTCCGACTTCTGGCTGGCGACCCGCAACAGCATCCTGTACGCGCTGATCGTCGTACCGCTGATGGTGCTGCTGCCCCTGATGCTGGCCGTTCTGGTGGAGAAGAACCTGCCGGGCATCGGCTTCTTCCGCTCCGCCTTCTACACCCCCGTCCTCGCCTCCAGCGTGGTCGTGGGTCTGAGCTGGCAGTGGCTGCTGGCCGACGACGGGCTGGTCAACACCTGGCTGGAGAAGTCCCATGTGATCAGGGACGCCATCCCGTTCCTGTCCGACCCGTGGCTGATCCTGCTGTCCGCGATGGGCCTGACGCTGTGGAAGGGCCTCGGCTGGTACATGGTCTTCTACCTGGCCGCGCTCGGGAACGTACCGAAGGAACTGCACGAGGCGGCGGCCATGGACGGCGCCGGCGCGATCCGCCGCTTCTGGCACATCACCATTCCGGGCGTACGGCAGGCCATGATGCTCGTCGGCACGCTGACCGGCATCGGCTCGCTGCGGGTGTTCACGGAGATCTTCATGCTCGGCAGCTCCACCGGCGGCCCCGGCGGCGCCGACCGGACCCTGCCCTTCTACATCCGGGACGTCGGCCTGGACCCGATCACCGGCAACGCCGGTTACGGCTCGGCCGTCAGTGTGGCCCTGTTCCTGCTGACGCTGGGGCTGACCCTGCTGGCGCAGCGCCTGACGAAGGAGGACGAGGCATGACGACGACCGCTGTTTCGGCCAAGCGCCGGCGCCTCATGCCGCGCTGGCGGGACTACGGCCGCCCCCGGGAGCTGGTAGTCCGCTACCTGCTGCTGTTCCTGGTGCTCGGCCTCACCGTCGGGCCGTTGCTCTGGCAGTTGCTGGCCTCGCTGAAGAGCACCGGCGAGGACGTCTTCGGCGCGAACGCCTCCCTGCTGCCGGAGCACCCGACCCTGCGGGCCTACCGGACGGTCTTCGAGCAGGTGCCGGTGGCCACGTACATCAGGAACAGCCTGATCGTGGTCGCCCTGTCGGTCAGCAGCCAGCTGGTGTTCTCCACCACGGCCGGCTACATGCTCTCCAAGCCCGCCTGGAAGGGCCGCAGGGGGGTCTGGGTCGTGCTGGTCGCCTCCATGATGTTCCCCTTCGAGTCGATCATGGTGTCGCTGTTCCTGAGCATCCGCGACCTGGGCCTGGTCGACAACCTGGCGGGCGTGTGGCTGCCCGGGTTCGTCGGCGCCATCAACGTCCTGCTGATGCGCGGCGCGTTCCTCGCGGTGCCGCGCGAGATCGAGGACTCGGCCATGCTCGACGGCGCGAACGAGTGGCAGCGCTTCCGGTACCTGTATCTGCCGTCCGCGTGGGGCGCGATCCTGGTGGTCGTCATCAACACCTTCATCAGCGCCTGGGACGACTTCCTCTGGCCGCTGATCGTGCTGCGCTCGGAGAGCAACATGACCCTGACGCTGGGTCTGTCGCGGCTGCAGAGCTCGTCGTTCGGCTACGACCAGCGGATGGTCATGGCCGGGTCGGTGATCTCCGTGATCCCGGTGCTGGTGCTGTTCGTCATCACGCAGCGGTGGTTCTACAAGGGCGTGTCGTCGGGGGCCGTGAAGCTCTGACGCCGATCAGTGCCTGATGTCCACGACGACGGGTACTGCGGTCAGCGCGGCCCGGGACGACTCGGCGATCCGGATCTCCAGCGTTCCGGGCCGCACCGCGGTCTCCAGGTCCGCGCCCACCTGCTCCAGTTGGCGGGTGCCGATGTGGAAGCCGACCGTACGGGACTCGCCCGGCTTCAGGCCGACGTGCTGGAAGCCCCGCAGTTCGAGGGTGCGCGGCCAGACGGAGGTGCGCAGGCGGCGGATGTAGAGCTGGGCGACCGTACGGCCGTACCGCGCACCGGTGTTGGTGACGTCGACCGTGACGATGTTCCGGGACAGGCGCGGCGGGCCGTACGTGAAGCTCGTGTACGACAGCCCGTGCCCGAAGGAGTAGCGCGGCTCGGCGCTCTCGTCCACGTACGAGCCGTACTCGGTGTCCTTGTGGTTGTAGTACACGGGGAGTTGGGCCGCCGAGCGCGGGACGGAGACGGGCAGGCGACCAGTCGGTTCCCGGTGCCCCAGGAGGACCTCGGCGATGGCCTCGCCGCCCCACGGGCCCGGATACCAGGCGGTGAGCAGGGCGGCCGCACGGTCTGCGGACTCGGGTACGACATGCGGGCGGCCCTGGATCAGCACGACCGCCGTCGGCGTGCCCGTCGCGGCGACGGCGTCCAGCAAGGCGTACTGCGCCTCCCCCAGCCGCACCCCCGCCAGGTCGGCACCTTCACCGCAGGTCATCTCCGAAACGGCGTTGAGCGCCGCCCCGTTGGCGTCGAACTCGGTACCGGACGTACGGGCACTGCTGCCGCCCAGCACCAGCACGGCCAGGTCGCAGGCGGCGGCCGCGGCGACCGCCTCGGGGATGCCGGAGAGGTCGTCCCCGGTGAGCGCGCAGCCCGGGGCGTGCCGGATGTCGACGCCGGGCGGGGCGAGGTGCCGTAGTCCGTCGAGGACACTCGTGCCCGCCCGCTGGGGGGCCGTGTAGTCGCCCGACTGGTGGGCGGGGGTGGCCGATTGGGGGCCGATGACGGCGATCCTGGACACGGTCGCGGGGACCGGGAGGACACTCCCCTCGTTGCGGAGAAGGGTGATGGCGGCGCGGGCGAGGGTGGTGCTCACCTCCCTGCCGTGGGCCGGGAAGTCGGCCGTCGTCGGGCCGTGCTGTTCGAACAAGCCCAGCTGGAACTTGAGCCGCAGGACGCGGGCGACGGCCGCGTCGAGGACCTCCTCGTCCACCAGTCCCCGCTCGACGGCCTCCCCGAGGTGCACGAAGCCCTCGTCCCAAAGGCTCAGATCGACACCGGCGTCGAGGGCGAGCGCGCCCGCCGTCACCTTGTCGCCGGTGATGCGGGCCAGGCGGTCCACGGCCAGGCCGTCCGCCATGACGAGCCCGTCGAAGCCCCAGCGTTCTCTGAGGAGTTCGGTGAGCAGGGCCCGGTTGCCGGAGCAGGGCATGCCGTCGACCTCGTTGTACGCGGCCATGACGGCGGCGGCTCCGGCGCGGATGCCGGCACGGGCGGCGGGAAGGTGGATCTCGTGGAGTTCGCGGGGGCCGAGTTCGGACTCGGCGGAGTTGCGTCCGCCGACGGTGGCGCCCTGACCGGCGAAGTGCTTGAGGACCACGGGGGCGTGGTCGTCGGCGAAGTGCCCTTCTTCGGAGCGCTCACCCTGCATCCCGCGCACCAGCGCGTCGGTGAGGCAGGCCGCCAGGTAGGGGTCCTCGCCGAAGCACTCCTCGGTACGGCCCCAGCGCGGGTCACGGGCGATGTCGAGAGCCGAGACGAGGGCGACATGTCCGCCACGGGCGCGCAGTTCGGCGGCAGTGCAAGCGGCGATGTGCTCGTACAACTGGGGGTCCCACGCGGCGCCGACAGCCAGGTTGACCGGCAGGACCGTCCCGTCGAGCGCCATGTGGCCGTGCGGCACCTCCTCGACGAACAGCGCGGGTATGCCGAGCCGGCTCCGCTCGACGACATGCCGCTGCACCAGGTCGGCGAGGGCGGCGCCGTCCTCGGCACCGGGCCCGTTGGTGTGGTCGACGCCGGACCAGGCGTCGGCGCGCTGGAGCCCGTAGAGGGCGCCGAGTCCGGCGAAGCGGTCGGTCTCGGCGCGCAGGGCGTCGGTGAGTTCGAAGCCGCCGTCGGGGGTGCGACGGTAGGCGTCCCAGCCGTACATCCGCTGGTTGAGCTGGCCGACCTTCTCACGCAGGGTCATCCGGGGGAGCAGGTCGCGGACGCGGGCGTCGACGGGGGCGGTCGGGTCGCGGTAGACCATGTCGTTCATCGGCTGCCGCCGCCGTGCGCGAGCCGGGCGAGGGCCACGGCGCCCCGGCAGCCGTCGGCCACCCAGTCGAGGGTGAGACCGAGGGCGGCGAGGCGAGGCGCCAGGAGGGGCGTCAGCGGGCCGTCGGGGCCGAGCAGACCGCCGGTGGCGACGAGCGGCTCGCCGGGGCGGGGCTCCAAGGCCCTGACGGTCCCGGTCAGTTGGTCGGCCGCCTCGTCCAGGATCGCCCCGGCCACCGTGTCCTTGTCCCGCGCCGCCTCGGCCACCAGCGGGGCCAGCCGGGCGAGCCGGATCGGGGGGTCGGCCATGACGGCCGGGAGCAGGTGCATGCGGTAGGCCTCGCGGCGGGGGCGACTCCAGGCGTCCTGGCGCTCAACACGGCCCTCGCGCTCGCTCTCGCTCCGGCGCTCGCTCTCGCCGCCGCGCTCACTCTCGCCGCCCCGGTCGCGCTCGCTCTCGCCCTCGTGCGGCAGAACGCCGCCCGGCAGTCGCAGCGCCCGCCCCACGGACAAGGCCAGAGCCGTCGCAGGTCCCCGCCCGTCCGCCATGCGCAGCGCGGCCCGTACCGCCGAGCGCCCGATCCAGAAGCCGCTGCCGTCGTCGCCGAGCAGCCAGCCGTCGCCGTCCACGGTGACCGTGCCCCGGCGGCCGGTGATGCGCATCGCGACCGCGCCGGTGCCGGCCACCAGGGCGAGGCCGTCGGCCGGGGTGTCGGGCGCGGCGGCGAAGGCGGCCTCGATGTCGCTGCAGATGCCGACCGGGCCGGGCGGGATGCCGAGCCGCCGCAGGGCCGCGCTGAGGGCGGCCCGGGCGTTGACGTGCCCTGGGTCGTCCGGGGAGGCCGCGGTGGCGCCCGCGAAGCCACCGGTCACGGACACGACCCGGCCGCGCGCCTCCCGCGGCACCGCCGCGGCGACGGCCTCGGCGAGGTGGTCGGTGAACTGCGGCAGCGGGACGGTCATGGCGTTGCCCGGCCCGGCGGCGCCCTCGCCCAGCGGGCGGCCGTCCGCCGCGGCGGCGAGCACCGCACGGGTACGGGTGCCGCCCGCGTCGAGGCCGACGACGAGCTCGCCGCCGAAGTTTTGGTTCAAATCGTTGCCCATCACTGACTATGGTGGTTGATACATTCGCGCAGGACAAGCCCCGGCCCCGAGGAGGATCCCATCCGTACGCTCCGATTCGGCGTGAACTACACGCCCCGCCGCGGCTGGTTCCACTCCTGGCACGACTTCGACGCCGTGCACGCGCGGGAAGACCTGGACCAGATAGCCGGGCTCGGCCTCGACCACGTCCGCGTCTTCCATCTCTGGCCGCTCCTGCAGCCCAACCGCACGCTCATCCGCTCCGCCGCTGTCGACCAGTTGGTCCGGCTCGTCGACCTGGCGGCTCAGGCGGGCCTCGACGTCCTGGTGGACGGCGTGCAGGGCCATCTGTCCAGCTTCGACTTCTACCCGGAGTGGACGCGCAGTTGGCACCACCGCAACGTGTTCACCGACCCGGAGGCCATCGAGGCGCAGGCCGAGCTCCTGCGCACGCTGGGCCGGGCCCTCGCCGACCGCCCCAACCTGATCGGTCTCCAGCTCGGCAACGAGCTCAACAACCTGGTCGAGCACAACCCGGTGACGGTGCAGGAGGTCGACCACTACCTCGACACCCTGCTGGCCGCCGCCCGCGCGGGCGTACGCCCCGGCCACCTGGTCACGCACTCCGCGTACGACGCCGCCTGGTACGGCGACGGGCACCCCTTCACCCCGGAGGCCTCGGCCCGTAAGGGCGATCTGACCACCGTGCACCCCTGGGTGTTCTCGGGCGACTGCGCCCGCCGCTACGGAGCCCGCTCCCCGCAGGTGCACCACCTCGCCGAGTACGGCACGGAACTCGCCACGGCCTACGCCGAGGACCCGTCCCGTCCTGTCTGGGTCCAGGAGACGGGCGCGCCCGAGCCGCACATCCCGGCCGCCGACGCGCCTGAGTTCGCACGGGCGACCGTACGGAACGCGGCCGAGTGCGCGACCCTGTGGGGCGTGACGTGGTGGTGCTCCCACGACGTGGACCGCTCCCTGGCCGACTATCCGGAGCTCGAGTACACCCTGGGCCTGTTCGACTCGACGGGCCGCCCCAAGCCCATCGCGGACGCCCTCGCCGCCACGGTCGCCGACCTGCGCGCCCAGCCGCCGTCACCCCCGCCGCGTGCGACCGCCCTGGTCCTGGACTGCACGCCGGCCACGCGTTCCGTGTCCGGTCCGGGGGGCGCGTTCTTCGAGGCGTGGATGCGGCTGCGCACGGAAGGCGCCCGTCCGGCGGTGGTACTGGCCGCACGGTCGGACGACGAGGGTTACCTGACGACCCGGGGGATCAAGAAGCTCGTACGACTGCCGTAAGGCGTCGTCCCCCCGCACGTCACACCCCCGCCAGCGCCTCCGCCACCGCCCGCAGGTTCACCTTCCCGCGTCCGTACGAGCACAGGGCGCCGTCGTCCGGCAGCCCGGTGGCCACGCGTACCGCGTCCGGCCGCCGGGCCAGCAGGGCGTCCCGCAGGCCCGCCTGCCAGGGGTGCAGCCCGGCGTCGCAGGTGGCGACGACCAGGGGCGTGCCCTGGGCCAGGCGCACGATGCCGTCGACGAGGGCGGCCGGGTCCGCGGGCTCTCCGGTGACGCAGGTGCCCGTCGCGGTGGGGTCGACGGCGCGCAGCTCGGTCAGCAGGTCCTCGCCGCCCCAGTTGAGCGCCGGATGCGGCGGCGGGAACAGGTCGACGACATGGGCGCCGCGCACGGGCGCGGGCCCGCCGCCGCTCCGTACGGCCCGGCGGGCCACCTCCAGCCCCGCTCCCGCGTCCCAGGCGGCGACCTCGGCCGCGGGGGTGGCATACCGCTCCGCGAGCCCGCGCACCCGCCCCGCGGCCTCCCCGACGCGTTCCTCCGCCAGGATCCCGGTCCGCAGCGCGTCCAGTACGGCGTCCCGGCAGCCGAGAGTGACCTCCAGGTCCGGTACGGCGACGATGACCTGGTCCGCGCCCGCCGCGAGGGCGATCCGCGCCCCGGCCGCCTCGCCGTAGCGGTCGGCTATCGCCTTCATCTCCAGCGCGTCGCTGACCAGGACGCCGTCGAAGGCGAGCTCGTGGCGGAGCAGGTCGCCCAGGATGCGGCGGCTGAGGGTGGCGGGGCGGTTGGCGTCCAGCTCCGGGAAGACGACATGCGCGCTCATCAGCATCGGCACACCGGTGGCGATGGCGGCCCGGAAGGGCGCGAGGTCGAGTTCGTCGTACGGCCGCGGGTCCACGGCCATCTCGTGGTGGCTGTCGGTGACGGTGCCGCCGTGCCCGGGGAAGTGCTTGGCGCAGGAGGCGATGCCGCGTGCCTCGGTGGCGGCGATCCAGGCCGCCGTGTGGCGGGACACCAGCTCCGGGTCGGAGCCGAAGGCGCGGGTCCGCACGATCGGGTTGTCCGGGAGGTGCTGGACGTCGGCGACGGGCGCGTAGGACGCGGTGATGCCGAGGGTCGCCAGGTGCCCGGCGAGCGCGTCGGCGCACCGGGCGGTCAGCCCGAGGTCGTCGGCGACGCCGAGGGCGAAGGAGCCGGGTACCTCGGGGGCACCGGCGTTCACCAGGTGCCCGATGCCGCCGCCCTCGTTGTCGATGCCCACGAGCAGGTCGGGGCGCAGGGCCCGCAGGGTGTCGGTGAGCCGGCGCACCTGCTCCGCGTCC
The DNA here is from genome assembly GCF_042870385.1 of Streptomyces sp. NPDC006602. NCBI lineage: Bacteria > Bacillati > Actinomycetota > Actinomycetes > Kitasatosporales > Streptomycetaceae > Streptomyces > Streptomyces sp. NPDC006602. The sequence continues at coordinate 46,422 of NZ_JBIAHG010000004.1, read as the reverse complement.
CGCACGTTGCGGGTGAACAGGATGACCGCGCCGAGACCGCGGTCGACCAGGCGTTTCAGGGTGTCGGGGACGACCGTGGTGCCGTCGAATCCGGCGACCAGACAGCGATGGGCCGCCTCGTCCAGGTCGACGGGGAGCGCGGTGCCGGCGGTGCTGAGGGTCACGCCTTCGGGGTGGCTCACCCCTGAAATCCTCTGGCTCATCAAGCCAAAAGTCAACAGTCAGGTGGATCAGCGATTCAACACCCGGGTGCGCACGGGGACTGAGACCCCGGCCCGCTGGGCAAACTCACTTCCGACGGCCGCACGCCCATGCCCCGTCGGCTCCCGGTCACCACGGCGTCACATCGAACGGGAAAGTCTCAGCGGTCCCCACTGCTCGCCTGCTCGCCTGCTCGCCTGCTGTCCCGCTCCTGCATCGCCTCGGATCCGTGGGGCCCCCCCCCGCCCCCCCCCGGGGGCCGCGCCGGCGGGCGAAGGGGGGCCGGGGCCGGCGCCCGCCGCGCGGGCGCCCCGGCGCGGGCGCGCCCCCCGCCCCCCCCCCCCCCCCCCCCCCCCCCCCCCCCCCCCCCCCCCCCCGCGGCCCCCGCCCCCCCCCCCCCCCCCCCCCCCCCCCCCCCCCCCCACGCGGAAGGACGACGTGCGCCGTGTCCCTGCTCCCGCTCGACGGACCCCACGGAACGCTCCCCGCCCCGACCCGCTCACAGGCGGCCGCGCGCCTCCTCCCCAGGGCGCTGAGCCTGCTCCCGCTCCTGCTGATCGGGGCATGGGCCGCGTTCGACTGGCACACCGTGTACGACGGTGTCGCCCGGCTGGCCGCCGCCGACCCCTGGTGGCTGCTGGCGGCGGTGTTCTTCACCTGCCTCGGCTGGGTGGCCGCCGCCTGCGTACGGCAGGGCGCCCTGCCCGACCGGCTGCCGCCGGGACTGCTGCTCGCGTCGCAGTTCGCCGCCGGCGCCGCGAACCACGTGCTCCCGGCGAGCGTGGGCGCCCACGCGGTCACCCTGCGCTTCCTGCTGGGCCGGGGCATCCCGCTCCCCCGGGCCGCCGCTTCCCTCGCCCTCTACGTCCTGGTCAGACCGATCGCGAAGACGCTGCTGCTCCTCGTCTTCCTCGCGACCTCCCCCGATCTGATGCGGCTGGGCCAACTGGCCCCGGACGAAGGAACGTTGCTGCTGGCCGCCGGGGCCATGACGCTCGGCCTCGTGGCACCGGTCCTGCTCATGGCGGCCGTACCCCCGCTGCGCCGCCCCGCCCTCACCTTCGTACGCACCGCCCTGACCGACGCCCGGCTGCTGCACACCCGGCCCGCCCGCGCCCTCGCCCTCTGGGGCGGGGCCGCCGCCACCCCGCTCCTCCAGGCGAGCGTGATCGCCTCGGTCGGCGCCGCACTCGGCCTGCCGCTGACCTGGGCACAGGTCACCCTCGCGTTCCTCGCCGCCGGCGCGCTGGCCGGGGCCGTCCCCGCGCCGGGCGGCATCGGCCCCGTGGACGCCGCCCTGGTCTTCGCCCTGGCCGCGCTCGGAGCGCCCGTGAGCCTGGCCACGGCGACCGTCATCGGCTACCGCGTGGTGACGATCTGGCTGCCGCTGCTGCCGGGCGCCCTCGTCCTGTCGGCGCTCGTCCACCGCAAGGTGCTTTGAATCCTCCCCTCCCTTGAAGGGCGGGGATTCTTGGCTCAGTGCGCGCAGTCCATCGTGGTGTGCGCGGGGTGCACGAGGCGGATGTCCCGCCCGCGCTTGCGGCCCATCTCGATCAGAGCGGCAGGGCGCGGGCGGTCATCTTCACGACCGGGATTCTGCCGCACGCGGCGGTGACCCCCGCGTCAGGATCACGGGGGTCACCGAGAGCCGGGCGGGCCGGGTCAGGGCTGCTTGACGGGCGTGCCGCGCCCCCAGGCCCAGGCGAGCCGGTCGGCACCGGACTGGTTGGTGGTGGCCAACCAGGGGCGGGCCGTGGTGCCGGTCAGGGTCTGCAGCGAGTAGGTGTCGTCGGTGCGCAGGCCCGGCCAGTAGACGGAGCCCATCTTCAGCTCGCGGAAGGTGTCGGTGACGGCTTGAAGGTAATTGACGAAGTTGTTGTCCGGTGTCGGAACGTTGTAGTTCAGGCCGGTGGTCATCGGGGATCCGAACTCGTCCGCGACGGTCCGGTTCGCGCAGTCGCCGATGCGGACCTTGAGGTCGGCCACCCACTGGTCGTAGGTGGCGTAGTCCTTCCAGAACCCGTAGTGGTGCAGCGACAGGTAGGTGCCCTTCAGGCGCGGGTCGGCGCAGACCGAGGTGACGTGGTCGTTGTAGCCGGCGCCGCTGACGAAGACCCGGCCCCGCGGGACCGACGGGTAGGTCGCGAGCCACTTCGCCGCTATGTCGGCCCACTCGGTGTCGGTGTAGCCGTGCGGCTCGTTCATCGGCTCGAAGAAGACGCGGCTGTTGTTCTTGTAGGTCTTGACGACGGTGTTCCACATCGGCCAGTAGGTGGCCTCGTCGTCGATGAAGCCGTCCTTCTGGGCGCCCGTCCCCTCCCAGTAGGACACGATGACCTTGAAGCCCCGGTCCGACGCGGCGTCGATGACCCCGCGGTACGACTTCCAGTAACTGCCGTTGACCGTGTACGGGTTGATGGGCAGCCGCACGGTGTTGGCGCCCAGGTTCGCGCGGAACGCCGAGATGATCCGGCTCGCCTTGGTGTAGGTCTGGGCGTAGCTGTCGGAGGTCGACAGACCGGACAGCTGGAGGAGGTCGTCGGCGAAGTTGTCGCGCGGGTCGGCCCAGTTCACGCCCTTGAACTGGGTCGTGTCAGTGCTCGGCGCGGCGGCCGAGGCGGGGCTGCCGGCGAGGGTCGTGCCGCTGATCGCGGCGATCGCGACCGCGACGAAGGCGGTACGCAGCCGGGGCGTGAAGCGGGTTCTGGTGGGGGTCTTGCGCATCGACGTGCCCTTTCAGGATCATGTTTACGTAAACATGCTCGGCGGCAACGTGGGGCTGCGTCTCGGGCCCGGGGTCCCCGGGCGGGGTCGGAGGTTCCGGTCAGGCACGGAGTCCGGTCGGGCTCGGGGTCCCGGGCGATGTTTACGTAAACGTGGCGGCGCCGGAATCGTGACACCCGACCCAGCGGCCGTCAAGGTTTCCCACACGTAACATCCGGTGCGTTACGCAACAGGGTCTGGACCCGCGTCGAAGGAGGCACCAGTGGTGGAACGGGGCGGCTCGGGGGTGCCCGGCGGGCGCCGCAAGCAGCGCGTCTCCATGGCCGATGTCGCGAGGCTCGCGGGCGTCTCGTCCCAGACGGTCTCGCGGGTCTCCAACGGCCATCCCGGAGTGATCCCTTCGACCCGGGAGCAGGTGCTCGCCGCGATGCGCGAGCTGGGCTACCGGCCCAACAGCGCCGCACGCGCCCTGCGCTACGGCCAGTTCAACACCATCGGCGTGATCCTCTTCAGCCTGTCCTCGACGGGCAACAGCCGCACCGTGGAGGCGATCGCCACGCACGCCGCGGCCGAGGGGTACGCGATCACCCTGATCCCCGTAGACGTCCCGACCCAGGACAACGTGCTGGGGGCCTTCACACGCATGGGCGAGCTGGCCGTGGACGCCGTCATCGTCATCATGGAGATCCATCTGCTCGACGCCGCCACCGTCCAACTGCCGCCCGGAGTCCATGTCGTCGTCGTGGACTCGGATGCCGGGGACCGCCACAGCGTGGTCGACACCGACCAGGCCGACGGCACGAGGAGGGCCGTACGGCACCTGCTCGACCTGGGCCATCGGACCGTGTGGCACGTGACGGGCCCCGAGACCTCGTTCGCGGGCCAGCGCCGCACCCAGGCCTGGCGTGCGGTCCTTGAGGAGGCCGGGTGCCCGGTGCCGCCGCCCCTGCACGGCGACTGGACGGCCGAGTCCGGCTACGCGGCCGGCCTGGCGCTGGCCGACGAACCCGACTGCACGGCCGTGTTCACCGCCAACGACCAGATGGCCCTGGGCCTGCTGCGCGCCTTCCACGAACGCGGCCTGTCCGTCCCCGAAGACGTCAGCGTCGTCGGCTTCGACGACATCCCCGACGCGGCGTTCTTCGTCCCGCCCCTCACGACCGTCCACCAGGACTTCGCCGAGGTGGGCCGCCGCTGCGTCCAGGGTGTTCTCCACCAGATCCGCACCCACGGCGAACCTCGGCCCGGGACCGACCTCGTTCCGACCCGCCTGATCGTCAGGAACAGCACCGCGGCGCCGCGCTGACCGTCAGGTCACTCCGCGGCGGGGGTCAGCCGCAGCGAGATGGAGTTGATGCAGTACCGCTGGTCCGTGGGGGTCGGGTAGCCCTCCCCCTCGAAGACGTGCCCGAGGTGCGACCCGCACCGGGCGCACCGCACCTCGGTCCGCACCATCCCGTGCGACCGGTCCTGGATGAGCTCCACCGCGTCCGAGTCACGCGGGTCGTAGAAGCTCGGCCAGCCGCAGTGGGACTCGAACTTCGTGGTGGAGGTGAAGAGTTCGGCGCCGCAGGCACGGCAGGAGTAGACGCCCTCGGTCTTGGTGTCCGTGTACTCACCGACGAAGGCGGGTTCCGTACCGGCCTGCCGCAGCACGGCGTACTCGGACGGGGTCAGCTCCGCGCGCCACTGCTCGTCCGGCTTCTCGACGTCGTACGACATGAAGGCCAACCCCTTACTTCTGTGCGAGACGGTCCAGAATCTGCGGGCCGAGGTCCGTCACGTCCCCCGCGCCCATGGTGAGAACGAGATCACCGGCCTTCGCCATTCCCGCGACGACCTCCGCCACCGTGCCCTTGTCGTGCACCGGCGTCACGTCCGCGCCCGCGACCCGCGCCGCCTCGATGATCAGCTCGCTCGTCACGCCCGGGATCGGGTCCTCGCGAGCCGGATAGATGTCCAGGACGACCGACGCGTCGGCCAGCGACAGGGACTGGCCCATCTCCTTGCCGAGTTCCTGCGTCCGGGAGAAGAGGTGCGGCTGGAAGACGACCAGAATCCGGGCGTCACCGGCCGCCGCGCGCATCGCCTCCAGGTCCGCCGTCATCTCCGTCGGGTGGTGTGCGTAGGAGTCGATGACCTGGACGCCCGCCGCCTCGCCCTTCAGCTGGAGGCGCCGCTTCACACCGGTGTACGCGGCCAGCGCCGGGGCCAGCTCGGCGGCCGGGACGCCGAGTGCCACGCCCGCCGCCAGCGCGGCCACCGCGTTGTGCGCGTAGTGACGGCCGGGGACGGAGACGGCGAAGGTGAGCTCCTCGCCGTCCAGCAGGACGCTGACCTCGCTTTTCAGGCCCTGCGCCGTGACGGACAGGACGCGCACGTCGGCGTCCGGCGACTCGCCGTACGTCACCGTCCGCACCGACCCGGCCAGCCGCCGCGTCAGCTCCCGCGCGCCCTCCTGGTCCGCCGTGATCACCAGCGCGCCACCGGGCACGATCTTGCCCGCGAACGTCTCGAAGGACTCGTAGATCTCGTCCATGGAGGCGTAGTTGGCGTGGTGGTCGAGCTCGACGTTCAGGACGATGGCGACCTCGGGCGCGTACTTGTGGAAGCTGCGGTCCGATTCGTCCGCCTCGGCGACGAAGATCTCGCCCTCGCCGTGCAGTGCGTTGGAGCCGGGCGCGTCCAGATCGCCGCCGATCGCGTACGAAGGCTTCAGGCCCAGCTCGCTCAGCGACACGGCCAGCATCGACGTGGTCGTGGTCTTGCCATGCGTGCCCGCCACCGCGATCGGACGCAGACCGTCCATCAGCCGGGCCAGCGCGTCCGACCGGTGGACCACCGGAATGTCCAGCTCCGCCGCCCGGGCCAGCTCCGGGTTGTCGGCCCGGATCGCCGACGAGACGACGACGCAGGTGGCGTCGTCCGCCAGGTGCTCCGCCGCGTGCCCGATGTGCACGGTCGCGCCGAGCGCACGCAGCGCCTCCGCAGTCGGGGACTCCTTCGCGTCACTCCCCGCCACCTTCGCGCCGCGCTGCGCGAGGATCTTCGCGATCCCCGACATCCCGGCCCCGCCGATGCCGATGAAGTGCGGTCGGTCCATGGCGGTAGGAAGGCCGGGTGCCATGAGTGTGTCTCCCAAGATGCGGTACGAAGATGAATGAACGCGTCCCCGGGAAGAGAACGCGCCTCCAGCCTATTTCAGCAGTGCCGGTGACTGTGCCGGCCTCAGGGGCGCGGGCGCTGGGCCGATCTGCGGCTCCGCCGCGTGGGCGCACCAGCCCCCCACGCACCAGCCCCCGAAGAACTATGCCTTGCTGTGCGAGAACAGCTTCAACACCGGCACCCCCACCTTGTGCCGCGCCCGCGAAGCCCAGTCCCGATGGAAGAACTCCTCCACGTAGTGGGGATCCGTCAGCACGATCACCTCGTCCGCGTCGATCTCGCCGACCAGGGACTTCAGCGCGTCGAGCGGATGCGCCTCGATCAGCCGCCCCTCCGCCTCACTGCCGGCCGCCCGCAGGGCCCGCAGCGACACGTCGAGCGCCTGCTCTCCCGGCCCTCTCGCCTCGTCGCCCTCCGGCACCTCCCGCTCCCGGGCGGCCTCGTCGATCTCGCCGAGCGCGACGTCGTCGATGGCCCGCAGCAGCCGGTCCGCCTGGTCCCCGCGCGGCTGCAGCAGCACATGGAAGGCGACCGGCTCGTCCCCGTGCAAGGTGGTGACGAACTCCACGTCGGCGGACGTAAGGGCCTTCTCGATCATCAAAACGCTTGTGAACACCAGCGCCCCTTCTCCTTGGAAAGCCGTCCGGCCCTCTCTCCTCCGTGGGCCGTGCGAGCCCTGCGGAAACCATCCTGCCCCGCGATCGCACGGGTACTGCCGGTTTCAGTGTGCCCGTCGAAACCTAAACGGAACGACAGATTCCGCCGAGTCGGTACCGAAGGGGGCGATCGAACCCTTTTCGGGACCAGTCGGGCTCGTCGGTCGGACTCGGCGGTCCGGCCCGGTGGTCGGACTCGGCGGTCGGACTCACGGCCGTCGGTAGCGGCTGAAGAGGAAACCCTCGTCCTCCAGCAGGGACGCCAGTGCGAACCGCTGCGGAACCGCGACCGAGGGTCCGCCCGCGATGCGCTGCGCATTGCCCGCGCTGAGCATCGGGGCCACGGTCAGGCAGAGCTCGTCGAGCACACCGGCGGCCACCAGCTGGCCGAGCAGCCGTGGGCCGCCCTCCGTGAGCAGCCGGGTGTGTCCGAGTTCGGCGAGGGCCCGTACGGCACGGGCGGGCTCGACTCCGACGCCGTCACCGGCTACGACCACCCGGGCGCCCGCCTTCTCGGCCGCCGCGATCCGGTCCGGGGCCGCCGCGGCTCCCGTCAGGATCAGGGTGGGCACCTGGGGCGAGGTGAAGAGCGGGAGCGAGAAGTCCAGGTTCAGGCTCGCGCTGACCACCGCGATCGCCGGTACGGGCCCCTGCCCGGCCGCCTCCCGCATCTCCGCGAACTCGGCACGCGCGCGTGCGGGCCGGTACCCCTCCTGGCGCACCGTCTCCGCGCCGGCGATCACCACGTCCGCGAGGGCCCGCAGCATGCCGAAGATCCGCATGTCGGCGGCGCTGGAGATGGGCTGGGAACGGCCGTCGTGCTGGGCGGCGCCGTCGAGCGTGGAGACCATGTTGGCGCGCAGCCAGACCTCCGGCCCACCGGCACCGGCCGCTCCCTGCGGTCCCAGCTCGGGGTACGCATAGGCGGCGGCCAGCTCGACGAGACTCCACTCCCGGTCGACCAGGTGAGCCCGGCCGACCCCACCGGCACCATCACCCCCCGCCCCCTCCTCAATAGGAGCCTCAGCCGGGGTCCGGGCCACTGTTTCGTCAGTCACAGGGAACAGGCGTCGCATGTTCTGCAGTGTGGCACGATCCCCTGGACCTCCCCGGCGGGTCCCGCCGGGGCCGCGGGGCCGCGGGGCCCGGCACGCGCGTCTGCCGCGCTGTCGTCGGTCGCCGACTCCCCCACTCCCGACTCCCTCCGCCGCCTCGCGGCCGCCCGCCCCAGGCCCCGCCCGGCCCTGTCGGCCCGGCACCGCGTGCCCCTGTCCGGCCGGACCCGCCGGGCAGGCCCTAGCATGGGTAACCGTGCCTACCTCCCCCGCCGCGTCCGGATTCGGCCCCATGGCCGACACCGCCCCGCTGTCCCTGTGCGCCCGTGAGCCGTATGTCCCCGCGGACCGGCTGGTCGCCGAGATGGTGCCGCCGCCGCGGTTCGACTCGGTGCGCTTCAAGACGTACATCCCGGACCCCGACCAGCCGAGCCAGACCGAGGCCGTGCGCGTCCTCGAGGGCTTCGCGGCCGGGCTCGGCGGGGCGCACGCCTCGGGCGCCGGCAAGGTCAGGCGCGGCTTCCTTGGCCTGGGGAAGGGCAAGGCGCCGAAGACCCCGGCCGGCCCCCGTGGCGTCTACCTCGACGGCGGTTACGGCGTCGGCAAGACCCATCTGCTCGCCTCCCTCTGGCACGCCACCCCGGCAGAGCCCGCGCTGAAGGCGTTCGGCACCTTCGTGGAGCTGACGAACCTGGTCGGCGCCCTCGGCTTCCAGAAGACGGTCCAGACCCTCTCCGGCCACCGTCTCCTGTGCATCGACGAGTTCGAGCTGGACGACCCCGGCGACACCGTCCTGGTATCGACCCTGCTCGGCAAGCTCGTCGACGCGGGTGTCGCGCTCGCCGCCACCTCCAACACCCTGCCGGGCAAGCTCGGCGAGGGCCGGTTCGCGTCGGCCGACTTCTTCCGCGAGATCCAGGGCCTGTCCGCGCACTTCCGCTCCCTGCGCATCGACGGCGAGGACTACCGCCACCGCGGCCTGCCCGAGGCTCCGGCGCCGTTCACCGACGAGCAGGTCACCAAGGCCGCGCACCGCACGCCGGGCGCCTCCCTCGACGGCTTCCCGCAGCTCCTGGACCACCTCGCCCGCGTCCACCCCAGCCGCTACGGCGCCCTGACCGACGACCTGAAGGCGGTCTGCCTCACCGACGTGCGGCCGGTCCCCGACCAGTCGACGGCCCTCAGGCTCGTGGTGCTCGCGGACCGGCTCTACGACCGCGAGGTCCCTGTCCTGGCCTCGGGCCTGCCCTTCGACCAACTCTTCAGCGAGGACATGCTGAACGGCGGCTACCGCAAGAAGTACTTCCGGGCGATCTCCCGCCTCACCGCCCTGGCCCGCGACGCCAAGAGCCTGGTCGAGCCCTCCGAGGACCGGTCCTAGCTCACGAACTCCACAAGATCAAGAGACGGTTCGCGCCAACCACCCCGCACGCTTCAGCCTCTCTTCAGGTCGAAACGTTAAGTTAACCCTGCAAACAACTTTGCAGGGTTAATGTGTTTCTTGACCAGCCATTGACCAATCGTTGGCCTGAGCTAGAGAAGGGCCTGGGGCGCGAACTACCCGGAGGAGGGCGGATGTTCCGAGGTACGACGGTACGGACCGTGGTAGCGACCCTCGCCGCCGTCCTGCTCGCCCTCCAGTTCTTCGCACCCACCGCGTCCTTCGCATCCGCGCACACAGCCCGTCATGCAGAGGCCAAAGCCCAGCCCGGAACCAAGCTCTCCGGCAAGGCGCTGCGCGACGAGTCCGTCACGCACCGCCAGTGCGACCCCGCCGAGGACCCGACCGGTCCCCTGCGCACCCGCGACCGGCACCGCGCCGTCGACTTCGCCCCTGAGGGGCCCGAGCGCCCCCGGCCGGCTCAGGATCAGGCGGCCGCACCCAAACCTGTCGCGCCCGGCGCCTTCCGGCTGTCCAGACCCTCGACGGCCCATTCCCCGGCCGCACTTCAGGTCTTCCGCTGCTGACAGCAGAGCAGTCCCATCCCCCCCCACCTCTGTCGTGTAAGCCCGACGCGCCGTTGTGGCGCGCCAGGAGGAGTCACCACACATGCAGCCCCTCATCGACAACGCCCGCACGTTCGGACAGCGCCCTGAGGAGTTCGCCAGACTGGCCGAAGGCCAGTCTCCGCAGGTCCTGTTCATCACCTGCTCCGATTCCCGGGTCGTCCCGGCACTGATCACGGGCGCCCGCCCCGGCGAGCTCTTCGAGCTGCGTACCGCGGGCAACATCGTCCCGCCGTACGCCTCCGATCACCCCACCAGCGAGGCGGCCACCATCGAGTACGCGGTGGAGGTGCTGGGCGTCAACGACATCGTGGTCTGCGGGCATTCGCACTGCGGCGCCGTCGGCGCCCTGGTCCGCGGCGACGACCTGACCTCCGTACCGGCCGTGCGCGACTGGCTCACGCACGCCACTCCCCGCCCCGCGGGCGCGGCCGAGGACCCGGCCGTGGCCGACGGTGTGCAGAGCCACGTCCTCGCGCAGATCCTGCGACTGCGCTCGTACCCCTTCATCGACAAGAAGCTGACGGACGGGCAACTCAACCTCCACGCCTGGTACTACGAGGTACACACGGGGTCAGTGCTGACCCACGACGTGTCCTCCGACTCCTTCCGCGCACTGTGAGGGCCGCCATGGACCAGCGAACCAAGTTCCCGTATCTGCGGCAGGACTTCGCCGCCTCCCTCGTCGTCTTCCTCGTCGCCCTCCCGCTGTGCGTCGGCGTGGCCGTCGCCTCCGGCGTCCCGGCCGAGCTGGGCCTGGTCACCGGCATCGTCGGCGGCATCGTCACCGGTCTCATGCGCGGCAGCAGCCTGCAGGTCTCCGGACCGGCCGCGGGCCTGACCGTGCTCGTCTTCGAGGCCGTGCGGGAGTACGGCCTTCCCGTGCTCGGCGTGATCGTCCTCGCGACCGGTCTGCTGCAGATCCTCATGGGCACCCTGAAGCTCGGGCGCTACTTCCGCGCCATCTCGGTCTCCGTCGTCGAGGGCATGCTGGCCGGCATCGGGCTCGTCCTGATCGCCGGACAGCTCTACTCGGTCGCGGACGCCGAGGCCCCGGCCTCGGGCCTGGGCAAAATGGCCGGGCTGCCCGGGGCGCTCGCCGACGCCGTCCAGGACACCGGGTCGCTGGCCTCGCTCGGCCTCGGCGCGGGCACCATCGCGGTGCTCGTGCTGTGGAAGCGGATGCCGAAGCAGCTGCGCACGGTCCCCGGACCGCTCGCCGCCGTCGGCCTCGCCACCCTCGCCGCCCTGGTCTTCTCGCTGCCGGTCGCCACCGTCGAGGTGAAGGGGCTGCTGGGCTCCATCCAGCCGCCGTCCATGGGCGCCTTCGGCGAACTCGCGGGCATCGGCGTGCTCGGCACGATCGTCGCCTTCACGCTGATCGCGTCCGCCGAGTCGCTGTTCAGCGCGGCGGCCGTCGACCGGCTGCACGACGGACCGCGCACCGAGTACGACAAGGAACTGGTGGCACAGGGCACGGGCAACGCGATCTGCGGGATGCTCGGCGCGCTGCCGATGACCGCGGTGATCGTGCGCAGCGCGGCGAACGTCCAGGCGGGCGCGAAGACGAAGGCGTCCCGCGTGATGCACGGCGTCTGGCTGCTGCTGTTCGCGGCCCTGCTGCCGTCGGTCCTGGCCTACATACCGATCCCGGCCCTGGCGGGCATCCTGGTGCACGCCGGCGCCAAGCTCATCCCCGTCCGGGAGATCGTGTCGCTGTGGCGCGAGCACCGCGGCGAGGCGCTGATCCTGGTCGTCACGGCCGTGTCGATCGTCGCGGTCAGCATGTTCGAGGGTGTGCTCATCGGTCTCGCGCTGGCGGTCGTCAAGACCGCCTGGGAGGCCTCGCACATCAAGCTGGAGGTCATCGACAAGGGCGCCGGGCCCGTCCAGGCGTACCTGTCGGGCAACGCGACCTTCCTCAGGCTGCCGAAGATCCTCGACAGCCTGGAGGCGCTGCCCCAGGACCGCCCGGTCGAGCTGGACCTGTCCGGGCTGCACCACCTCGACCACGCCTGCCGTACGGCCCTGGAGAACTGGGCCGAGCGGCACAGCGCGGTCGGCACGGAACCCGTGCGGGTGACCGCCGCGGTGAATGCGGTGACCGCCGCGTAAGTGCCGGTGACCGCCGCCCAAGCACACGTGCCCGGTCCGGGGCCCATCGTGGCCCCGGACCGGGCACCGGGCATATCGTTGCAGGAGCAGACACAGCGGACCTCTCGACGAGGAGGCCGGGATGCTCGAGGAACTGTTGGCGGCGGGCATCGCCGCCGGTTGTGCCGGGGTCGTCTACATCGCCTCGGCGGCGCGGGTCGTCAAGCAGTACGAGCGCGGGGTGGTCTTCCGGCTCGGGCGGCTCGCCGGTGAGGTGCGACCGCCGGGATTCACCTTGATCATCCCGTTCGTGGACCGGCTGCACAAGGTGAACATGCAGGTCGTCACGATGCCGGTGCCGGCCCAGGAGGGCATCACCCGGGACAACGTGACGGTGCGCGTGGACGCGGTCGTGTACTTCAAGGTGGTCGACGCGGCGTACGCGCTCGTCCGCGTCGAGGACTACAAGTTCGCGGTCTCCCAGATGGCGCAGACCTCCCTGCGCTCGATCATCGGCAAGAGTGATCTGGACGACCTGCTGTCGAACCGCGAAAAGCTCAACCAGGGGCTGGAGTTGATGATCGACAGCCCGGCCGTGGAGTGGGGGGTCACCATCGACCGGGTCGAGATCAAGGACGTGTCGCTGCCCGAGACCATGAAGCGGTCCATGGCCCGACAGGCGGAGGCGGACCGTGAGCGGCGGGCCCGGATCATCAACGCCGACGCGGAACTCCAGGCGTCGAAGAAGCTCTCCGAGGCCGCCGGGGTGATGTCGGAGCAGCCCGCCGCCCTCCAACTGCGGCTGCTGCAGACGGTGGTGGCGGTCGCCGCCGAGAAGAACTCGACGCTGGTGCTGCCGTTCCCGGTGGAGCTGCTGCGGTTCCTGGAGCGGGCCCAGCAACCGGGCGCCGGCGCGCCTGCCGAGCAGTCGACCGAGCCGTCGTCCGAGAAGCAACTCGGAAGGTGACACGTCTACGCGCGTGGTTCCCGAGGCCGTCGGTAGGTGGTAGACACAGCGGGGTCACAGGCTCCTGTCCGCCAGCAGGAAGGTTGCTGCCCCATGTCCGAGACCACCTCCGCCCCGACCGCTGACTCGTCGAAACCGACACGCCGTCAGATGCTCGCACGCACAGGCCTGTTGGGCGTCTCGATCGCCTTCGCCGGAGACCTCTCCGAACTCTTCGCGGGCACCGCCGCCGCACAGTCCCTGGGCCATACCGGCTACGGCCCGCTGATCCCCGACCCGAAGGGTCTGCTCGACCTGCCGAAAGGTTTCCGCTACCGCGTCCTTTCCCGCGAGGGCGACCCGCTGCGCTCCGGCGAGGGCAAGGTGCCCTCCAACCACGACGGAATGTCGGCCTTCGCGGGCAGACACGGACAGGTCCACCTGGTCCGCAACCACGAGAACCGCGCCACCGCCACGCTCGCCGTCCCGACGGTCAAGGGCCTGACGTACGACCCGGCCGGCAAGGGCGGCTGTACGGCGCTGACGCTGGACCCCCGCAACAGGGTGCTGTCCGAGCGGGTGGCGATCGCCGGTACGGCCGTCAACTGCGCGGGCGGGCCGACCCCGTGGGGCACCTGGCTGACCTGCGAGGAGACCGAGGACAAGGCCGGCACCAACGGCTACACCAAGGACCACGGCTTCATCTTCGAGGTCGACCCGGTCGACCCGTACCGCTCCGGCGCCGTACCGCTGACCGCCATGGGCCGCTTCCAGCACGAGGCGATCGCCGTCGACCCGAAGCGGGGCATCGTCTACGAGACCGAGGACGCCTTCCTCAAGCCCTTCGGCCTCTTCTACCGCTTCCTGCCCGAGAAGCCGCTGGGCGGCCCCGGTTCGCTGCGCAAGGGCGGCCGGCTCCAGGCGATGCGCGTGCCCGGCGTACCCGACCTGTCCTCGATCCAGGAGACCGGCGCCCGCTTCGACGGCGTCGAGTGGGTCGACGTACCGGACCCGCTCGCCACCGAAACCCCCGTCCGCCTCCAGGACTTCGGCCCGAAGGGCATCACGCACGCGCAGAAGCTGGAGGGCTGCTACTGGGGCGGGCGGTCGGTGTACTTCGTGTCGTCGTTCGCGCACAGCGCCGAGGGCTCGGCGGCCGACCACTTCGGGCAGATCTGGCGCTACGACCCGGCGGAGCGCCGTCTGACCCTGGTGATCGTCTTCGGCCCGGACACGGACGTCCAGCTGCCCGGCGAGTCCCCGGACAACATCTGTCTCGCCCCCAGCGGCGGCCTGATGGTCTGCGAGGACGGCAACGGCGCCCAGCACGTCTTCGGCGTCACCCGTCGCGGCGAGGTCTACGCGATGGCCCGCGGCCGCCAGAACATCGGTACGCCCGAGGCGCCGGAGTGGGGCGAGTTCGCCGGAGTGACCTTCTCCCCGGACGGCGAGACGATGTACGTCAACTGCTACACGCCCGGGACGACGTTCGCGGTGACGGGGCCGTGGCGTAGGTAGCCGACCGGAAGGGGTGCCCCGTGGCCGAGAAGGACTCCCGGCGGAAGTCCCGTGAGAAAAGGAAGGCCGGTCTCCGTGAGCTGCTGCGCGTGCCGGGCGGCGAGCGGGTCGATCTGTCCTCCTACGACACCGACTCCGTCCCTCTCGGCCCCGGGGACAAGTCCGCGGGCAAGGCGGCCACCAGCCGCATGGGCGAGCACCTCGCCGACCTGCAGGAACGCCTGTTCGCGGCAAGCACGGCGGGCGACCGGCGCCGGGTCCTGCTCGTCCTGCAGGGCATGGACACCAGCGGCAAGGGCGGCACGATCAAGCACGTGATCGGCTTCTGCAACCCGTCCGGCTGCCGTGTCCGGGCGTTCCAGGCGCCCACCGAACAGGAGCGGGCTCACCACTTCCTGTGGCGCGTCGAGCAGTCCCTCCCCCGCCCCGGTGAGCTGGGCATCTTCGACCGCTCGCACTACGAGGACGTCCTGGTGGCCCGCGTCCGCGAGCTCGCCCCGCGCGAGGAGATCGAGCGCCGCTATGACGAGATCAACCGCTTCGAGAAGACCCTCGCCGACGACGGCACCACCGTGATCAAGTGCTTCCTGCACATCTCCTACGAGGAGCAGCGGCGCCGTCTGCTCAAACGCCTCGACCGGCCGGACAAGCACTGGAAGTTCAGCCCGTCCGACATCGACGACCGCGCGCTGTGGCCCGCGTTCCAGGAGGCGTACTCGATCGCGTTGGAGCGCTGCTCGACGTCGTACGCCCCCTGGTACGTGATCCCGTCGGACCACAAGTGGTACCGGAACTGGGCGGTGGGCCGGCTGCTCCTGGAGCACCTGCGGGAGCTGGACCCGCAGTACCCGAAGCCCGACTTCGACGTTGCCGGGTGCCGCGGGCGGCTGCTCGCGCAGTGAACCGGGCCGGACGGGGTACCCGGCCCACATGACCGAGAACCCGCACGTCAGCGGCTCGTACTGGCTTCAGACCGCGCCGGGCCCGGACCGCCCCGCACTGGCGGACGGCCTCGACGTCGACGTGGCCGTGATCGGCGCCGGAGTCGCCGGCCTCAGCACGGCGTGGGAGCTGGCGCGGGCCGGGCGGCGCGTGGCGCTGCTGGAGGCCGACCGGGTGGCGGCCGGCGTCACCGGCCACACCACCGCCAAGCTCACCGCCCTGCACACCCTGATCTACGACAAGCTGCGGCACACCCGCGGCCCGGAGGGGGCCCGGCTGTACGCCCGTTCACAGTCCGAGGCGATCGAGCGCGCCGCGGAGACCGCTCAGCAGCTGGGCGTCGACTGCGACTGGGAACGCCGGAGCGCGTACACCTACGCCTGCGACCCTGGCCGGACCGACGAACTGCGTGCCGAGGCGGCCGCCGCTCGGGAGGCGGGACTGCCCGCCTCCTTCGTCACGGAGACCGGGCTGCCGTTCCCCGTGGCGGGCGCGGTGAAGGTCACCGGGCAGGCGCAGTTCCATCCGCGCAAGTACCTGCTGGCCCTGGCCGACGACCTGGTCGCCCAGGGCGGGCAGGTGTACGAGCACACGACGGTGGTGGGCCTGGAGGAGGGTGAACCCTGCCGGCTGACCACCGACTCGGGGGCGAGGGTGAGGGCCCGGGACGTCGTGGTCGCCACGCACTACCCGGTCTTCGACCGCGCCCTGCTGTTCACCCGGCTGTCCCCGCGCCGCGAGCTGGTCGTCGCCGGGACCATCCGCGCCGACCAGGACCCGGACGGCATGTACATCACGCCGGACGAGGGCACACGGTCGGTGCGTACGGCGCCGCACGGCGAGGACCGGCTGCTCATCGTCACCGGGGAGCACTTCACGCCCGGCACCGGCGACACCCGCTCCCGCTTCCAGCACCTGTCCGACTGGGCCGCCGAGCACTTCCCCGACGTCACCCTCACCTACGCCTGGGCCACGCAGGACAACGATCCCACCGACACCGTGCCGCTCGTCGGTCCGATGCACCCGGGCGCGCACCACACCTACGTCGCCACCGGCTTCGGCGGCTGGGGCCTGAGCGGCGGGATGATGGCCGGCCGCCTCCTCACGGCACTGATCACCGGCGAGGAGTGCGCGTGGAGCGAGCTGTACGACCCGCGCCGCCTGCGCTCGACCGTCCGCGAGGCCCCGTCGTTCCTCAAGCACCAAGCGCAGGTCGCCCGCCACTTCGTCGGCGACCGGCTGCGGCCTCCGCCACCGGTCGAGGCGCTGCCGCTCGGCGAGGGTGCCGTCGTCCGCGCCGACGGCGACCGGCTCGCGGTGTACCGGGACGAGGCCGGCCACCTGCACGCCCTCTCCCCGCGCTGCACCCACATGGGCTGCCTGGTCGCGTTCAATGCCGCCGAACACGCGTGGGAGTGCCCCTGCCACGGCTCCCGCTTCGACACGGACGGCAAGGTGGTCCAGGGACCGGCGACGCGGCCGTTGGAGCAGCGGGACGTCTGAGCGGGTGACCTCTCAGCGCCGCTGAGGCACACTGCACTGCACGCGCAGTGGTGCGCCGACGACCGAACGGGCCGTGCGCGCGATCGTGCCGGAGCCGCGGAGGCGGGGGTACCGGTTCCTGAAGATGTCGGAGCTGGTCGGGGACGCGGCGTTCAGCCCGAGCAGGCCGTCCGCTGCGCCTCCTGCCACTCGCACACCGGGCACAGGGTGATCCCCTTGTAGGACTCCGGGTACTCCGTGGGCTTGCGGCACAGCACGCACTCCGCGTACGGCGGCCCGTCCGCCTTCGGCGGCGTCGTCGCCTCGCGGATCGTGCAGTAGTCCTCGCTCATGAGCCCAGGGTAGGTTCCCGTCGCCGGGTTGGCAGACTGTGCGGGTGAGCAATGAGTCGACGCCCGTCAACGAAAACCCCTTCCGGTCCGAGCCCAGCGCACGCGACAGCGCGCCGCAGTTCGTGCTGCCGCTCGTCGTCCGTATCGAGCGCGGCACCCCTCCGGCCCGGACCGACGCTCTGGAGACCGCCGCCCGCGCCGTGCTCGTCATACTCAGCGACGAACGGTCTCTCGGGGACGGCGAATGGGCCCAAGCCGTGCACGCATGGCAGGACGCCCGGATCCGCAAGGTCGTGCGTCGGGCCCGGGGCGCCGAGTGGCGGCGGGCCGAGACACTGCCCGGCGTCACCGTCACGGGCAAGTCGGCTCAGGTGCGGGTCTTCCCGCCGGTGCCGTTGGACGGCTGGCCCAAGGAGCTGGCCAAGCTCCAGGTCTCCGGCACGGATCTCGACGACCCGGAACCGCCGGTGGAGGCGGAGGCGGGGGCGCCCGTGCTGTGGATGAACCCGGAGCTGGACATGTCGGCGGGCAAAGCGATGGCGCAGGCCGGTCACGCTGCCCAACTCGCCTGGTGGGAGCTGTCGGAGCAGGAGCGGGCGGGGTGGCGTGACGCCGGTTTCCCGCTGGCCGTGCGCACCGCGGACCCAGGCCGCTGGAACGAACTCACCACGAGCGGACTGCCCTTGGTGCGGGACGCGGGCTTCACCGAGATCGCCCCCGGATCCTGCACGGTGGTCGCGGACCACCCGGCGCTGCGCCTCGGATTTCGCGAGTAAGGCACCCCGACCACAGCCCCCTTCGTGGAGGTCACCCGGTCCGGTTGATGTAGGCGGTGGTCATGCCGAGCGGTTTTGAACACGCCGGGCGGTTCGTGCGTACTTTCTGGCACGGGCCGAGCACCATCTGCCCAACGACCAGTCGGTCCGTGGCTCCGGGAGGCCCTTTGCCTGGTATCCACGCTACGGCCCTCGTCATCACGCGTTGGGTCGGTCGGTGACGTGGCCCACCGGGTCCGAACCTCAAATGTTGCTCTGAAGGAGCGTACGGAGGGGTTCGGGTTCGCCCGGCGGGGCCATACCCCCGTCACGCCCGAAGGGGCGGCACCGCGGATCCGGAGAAGCCGAGGAGGGGACCATGAAGCGACTGGGAACGGGCATCGGTTGGCGGCCCGAGATCGCGGACGCCGTGGAGCGCATGCCCGGCATCGACTGGGTCGAGGTCGTGGCCGAGAACCTGTGCCCCGGACACCTCCCCGACTCGCTGCTGCGGCTGCGCGAGCGCGGGGTCACGGTCGTCCCGCACGGCGTCTCGCTCGGCCTCGGCGGCGCCGACCGCCCCGACGAGGCGCGCCTGACGGCCCTCGCCGAGCGCGCCCAGGCACTGGGCTCGCCCCTGATCACCGAGCACATCGCGTTCGTCCGGGCGGGCGGGCCGCTGACGGCGTCCCCGCGCCTGGAGGCGGGCCATCTGCTGCCCGTGCCGCGCACCAGGGACGCCCTCGACGTGCTGTGCGAGAACGTCCGTATCGCGCAGGACGCGCTGCCCGTACCGCTCGCCGTCGAGAACATCGCCGCGCTCATCTCGTGGCCCGGCGAGGAGATGACCGAAGGGCAGTTCCTGTACGAGCTGGCCGACCGGACCGGCGTACGCCTGCTGATCGACGTGGCGAACCTGCACACCAACCACGTCAACCGCGGCGAGGACCCGGCCGAGGCGCTCGCCGAACTGCCTCTGGAGGCCATCGCGTACGTCCATGTCGCGGGCGGCTTCGAGCGCGACGGCGTCTGGCACGACAGCCACGCCCACCCCGTCCCGCGCCCGGTCCTCGACATCCTCACCGACCTCGCGTCCCGGGTGTGCCCGCCGGGCGTCCTGCTGGAGCGGGACGAGAACTTCCCCGAACCGGCTGAGCTGGAAGGGGAGTTGGGGGCGATACGGGAGGCGCTGGACAAGGGCGGCGCGAAGCCCGCGCCCGCCGACGAGCCGACCGCCCACTCCCCCTCGGCCCCGGCTCCCGCCGCCGACGACGACCTCACCCGCCAGCGCCTCGGCCTCGCCCAGACGGCACTGCTGTCCGCGCTGGTCGCCGGGACACCCGTACCGGAGGGCTTCGACCGGGTACGGCTGGGCGTGCAGGCACGGGCCCTCGCCGGAAAGCGGGCGGACGTCGTCGCCAAGATCGCCCCGGAACTCCCGGTGATCCTCGGCACCGCCTACCGCCCCGCCTTCCTCGCCTACGCGCCCGGTCACCCCATGACCGCCGGCTACCGCCACGACGCCCTCGCCTTCGCCGAACACGTACTCCTCGCCGGGCACCTGGAGGACGCGGCGGCGCGGCGGGCGCTACGCGAGTGGTGGCTGGACCGATCGGGTCCGACACCGCGCGCACAACGCCCAACGGTGAGACTGGCCCGAGCGACACGCCGGGTTCTCCTGCGCCGCTGAGCAAAGTCCTCACCAGCCGGCCGGCGGGCACCGGGCCCGCCGATCGGGGCCGACACGACAACCCCACCCGTCGATCCACAGGCACGCCGGCCCCTCAACGCGCGGACACCCCGAGCCCACCAACCCGCGGGCAGCCAAGCCCGTCATCCGCCGGCAATCGTGCCGCCCTGGGCGGCACGGGTGGGCGCGGGCGGCGCCCCGTTCACGCCGGGCTGTGCGTCTCACCACCCCCAGCCGCAGCACCGGCAAACCGTCGCCCCCCTACGGCACGACCCGCCCCCGACTAGGCGCACCCCCCACCCTCGACTGTGCCGGGATTAACACCACTCAACAACAGCGCACACCCAGCCCGCACTTCGCCCCCATTCACCCCCTTATGCACCCCACTCCCTCTCCCCCGTCAGCCCCGTATCGCCCCCGATACAACCATTCCCCCCTGTACGGCAGTTGGCGTAGACCCCGAAGTAACATGTCAACCCCGCACCTGAAACCCACTAGCGTGCGGTGCCGCACCAGGAGGCACCATGCGACCGCGACCCCCCATCAACGGCAGAGGCATATTCACCGGCACCGGTCTCATCATCACCGGCCTGACCGCGACCCTCGTGGCGCTGATCTTCCCGATCTGGTCGTACTCCGACCGGTCCGGGACGGGGCTGGACGTGCTGAACGCCCAGACCGTGTCGACGAAGTACGGCCCGCTGTCCGGGCTCGACCGCGAGTTCATCACGAAGGTCCGGCTGGCCGGCCTGTGGGAGCTGCCGGCGGGCCGGCAGGCGCAGCAGAAGGGCACCACCCAGGCCATGAAGACGGCCGGGCAGCACCTGATCGAAGGACACGCGTTCCTGGACGAACGCGTGCGCGACGTCGCGTCCGAACTCGGTCTCGAACTGCCCAACGAGCCCAACGAGCAGCAGAAGCAGTGGCTGGCGACGCTGACCACCGCACAGGGCCTGGAGTACGACCGGGACTTCGCCAACATCCTGCGGCTGGCGCACGGCAAGGTGTTCTCGGTCGTCGCCCAGGTGCGCGCCAGCACCCGCAACTCCCTGGTCCGCGCCCTCGCCGACGACGCGAACACGACCGTGCTGGACCACATCAAGGTCCTGGAGGCCACGGGCTACGTCGACTTCGACGCCCTCGCCCAGGACATGGCCGCCGGTTCCACTCCCCCGATCACCAACTCCCCGGCCCCGCCCGGCCCGACCGCCGACCCGAGCCCGGCGATCCCGGTGGCCCCACCGGCATCCCCGAGCTACTCGCTCCCCCCGCCCGCCACCAGCCCGCCGCCTTCGCCGGATCAGTGACCACACAGCCCTCCGGAACGTCACATACCGGCAACGCTCGGTCCGGATGGTGAACAAGGCATGGCGCACCCGGACCCGGTCGCATAGAAAATCCACATGTTCTGGGTCCTTCTCCTGCTGCTGGCCTGGGCCGCCGCCGGTACGGCGTGTACGCGGCTCTGCCTGGCCGCCGTACGCGCGGCGGCCGTCGACGCGGACGCGGGCCGGGTACACCATCTGACGCTGTACGAGGCCGCGTTCCTGTCCGGCGGCCCCGGACGGGTGGCCGACCTGACGCTCGTCTCCATGGCACGCCAGCGCCGACTGCTCCTCGCCCACACCGGCTGGGCGACCGTGGTCGACCCACGCGGTCGGGACGACATGGAGCGGTCGGTCATAGGGGCCATCGGGCCGGAGGGGCAGTCGCGGATCGCGCCGGTACGGGCCACCGCCGCCGCCACGGACGCGGTGCGCGGCATCGCCGACCGGCTGGTCCGCGCGGGGCTCGCCGTGCCCGACGGCGCCCGGGCGGGCGTCGCGGCCGGGGTCCGGCAGGTGCAGCTCGCCGTGGTGGCCGTCGTCGTGCTGGGCGCGACCGCGCTGCTGACGCCGGCCCAGTCGGACATGCCGCGGCATCTGGTCGCCCTCTGGTTCGGGCTCCCGCTCGCGCTCACCCTCAGCTGCCTCGCCATCGCGCGGATCGAG
The DNA here is from genome assembly GCF_042870385.1 of Streptomyces sp. NPDC006602. Lineage (NCBI taxonomy): Bacteria > Bacillati > Actinomycetota > Actinomycetes > Kitasatosporales > Streptomycetaceae > Streptomyces > Streptomyces sp. NPDC006602. The sequence continues at coordinate 24,843 of NZ_JBIAHG010000004.1, read as the reverse complement.
GTCCACCCGTACTCGCGCTGGGCCTCCCCGGCCGGCCAGCGACTCCTCGGCGCCCTCACCCGGCGCTCCGGCGGGGGCGAGCGTACGGATCTCACCTTCGTCGCCGTCCACGGCGTCCGCGCGATCGGCGAACCCGACCTGCGCGCGGCCTTCGCCCACGACGAGCGTCAACTCCGGCGCGAATAGCGCAGGGGGCGCACGGAGGCATTGGGGCCGACACCGGCCGGGCGGTGCTTGCCTTCGCCGGCAGCCGAACGAAACATCCCTTTTGTTGCTGCCGTGCACCGAAGGGATACGCGATGAGAGCCCCCGCCCTCTGCTGGGCCGCCGGGTCCTTGCTCCTGACCACGCTCGCCGCCGCCCCGGCCGACAGCGCCCCGGCCGTCCCGGGCGCGGCCGAGGTGCGCGGGACCGCGGTGGCCGCCGCGCGCGCCCGGGTCGCGGGCATCGACTTCGGCGCCTGCCCCGAGGGCGAGGACCTGCCCGGCAGCATGCGGTGCGGCACGGTGTCCGTCCCGCTCGACTACGCCCGTCCCGACGGCAAGCAGATCAGACTGACCGTCAGCCGGGCCCGGGCCACCCACGAGGACCCGCACAACAGCAAGCGCCGGGTGCCCCGGCAGGGCGCCCTGGTCTACAACCCTGGCGGGCCGGGCGCCTCCGGCATGTACTTCCCGCTGATCGGCGTGCTCCCCGAGTGGAAGCGGCTGGCGGCGGCGTACGACCTCGTGGGCTACGCCCCGCGCGGGGTGGGCCGTTCCGCGCCCCTGTCCTGCATGGACCCCAAGCAGTTCTTCAAGGCGCCCTCGCCGGCATCGACGTATCCCTCGGAGTCGTACAAGAGGGAGCGCATCGCGCAGGCGAAGGCGTACGCGCGCGGCTGCGCGAAGCGGGCCGGCAGCGCGCTGAGGCACTACACCTCCCTCAACAACGCCCGCGACCTGGACGTACTGCGCGCCGCGCTGGGTGAGGACAAGCTGACGTTCATGAGCACGTCGTACGGCACCTACTTCGGGGCGCTGTACGCCACGCTGTTCCCCTCGCACGTACGGCGGATGGTGTTCGACTCGGCGGTGAACCCGGACCCCGACCGGATCTGGTACCGCAACAACCTCGGCCAGTCGGCCGCGTTCGAGGGGCGCTGGGCGGACCTCAGGGAGTGGATCGCCAAGCACGACGACGTGTACGGACTGGGCGACACGGCCCGGAAGGTGCTGCGCAGCTACGAGCGGGCGGCGGCCCGGCTGGCCGCGGAGCCGGCCGGCGGGAAGGTCGGGCCCGGGCAGTTGCAGGGCGCGTTCTTGTCGGCCGGGTACTACGACGACCTCTGGCCGCACCGCGCGAAGGCGCTGTCGGCGTATCTGAAGGGCGACCCGAAGCCGCTGATCCAGCAGGCCGGGCCGCACCCGGAGGCGGCGGCCGAGGCGGAGAACGCGAGCGCGGTCCACACGGCCGTCGAGTGCAACGACGCGCCCTGGCCGACCGAGTGGCGGGTGTGGGACCGGGACAACACGCGCCTCGCGCGCGTGGCACCGTTCGAGACGTGGGACAACGTGTGGACGAATCTGCCGTGCGCCTACTGGCCGGCGCCCCGGCAGCAGCCCCTCGACGTGCGGACCGGGCCGGGTGAGCTGCCGCCGACGCTGATCCTGGCCGGCGAACGGGACGCGGCGACGCCGTACGACGGCGCGCTGGAGATGCACCGGCGGCTGTCGGACTCGGTCCTGGTGACCGAGCGGGATACCGGCACGCACGGCATCGCGGGCGGGCCGAACCCCTGCGTCAACGGCCACGTCGACGCGTATCTGCTGGAGGGCCGGCTCCCGGTGCGGCGCGCGGCCTGCGCACCGCGCCCGGAGCCCGAGCCCCGGCCGGCGGCCGACTCCCGGAAGACGCCGGCCGCCAAGGCCGCCGCACGCTGAGTGCCGGGCCCTCGCGCTGATCAGGCGAGGCCGGCGACCAGCTCGCCGATGTCCTTGCGGCGGCCCGTGTAGAACGGGACCTCCTCGCGGACGTGCATCCGGGCCTCGGAGGCGCGCAGGTGGCGCATGAGGTCGACGATGCGGTACAGCTCGTCGGCCTCGAAGGCGAGGAGCCACTCGTAGTCGCCGAGGGAGAACGAGGCGACCGTGTTGGCGCGCACGTCCGGGAAGCCGCGGGCCATCTTGCCGTGGTCGGCGAGCATGCGGCGGCGGTCCTCGTCGGGCAGCAGGTACCAGTCGTAGGAGCGCACGAAGGGGTAGACGCTGATGTAGTTGCGCGGCGTCTCGTCGGCGAGGAACGCCGGGATGTGCGAGCGGTTGAACTCGGCGGGGCGGTGCAGCGCCATGTTCGACCACACCGGCTCCAGCGCACGGCCCAGCCTGGTGCGGCGGAAGAGGTTGTACGCCTCCTGGAGCTGGTCGGCGGTCTCCGCGTGCCACCAGATCATGAGGTCGGCGTCGGCGCGCAGGCCCGAGACGTCGTAGGTGCCGCGGACCGTCACGTCCTTGGCGGCGAGCTGGTCGAACAGCTCCTGGACCTCGTCGGCGTAGCCCGCGCGGTCCTCGGGGAGCACGTCCTTCAGCTTGAAGACCGACCAGAGGGTGTAGCGGATGACCTCGTTCAGGTCCTTGGCCAGCTTGCCCTTGTTCGGGATCCTGGCGGACTCGGTGGTGGGGGCGTCGTCACTCATGGTCCTTATTCTCCCGCTCCGCCGTGCAGACTCTGCACCGGGTTGGCGGTGAGCTCCTGCACACCTCGCAGGTCGCCCTGGATCTGGTCGACGGCGGCGTAGGCGCTCGCGATGCACGCCGGGATGCCGACACCGTCGTACACCGCGCCGCACACCGCGAGGCCCGGCAGCTTGCCGACGTGCTCGCGGATGCGGGCAACGCGCGCGTGGTGGCCGACGGGGTACTGCGGCAGGCCGTCGTTCCATCGGGTGACGCGGGTCTCGACGGGAGTGGCGTCCAGCGCGGTGGCCTCGCGCAGGTCGTGCCGGGAGACGTCCACCAGCTCGGCGTCCTCGCGCTGCAGGATCTCCGTCTCGCCGTAGCGCCCCACGGACGTGCGCAGAACGAGCAGATCCGGGTTCTCGTCGGCGATCCAACCCCACTTCTGGGAGGCGAAGGTCGATGCCTTGATGGTGCGTCCGTCGACGGGCGGCACGAGGAAGCCGCTGCCTGCGGGGAGGGTGACGTCGGCGCGGCGGTAGGCGAGGGTGACCAGGGCCATGGAGGCGTACTCGACGGCGGTGAGCTCGGCGGCGGCCGCGGGGGACTCGGTGCGCAGGAGCGTGCCGGCGGCCGGGGCGGGCACGGCGATGACGACGGCGTCCGCGTACAGCGCACGATCACCGGCGAGGACCCGCCAGGTCGCGATCGGCTGCGCCGCCGCGGGGAGCTGGGAGGGCGGGCCGTCGGAGGGGCGCAGTCCGGCGCCGTGTTCCACCGACTCGTCTCCCGCGCGCGTGGCACCGAACCCGCCGACCGCCGATCCTCCGGGGGCGAAGGCGCGTGGCTCGCCCGCGCTGTCCGATCCCGGCGGCCCCACCCTGCGCAGCTCCTTCACCGGCATCCCGGTCAGGATCTCGCCCCCGCGCTCCCGCACCGACTCCGCGACAGCGAGCGGCAGGCTTCCCACGCCGCCCGCGATGCCCATGAACACCGGGCCGGTCTGCTGGTTGGCGGCGGCCTTGGCCTGGATCTCGCGGACGGCCCGGGTCAGGGAGTCGTGCGTCCGCGCGGCCTGGAAAAGCTGTGGGACCGCCGAGCGCATCGAGATACGGTACGCGTCGCCCGCGTAGACCCCGCCGAGCAGCGGCTCCACGAGGCGGTCGACGACCTCGCGGCCCAGCCGCGCCGCCACGTACTCCCCGACCGCCACGTCCTCGCCGACCTCCGTGCGGGGCAGGTCGGCGTCGCGCTCGATGCGTGCGAGGCCCTCGTCGGAGAGCACGCCGGTGAGGGCGGCGGCGGTGCCGGGGACGCCCATGACGTGTCCCTTGGGCATGGGGCGCAGGGCGCCGCGGGTCCACAGGGAGGCGGTCGCGGTGGCGGGCGGCTGGAGGCGGTCGGTGAGGCCGATCTCGCGGGCGAGGGCGACGGCCTCGGGGCGGCGGGCGAGCATCGACTCGGCGCCGAAGTCGACGCGGGCGCCCGCGATCTCGCCGGGCAGCAGCTTGCCGCCGACGCGGTCCGACGCCTCCAGCACGGTCACCCGCGCACCGCGCTGCAACAGCCGGTGGGCGGCGGCCAGCCCCGCGATCCCGGCTCCGATGACGACGACATGCCCGCTGCCCGTACCCGTTGCGCTCATGTGCCCACTTTCTCAGACCGTTCCTAGTCAGTGAGCAGGAGTGAGTCTTGGACCCATTCCTGGTCACTGCGGACACCCCGAACGGTTGTGGATGTCCTGGTCGCCCGCGTGCTCGCCGCGTCCGGCGGCACGGATCGTGTCCGTGGTCCGGGGATGCGGGGGCGGGGTCCCTCACGCCCAGGGATACGCCGGTCGGCCTGGACGGTCCGATGCCCGTGCACATCGCTCTGGTGTGCACGGGGTGGTGTCGTCCGTCGCCGGATCGGGTGTCCCTCGGCGCGTCGTCCGATCGCGATGCTCGCCGCATCGTGCCGGGTGGTCTTACGGGTGGGGCCGGCCATCGGCTGTTGCCACCCCGACTCGCCGTCCGCCTTCAAAAACCAGCGCCCGGCTTCCCACCGCTCACGCCACTTGGCCTCGGTGAGCTGCGCCGTGTCGAGGTTGTGGCGGGTGCCCAGCAGACGTTTGCCGCCACGCACGACATGCACCCGGCCCGCTTCCCGGTCGGCCCGAACCTGTTCGAGCCGGTCCTCCAGCACATGCAGCCGCCGCGACTTATGGAACCACTCGTGCGCGCAGCGGTAGCCGCCCGGAGCCCGCTTGGTGCCCTTGTGGCCGACCGGCAGCGACAGCCGGTGCCGGATCGTCGTGACACCGGCTTCGAGGCACTGCACGTGTGCGGCCTGGCCGCGCCGGGCGAGCGCCCACTGGTCATGCGTGGCCTTCGTGATCGACCCGGCCCACCTGGACGACGACTGGGCTGTCAGGTCCCGCTTCCGGGCCGCCCATGACTCGGTGGAGTGCTCCAGGCCATCCGCGCAACGCGCTTGAGGTCCTTCGAGGCGAGCGAGCCCAGGTGCGCACCCACCAAGCGCAAAACCTTCTCATCCCCGGGCGTGAGGTCCCTTACCCGGGTACGCACCGCCACACCGGACGGGCCGAGAACGACGAACGGCGCGGCGATCGGGCGCAGGTCAGCCATGTTCGGCGGCCTCCAGCGCCTTACGGGCACGGTTCTTCGCCGACCTGCGCCCGTACAGGCGAGCACACAACGAGGTCAGCACCTCCACCATGTCCCGCACCAGGTCGTCCTCGACCTCACCGTCGTCCAGCACCAGCAGCCGACGGCCCGTCGCGGACAAGGCGGCCTCGACAAGCTCGACGTTCATCCCGCCCAGCCGGTCCTTGTGCTCCACCACCACACAGGTCACGGCCGGGTCGGCCAGCAGACGCCGGGCCCTGGCGCGGCAGCCGTTCATCCCCGAAGCGATCTCCGCCTCCACACGAACGACTCGGTGACCTGCTTTCGCTGCCCACGCCGACAGCCGAGCGACCTGGCGTTCCAGATCGCTCTTCTGATCGTGCGAGGACACGCGGGCATACAGGCCCAGACCGCCGATGGCCCCGGGCGTGGTGTTCGCGTCGATGTTCACCAGGATCGTGCGTGGCCCGACCCGCTGAGCCGGCACCGGCAACGTCCCCTCACGGAACCAGCGATACGCGGTCTGCGGATGCACGCCCTGCGTCTTCGCCCACTCCGTCAGATTCACGCTCCGACAATGACACTCACTCCTCCATGGTTACGCTCACTCACCCGACATCGAGGACCAGCAGGTGGAGACCCCACTGACACTTCCGCGGGGCCCCGGTGTCCTTCACGAGTCCCGACCGTGACCGCATCGGGACCGTTTCCCGCCAACGTCCGGGCCGGGTCCGGCGTCGAAGGAACGTCACTCGTCACAAACCTCGGGGGTACGCCCACATGCGCACACGACGTTCCGTACGACCCGTCCAGGCCCTGGCCGGGATCCTGCTGGCCGCGGGCCTGGTGCTGACCGGCTGCAGCGGCGGTGCCGACAGCAGTGATTCCGGTGCCGGCACGGCCGACGACAAGGCCGCCGCGCAGAGCGAGGCCAAGGAGGCCGCCCCCGGCGCCGCCGACAGCGGCGGCGGCGCCGGGGCGACCGCCCCGCCCAAGATCTCCACGAACCGCATCATCCGCACCGCCTCCCTGACCGTGCAGGTCAAGGACGTGCCGAAGTCCCTCGACGCGGCCCGCACCACCACCGAGAACGCCGGCGGTTACGTCGGCAACGAGACCACCTCCCGGGACGAGGAGGGCAACGAGCAGACGCACGTGGTGCTGCGCGTGCCCGTCGACAAGTACGAGGAGGTCCTCGCCGACCTGGAGGGCTCGGGCAAGCTCCTGGAGCGCACGGCGAAGGCGCAGGACGTCACCGACCAGGTCGTCGACGTGGAGAGCCGCATCACCTCGCAGCGCGCGAGCGTGGCACGGATCCGCGAGCTGATGGACCGGGCCACCAGGCTGAGCGACGTGGTGACGCTGGAGGGCGAGCTGAGCACCCGCGAGGCCGACCTGGAGTCGCTGCTCGCCCGGCAGGCGTCCCTCAAGGACCGCACCGACCTGGCCACCATCACCCTGAACCTGTCCGAGACGCCGGTGGACAAGGCCGCGAAGGAGGACGAGGATCCCGGGGTCGTCGACGCGCTGACGGGCGGCTGGAACGCGTTCGTGACGATGCTGCGCTGGATCGTGGTGGCGATCGCCGCGGTGCTTCCGTTCGTGGTGATCACCGTGCTGCTCGTCATCGTGTGGCTGCGTCTCGTACGGCCCCGTCTGCCGCGTCGGCCGGCCACCGTGCCCGCGATGCCCTCGATGGGCCCGCTGCCGACGGCCAGGACCGCACCGGAGCCCACCCACCCGCGGGAGGGCGGCGAGGAGGACTGAGTCGGTCCGCAGAGAACCGAGCAGGACCGAAATGCCCCGCCCCCGTAGCGTGTTCGCATGAGCATGAGCACAGCGAGCCGAGGGACGAGCCGTGGGGCCGAGCGTCTGGTGGTGATCGGCGGCGACGCCGCGGGGATGTCCGCGGCGTCGCAGGCACGCCGTATGAAGGGCCCCGACGAATTGCAGATCGTGGCGTTCGAGCGCGGCCACTTCACGTCCTACTCGGCGTGCGGCATCCCGTACTGGGTGGGGGGCGACGTCACCGAGCGGGACCGGCTGATCGCGCGGACGCCTCAGGAGCACCGGGCCCGCGACATCGACCTGCGGATGCGCACCGAGGTCACGGAGATCGACGTCGAGCGGGGGCGGGTACGGGCGCGTGACGTCGATTCCGGGGCCGAGTCCTGGACGTCGTACGACAAACTCGTGATCGCGACCGGCGCCCGCCCGATCCGCCCGGACCTGCCGGGTGCGGACGCGCCCGGTGTGCACGGCGTGCAGACCCTCGACGACGGGCAGGAGCTCCTGGACACGCTGGCACGCACGCGTGGCCGGCGCGCGGTGGTCGTCGGCGCGGGCTACATCGGCGTCGAGATGGCGGAGGCGCTCATCAACCGCGGGTACGAGGTGACGGTCGTCAACCGCGGCAGGGAGCCGATGTCCACGCTCGACCCGGACATGGGCCGCCTGGTGCACGAGGCCATGGAGGGCCTGGGCATCACCATGGTGAACGACGCCGAGGTGACCAAGCTGCTGACAGGTGACGACGGCCGGGTGCGGGCGGTGGTCACGGACGACGGGGAGTACCCGGCGGACGTGGTCGTGCTCGGCATCGGCGTACGCCCCGAGACGGGACTCGCGAAGGCCGCGGGACTGCCGCTCGGCCACCACGGCGGACTGCTGACCGATCTCGCGATGCGGGTGCGCGGGCAGGAGAACGTCTGGGCCGGCGGCGACTGCGTCGAGGTCCTGGACCTGGTCTCCGGCCAGGAGCGGCACATCGCCCTCGGCACCCACGCCAACAAGCACGGCCAGGTCATCGGAACGAACGCCGGGGGCGGCTACGCCACCTTCCCGGGCGTCGTCGGCACGGCGGTCAGCAAGGTGTGCGACCTGGAGATCGCCCGCACCGGCCTGCGCGAGAAGGACGCGCGCAGGGTGGGCCTGCAGTTCGAGTCGGTCACCATCGAGTCGACCAGCCGCGCCGGGTATTACCCGGGCGCCTCCCTCATGACGGTGAAAATGCTCGCCGAGTGCCGCACGGGGCGGCTGCTCGGCGTGCAGATCGTCGGCAGGGAGGGCGCCGGCAAACGCGTCGACATCGCCGCGGTGGCCCTGACGGCCGGCATGACGGTGGAACAGATGACGGCCCTGGACCTGGGCTACGCTCCGCCGTTCTCACCGGTGTGGGACCCCGTGCTGGTGGCCGCCCGCAAGGCCGCGGTGAAGGTGCGGGCCTCCTGAAGACCCCGGCTCACGGGACGACTACGCCGAGCCGTTGATCCGCTCGATCGCCTGCCGCGCCTGATCCGCCGGAGGCCGCGGCGGCAACGACGAGACGGACGCACTCGTGCTGGTCACGGCCGCCGGCTGCTCCCCCGCCGGCTTCGCGTGGGCCGCCGGTCGTGTGGACCGCAGCCGGTTGCTCACCGCCTCGTCCAGGGTCACCGGTCGCTGCATCTGGGAAGCCAGCCGTCCGGCCTCCTGGCCGAGCCGCGCCACGTCCTCCCACGGCAGGCGCAGCACCAGTGAGATCTCGGCCTCGCCGTCCGGCAGGGCGTGCATCGGAGGAGTAACTCGGTCGTTCATCGCCTGTTCCTCACGTCGTCCCCGCGAGCGCCTTCCCCGTGCCGCGGGCGGTTGAGGAGACATACGCACGCGCAGCGAAGGGCGTTCACCGATTCGCCGCCCGCATCGGGGGCACTACTTCCTTGTGGTCATCCCCGTCCATGACGTGAACCCGGTCCGCAGCACCCCGTTGGTGACGTACGCGCTGATCGCCGCGAACGTCCTCGTGTTCCTGTCCATGCCCGGCCTCGCCGGTTCCGTGGCCGGGGAGAGCAGTCTGGCCCAGTTGTGCCACCTACAGGCGTTCCTGGACCACTACGCGGCGGTGCCGCAGGAGTTGATCCACCATCAGATGCCGCGGGTGGTGCCGACGGGCGACGTCGGCGTGGGCGCGCAGGGCGCGGGCTGCGTGGTGGGCCCGCCGGACTACGACAAGTCCCCCGCGCTGTCCGTCCTCACCGCCATGTTCCTGCACGGCGGCTGGCTGCACCTGTTGGGCAACATGCTCTTCCTGCTGATCTTCGGCAACAACATCGAGGACCGCATGGGGCACGTGCGGTTCGCGCTCTTCTACGTCGTCTGCGGCTACGCGGCGTCGTACGGCTTCGCGCTTGTCAACGCCGACTCGGGCGACCCGCTGATCGGCGCTTCGGGAGCGATCGCCGGGGTCCTGGGCGCCTATCTCGTGCTGTACCCGAAGGCCAGGATCTGGGTTCTCGTCCCGTTCCTGGTCTTTTTGCCGCTCAGGTTGCCGGCGTGGCTGGTGCTGGGGTTCTGGTTCGCGCTGCAGGCGGTGTACTCGTCCGGCGAGGGTGTGTCGGATGCCGGGACGGTGGCGTACGCGGCGCACATCGTCGGATTCGCCGCGGGCATGCTGCTCGCCTGGCCGCTCAAGCCGGGCACGCCCCCGCCACCGGAACCGCGCGGCCTGCTCTTCGGCAGGAAGGCACGGCCCCGGCACACCTGGTGAGAGAGGCTCAGCGCGCGGTCTGCGTGTGGACGTACTCCACGAGGCGGGTGAGCGCGTCCGGGTCGGTGGACGGCATGACGCCGTGGCCGAGGTTGAAGACATGGCCCTCGAGGCCGGCCGCCGCGTCCAGGACCTCGCGGGTCTTGGTCTCGACGGCCTCCCTGCCGGCGAACAGGACGGTGGGGTCGAGGTTGCCCTGGAGTGCCTTGCCGGGGCCGACCCGGCGGGCGGCCTCGTCGAGCGGGACGCGCCAGTCGACTCCGACGACGTCCGCGCCGGCCTCGCCCATGAGCCCCAGCAACTCGCCGGTGCCGACCCCGAAGTGGATGCGCGGGACGCCGTACCCCTCGACCGCGCGGAACACCTTCGCTGAGGCGGGCAGCACCGAGTGGCGGTAGTCGGCGGGGGCCAGCGCGCCGGCCCAGGAGTCGAACAGCTGGACGGCGCTCGCGCCCGCCTCGATCTGCACCTTGAGGAAGGCGGCCGTGATGTCCGCGAGGCGGTCGAGCAGGTCGGCCCAGAGTGCGGGGTCGCCGTACATCATCGCCTTGGCGTTCTCGTACGTACGCGAGGGGCCGCCCTCGACGAGGTAGCTCGCGAGGGTGAACGGCGCTCCGGCGAACCCGATGAGGGGGGTGGAGCCGAGCTCGCGGGTCAGCAGCACGATCGCCTCGGTGACGTAGGACACGTCCTCGGGGGTGAGGTCGCGCAGCTGGGCGAGATCGTCGCGGGTGCGGATCGGGCGTTCGACGACCGGGCCGACGCCGGGCTTGATGTCGAGGTCGACGCCGATGGCCCTGAGCGGGACGACGATGTCGCTGAAGTAGATCGCCGCGTCCACGTTGTGCCGCCGCACCGGCTGGAGGGTGATCTCGGTGACCAGCTCGGGCCGCATGCAGGACTCGAGCATCGGGATGCCCTGGCGCACCTTGCGGTACTCCGGCAGCGAGCGTCCGGCCTGCCGCATGAACCACACGGGCGTGTGCGGCACGGGCTCACGCCGGCACGCCTTCATGAAGGCGGACTCGTACGTGGTGGCTGTCGGCTGCGGCGTCGCGGGGCTCTCGTTGGCACTCACGGGGCAAGTCTCGCACGGGGCCGGACCCCGCCCGGACGGCAACCCCGACACCGGGCAAGAGGGTGTCCTCCCTGCGCGAAGCCCCCGTTCCCTTTAATCTTCCCCGCATGGCTGCGGCTCAGGGACGACTGTCGGACGGCGCTGACGGAATGGACGACGCGAAGGAGGAGGACCTGCATACGAGCGGGACGGATCCGCTGCCCTTCCGGGCGGCTGTCGACGCGCTCAGGGCCGCGCGGCTGCGGCCGCAGGTCGAGATCGAGCCGACGCGCGCGCCCCAGCGGCTCGCGCCCTATGCGTACGCGCTGGAGGCCGCGGTCGTCGACGGCGACGAGGATCTCGCCGACGGCCGGCTGGTGCTGCTGCACGACCCGGCCGGGCACGACGCCTGGCGGGGCACCTTCCGGCTGGTGACGCTGGTACGCGCGGAGCTGGAGCCGGAGATGGCGTCCGATCCGCTGCTGCCCGACGTGTGCTGGTCGTGGCTCACCGGCGCGCTCACCGCCCGCGGACTGGCATTCGGCGAGCCGAGCGGCACCGTCACCCGCGCGAGCTCGCACTACTTCGGCGGCCTGTCCGAACGGCCGCCCACCTCCCAGATCGAGATCCGCGCCTCATGGACGCCCCGCGAGGGTCTGGGGGGCGTTCCGGACACGGCGGCGCACCTCGCGTCCTGGTGCGATCTGCTCGCCCAGATCGCGGGCCTGCCGCCGGCCGGGCCGGGCGACGAGTCGGTGGTCTCGCTGCCGCAGCGGCGCGGTCCGCAGTCGCGCTGAGCAACCCGTGCCCCTGGGACAACCCGTCATCTCTTTGTCGATACGGCCACTTTCGGCCGCTTATTGACGCGAACCGAAACCGTTCGATCTTCGAATGATCGATCGCGCGTCCGAATTGCACGGATTGTTACTCACCAGATCGTGATCTTTCTCTAAAGGCGGACGGGTTTAGTGCCGAAGACGTCTGTGACCTTGAAAGTACGGTTCGTCCCGGCTTCTTCCCCGCAAGCCGGCCCCGTCCCCCACCCAGGAGGCCTGGTGTCCGTTCTCCTCGAGCAGCCCGCAAGCCTGGTCGCCTACCGCCCGAACAAGCCGACCGCCATGGTGGTCGTGGCCGACCCGCGCGTCCGCTCCACCGTCACCCGCCACCTGTGGGCGCTCGGTGTGCGCGACGTCATCGAGGCCTCGTCCGTCGCGGAGGCTCGTCCCCGCATCGGCAACCCCCGCGACATCTGTGTCGCCGAAGTCCACCTGCCCGACGGCTCCGGCCTGACCCTCCTGTCGGAGACCCGCGCCGCGGGCTGGCCCAACGGCCTCGCCCTCTCCGCCGCCGACGACATCGGCGCCGTACGCAACGCCCTGGCCGGCGGTGTGAAGGGCTACGTCGTCACCGGCACCCGTACCAACCTCGGGCTCCCCACCCGGCCGGGTGCCGCCCCCATCGGAGCCGCCGCCCGTATGCACCGCCGCCCCCCGGGTGCCCCGAGTCACCCGGGTGGCTACCGCGAACTGTCCGGCCGTGAGGTCGAGGTGCTGCGACTGGTCGCGGAGGGCCAGTCCAACAAGGCGATCGGCGTCTCGATGGGCCTCTCCGCCCTGACCGTCAAGAGCCACCTCGCCCGCATCGCCCGCAAGCTCGGCACCGGAGACCGCGCCGGCATGGTCGCCGTCGCCCTGCGGACCGGCATCATCCACTGACCCCACCCTTCACAGACGTGAAGCGGATCGGCTGCTGATCCTCATCCACGTAACCCTCCGTCGTAAACCGGATCTTTCACCGAGCTGACTGGTTTACGACCCCCAGGCGGGGGGGGGGGGGGGGGGGGGGGGGGGGGGGGGGGGGGGGCGGCCGCCGCCGGGGGGGGGGGGGGGGCCCGGAGAGAGGGTGGGGGGGGGGGCGCGCGGCGAGCACACCGCACCGCCGGGGGCGGGGGGGGAGGGGGT
>NZ_JBIAHG010000004.1:0-12009 GCF_042870385.1 Streptomyces sp. NPDC006602 | reverse complement strand
CTATCCATATTCTCATACACCAAAACCCCCAAAACCAACCACCAAACACTTCACCCCCCCCCCCCCCCCAGTTCGCCCCCCCCCCCCCCCCCCCCCGCCCCCCCCGCCCCCGCCCCCCCCCCCCGTCCATACACAGATACCCTTGACATGTGACCGACGCCCAAGACACCGCAGCAGACAGCACACTGCGAACCACCGGAGGCGCCCCTCCGGACGACGGCGGATCTTCTGCTACGGAGGCGCCGAACCCCGATACCGGCCCCGACACGGGCCCCGAGCCGATCCCTTTGCTCGAGCCGCGCGAGGGCATCCCGCCCGTCGTCGCCGACGAGGACGCGCTCGCCGAGGTGATCGCCGCCTTCGCCGCGGGCTCCGGCCCGGTCGCCGTGGACGCCGAGCGGGCGTCCGGCTACCGCTACGGCCAGCGCGCCTACCTCGTACAGCTGCGCCGCGAGGGCGCGGGAACCGCGCTGATCGACCCCGTCGCCTGCCCCGACCTCTCCGGCCTCGGCGAGGCCCTGACCGGCGTCGAGTGGGTGCTGCACGCCGCCACCCAGGATCTGCCGTGTCTGCGCGAAATAGGCATGGTCCCCACGCAGCTGTTCGACACCGAGCTGGCCGGCCGGATCGCCGGCTTCCCCCGGGTGGGCCTGGGCGCGATGGTCGAGGGCGTCCTCGGCTTCGTCCTGGAGAAGGGCCACTCGGCCGTCGACTGGTCCACCCGCCCGCTGCCCGACCCGTGGCTGCGCTACGCCGCCCTGGACGTGGAGCTCCTGGTCGACCTGCGCGACGCGCTGGAGAAGGAGCTCGACCGGCAGGGCAAGCTGGAGTGGGCCCGCCAGGAGTTCGACGCGATCGCCTCCGCGCCGCCGCCGGAGCCCCGCAAGGATCCGTGGCGGCGCACGTCCGGCATGCACAAGGTGCGTCGGCGGCGGCAGCTGGCCGTCGTACGGGAGCTGTGGCAGACCCGGGACCGGATCGCGCAGCGGCGCGACGTGTCGCCGGGCAAGGTGCTGTCCGACGCGGCCATCGTGGAGGCCGCACTGTCTCTTCCGGTCAACGTGCACGCGCTCGCCGCGTTGAACGGGTTCGGGCATCGGATGGGGCGACGGCAGCTGGAGCAGTGGCAGGCGGCGGTGGAGCGGGCGAAGGCGCTGACCGACGCCCAGTTGCCGCAGCCGGGGCAGGCGGTGACCGGGCCTCCGCCGCCGCGGGCCTGGGCCGACAAGGATCCGGCCGCCGCGGCACGGTTGTCCGCGGCTCGGGCCGCGGTGTCCGCGCTGGCCGAGGCGCTCACCATGCCGCAGGAGAATCTGATCGCGCCGGACACGGTTCGGCGGGTGTGCTGGGAGCCGCCGGCGGCGGTGAGCGCCGAGTCCGTGGGGGCCGCGCTTGCGGGGTTCGGGGCGCGGGCCTGGCAGGTAGAGCAGGTTACGCCGGTGCTTGTCGCCGCGTTGTCCGCCTAGCCTTGTCCGCCTGGCCTTGTCCGCCTGGCCGCCGTAGGGCCTCTCTCGTACGGCGGCGGGCGGCCGTCTGTGGTGGCTCGCGCAGTTCCCCGCGCCCCTGAAGACGTCTCACCTCGTCGCGCCTCTCATGAAGCCGTTGTAGATGAACCTCTGCAGGCTCAGGAACACGATCAGGGTGGGCAGGATCACCAGGACCGCTCCCGCCGATATCACCTCCCAGTGGGCGCCGTACGGGCCGCGGAACCGGAAAAGGGACGTCGAGATCACGCCAAGATCCTCGGAGGGCATGTAGAGGAAGGGGATGTAGAAGTCGTTGTAGACGGTGATGCCCTTCACGATGACGACCGTCGCGATCGCGGGTTTGAGTAGCGGGAAGATGATCTTTCGGTAGATCGTGAAGGCGTTGGCGCCCTCCAGGCGGGCCGATTCGTCCAGGGAGATCGGGATGGACCGTACGAACTGCAGGAAGATGTAGATCGAGACGATGTCGGTGCCCATGTAGAGCGCGATCGGCGCCCACAGGGAATCGAACATTCCGAAGCTGTTGACGATCTGGAAGGTCGCCACCTGGGTGGTCACTCCGGGTACCAGTGCGGCGATGAGGAAGAGCGCGACCACCAGCTTCTTGAAGCGGAAGGTGAAGCGGTCGATGGCGTAGGCGGTCATCGAGCCGATGAGGACGGTGCCGCCGATGGCCACCACCAGGATGATCGCGGTGTTGGTGAACGCTGTGAGCATGCGGCCGTCCTGGAACGCCGTCACGTAATTGTCGACGTTGAACAGGCTGTCGGGGAGCGAGAGCGCGCCGCTGCCGTTAGCCATCTCCTTCGAGGACTTGAGGGAGGTCAGCAGGACCACGCCGAGCGGGAGCAGGACGAGAGCCGTCGCGGCGATCAGCGAGAGGTACACGAGCGTGCGGGCCACACTGCGGCGCGTCATGCGAGATCCACCTTGTCGTCGGGGACGAGGCGGCGCTGCACCCAGGTCACCAGCAGGATGATCAGCAGCAGCACGACCGCGGCGGCCGAGGCGAGCCCCGTCTTGTTGAAGCGGAAGGCCAGGTTCAGCGTCTGGATCACGAAGGTCTCGGTGCCGGTCGCCCCGCCGGTCATGATGTACGGGATCTCGAAGGCCGACAGCGAGCCGGAGATGGACAGGATCACCGTCAGGGTGAGGACCGGCTTGATGCCGGGCGCGATGATGTAGCGGAACTGGTGCCAGCGGTTCGCGCCGTCCAGTTCGGCCGCCTCGTACAGTTCCCCGGGGATGGACTGGATCGCGCCGAGGAAGAGCACGAAGTTCAGGCCCAGGTAGCGCCAGATGGAGACGCCGGCGAGGGATGTGTTGGCGGAGACCGGCGTGCCGAGCCAGGCGTGGTCCGTGTGGTGGCCGAAGAGGGACAGGACCGAGTCGAGGGTACCTCCGTCCTGGAAGAAGTAGAGGAAGACGAAGCCGATCGCGACCCCGTTGATCAGGTACGGGAAGAAGAGCACGCCCTTGAAGAAGTTCCGGAAGCGGATGTTGAAGCTGAGGATCGTCGCGAAGTAGAGGGCGGCGACGATCTGGACGGCGGATGCGGCGAGGTAGTAGCCGCTGACGAAGAAGACCCGGAAGAGGTCCTCTCTGGTGAAGATCTCCGTGTAGTTCTCGACGCCCGTGTAGTGCAGTTCGGGGCTCACGCCGTCCCAGTCGGTGAAGCTGTACGCCAGCATGTTGGCGATCGGCGCGTAGGTGAAGGTGATCAGCAGGGCGAGCGGGGCGATCAGGAAGAGCCAGGGCGTCACTCCGCGCCATACGCGCGTCCCGCGGGGTGCGGGGGCCGGGGCGGGGGCGGCGGGCGCCGCCCCCGTGGCGGCCTTCACGGTCGCCTTCTGGGTGGTGTCCGTCATCAGGACCCCAGAGTCCGCTGCGTCTCGGTCCAGCGCTTGCTGAGGTCGGCGAAGAAGTCGTCCAGGCTGCCCTTCTTCGCGCCGCGGGCGAGGTCGACGAGGTTCTGGCGGTACTCGGGGGCGTAGATGCCGACCTCGGACTGGTTGTCGATGAGCTTGACCTCGGCTCCCGCGCTGTCGTCCAGCTCGATGAGCTTCACGCCCTCGTCCTCGTACGGCTTCAGCACCTCGGGCAGCGGGGCGTCGTTGAGCGGCGAGATGGCCAGGTTGTCCTTGTCGTACCCGGACTTGTCGGTGAACCAGTCGATCCAGGCGCGGGCGGCCGGCTTGTTCTTGGAGTGGACGTTGACGGCCTGGTTGTAGTCAGGTGCGACGACCGCGCAGAACTTTCCGTCCACCTTGGTCGGGAAGGGCATGAAGCCGATGTCGTCGGGGCTTACCCCGGCCTGCCGGGCGGCGTCCTGGAACTGGATGATCGCCCAGGTGCCGAGCCACTGCGTGGCGAGCTCGCCCTTGGCCAACCGGGGCTTGGACTCCTCCCAGTTGGTGGTGGTCGGGTCCTTCTCGATCAGGCCCTGGCGCACGGTGTCGTACAGGAGCGTGTCGCCGACCCGCAGGTCGGCGCCCTCGGCCCATGGATCGCCCTCGGCGAGCTTCGTCGACGCCTGGGGGTCGCAGCTGACCGAGCCGTTGACGGACGTCCACTGGGACAACGGCCACTGGGCGGCGAAGTTGGTGTAGTACGGGACCGCATCCGTCTTGGACTTGATCGCCTTGAGGTCGGTGAGGAACTCGGCCGGGGTGGCGGGCCATTCGGTGACGCCGGCCTCCTTCCAGACCCTCTTGTTGTAGAGGAAGCCGGGGATCACACCGATCGGAGTCTGGCCGTAGACCTTGCCGTCGACCGTCGTGTAGTCGGTGAAGCGGTACTTCTTGCCGCGCTCCTCCTCGGTGCCCAGCGAGGCGAAGAACCTCGGGTAGTCGGCCTTCTTGATGACCGCGGGGATGAGCAGGACATCGCCGTAGTTCTCCGTGTTCATACGGATCTTGACTTCGGTCTCGTAGTTCGTGAGGGCCTCGAACTCGACCTTGACCTTCGGATACGTCTTGTTGAACTCGGCGGCGTACTTCTTCATCGTGCCGTCGGTGACGAGATCGGTGCGTTGGGTGAGGACCTTGATGGTTCCGCTGACCTTCGACGGGTCGTCGGCGGCCTTGGCGTCGGCGCCCTTCGAGGTACCTCCGGTGCCGGTGCAGCCGGGGACCAGCAGGGCGGCTCCCACGACCATGGCGAGGATGGGACGGCGGTTCATGTGCATCAGCTCCGCTCTAGGGACGTTCCAGGGACGGACGAGCACGTGCGGATTGGTGGGTTGGCTGATTCGGCACTCTGACAGCGCTTTCTTAACCGGTAAAGTCGCTATTTCGCCAAGGCTGCAAACATGTGACCGCGTACACGGCTGAAACGGTTTAGGAGCCCGCATGCTGGAGGCCACACCGCTCACCGAGGGCTGGATTCTGCGCCACGAGGGGGACGCGCTGCCGGCCTCGGTGCCGGGCTGCGTGCACACCGATCTGCTGGCGGCGGGGCTGATCCCGGACCCCTTTCTCGGGCGGGGCGAGACCGAGGTCGCGTGGGTGGGGCGGCGGGAGTGGACGTACGAGACGGACCTCGCGGCGACGAACGGGCACGAGCAGACCGACCTGGTCTTCGACGGCCTCGACACCGCCGCCGAGATCCTGCTCGACGGCCGGCTCCTGGGCCGGACGAGGAACATGCACCGCTCGTACCGCTTCGACGTGACCGGACTCGGCGGGCGGCTGTCGGTGCGGTTCGCCTCCGCGTACGCCGAGGCGGAGGCCGTGCGCGGCACAGTGGGCGAGCGGCCGGCCGCCTACGCCGAGCCCTATCAGTACATCCGCAAGATGGCCTGCTCCTTCGGCTGGGACTGGGGGCCGACCCTCGTGACGGCCGGAATCTGGCGGCCGGTCCGACTGGAGCGGTGGTCGACGGCCAGAGTCGCGCGCGTGCGGCCACTGGTGACCGTCGAGGACGGCCTGGGGCGGGTCGAACTGCACGTGGACATCGAGCGCTCCCGGGTCGAGGCCGAACTCTGTGTGGAGGCGACGGTCGGCGGGGTCCGGGCGCGCGCCCGGATCGACGGGACGCGGGGCGTCGTACGGCTGGACGTGCCGGACGTGCGCTTGTGGTGGCCCCGAGGGTACGGCGAACAGCCTTTGTACGACGTCGAGTTGACGCTCCTGCACGAGGATCGCGCGCTGGACGTGTGGCGGCGCCGGATCGGTTTCCGGACCGTCGAGCTGGACCGCCGGCCCGACGAGAGCGGCACCGGCTTCACCCTCGTCGTCAACGGCGAGCGGCTCTTCGCGCGCGGCGTGAACTGGATCCCGGACGACGTGTTCCCGTCCCGGATCACGCGCGAGCGGTACCGGAAGCGGCTGTGGCAGGCGGCCAGGGTCGGCGTGGACCTCGTCCGGGTCTGGGGCGGCGGGATCTACGAGAGCGAGGACTTCTACGACACCTGCGACGAGCTGGGCCTCCTGGTCTGGCAGGACTTCCTCTTCGCCTGCGCCGCCTACCCGGAGGAGCAGCCCCTGCGGGGGGAGGTGGAGGCCGAGGCGCGCGAGAACGTCGTACGGCTGATGCCGCATCCGTCGCTCGTGCTGTGGAACGGCAACAACGAGAATCTGTGGGGGTTCCGGGACTGGGGGTGGGAGGAGCGGCTCGGCGGGGACTCCTGGGGCGAGGGGTACTACCTGGGCGTACTGCCGCGCGTGGTGGCCGAGTTGGACCCGACGCGGCCGTATACGGCGGGCAGTCCGTGGTCCGGCTCCTGGGAGCACCACCCGAACGACCCGGCGCACGGCACGCACCACTCCTGGGAGGTCTGGAACCGGGAGGACTACGCCGACTACCGGCTTCATGTGCCGCGTTTCGTGGCCGAGTTCGGCTGGCAGGCGCCGCCCACCTACGCCACGCTGCGGCGAGGGCTGCCGGGCGAGGAACTCACGCCCGACTCCCCCGGCATGCTGCACCACCAGAAGGCGGACGACGGCAACGGGAAGCTCGAGCGCGGGCTCGCCCGTCATTTCGCCGTGCCGGAAGGGAACTTCGACCGCTGGCACTACCTCATGCAGGTGAACCAGGCCCGCGCGGCCGCCGCCGGGATCGAGCACTGGCGCTCGCACTGGCCGGTCTGTGCGGGCACAGTGATCTGGCAGCTCAACGACTGCTGGCCGGGGACCTCCTGGGCGGCGATCGACGGGGACGGGCGGCCGAAACCGCTCTACCACGAGCTGCGGCGGCTGTACGCGGACCGGCTGCTCACATTCCAAACGCGCACCCAGGGGCTGGTACTGGCCGCCGTCAACCAGTCGGCCGAGGAGTGGGCCGACACGCTGACGCTGCGCCGGATGTCCCTCGAGGGCGCCGTGATCGGCGAGGTGAGCTCGCAACTCGGGGCCGCGGCGAGGTCCGTCGCCGACATCCGCGTCCCAAGGGAACTGAAGCCCGTCGGCCCCGAGGAGTTCCTGGTCGCGGACGCGGGAGGGCTGCGTGCCCTGCACTTCCCGGCCCCCGACCGTGACATCCCTTACCCGAAGCCGGAGTTCGACGTCACGATCGCGGCGTTCGGGATCACGGTGACGGCCCACACCCTCGTACGGGACCTGCTGCTGCAGGCCGACCGGTTGGACCCGGACGCGCGGACCAACCGGGGCCTGGTCACGCTGCTGCCCGGCGAACAGATCACCATCGGCGTGCGCGGCTGGAAGAATCGGGACGATCACGATGCGGCCAACGCCCGATCAGCCATGTACTGCCTGGAGCCCGGCCGATGACGACAACCCCGACACCTCGCGTCACCATCAAGGACGTCGCCGCGCGCGCCGGCGTGTCCAAGGGTGCCGTGTCCCTCGCCTTCAACCACAAGCCGGGGCTGTCGGAGGCGACCCGGGACCGGATCTTCCGGGCCGCGCAGGAGCTGGGATGGGCGCCGAGCCCGACCGCGCGGACGCTGGCCGGCTCGCGGGTGGACGTGGTGGGGCTGGCGATCTGCCGGCCGGCCCGGCTGCTCGGGCTCGAACCCTTCTACATGGAGTTCGTCTCGGGGGTGGAGAGCGTCCTGATCGAGCAGTCCTGCTCGCTGCTGCTGAGGCTCGTACGGAGTCTGGAGGAGGAGGTCGGACTGCAGGAGTCGTGGTGGCGGGGGCGGCAGATCGGCGGGTCGATCCTCGTGGACTTCCGCGCGGACGACCCCCGGGTGGCGGCGGTCGAACGGCTCGGGATGCCGGCGGTCGCGGTCGGGCATCCGTCGCTGACGGGCAGCCTCACCTCCGTGTGGACCGAGGACGCCACCGCCGTGACGGAGGCGGTGCGCTACCTCGCCGCGCTCGGACACCGGCGGATCGCCCGGGTGGGGGGCGCGGCGGCCCTCGGACACACCTCGATGCGTACCGCGGCCTTCGACGAGGCGGCCCGCGCCCTGGAGCTGGCCGGGGCCTGGCAGGTGGCCACGGACTACTCCGGGGAGGCGGGGGCCCGGGCGACGCGTTCCCTGCTGACGGCGGCACCCCCGGACCGGCCGACGGCCATCGTCTACGACAACGACATCATGGCGGTGGCGGGGCTGGCGGTGGCGGCGGAGATGGGGCTGAGCGTCCCGGACGACGTCTCCCTGCTCGCCTGGGACGACTCCCAGCTGTGCCGCATCACTCACCCGCCCCTGTCCGCGATGAGCCATGACGTGCACGGATTCGGGGCGGAGGCGGCGCGGACGCTCTTCGGGTTGATCACGGGAGAGGGGCCGGGGTCGCATCCGGTGCCGACACCGGTACTGACTCCGCGGGGATCCACGGCTCCGCCGAGGGTGTGACCTTCACCGCTTGGGGCGAGGGGACTGGGCAGCCTGGTTACCCACAAGTAGCATGGGTTCTGAGCGCGCGCTCAGCGCATCGCAGCAGTAGAGCCGTCCCGCATTCTGGAGGAGAGCCATCGTGCCTCGTACCGTCAGGGACGTCGTCTTCGTAGACGGCGTCCGTACCCCGTTCGGCAAGGCGGGCCCGAAGGGCATCTACCACGAGACCCGTGCCGACGACCTCGTCGTGAAGGCGATCCGGGAGCTGCTGCGCCGCAACCCCGGTCTCGACCCGAAGAAGATCGACGAGGTCGCCATCGCCGCGACCACGCAGATCGGCGACCAGGGTCTGACCCTCGGCCGCACCGCGGGCATCCTCGCCGGTCTCCCCCAGTCAGTCCCCGGCTACTCCATCGACCGCATGTGCGCCGGTGCGCTGACCGCCGTGACCTCGGTCGCGGGCAGTGTCGCCTTCGGCGCGTACGACGTCGCCGTCGCCGGTGGTGTCGAGCACATGGGCCGCCACCCCATGGGCGAGGGCGTGGACCCGAACCCGCGGTTCGTCAGCGAGAAGCTGGTCGACGAGTCCGCCCTGTTCATGGGCATGACCGCCGAGAACCTGCACGACCGCTACCCCCAGATCACCAAGCTGCGCGCCGACGAGTACGCCGTGCGCTCGCAGGAGAAGGCCGCCAAGGCGTACGCCAACGGCAAGATCCAGGCCGACCTGGTCCCGATCTCCGTACGCCGCACCAACCCGGAGGCCGGTGAGACGGGCTGGGGTCTGGTCACCGCCGACGAGCCGATGCGCCCGGGGACCACCCTGGAGAACCTGGCCGGTCTGAAGACGCCGTTCCGTGTGCACGGGCGGGTCACCGCGGGTAACGCGGCCGGTCTGAACGACGGTGCGACCGCCTCGCTCATCGCGAGCGAGGACTTCGCCCGCGAGAACAACCTGCCGGTGAAGATGCGCCTGGTCTCCTACGCCTTCGCGGGCGTCGAGCCGGAGGTCATGGGCTACGGCCCGATCCCTGCCACCGAGAAGGCCCTCGCCAAGGCGGGCCTCTCCATCGAGGACATCAACCTCTTCGAGATCAACGAGGCCTTCGCCGTCCAGGTCCTGGCCTTCCTCGACCACTACGGCATCGCGGACGACGACGCGCGCGTCAACCAGTACGGCGGCGCGATCGCCTACGGTCACCCGCTGGCCTCCTCCGGCGTCCGGCTGATGACGCAGCTGGCCCGCCAGTTCGAGGAGCAGCCGGAGGTCCGTTACGGCCTCACCACCATGTGCGTCGGCTTCGGCATGGGCGCCACGGTGATCTGGGAGAACCCGCACCACAAGGACGCCGGAGGAAACAAGTGAGCACCGCTGAACTCCTGAAGGGCGCGGCCGAGCTGTTCCCCGACGAGGTCGTGACGTCGGCGCACGTACGCCACCTCGACCTGCCGTTCGGCGCCGGGCGCTTCGCGCTCATCACCCTTGACAACGGCCTGGACCACACCAAGCCGACCACCTTCGGTCCGGCCTCACTGGCGAACCTCAACACCGCGATCGACCAGGTCGAGAAGGAGGCCGCGGCCGGCGAGATCGTCGGTGTCGGCATCACCGGCAAGCCGTTCATCTTCGCGGTCGGCGCGGACCTCAAGGGCGTCGAGCTCCTGAAGAACCACGACGACGCGCTGGCCATCGGCAAGGGCGGCCACGAGGTCTTCAAGCGTCTGTCCGCCCTCGCGGTGCCGACCTTCGCGTACTACAACGGCGCGGCCATGGGCGGCGGCGTCGAGGTCGGCCTGCACTGCAAGTACCGCACGGTGTCCAAGGCGATCGCGGCCTTCTCGCTCCCCGAGGTCTTCCTCGGTCTGGTACCGGGCTGGGGCGGCTGCACGATCCTGCCGAACCTGATCGGTGCCGACAAGGCCGTCTCGGTCATCATCGAGAACTCGCTCAACCAGAACAAGCAGCTCAAGGGCCGGCAGGTCTTCGACCTCGGCATCGCCGACGCCCTCTTCGAGGGCGCGGACTTCCTGGAGCAGTCGCTGATCTGGACCGCCCAGGTACTGAAGGGCGACGTCGAGGTCGAGCGTCCGGTGATCGACCGCGGCGAGGCCTGGGACCAGGCCGTCGCCAAGGGCCGCTTCATCGCGGACAGCAAGGTGCACGGGGCCGCTCCGGCCGCCTACCGCGCCCTCGACATCATCGCCGCCGCCAAGAACGGCGACCTCCAGCAGGGCTACGACGCCGAGGACAAGGCCCTCGCCGACCTGATCATGGGTGGCGAACTGCGCGCCGGCATCTACGCGTTCAACCTGGTGCAGAAGCGGGCCAAGCGTCCGGCCGGTGCGCCGGACAAGAACCTGGCGCGTCCGGTCACCAAGGTCGGTGTCGTCGGCGCCGGTCTGATGGCCTCGCAGCTCGCGCTGCTGTTCCTGCGCCGCCTGGAGGTGCCGGTCGTGCTGACCGACATCGACCAGGAACGCGTCGACAAGGGTGTGGGCTATGTCCACGCCGAGATCGACAAGCTGCTCGGCAAGGGCCGTATCAACCAGGACAAGGCCAACCGCCTCAAGGCGCTGGTGACCGGTGTGCTGGACAAGGCCGAGGGCTTCTCCGACGCGGACTTCATCATCGAGGCCGTGTTCGAGGAGATCGGCGTCAAGCAGCAGGTGTTCGCGGAGGTCGAGGCGGTCGCCCCGGCGCACGCGATCCTCGCCACCAACACCTCCTCGCTGTCGGTCACCGAGATGGCGTCGAAGCTGAAGAACCCCGAGCGGGTCGTCGGCTTCCACTTCTTCAACCCGGTCGCGATCCTGCCGCTTCTGGAGATCGTCCGCGGCGAGCAGACCGACGACGCCTCCCTCGCCACGGCGTTCGGTGTCGCCAAGAAGCTGAAGAAGACGGCGGTTCTGGTGAAGGACGCCCCGGCGTTCGTCGTGAACCGCATCCTCACCCGCTTCATGGGCGAGATCCAGAACGTCATCGACGAGGGCACCCCGGTCGAGGTCGCCGAGAAGGCCGTCGAGCCGCTCGGTCTGCCGATGTCGCCGCTGGTGCTCCTGGAGCTGGTCGGTCCCGCCATCGGTCTGCACGTGTCCGAGACCCTCAACCGGGCCTTCCCGGACCGCTTCACGGTCTCCCCGAACCTCGCGGCCGTCGTCAAGGCGGGCAAGCGCGGCTTCTACGTCTACTCCGCAGAGAACGGGTTCAAGCCGGAGCTGGACCCGGAGGTCGCCGCGCTGCTCAAGCAGGGCGACACCGTCCTGACCGAGGAGCAGGTCCGGGACCGCGTCCTGGACGCGGTGGCGCAGGAGATCGGGCTCATGCTCGACGAGGGCGTCGTCGCCGAGGCCCAGGACATCGATCTCTGCCTGATCACGGGCGCCGGCTGGCCCTTCCACCTGGGCGGCATCACGCCGTACCTGGACCGCGAGGGCGTCTCCGAGCGGGTGACCGGGAAGCGGTTCCTGGCTCCGGGCGTGGCGTCGGTTCCGGCGTGACAGTGCCTGTGTGAAGAGGGCCTCCGCCTTGGCGGAGGCCCTCTTTTCATTCGGTGGAGTCGTTCTCTTCGGCGGCGGCGAGCCGTGCCTTCAGTTCGGTGTTCTCCGCCTCCAGGGCGTTGATGCGCTTACGGGCGAAGTACAGCTCCATGACGGCGCCGTGGAACTCGGACACGAGTTGCTCGGGGGTTGACAACTGCTCGATGTGGAACGCGTATGAGGGTGATTTAGCTCGATCGTGTGATGGTCGGCTTTCGGGCTTGCGAGGTGTGGTGCGGG
>NZ_JBIAHG010000003.1:288337-791432 GCF_042870385.1 Streptomyces sp. NPDC006602 | reverse complement strand
ACCCTGGTCGAGCTGTTCGGTCTGGCCCGCGAGCTCAACATCGACGCCGAGGGCATCGACATGGGCCCGTCCCCCACGGACGCCGCCCTTGCCGCTGATCTCGCCCTGCCGATCGAGGAGCTCGAGCTCACCGTTCGGTCGTACAACTGCCTCAAGCGCGAGGGCATCCACTCCGTGGGTGAGCTCGTGGCCCGTTCCGAGGCGGACCTGCTCGACATCCGCAACTTCGGTGCGAAGTCCATCGACGAGGTCAAGGCCAAGCTCGCCGGCATGGGTCTCGCGCTCAAGGACTCCCCGCCCGGGTTCGACCCGACGGCCGCCGCGGACGCGTTCGGCGCGGACGACGACGCGGACGCGGGCTTTGTGGAGACCGAGCAGTACTAAGAGCTCGGGCCATCCGGTCCGTTCTTGGGTGCGGAGCGCTGTGCTTGATCGCGCAGTTCCCCGCGCCCCTTCCGGGAGCGCCCCTTCGGGGCTGCTCCCGGATCTCCGACTAGCACCCGCTTGCTCGGATACTGACTCCGGTACCTGATACGGCCGGGGCAGACACCTAGGAGAAACACCATGCTGAAGCCCACCAAGGGTGCCCGTCTGGGCGGCAGTGCCGCGCACGAGAAGCTGCTTCTCGCGAACCTCGCGAAGTCGCTGTTCGAGCACGGCAAGATCACCACCACCGAGGCGAAGGCGCGCAAGCTGCGTCCGTACGCCGAGCGTCTGGTCACCAAGGCGAAGAAGGGCGACCTTCACAACCGCCGTCAGGTGCTCCAGGTGATCACGGACAAGAGCATCGTGCACACGCTCTTCACCGAGATCGGCCCGCGCTACGAGAACCGTCCCGGTGGCTACACCCGCATCACCAAGATCGGTAACCGTCGTGGCGACAACGCGCCCATGGCTGTCATCGAGCTGGTCGAGGCGCTGACGGTCGCGCAGCAGGCCACGGGTGAGGCGGAGGCCGCCACCCAGCGTGCCGCCAAGGACGCCGAGGCTGCCACGGAGGCTCCGGCCGCCGAGGAGACCAAGGTCGACGTGACCAAGGCCGACGAGGTCGAGGACGCGGCTCCGGCCGAGCCCGCCGCGGAAGCGGCTGAGGACAAGGCCAAGGACGCCTGAGGCTGAACCCTCGCGTTGAGCGGGTCCGCCCCCTGCGGGGCGGGCCCGCTTTCGCGTTTTGAGAGGATCTAGGGGTGAGTGACGAAGTACAGCCCGGGTTCGTACGGGTGCGGATGGACCTCTCGTACGACGGGACCGAGTTCTCCGGGTGGGCCAAGCAGGCCGGGGGACGGCGGACCGTACAGGGCGAGATCGAGGACACCCTGCGGACCGTGACGCGGTCGCGGGAGACGACGTACGAGCTGACCGTGGCGGGGCGGACCGACGCGGGTGTGCACGCGCGCGGGCAGGTGGCGCACGTCGATCTGCCTCAGGAGCTCTGGGCCGAGCACCGGGAGAAGCTGCTGAAGCGGCTCGCCGGGCGACTGTCCAAGGACGTGCGGGTGTGGTCCCTCACCGAGGCGCCCGCCGGGTTCAACGCGCGGTTCGCTGCGTTGTGGCGCCGCTACGTCTACCGGGTGGGGGACCGGCCCGGGGGAGTGGACCCGCTGCTGCGCAACCATGTGCTCTGGCACGACTGGGAGTTGGACGTCGCCGCGATGGACACCGCTGCCAAGTCCCTTGTCGGCGAGCACGACTTCGCGGCGTACGCGAAGAAGCGCGAGGGGGCGACGACGATCCGCGAGATCCTCGACTTCGGGGTGCGCCGGCGCGTGGACGGCACCGTCGAGATCGAGGTCCGCGCCGACGCCTTCTGCCACAACCAGGTGCGCTCCATGGTCGGCGCGCTGCTGTTCGTGGGCGACGGGCACCGCGGCGTGGAGTGGCCGCGGCAAGTCCTCGAAGCGCGCGTACGCGACAGTGCCGTGCACGTCGTACGGCCGCACGGGCTGACGCTGGAGGAAGTCGGGTACCCGGCGGACGAGTTGCTGGCGGCGCGGAATCTGGCGGCGCGGAATCGGCGGTCGTTGCCGGGACCGGGTCCTGCTGACGCCATCCCTCGTGCTGAAGGGTAAGAGATTGTTTATACCCGGTGTGGTTGGTTATGAAACTCGTGCGTAACACGCATGTTCGAGCGTAACCCCTGAAACTCGGTTATCCTTTCGTTGCTCGGCCGGGAGTTCGATTAAGGGTTGGCCGAGCTTGGGTGGGGGGTATCGGGCCGGACCTGGCCCGGGGGGTCGTGCATGAGTGCACTGGGGACTGCTCGTGTTCCGCAGAACCGAAAGCGTAAACGGACGTCGCAGAGCCACGGGCTGCTGCCGACGCCGCCGGACGACGTGGAGAAGTATTCGTACACGCGGCGGCACCTGTGGGTGCTGACGATCGGTTCGCTGATCAGTTTCGCGTGCCTGGCGATGAGCCAGTTTCTGTTCACGGCGTCGAGTCCGTGGTTCTGGCTGACGCTGCCGCTGCTGGCGTTCATCATTGCGGACTACCTGATCTCGCTGTACCTCGACGGGCTCAGCAAGGACTTCGACGTCAAGGGGCACAAGCGCCTTGTACGCGCGTGGCGGCCCGCCAGGTACCCGAGCGTGGACATCTTCCTGCCGGTGTGCGGTGAGCCCCTGGAGGTGCTCCACAACACCTGGGTCCACGTGAACCGGCTCGCCGGCAGCTACCAGGGCGTCGTGAACACGTACGTCCTCGACGACGCCGCCGAGGACGAAGTCGGGGCCATGGCCGCCGACTTCGGGTTCCACTACGTGGTGCGGCCCAACCGCGGCTGGTTCAAGAAGGCCGGCAACCTCAACCACGCCTTCGAGAAGACCGACGGCGACCACATCCTCATCCTGGACGCCGACTTCGCGCCGCGCGCCGACCTGCTCGACGAGCTGCTGCCGCACATGGACGACGACGAGAAGGTCGCCATCGTGCAGTCGCCGCAGTTCTTCCGCATCGTCGACCGGCAGAACTGGATCGAGCGGGGCGCGGGCGCCGTGCAGGAACAGTTCTACCGCTCCGTCCAGACCTCCCGTGAGGACCATGACGGGTCCATCTGCGTCGGCTCGAGCGCGATCTACCGGCGCGCGGCCCTGGAACAGACCGGCGGCATCACGCTGATCGAGCACTCCGAGGACATGTACACCGGCTTCGACCTGCGGGCCCTCGGCTGGAAGCTGCGCTACGTGCCCGTCGCGCTGTCCGCCGGCGTGTGCCCGGACACGGCCGGTGCCTTCCACAACCAGCAGTACCGCTGGTGCATGGGCTCGCTGGAGCTGCTCACCAGCAAGCGGTTCTGGGAGATGGACCTCAAGGTCAAGACACGGCTCTGCTACATCTCAGGCTTTCTCTACTATCTCCAGACCGCACTGGCCACGTTCATCGTGCCGATCATCCCGCTCGCCCTGATGATCCTGCGGCCCGACCTGATGCGCGCCGAGGCCGCCCTGTGGGTGCTGCCCAGCGTCGCGTACGTCTCGCTGGTGCTGCCGCTGTGGCACCGGGCGCCCTACCGCCTTGAGGCCTGGGCCGTCCGCGTCATGTACGGGTGGTCGCACGTCTTCGCCGTCTGGGACGTGCTGCGGGGCCGCCCGATGGGCTGGAAGCCCACCGGCTCGGCGGGTGCCAAGAAGAACGGCATGCGCCGCTACTGGAACTGCATGATCTTCTGGACCGGTGGCACCGCCGTGGCCTGGATCCTCGTCGCGGCCTGGCGCATGCTCACCCTCTATCCGCCGGACTTCGCGCTGATGCTGTCCGCCGGCCTCTTCTACGCGATGGTCGTCGGCCGTGTTCTCGTCCAGCCGCGTGCCCAGGAAGTGCAGGAAGCGACCGCATGAGTTTCTCCGTACGTCCGGTACGAGCCCTGCGTCCCGTGCGGGCGCTGGCCGCCGTCCTGCTCGCCGGCGCGCTGTTGGCCGGGTGCAGCACGTTCTCCGAGGAGGGCCGCGCCCAGTACGAGCGCGGCCAGGGTGCGGAGCCGAGTGCCGCGGGCACCGGCGAGGCCACCGACTCCGCGAAGCCGGAGCCGCCGTACGACGTGCGGCCGCTGCTGGAGCCGGCGAAGAAGTACCTGGGCGTGGCCGCCGAGGGCGCCCCCGCCAAGATGAAGTCCGTCGAGGACTTCGCGAAGCGGGCCGGCAAGAAGCCCAACCTGATCGAGTTCTACTCGGCCTGGGGTGACCAGTACGAGCAGGATCTGGTGCGGAAGTCCTGGGACTACGGCGCGCTGGCGTTCATCGCCTGGGAGCCCTTCGAGACGAGCATGAAGGACATCGCGGGCGGCAAGGAAGACGCGTACATCCGTGAGTACGCGCGCTCCGTCAAGGAGCTCAACCTGCCCGTGGCGATCAGCTGGGCGCACGAGATGAACGGCTTCTGGTACCCGTGGGGCACCAAGAAGGCCACCGCGGCCGAGTTCACCGCCGCCTACAAGCACATCCACGACCTCTTCGACGACGAGGGCGCCACTCAGGTCATCTGGGTGTGGAGCCCGAACGTCACCCACCCGATGCCGAAGGTGAAGCTCAAGCCGTACTGGCCGGGCGACGACTACGTCGACTGGGTCGGAGTCATCGGCTACTACGCGGCCACCGGGCCCTCGACGTACCCGTCGCTCTACGGGCCGACGATGACCCAGATCCGAACCTTCACGCAGAAACCGTTCATCATCGCGGAGACGGCGGCGCAGGCCGGTGAGCGCAAGCCCGCCGACATCAAGGACCTCTTCCAGGGGACCGCGAAGCGCCACGATGTCATCGGATTCGTCTGGTTCGACTTCGACAAGGAGGCGGACTGGCGCGTC
This sequence comes from Streptomyces sp. NPDC006602, assembly GCF_042870385.1. Taxonomy (NCBI): domain Bacteria; kingdom Bacillati; phylum Actinomycetota; class Actinomycetes; order Kitasatosporales; family Streptomycetaceae; genus Streptomyces; species Streptomyces sp. NPDC006602. The sequence continues at coordinate 786,631 of NZ_JBIAHG010000003.1, read as the reverse complement.
AACAGCGGTCCGCTGTCCGAGAAGACCTTCCGGGAGCAGGCCAAGAGCCAGAGCTTCGGATTCGATGTGACGAAGCCATGACCGACCGGCGCACACCCACCTGGGCGGACGACTCCGAGCTGAGCGACGGGGAGTACGAACGTCCGCCCGTGTATGGACAGCAGCAGGACCAGCAGCAGTACGGCCACGTCGATGAGAGCCGGCAGCGGTACCAGCAGCAGAGCCTGCGGCAGTACGCACAGCAGGCCCAGACGCCCAGGGTGCAGCCGACCCACCCGCCGCAGGAGCAGCAGGCCGGCGCCTATCAGGCCGGGTATTTCACCGAGACCGGCAGCTGGCGCTTCGACATCCACGACCGGACGTCCTCGTACACGGACCAGCAGGCGTACGACACTTACGCGCCCTACGATCCGTACGCCTCGTACACCGCCCTCGAGCCGGAGCCCGTCGCCGAGCCGGTGGCGCCCGAGCCGGAGAACCCCGGCTATACGCTGCCTCCCGTCCAGGAGTCCGCCTGGTCGTTGGACACTCGGCGCAGCCGGTTGCTGGGGCGCTGGGTGCTGCTCTGTGTCCTGCTGATCCAGGCCGGTCTCTCGCTACGGCTGCGCGGCACCGCGTTCCAGGACGAGGCGCTCTACATTGCCGCGGGCCACTACGAGGTCGGGAACATCCTGCACGGCACGCCCGTGCCGGGTGACTTCGAGGGGTACTTCTCGGGCTACCCGAAGCTGTACCCGGTGCTCGCGGCGATGGTCGACAGCGTGGCCGGGCTCTCCGGGGTGCGGCTGGTCAGTCTCGCGTTCATGCTCGGCGCGACCGTGCTGCTGTACGCGACGACCTGCCGGATGTTCAACGTCCGGGCGGCGCTGGGCGCGGCGGCCCTTTTCTCGGTCATCCAGTCGACGTCGTTCCTGGGCAACTTCGCCACCTTCGACGCGGCGGCGATCTTCCTGCTGGCCCTGTCGATGTGGATCGTCGTACGCACCGGCCGGGCGAACATCTTCCTGGTCGTGTTGGCGGCGCCCCCGGCGTTCCTGGCCTTCGGCACCAAGTACGCGTCGGGCCTGTATCTGCCGACCCTGGTGGTCCTGGCGGTGCTGACCGCGTACCGGCACCGCGGCATGCTCGCGCTCGCCCGCGGCGTGCTGCTCGGCGCGGCGATGGTCGCCCTGCTGGGCGTCGCCTATGTGCTCACCGGGTCGCTCGGCGGTATCAGCCAGACCACCACCGACCGCCCCAAGGGCACCGACACCGCACAGACGATCCTGCAGCACAGCGCGGAGTGGGGCGGGCTGATGTTCCTCGCCGCCCTCGGCGGCTCCATCGCCTACGCGATCCGCCCGAACATGGGTGAGATGCCATGGCTCGACAAGCAGGGGCCCGGGCGTTGGCGGCGTATCTCGCTCGGTGTCCTGCTGACCGGCACCGCGCTGCTCGCCCCGGCCTACCAGATCCACCTGCAGACCGAGATCTCGCTCTTCAAGCACGTGGGCTTCGGTCTGCTCTTCGCCGGGCCGATGGCGGGCCTCGGCATGTCACGGCTCGTCGGACCGCACTTCCGGCACCCGCAGCTCGGGATCATGCTGTACGTCCTGACGCTGGTGTTCGGCATGGTGCAGTCGCAGTACGCGTACAGCTTCCCGGACTCCAGGGAGATGACGGCCATCCTGCGCACCATGGTCGACCGAAAGGGCAGCTACCTCGCCGAGGAGCACGAGGTCCCGGCGTACTACCTGCGGGACAGGACCGACTACAAGCAGTGGCAGAGCACGTTCGGGATGGACTACAAGGACAAGAAGGGCAAGCAGTACTCCGGCCCCGACGCCTACCGCGCCGCCGTCCGGGACGGGAAGTTCGACATCATCGTGCTGCGCGGGACCATCACGCCCGAGGTCGACCAGGCCGTGATGGACGCGCTGCGCGGCAATCCCCACTATCGCCTGGCAGCCGTGGCGCCCTTCATGGCCAGCAGGGGCCCGGGCGAGTACCGGATTTGGGTGAAGCGATGAGTGTCCATTCCTCTCCTCCTCACGGCGGCGGACATCCCGACGCCCCGGGCGGGCCCGACCCGTACGCGGGGCAGGGCGCCTACACCGGGCGGGGAGCGTACGCCGGTCAGGGCGGCTACGCCGATCCGGGGCAGGGCCCGTATGCCGGCCCGGGCGCTTACGCGGCTCCCGGTCAGTACGCCGATGCCGGTCAGTACGCCGATCCCGGCATGTACCCCGGGCAGCGGGACACGTACGCCGCCGAGCCCGTCGCACCGGAGCCGGTCGCCCCGGAGCCGCCGGCGGACGAGCCCGGGGAAGCGGAGCCCGACAGCTCGAAGGGCGGGCGGCTCGTCGCCGTCGTGACCTTCCTGCTGCCCACGGCGCTCGCCTTCGCGATGGCCCTGCGCGGTATCGGCACCCGGCAGCTGTGGCGGGACGAGCACGCCACCTGGTGGGCGGCCCACCTGTCGCTTCACGATCTGAGCCTGCTGATCCGCTCCATCGACGTGGTGTTCACGCCGTACTACGTGTTCATGCACCTCTGGATCTCCGTCGCCGGGGACTCCCCGACAGCGATGCGCATACCCGGCGCGGTGGCCATGGCGGCGGCGGCCGGTCTGCTCGCCCTGCTCGGGCGGCAGCTGTTCACCACGCAGACGGGGATCCTGGCGGGGCTCGCCCTGGCCGTCGTGCCGATCACCACGCGGTACGGGCAGGAGATCCGGCCGTACTCCTTCGCCGTGGCGGCGGTGCTGCTGTCGACGCTGCTGCTGGCCCGGGCGCTGGACAAACCGTCGTTCAAGGTGTGGGTCGCCTACACGCTGTCGGTGCCGCTGATCGGCTGGAGTCACCTGGCCTCGCTCGCGGTGCTCGGCGCACATCTGGCAATGATCGTGATCGCGCGCCGCTCGGGCGACAAGATCGTGAGCTGGGCATACGCGGCAGCCGTCACCCTGGGCATGTGCTTCGTCATCCCGATGGCCGTCTCGGGCTCGGGCCAGAGCGGCCAGATCGCCTGGAACCAGCCGACATTCAAGAACCTGCTCGAGTTCCCCAGGGACCTCTTCGGTTCCTGGGACGTGGCCGTTCCGGTGATGGGACTGGGCGCGTTCGGGCTGGTCTTCGCGGGCCGGTGGGCTCTTCCGCTGGCCGCCTGGATCTTGTTGCCGCCTGTGGTGACGTACGTCACCGCCGACCAGCTGCACCTCTTCCTCGCGCGCTATCTGCTGTTCACGGCGCCCGCCTGGGTGCTGCTCGCGGCCGTGGCCGTGAGCCGGCTCGCCGGTCCGGTGGCCGGGGCGAAGGCCGGTTCGGGAGCGGCGGTACGGCGCGGCCTCGGCTGGGTCCTCGTGGCGGCCACGGTCGCCGGGATCGGCTTCCAGTCGCTGCCCGCCATCCGCGAGACCCGCCAGAACCCGTGGGGCGAGCCGGACTACCGCGGGGCCGCGCGGATCATCGAGGCGGAGCAGCGCAAGGGCGACGGCATCGCCTTCAGCGGTGTCATGGGCGAGCGCCGGGGCATGGACTACGAGCTGCGCGACGACGCCGGCCGCCCGCGCGACTCGCTGATGTACCGCACTCCGCAGGAGATGGGCTCGTTCGGCGCGCTCGAATGCCCGCAGCCCGCGAAGTGCCTGGCGAAGGCCGAACGCCTCTGGGTCGTGTCGACCACGCTCGACGGGCAGCCGTACAGCGGCATGCCCAAGGAGAGCGCGACCGCGATCCAGAAGGGCTTCCGGGTCGTGAAGACGCGCAAGCTCAAATATCTCCAGCTGCTGCTTCTGGAGCGGAAGCCCGACGCGACGGTCGATGACTCGTCGGACGAAAAGGACGACGCGGGCAAGCGCAAGGTGCATACCTGAGCTGGGTTTCCGGACGCTGGACGACCCGCGTCCGGCGGGCGGGCAATCAGATGGGGAGGGGAAAGAGATGACGTACGACGTGGGGGCGGACGTGGCTGTCACCGTGGTGATGCCTACGTACAACGAAGCCGCCAACCTGCCGAGAATGGCCGAGGCGGTGCTTCAACTGCCGCTCAGTGGGCTCCACTTGAAGATAGTGGACGACTCCAGTCCGGATGGTACAGGACGGATCGCCGAGGAGCTCGCCGAGAAGTACAACTGGGACGGGCGGCGCCGCATGAGCGTGCTGCACCGGACCGAGAAGGACGGCCTCGGGCGCGCGTACGTCGCCGGTATGAGTGCCGCGCTCGCCGAGGGCGCCGAGTACGTCGTCCAGATGGACGCCGACGGCAGCCACCCCGTCGAGGCGGTCCCGCGGATGCTCGGCACGGCCGTGGCCTCGGGCGTGGGCCTGGTCGTCGGCAGCCGGTACGTGGAGGGCGGCTCGCTGGACGAGGAGTGGGGCAAGCACCGCGTGCTGCTGTCCCGCTTCGCCAACCGCTACGCCCGGACCGTGCTCGGCACGAAGATCCGGGACATCACGGCCGGCTTCAACCTGTGGTCGGCCGCCACTCTTCGTGACGTGGATCTCGCGACCCTGGACAGCGCCGGCTACAGCTTCCAGGTCGAGCTGAAGTTCAAGGCCGTCCGGGCCGGACACAGCGCCGTCGAGATCCCGATCCGTTTCGAGGAGCGCACCGAAGGCGTCTCCAAGATGAGCTTCGGGACGCAGGTCGAGTCGGCGCTGGTGCCGCTGCGACTGCGGATGCGCAACCGACGGAGCTGAACCGGAAGCCGTCGGCCCGCAGACGGCGGGCCGGCGGAGACGGCAGGCCGTCGGACGGCCACACCGGCAGGCCATGAGCTCACACGGCCGTTGAGAAAAGGGACACGACTACACCATGAGCGGACGGCACGCGCTTCCTTCGCGGTGGGAGCATCTGTACCGCGAGATCGCGAAGTTCGGCCTGGTGGGGCTCTCGGGATTCGTACTCAATCTCGCGGTCTTCAACTTCATCAGGAGCTTTGCCCAATGGCCGACCGTCAGGGCGAGTGTCCTGGCGACGGCAGTCGCCATCATGGGCAACTACCTCGGCCTCCGGTACTTCGCGTACCGGAACCGTGGCCAGGACGACCGGACGGGCCAGCGGAAGGAACTGGGTCTCTTCCTCTTCTTCAGCGCGATCGGCCTGGTCATCGAGAACGGGGTCCTCTTCACGACCACCTACGGATTCGGCTGGGACAGCACACTCGCCAACAACGTGTGCAAGTTCCTCGGCATCGGTATCGCGACCCTCTTCCGCTTCTGGTCCTACCGGACGTGGGTCTTCAGGACCGCCGGCCACCAGCCGGAACGCACCGCGGCGGTCGCGCGGGGTGGGGCGCCGGCCTTCCCCACCCCGTCGGTCGCGCCCCCCGAACCCGTCCTGAACGTCTCCTGGGAGACTCCGTGACGGTGTCAGGCCGGGTGCGGGGCGGGTGGCGTCACCCGTTCGCCGCGGCCGACGCCTGGGCCTCGCCCCGGCGGCGGATCTGGCGGAACGTGAACTCGCCGAGGTCGTCGCCGGTCGTGAAGACGGCGGTGTCCTTGGTCGTCACGTCCTTGCCGCTGGTGAAGCCGGCGATGGTGAAGTAGGCGTAACGGCCGTAGGAGTTGGTGGTCGAGCGGCAGACGGCGGAGTTGCAGAACGCCTTGACTCCGTCCCCGGCCAGCGACGCGACGATGCTCTTGGTGTCGGCGTCCTTCTTGGCCTTGACCGCCTGCGCCTCGGTGTCGAAGACGGCCACGCCGACCGTGACCGCGACGCCGCCCTTGGTGTACGTGACGCGCATCAGGCGGGTGCAGTCGTTGTCGGTGAGGACCTTCGCGAGCGTGCCCTTGGCGGCCGTGGCACAGCTCTTGGTGTCGGCCGTCGGCCCTTTCTTGTAGACCGTCGAGCCCATGGTCAGCTGCGTGCCCGGGAAGAGGATGTTCGGGCCGATCGGGGCCGTGTCCTTGCTCTTGCTGGAGACGAAGTCCTTCGGATCCAGCGGCGGCGGGGCGCTGGTCGGCTCGAACGACGGCTCCGCGGTCCCCGTTCCGCTGGGGATGTCCGCGCTGGCCGGAAGGGAGGACGGCTTGCCCGATCCCTCGGGATCGCCGTTCGCCGACACCACGGCCATCGCCACGGCCGTGCCGATCGCCAGCGTGGCCAGTGCGCCGCCGCCGATGAACAGCAGCCGGCGCCGCCTGGCGCGCGCCTCCGACGCCTCGGCGAGCGCGGCCCAGTCCGGGGCGTTGGTCTCCCCGCCGTTCCACGGCTGCTGGGATTGCGGTGTCCAGGGATCCCACTGGGACTGGGGTCCCCCCTGCTGCCCATAGCTCATGAGCCGCATCTTAGACGGGAGATGTGGTGTGCCGGTCCGCCTCAAGAGGCTCTGGAACCCCTGGCGTTCGCTCGGCGAGCGAACGCAAAAGCGACATCTCCGGGTGGTTGGTACGAAGGGCGAACCGGCCTCCATGGGTGGTACTGGCGGCGGTGCCGGGTGCCGCGGCGCGCGCAACGCGGCTGACCTCGGACGGTGGGACGGACCGCGCAGGCCTTCAAGAAACCGTCACACTCTGTGTACCGGCGTTCACGGTGGCGCACCGCGGGGGTCGCAGGGGCCTGTGAGGCGGGTAGAATCGGCTCGGACGGCTGCAGTCGCCTCGTTTTGACCCGTACGGGCCAGCGAAGGTATCCTGCTTCTTCGTTGTGTATTGGCTTGCTCATTCTCACGGGACGGGCCCTTACACCGGTCCACCGGGCCGATGACCAGCGACCCCACGTACGCGGTATGCGTCGCCGCCGTGGGCACAGGCTGTCGTGATCGTTTCGGTGACCTTGTTTAGGACCATTCACTCGAAGCGAAGGCTACGAACCGTGCGTACGTACAGCCCCAAGCCCGGCGATGTGACGCGCCAGTGGCACGTCATCGACGCTCAGGACGTTGTCCTGGGTCGTCTCGCCACCACCGCCGCCACGCTTCTGCGGGGCAAGCACAAGCCGATCTACGCGCCCCACGTCGACACCGGTGACTTCGTCGTCATCATCAACGCCGACAAGGTGCACCTCTCCGGCAACAAGCGGACCCAGAAGATGGCGTACCGCCACTCCGGCTACCCGGGTGGTCTGCGTTCCGTCCGTTACGACGAGCTGCTCGACAAGAACCCCGAGAAGGCCATCGAGAAGGCCGTCAAGGGCATGCTCCCCAAGAACACTCTGGGCCGTCAGATGCTCTCGAAGCTGAAGGTCTACAAGGGTGACCAGCACCCGCACGCCGCGCAGCAGCCGGTGCCGTTCGAGATCACCCAGGTCGCGCAGTAAGTCCGGCCACCCCCTAAGACTGAACAGAATCTGAGGAGAATCGTGGCCGAGACCACTGTTGAGCAGCCGGTCGAAGAGACCGAGCTCGTCGACATCGAGAGCTACACCACCGAGTCGGACGCCCCCGTCGAGGGCGAGTACACCTCCGAGTCCATGGCGTCCCGCTTCGGCGACCCGCAGCCGGCCGCCGGCCTGGGCCGTCGCAAGAACGCCATCGCCCGCGTCCGGATCGTCCCGGGCTCCGGCAAGTGGAAGATCAACGGTCGCACCCTCGAGGACTACTTCCCGAACAAGGTGCACCAGCAGGAAGTCAACGAGCCCTTCAAGGTGCTCGAGCTCGAAGGCCGCTACGACGTCATCGCCCGCATCGCGGGTGGCGGTGTCTCCGGTCAGGCCGGTGCGCTCCGTCTCGGTGTCGCCCGTGCGCTGAACGAGGCCGACGTGGACAACAACCGCGGCGCCCTCAAGAAGGCCGGCTTCCTCAAGCGCGACGACCGTGCGGTCGAGCGCAAGAAGGCCGGTCTCAAGAAGGCCCGCAAGGCCCCGCAGTACAGCAAGCGTTAAGCTTCGCTGCCTGCTCGTACTCGCAGTACTACCAGCAGTACGCAGTACGTCGAACGCCCCGGCGGCACGCCACAGTGCCGCCGGGGCGTTCGTTTATCACAGCCTTGGGCGTATAACGGCACGAGACGTTCAAAGGCTTGTGCGATCGGATGGACTCCGAATCTTCACGTTTCCTCAGGAGGACAAGTGGGACGACTCTTCGGCACGGACGGCGTGCGCGGGGTAGCCAACGCGGATCTGACGGCCGAGATGGCGCTCGGCCTCTCCGTCGCCGCGGCGCACGTACTCGCCGAGGCGGGCACCTTCGCGGGCCACCGGCCGACGGCCGTGGTCGGACGGGACCCGCGAGCGTCCGGGGAGTTCCTGGAGGCCGCCGTGGTCGCGGGCCTCGCCAGCGCGGGCGTCGACGTCCTGAAGGTGGGCGTGCTGCCGACCCCGGCGATCGCCTACCTCACGGCCGACCTCGGCGCCGACCTCGGTGTCATGCTCTCCGCCAGCCACAACGCCATGCCCGACAACGGCGTCAAGTTCCTCGCCCGCGGCGGCCACAAGCTCGACGACGAGCTGGAGGAGCGTATCGAGGCCGTCTACGAGGAGCACCGCACCGGCGCCCCCTGGGACCGGCCGACCGGTTCGGGCGTGGGGCGCGTGCGGACGTACGAGGAAGGGGCCGAGCGGTACGTCTCCCATCTCGTCGGCGTCCTCCCGAACCGCCTCGACGGGCTGAAGATCGTCCTCGACGAGGCGCACGGCGCGGCCGCCCACGTCTCGCCCGACGCCTTCACCCGGGCCGGCGCCGAGGTCATCACGATCGGTGCCGAGCCGAACGGACTCAACATCAACGAGGGCTGCGGCTCCACCCACCTCGGACTCCTCAAGGCCGCGGTCGTCGAGCACGGGGCCGCGTTCGGCATCGCGCACGACGGTGACGCGGACCGCTGCCTCGCCGTGGACCACACCGGTGAGGAGGTGGACGGCGACCAGATCATGGCCGTACTCGCGCTTGCGATGCGGGAGCGTTCCGCACTGCGCTCCGGCACCGTTGTCGCGACGGTCATGTCGAACCTCGGGTTCAAGCTGGCGATGGAGCGGGAGGGGCTCACGGTCGTCCAGACGGCGGTGGGGGACCGGTACGTGCTGGAGGAGATGAAGGAGCACGGGTACACGCTGGGGGGCGAGCAGTCCGGGCACGTGATCATCCTCGATCACGCGACCACGGGGGACGGCACGCTGACCGGTCTCCTGCTGGCCGCCCGGGTCGCGGAGAGCGGGCGGTCGCTCAGGGAGCTGGCGGCTGTGATGGAGCGGTTGCCGCAGGTGCTGATCAATGTGCCGGACGTCGATCGGTCGCGGGTGGGTACGTCCGCGGAGCTCGCGTCGGCTGTTGTGGACGCCGAGCAGGAGCTCGGGTCGACCGGGCGGGTGTTGTTGCGGCCCTCGGGGACCGAGCCGTTGGTTCGGGTGATGGTTGAGGCGGCTGATATCGATCAGGCTCGGTCTGTGGCCGGGCGGCTGGCGGATGTCGTGAAGTCGGCGCTGGGGTAGGTCTGTTCCGGGTCGGGGGAGGGGGTTCTGTTGTGTGCGGGCTGCGGGTTCGTTGTGGCTTGTCGCGCAGTTCCCCGCGCCCCTGAGGGTGTTGTCGGTGCCCGGCGCTTTGAGAGTGCTGCTTGAGGGGGTCGTCGGTGCCCGGCGCTTTGAGAGTGCTGCCTGGGGGTGTTGTCGGCGCCCGGCGCTTTTAGAGTGCTGTTCGTTTGCGTTGGGTGGACCAGAGCCACTTCTGGAGCATCAGGGTGAGGGTGCCGGCCAGGATGATGCCGAAGAGGTTCAGGAGCAGCTGTTCCGAGGAGCGCCAGGCCTGGTTGGTGTCGCTGTAGATGAGGGCCACGGCCGCGTTGGCGGCTGCTGGGACCGTCGTCACGGAGATGGCGACGCCGACCAGGGCGCCGGACTTGGCGGACGTCAGGGAGAGGGTGCCGGCGGCTCCGGCGAGGACGGCGACGACGAACGAGAACCAGTCCGGGGCGTAGATGAAGCCGGTGTTGGGGCGGTCGGCCTCCAGCAGCTCCTTGGTGAACAGGCCGACGGCGTCCATGAAGAGGCTGAAGCCGACGGTCGCCGCCATCGCCACGGCGAAGCCCACCAGCAGGGCGATCAACGAGCGCAGTGCCAGGCGCGGCGCGCGCTGTACCGCGGCCGTGCAGATACCCGCCAGCGGGCCGAACTCCGGGCCGACCGCCATCGCGCCGACGATCAGGATCGCGTTGTCCAGGACGACACCGCATGCCGCGATCATCGTGGCGAGCGTGATGAACGCGAGGTAGGTGACGGAGAGGGTCGACTCCTCGTGCGTCGCGTCCGTCAGGTGTTCCCACAGGACCGCGTCCGCGCCCTCGCCGGGTGCCTCCGCCTCGGCCTTGTCGGCGCGCTTGGACAGGGACAGGTCGATGTTCTCGACGGCGATGGAGCCGCTGTCGTCGAGGCCCAACTCCTGGAGACCCGTGAGGAGTTCATCGCCGGCCTCGCGGGCCACGTCGCACATCACCACGTCTCCGGCCGGGTTGCGGGCGGTGCCCGGCATGACCACGAGGTGAGTGGTGCCGACCGTCCTCTCGATCAGGCGGACCACATCGTCGGTCCTGTCGGAGGGTGTGATGAGGCGCAGATGCAGCATGACGCCTTTCTAACAGGCCGACGTTTCCCAGGAACCCCTGGCTACGGCCTTTACAGCTTGCGCAGGCTCAGCCGCTGGACCTTGTGGTCGGGGCCCTTGCGGATGATGAGGGTGGCGCGGCCGCGGGTGGGGGCGACGTTCTCGATCAGGTTGGGCCGGTTGATCGTCCGCCAGGTCGTGCGGGCGTAGTCGAGGGCCTCGTCCTCGGACACCTGGGTGTACTTGCGGAAGTACGAGGACGGGTTCTGGAAGGCGGTCGCGCGCAGCTTCTTGAAGCGGTTGAGGTACCAGCGCTCGATGTCCTCGGCGCGGGCGTCGACGTACACGCTGAAGTCGAAGTAGTCGGCGAGGCCGACCCGGGTGCGGCCGTCCTTGCCGGGCAGGGCGGGCTGCAGGACGTTCAGGCCCTCGACGATCAGGATGTCGGGGCGGCGGACGGTGAGCCGCTGGTCCGGGACGATGTCGTAGATGAGGTGGGAGTAGACCGGGGCGGTCACCTCGTCCTTGCCCGCCTTGATGTCGGCGACGAAACGCGTCAGGGCGCGGCGGTCGTACGACTCGGGGAAACCTTTCCGCGACATCAGGCCGCGGGCCTGGAGCTCGTTGGTGGGCAGCAGGAAGCCGTCGGTGGTGACCAGCTCGACGCGCGGGTGCTCGGGCCAGCGGGAGAGCAGGGCCTGGAGGAGACGGGCGACGGTCGATTTGCCGACGGCGACCGAGCCTGCCACCCCTATGACGAAGGGGGTGCCGGACTGGGAGCCCTGTTCGCCGAGGAAGGTGTTCAGGGCGCCGCGCAGGCCGTCGGTGGCGCCGATGTAGAGATTGAGGAGGCGAGACAGCGGGAGGTAGATGTCCCGGACCTCGTCCAGGTCGATGACATCGCCGAGGCCGCGCAGCTTCTCGACCTCGTCGGCCGTGAGTGGCAGCGGCGTCTTTTCGCGCAGCACGCTCCACTCGGCTCGGGTGAGATCGACGTAGGGAGTCGCCTCCGGCCTGTGCCGGTGGGCGCTCCGGGGCATCGGGGAGACCGGAGAGATCACAGTCCATTGTTAACGGAGTTTGAACGGGATGGCGGGTGGGGTGCGTCACGCGCCGCTCGTGCGCTTCTGGAACGTTCGTACCCCGGTGGGAATTTCCGAATTCGGGCACGCGGAGGCTCTTTCGGGACGCGTTTTCGCCGTACGCTGCCGGTCATGTGCGGAATCGTGGGATACGTGGGGTCTCAGTCGGCGCTCGAGGTCGTCATGGCCGGGCTGAAGCGGCTGGAGTACCGGGGGTACGACTCGGCGGGTGTGGCCGTGCCGGCGGACGGGGGTCTGGCCGCCGCGAAGAAGGCGGGCAAGCTCGTCAATCTGGAGAAGGAGCTGACGGAGCGTCCGCTGCCGACCGGAACGACAGGCATCGGGCACACTCGGTGGGCCACCCACGGGGGACCGACGGATGCCAACGCTCATCCGCACCTCGACAACGCCGGGCGCGTCGCAGTCGTACACAACGGGATCATCGAGAACTTCGCCGTTCTGCGGGCGGAACTGGCCGAGCGAGGGCACGAGTTGCTCTCCGACACCGACACCGAGGTCGTCGCCCATCTGCTCGCCGAGGAGTTCTCCGCGACCTCCGATCTGGCGGAGTCGATGCGGTTGGTCTGCCGACGGCTGGAAGGCGCGTTCACGCTGGTCGCGGTGCATGCCGACGAGCCGGACGTGGTGGTCGGTGCGCGGCGGAACTCGCCGCTCGTGGTGGGCGTTGGAGAGGGCGAGGCCTTTCTCGCCTCGGACGTCGCCGCGTTCATCGCCCACACGCGGTCGGCGATCGAGCTGGGTCAGGACCAGGTGGTGGAGCTGCGGCGGGACGGGGTGACCGTCACCGGCTTCGACGGGCGGCCGGCGCAGGTGCGGTCGTATCACGTCGACTGGGACGCGTCGGCCGCGGAAAAGGGGGGCTATGACTACTTCATGCTCAAGGAGATCGCCGAGCAGCCCAAGGCGGTCGCCGATACGTTGCTGGGGCGCATCGACGCGTCCGGCTCGCTGACGCTGGACGAGGTCCGGATCCCCGCGAGTGAGCTGCGGGAGGTCGACAAGATCGTCGTCGTCGCGTGCGGTACGGCCTTCCACGCCGGGATGATCGCCAAGTACGCCATCGAGCACTGGACGCGGATTCCGTGCGAGGTGGAGCTGGCGAGCGAGTTCCGCTACCGGGACCCGATCCTGGACGCGCGGTCATTGGTCATCGCCATCTCCCAGTCCGGCGAGACCATGGACACGCTGATGGCCCTACGGCACGCGAGGGAACAGGGCTCCAAGGTGCTGGCCATCTGCAACACCAACGGGTCGACGATCCCTCGCGAGTCGGACGCGGTGCTGTACACGCACGCGGGGCCGGAGGTGGCCGTCGCTTCGACCAAGGCGTTTCTGACGCAGCTGGTGGCGTGTTATCTGGTCGCCCTCTATCTGGGGCAGGTGCGGGGCACCAAGTGGGGCGACGAGATCGGTGCTGTGGTCCGGGACCTGTCGCAGATCTCCGGGGAGATCGACAGGGTCCTGGAGACGATGGAGCCGGTGCGGCAGCTGGCACGGTCGCTCGCCTGCAAGGACACGGTGCTGTTCCTGGGGCGGCACGTGGGGTATCCGGTGGCGCTCGAAGGTGCGTTGAAGCTCAAGGAGCTCGCTTACATGCACGCCGAGGGCTTCGCCGCCGGTGAGCTGAAGCACGGGCCGATCGCCTTGATCGAGGACGACATGCCGGTGGTCGTCGTCGTGCCCTCGCCTCGGGGGCGGTCCGTGTTGCACGACAAGGTCGTGTCCAACATCCAGGAGATCCGGGCGAGGGGGGCGCGGACGATCGTCATCGCGGAGGAGGGGGACGAGGCGGTGGCGCCGTACGCCGATCACCTGATCCGGATTCCGGCCACGCCTACGCTGCTTCAGCCGCTGGTGGCGACGGTGCCGTTGCAGGTGTTCGCCTGCGAGTTGGCCACGGCCCGGGGCAACGAGGTCGATCAGCCTCGGAACCTGGCGAAGTCGGTGACGGTGGAGTGAGCTGACTTCAGGACGTCGCGGATGGATATGTGGGTGGGGGGCTCGCGATCTCCACGCAGTTGTTGCCGTCCCTGCCGCCGGAGTAGGACGACTTCCGCCAGTTGCCGGGGATCGTCACGGTGCGCCTCACAGTTCCTTGGACAGCCTGTGGAGGAAGGAGAACAGCACGCGCCGTTATGGTGGACCGATGGCGTCGATCAAGCAGTTCCAAGTCACCTTCGACTGCGCAGAACCGGAGCGCGTCGCTCGCTTCTGGTGTGAGGTGTTGGGGTATGTCGTACCGCCGCCACCGGAGGGGTTGGCCAGTTGGGACGATTTCAATCGCTCTCTGCCGCCTGAGCAACAGGGTGCAGCGTTCGCGTGCGTTGATCCCTCAGGTGTGGGCCCGCGACTGTTCTTCCAGCGCGTTCCCGAAGGCAAGGTCGTCAAGAATCGGCTGCATCTTGACGTGCGAGTCGGCACCGGGCTCGTGGGTGAGGAGCGTCTGGCCGCACTTGAGGCCGAGTGCGCACGACTGGTCCCGCTCGGCGCGGTACGCGGGCGGCTACTGCTTGCCGATGGGGTCAACGAGTCGTGCCTCGGGATGCAGGACATCGAGGGCAACGAGTTCTGTCTCGACTGAGGGGTCGCGCGCCGGGTCGTCGGCCGGCCCGTCGGCTGTGAGGTGCGTGTCGGCGCAGGCGCCGGTCGTAAGGTGCTCGACATGAGCATCATCGGGGTCGGGATCGACGTGGCCGAGATCGACCGGTTCGCGGCGTCGCTGGAGCGTACGCCTGGGATGGCCCAACGGCTGTTTCTGGAGAGTGAGTTGATGCTGCCGAGCGGTGAGCGCCGGGGCGTTGCCTCGCTCGCGGCCCGTTTCGCCGCCAAGGAGGCCCTCGCCAAGGCGCTTGGCGCCCCGGCCGGGCTGCACTGGACGGACGCCGAGGTCTACGTCGAGGACAGCGGGCAGCCTCGGCTGCGGGTGACGGGGACGGTGGCGGCGCGGGCGGCGGAACTCGGCGTGCTGTCGTGGCACGTGTCGTTGAGCCATGACGCGGGGGTGGCCTCGGCGGTCGTCGTCGCGGAGGGGTGAAAGTCCGTGAGCCCGCAGGGCCACTGAGCCCGCCGGGCCGCTGTCACCGTGTCGATGACCGCTCCGCCGCTCTCCGACACGCAGAACACGCCGCGTCCGCCGCCGCGCGCGATCACTTCGCCGACGCGAATGTTGGCCATCCGATGAGGGTCGGCGAGATTGGCAAAGGGGTGGCAAAGGGGCAATGCCTGTGACGAGGTTCGTGCGGCACGGGGGAGACTCGACGGCATGCGTACTGCGTACAACGTGGAGACGGTCAGGACCGCCGAGCGGGAGCTGATGGCACGGCTTCCGGACGGGGCGTTGATGCAGCGGGCGGCGGCCGGACTAGCCGCCGCCTGCGCGGACTTGCTGGGGCGGGTGTACGGCAGCCGGGTGGTGCTGCTGGTCGGGAGCGGCGACAACGGCGGCGACGCGCTGTACGCCGGTGCCCGGCTGGCGCGTCGCGGAGCAGGGGTTGCGGCGGTGCTGCTGGCGCCCGAGCGCACCCACGCCGGGGGGCTCGCGGCACTGCTGCGGGCGGGGGGCCGGACGGTGGCTCCGGGCGCCGCCGGGGAACTCGTCGCGCGGGCCGACCTGGTGCTCGACGGCATCGTCGGGATCGGCGGCAAGGGCGGACTGCGGCCGGACGCCGTGCCGCTCGCCGCCGCGGCCGAGCGGTCGCGGGCCGTCGTCGTCGCCGTCGACCTGCCGAGCGGGGTCGATGTGGACACGGGTCAGGTGAACGGGACAGCGGTACGGGCCGACCTGACCGTCACCTTCGGGACGCACAAGCCGGGCCTGCTGGTCGATCCGGCGCGGGAGTTCGCCGGTTCCGTGCGGCTCGTCGACATCGGGCTGGAGCTGCCGGCCGAACCCGCGCTGGAGGCGTTGCAACACGTGGACGTGGCGCGGCTGTTGCCGGTGCCCGGTGCCGAGAGCGACAAGTACCGGCGGGGGGTTGTCGGGATCGCCGCCGGGTCGGCGCGTTATCCGGGGGCGGCGGTGCTCGCGGTGTCGGGGGCGTTGCGGGGTGGGGCCGGGGCCGTACGGTACGTCGGGCCCGCGGCGGAGGCCGTCATCGCGCGCTTTCCCGAGACCTTGGTGTCGGACCGGGGGCCGCGGAAGGCGGGGCGGGTGCAGGCGTGGGTCGTCGGGCCGGGCGCCGGGGACGACGCCGCGACGGTGGCGGAGGTGCTGGCGGCGGACGTACCCGTGCTCATCGACGCGGACGGGCTGCGGCTGGCCGACCAGGACGCGGTGCGGGCCCGCACCGCGCCCACGCTGATGACCCCGCACGCCGGAGAGGCTGCCGCGCTGCTCGGGGTGGCGCGGGAGGAGGTCGAGAGGGCTCGACTGGAATCGGTGCGGGAGTTGGCGGGGCGGTATGGGGCGACCGTGCTGTTGAAGGGGTCGACGACGTTGGTGGCCGACTCGGCGGGCGGGGCGGTGCGCGTGAACGCCACGGGGACGTCCTGGCTCGCCACGGCCGGCAGCGGTGACGTGCTGTCGGGGCTGACGGGATCGCTGCTGGCGGCGGGGTTGTCCGCGCTGGACGCGGGGAGCGTCGGGGCGTATCTGCACGGGCTGGCGGGGAGGTTCGCGGCGGACGGGGCGCCGGTGGGGGCGCATGACGTGGCGGCGGCGTTGCCCAGGGCTTGGCGGGATGTCGTGCGGGGCTGACGCGGGTGCCTGGCGGGTTGGGGTGCCCTGGGTGTGTTTCGCCCCCGCCGCCCCTTCCCGTCCCGTCCCTGGAGGCTGCGCCCCCAGACCCCCACCGGCCCGGAGGGCCTCGTCCTCAAACGCCGGACGGGCTTGGGGCGCGGCTGCTCGTCAATAAGGGTGACCCCACCGCGCGGCAGCGCTCTCGCACCGCACTCCCGCGATTCTCTGATCGCATGATCAGCAGACATCGGAGGCCGGGGACGTAGGCGTCCGGCGGCCCTGTCGGACCCCTCTGAGACACTGGGGGCGCTATGACTGAGACAGCACCTGCCCCGACCGCACCGCTGCGCGCCCGCGCCGAGATCGACCTGGGCGCGCTGCGGGCCAATGTGCGGACGCTGCGTGCCCGGGCGGCGGGGGCGGCCGTGATGGCCGTGGTGAAGTCCGACGGGTACGGGCACGGGGCCGTGCCGTGCGCCCGTGCGGCCTTGGAGGCAGGGGCCACCTGGCTGGGTACGGCCACGCCGGAGGAGGCTCTCGCCCTCCGATCCGCCGGGCTGCCCGGGCGCGTCATGTGCTGGCTGTGGACGCCCGGCGGGCCCTGGCAGGCCGCCATCGAGGCCGATCTGGACGTGTCCGTCAGCGGGATGTGGGCCCTCAGGGAGGTCACCGAGGCCGCCCGCCGAGCGCGTACTCCCGCGCGCGTGCAGCTCAAGGCCGACACCGGGCTCGGGCGGAACGGGTGTCAGCCCGGCGAGGACTGGGCCGAACTCGTCCGCGAGGCCCTGCTGGCCGAGCGGGACGGGCTCGTCCGCGTGACCGGGCTCTGGTCGCACTTCGCCTGCGCCGACGAACCCGGGCATCCCTCCATCGCCGCCCAGCTCACCCGTTTCCGGGAGATGGTGGCGTACGCGCAGGCGCGGGGCGTGCGGCCCGAGGTGCGGCACATCGCCAACTCGCCGGCCACGCTCACGCTTCCCGAGGCCCACTTCGACCTCGTACGGACCGGAATCGCGATCTACGGAATCTCGCCGAGCCCCGAGATGGGCAGCCCGGCCGACTTCGGGCTGCGGCCCGTGATGACGCTGTCGGCGTCCGTCGCGCTCGTGAAGCAGGTGCCGGCGGGCCACGGCGTCAGCTACGGGCATCACTACGTCACGCCGGGCGAGACCACCCTCGGCCTGGTGCCCGTCGGCTACGCGGACGGCATCCCGCGGCACGCCTCCGGCACCGGCCCGGTGCTGGTCGGCGGCAAGTGGCGGACGGTCGCCGGGCGGGTCGCGATGGACCAGTTCGTCGTCGACCTGGGGGGCGACGAACCCGAACCGGGCGCGGAGGCCGTACTCTTCGGGCCCGGCGACCGCGGCGAGCCCACCGCCGAGGACTGGGCGCAGGCGGCGGGGACCATCGCCTACGAAATCGTCACCCGGATCGGAACGCGCGTTCCCCGCGTCTATGTGAACGAGGAATGAGGAACGAGTCGGGTAATCCGCAAGAGCGCGGAAGAACAGCCGGCCCGGCATCATGCGGCACCATCCGGCAACACCTGTGTCATCCGAACCAACCAACCAGCAGTCCGGCGAAGAGGAGCGGTACGTGAGCGAGAGCAGCGCGGAGGTCGTGGCGGACGCCGCCGCGGCCGTCGCCTCCGCCACGGGGGCGGCCGCCGGCTGGCGCCGGGCGACCGGCATCGCGGGCGCCGCCATAGGGGTGGTCGCCGCGGGCGCGGCCGCCGGAGTCGCCATAGAACGGCTCACCGTCGGCCGCGGCATGCGCAAGAAGGCGCGACTCGCGCTCGACTCGACCGGGCCGTACGGCTCGTTGCGCGGCATGCCCGGCAAGGCGTACGCCGACGACGGCACCGAGTTGTACTACGAGGTCGACGACGTGGAGCCGGAAGGCGGATCGGCGCCCCGGCGCCGACGGCTCTTCGGCCGCAAGGCGCCCCTGCCCGTCACCGTCGTCTTCAGCCACGGCTACTGTCTCAGCCAGGACTCCTGGCACTTCCAGCGCGCCGCCCTGCGGGGCGTCGTACGGACCGTGCACTGGGACCAGCGCAGCCACGGCCGGTCCGCGCGGGGCGTGGCCCAGGTGCAGGACGACGTGCCGGTCAGCATCGAGCAGCTCGGCCGCGACCTGAAGGCCGTCATCGACGCCGCCGTGCCGGAGGGGCCGATCGTGCTGGTCGGGCACTCGATGGGCGGCATGACCGTGATGGCGCTCGCCGACCAGTACCCCGAGCTGATCCGCGACCGGGTGGTGGCGGTGGCGCTGGTGGGCACGTCGTCCGGGCGGCTCGGCGAGGTCAACTTCGGGCTGCCCGTCGCGGGCGTGAACGCCGTACGGCGGGTGCTGCCCGGCGTCCTGAGGGCGCTGGGGCAGCAGGCCGCCCTGGTGGAGAAGGGGCGCCGGGCCACCGCCGACCTGTTCGCCGGGGTCATCAAGCGGTATTCCTTCGCCTCTCGGGACGTCGACCCGGCCGTCGTCCGGTTCGCCGAGCGGATGATCGAGGGCACGCCGATCGACGTGGTCGCCGAGTACTACCCGGCCTTCAACGACCACGACAAGACCGAGGCCCTCGCCCTCTTCGTGGACATGCCGGTGCTTGTGCTGGCCGGAGTGGGGGATCTCGTCACGCCCAGCGAGCACAGCGAGGCGATCGCGGACGTCTTGCCGGAGGCGGAGTTGGTGCTGGTGCCGGACGCCGGGCACCTCGTCATGCTGGAGCACCCGATAGTCGTCACCGACCGCCTCGCTGATCTGCTCGCCCGCACTGGCGCGGTGCCAAGCACAGCTACCGTGGGTGGCTGTGACTCCGCCACCTCCTGACAGAGGTGGCTTCCAGCCTTTGGCTGCGGTCCAGCCAGAACCGACCCCTTGCGGGGTGTGATCAGTGTACTACTGCGAGTGAGTGATGATGGAAGAAATCGCAGCGCCGCACCCGTCTGTTGAGATGACCGTCAACTCCCCAGAACAGATGCGCGAGTTGGGGCGCCGCCTCGCCAAGCTGCTGCGCGCCGGCGACCTCGTGATGCTCACCGGGGAGCTGGGCGCGGGCAAGACGACGCTGACCCGCGGGCTCGGCGAGGGGCTCGGGGTCCGGGGGGCCGTGACGTCCCCGACCTTCGTGATCGCCCGTGTGCATCCGTCCCTCGGGGACGGGCCGCCGCTCGTCCATGTCGACGCGTACCGCTTGGGCGGCGGCCTCGACGAGATGGAGGACCTCGACCTGGACGTCTCGCTGCCCGAGTCCGTGATCGTCGTGGAGTGGGGCGAGGGCAAGGTCGAGGAGCTGACCGACGACCGGCTGGAGGTCGTCATCCACCGGGCCGTCGGCGATACGACGGACGAAGTGCGGCACATGACGCTGACCGGCCTGGGGGAGCGGTGGGCGGCGGTGGATCTGAGCGTCCTGGTGGCATGACCGCACGGGTTGATGAATGTTCCGACAAGACGTCGGCAAGATGTTGCGTTCCGCGTCTTCGGCGTGGTCACATGGTATCCAGTTCGTAGTTAGGTGAACCTAACTACGCCCGCCCCCGAACTTCAGGAGGCGTCCATGTCGGCCACCGAGAACAAGCCGGAACCGCCGTCGTACGCGGTCGTCGCCGGGGTGTCCATGCGCGACCTGCTGGCGTCCTGCGCCGCCGCGACCGCGGTTTCCACACCGCCGCGCCTGCCCGACCCCGGGACGGTCCAGCCGCACGCCGAGCATCGGGAAGCGGCGTAGGACTCCGCTCGGCGCCAGGGGATGACGCTCGGCTCTAGCGGATGACGACGACCCTCTCGCCGATCGTCGCGAACCTCCACATCGCGTTGCCGTCCGCCCGGGACTCCCGGACGCCGCCCGCCCTGACCGTCGGCGCGGGCGCCGGCACCGAGCCGTTCACCGCCGCGCTGAAGCCGATGGGCACACGGTTCACGTTGGTGAAGCGGACGACGTGCTCGACGGGGGTGCCGTCGGTGCCGGTGACCCTGTTCGAGCGGGACGTGACCGCGTAGCTGCCGGGGGCCGGGTCGACGGTGCCCGGGGTGACCTTGAAGGTGCGGATGATCTTGTCGCCCGGGCCGACCAGCCACACCCGGTCGGCCTTCACCGAGTACACGACGCGTTTGCCCGTACCGGAGCCGGCGGGCAGCGCGGTGGGGTCGGCGCGGGGTGCTTTCGAGGTGGCCGCCGCGAGTGCGCTGCCGGTGGTGGGGCTGCCGAGGCCGGCGGGGACGCTTGCCGAGGCCTGGTAGGTGAGGAAGCCGACCGTCGCCAGGGCCGCCACGGTGAGCCCGGCCACGATTCCCGAGCTGCTGCTTGCCACCGTCGTCCACCTCGTATGCATCGTCTGGTACGTCCCGCTTTGGCGTGTGACGGTAGCAGCAGGTGACGACCCGTCCGGGACGGCCGTGCGTGCGCGGGGCCCGTGTCGGACTCCCCGCCTGCGCCGCGGGGTCCGGCACGCACGTTGCCGAACCGCCCACGTGGCTCTGCCACGAGGGCGCTCCGGCGCCTTGCGATCGCACGCACCGGACCCCGCGGCTCCCGCCCTTCGGGCGGACGACGGGGAGTCCGACACGGGCCCCGGGAGCCGTAGGCTGTTTGCGTGCTCTTGCTCGCTCTGGATACCGCCACCCCCGCCGTCACCGTCGCGCTGCACGACGGCACGGACGTCATCGTCTCGTCGAGTCAGGTGGACGCGCGCCGGCACGGGGAGCTGTTGCTGCCGGCCGTCGACCGTCTGCTCGCCGAAGCAGGTCTCAAGCTGGACGCCGTCACCGGCGTCGTCGTAGGCATCGGGCCCGGCCCCTACACCGGGCTGCGCGTCGGCCTGATGACCGCGGACACCTTCGGGCTCGCGCTCGGCGTGCCCGTGCACGGCATGTGCACCCTCGACGGCCTCGCGTACGCGGCCGACGTCGAGAAGGGCCCGTTCGTCGTGGCGACCGACGCCCGGCGCAAGGAGGTCTACTGGGCGAAGTACGCCGACTCCCGCACCCGCCTCACCGACCCCGCCGTCGACCGGCCCGCCGACATCGCCGACCGGGTCGCCGGGTTGCCGGCCGTCGGCGCGGGCGCGCTGCTCTACCCGGACACCTTCCCGGTCGTGCACGAGCCCGAGCACGTGTCGGCCGCCGCGCTCGCGTCCCTGGCCGCCGAGAGACTCGACAGGGGCGAGGAACTTCCCGCCCCCCGGCCCCTGTACCTGCGCCGCCCGGACGCGCAGGTCCCCAAGAACTACAAGGTGGTCACCCCCAAGTGACCGACACCGTGACCCGTAGCGTGACTCCTCGACTGCGCGAGATGCGCTGGTGGGACATCGACCCCCTGCTCGAACTGGAGCGGGACCTCTTCCCCGAGGACGCCTGGTCGCGGGGGATGTTCTGGTCGGAGCTGGCCCACTCCAGAGGGCCCGAGGCGACCCGGCGGTACGTCGTCGCCGAGGACGCCGACGGGCGGCTCGTCGGATACGCGGGACTGGCCTCGTCCGGGGACCTGGCCGACGTACAGACGCTCGCCGTCGCCCGCGACCACCAGGGCACCGGGCTCGGCAGCCGGCTGCTGGCCGAGCTGCTGCGGGCCGCGACCGCCTTCGAGTGCGCCGAAGTGATGCTGGAGTGCCGGATCGACAACATCCGCGCCCAGAAGCTCTACGAGCGCTTCGGCTTCGAGCCCATCGGTTTCCGGCGCGGCTACTACCAGCCGGGCAACGTGGACGCACTCGTGATGAAACTGACCGACCCATCGACTTCCCTGCAAGGAACCGA
Organism: Streptomyces sp. NPDC006602; assembly: GCF_042870385.1. NCBI lineage: Bacteria > Bacillati > Actinomycetota > Actinomycetes > Kitasatosporales > Streptomycetaceae > Streptomyces > Streptomyces sp. NPDC006602. Next base: position 764,640 of record NZ_JBIAHG010000003.1, on the reverse strand, counting down.
GATCCATGGCTGACGAACCGCTCGTCCTCGGCATCGAGACCTCCTGTGACGAGACCGGCGTCGGCATCGTCCGGGGCACCACCCTGCTGGCCGACGCCATCGCGTCCAGCGTCGACGAGCACGCCCGTTTCGGTGGCGTGGTGCCGGAGGTGGCCTCCCGGGCGCACCTCGAGGCGATGGTGCCGACCATCGACCGCGCGCTGAAGGAAGCGGGGGTGAGCGCGAAGGACCTGGACGGCATCGCGGTCACCGCCGGTCCCGGCCTCGCCGGCGCCCTGCTCGTCGGGGTCTCGGCGGCGAAGGCGTACGCCTACGCGCTCGGCAAGCCGCTGTACGGCGTCAACCACCTGGCCTCGCACATCTGCGTGGACCAGCTGGAGCACGGGGCGCTGCCGGAGCCGACGATGGCGCTGCTGGTGAGCGGCGGCCACTCGTCCCTGCTGCTCTCCTCGGACATCACCTCCGACGTACGGCCCATGGGCGCGACCATCGACGACGCGGCCGGCGAGGCCTTCGACAAGATCGCCCGCGTGCTGAACCTCGGCTTCCCGGGCGGTCCGGTCATCGACCGGTACGCGAAGGAGGGCGACCCCTCGGCCATCGCCTTCCCGCGCGGTCTGACCGGGCCGCGCGACGCGGCGTACGACTTCTCCTTCTCCGGGCTGAAGACGTCCGTGGCCCGCTGGATCGAGGCGAAGCGGGCGGCCGGCGAGGAGGTGCCGGTACGGGATGTGGCGGCGTCCTTCCAGGAGGCGGTCGTGGACGTCCTGACCCGCAAGGCGGTCAGGGCCTGCCGCGACGAGGGCGTCGACCACCTGATGATCGGCGGGGGCGTGGCCGCCAACTCGCGGCTGCGGGTTCTGGCCCAGGAGCGCTGCGAGGCGGCCGGCATCCGGCTGCGGGTCCCGCGACCCAAGCTGTGCACGGACAACGGGGCGATGGTGGCGGCGCTGGGCGCGGAGATGGTGGCGCGGGGCCGGGCCGCGTCGAGCTGGGACCTGTCGGCGGACTCGTCCCTCCCCGTGACGGAACCCCATGTGCCGGGCCACGACCACGTCCACGAGGTCAGCACGGAGAACCTGTACTCGTGACGGTCGCGTTGATGTGGGAGGCTCGGGCGGTGGACGGGCGGGGCGAGGAACTGCTCGCCTGGGCGCGGGCGCAGAAACTGGCCGAGGCCCCGCTGCGGCGGGAGACCCTCCGGGCGCCGGGGGACCGGGTCCTGGTCATCACCTGGTGGGACGCGGCCCACGATGCCGAGCTCCCCGAACTGCCGGAGCCGGACGTCGAGTTGGTCACCCGGGCGGTGCATCGGTGGCGGTTCGAGTCGGTGGGGGACTGATCGGGGCGCGCGAGGCGAGGGGCGCGCACCCGAGGTGCCGGCGGCCTCCCGCGCGCCGGCACCTCGCAGCCGCGCGTCAGTCAGCCGGACCGGCCCCCGGTACCTCCGCCGCCTCCGTCTCGCACCGCAGCCGGCGTTCCACGCCCAGCTCCCGCACCGGCCCTGTCAGGGTCACTCGCGCCACATGCCGTACCTCCGCGCTGGACGCCGCCAACCGCAGTTCCAGTGCTCCGGGTTCGACCACCCGTCGCCCCCGGCGGTCGGTGAACGCCGACAGGTCGGCGTGGAAGCGGAAGGTGACGCGGCTTGCCTCGCCGGGTTCGAGTCGCAGTCGCCGGTAGCCGATCAGCCGTACGTCCGGTCGCGTCACCGAGGCGACCGGGTCGTGCAGGTACAGCTGGACGACGTCCGCGCCCGCGCGCTCGCCCGTGTTGCGGACGGTCAGCGAGACGTCGTACGAGCCGTCCGTGCCGATCTGGGTCGGCTCGGTGCCGCCCGTGAAGTCCTCCCACGCGAACTCCGTGTAGGAACGCCCGTGCCCGAAGGCGTACAACGGGGTCGGGTCCAGGTTGCTCACATCCGCCCGTAGCCCCAGCGGCGGTTGGAGGTAGGTCCACGGCTGGCCTCCGGGGACGCGCGGGACGCTCACCGGCAGCCGGCCGGACGGGGTCACGCGGCCCGACAGCACTCCCGCCACCGCCGGGCCGCCCTCCTCCCCCGGGAAGAACGCCTGGACGACGGCGGCGAGTCGGCCGTCCCAGCGGCCCAGTGCGTAGGGGCGGCCGGTGAGGAGGACGAGGACGACCGGGACGCCGGTCGCCACCAGTGTGTCCAGCAACTCGGCCTGGACGCCCGGGAGCCGGAGGTCCGTCGCGTCGCAGCCCTCGCCCGATGTGCCGCGGCCGAACAGGCCCGCCCGGTCGCCCAGTACCGCCACGCAGACGTCCGCCTCGGCGGTCCGCGCCACCGCCTCCTCGAAGCCCGTCGTGTCCGGGTCCGACACCCCGCAGCCCTCCGCGAACGTCACCTTGGCGTCCGGGAGTTCGGCCCGCAGGGACTCCAGAAGAGTGGGGATGTCCACGCCCGTCGGCACCTCGGGGTGCTGCGTGAGGACGTGCGAGGGGAAGGAGTAGCAGCCGAGCATCGCGAGTGCGTCCGCCGCCCTCGGGCCGACCACCGCGATGCGTGTGTCGGGGGCCAGCGGAAGCAGGCCGTCCGGGTTGTCCAGCAGAACCACCGACTCCTCCGCCAGGCGGCGGGCCAGCGCGCGGTTCGCCGTCGAGTCGAGGTTGACGCGGCCGGTCGGCTCCGGGTCCCAGTCCTCGTCCAGCAGGCCCAGTTCGCACTTCTGGAGCAGGACCCGGCGGACCGCCCGGTCGATCAGGGACTCCGGGACCGAGCCCGCCCTGACTGCCTCCAGAAGTGGCTTGCCGTAGCACTTGAGGGTCGGCAGTTCCACGTCGATGCCCGCCGTCAGCGCCGCGTGCGCCGCCTCCGCCTCGGTGCCGGCCACCCGGTGCTGGGTCTGCAGGAAGCCGATGCCGAAGTAGTCGGCGACCACCGTGCCGGTGAAGTCCCACTGTTCGCGGAGGAGTTCGGTCAGCAGGCCGGGGTCGGCCGAGGCGGGGACGCCGTCCGTGTCGGTGTACGCGGCCATCACCGAGCGGGCGCCGCCCTCCCGCAGCGCCATCTCGAACGGCGGGAGGACCACGTCGGCGAACTCGCGGACACCCGCGCGCACGGGGGCCTGGTTGCGGGCGCCCGCCGAGGAGGCGTACCCGGCGAAGTGCTTGAGCGTGGCGATGATCCCGGCCGACTCGAGGCCGCGGACGTAGGCGGCTCCGACCGTGCCGACCAGGTACGGGTCCTCGCCGATGGTCTCCTCGACGCGGCCCCACCGGGGATCCCGTACGACGTCCAGGACCGGGGCGAGGCCCTGGTGGACGCCGACCGAGCGCAGGTCGTCGCCGATGCGGCGGGCCATCTCCTCGACCAGCGCGGGGTCGAAGGTGGCGCCCCAGGCGAGGGGGACCGGGTAGGCGGTGGCCTGCCAGGCGGTGAAGCCGGCCAGGCACTCCTCGTGGGCGATCGCGGGGATGCCGAAGCGGCCGGCCTCGGCGATACGGCGCTGGGCGCGGGCCAGTGCCTGCGCGCCCAGCGCCGGGTCCACCGGGGCCGTGCCGAAGGGGCGGGTGAGCTGGCCGAGGCCGTGGGTGATCAGCTCGTCCCATTCGTAGACGGAGGAGCCGGTGGTCATCTCGCTCTGCAGGGGGGCGACTCCGTCGCCGTCCGTGGCGGCGCCCACCCACACGCCGTACAGCTGGGCGGTCTTCTCCTCCAGGGTCATCCGGGAGAGGAGGTCGTCGACGCGGGCGGCGGCGGGCAGGGCGGGGTCACGCCAGGGGGCGGTGGTCATGTAACTCCTGTCGGGGTCGATGGCCCTCTCGCGAATGTTTCGAGATGTATGTCGAATGTTTTGGGAACCTAGGCCGGTGCGAGGGGTTCGTCAAGAGGTCGCGCAGGGATACGATCGCCGCCATGACACCCCCGGAGCCCGCAGAAACCCGGACGACAGCCCCGACGGCCGGACGGTCCGCGCAGACCGCGACGCTCGCCGAGATCGCCCGCGAGGCCGGCGTTTCGGCACCGACAGTTTCGAAGGTCCTGAACGGACGTGCCGATGTCGCCCCGGCGACCCGCAGTCGCGTGGAGGACCTTCTGCGCGCGCACGGCTACCGGCGACGGCGTGCCGAGGCGAGCCGGTCGCCCCTGATCGACCTGGTCTTCCACGAGTTGGAGAGCGCCTGGGCGATGGAGGTCATCCGGGGTGTGGAGAACGTGGCGCGGGACGCCGGGCTGAGTGTGGTGCTGAGCGAGAGCGCGGGGCGGCTGACCCCGGGGCGGACCTGGGCCGACCAGGTCGCCGCCCGCCGGCCGCACGGCGTGGTCCTCGTGCTGTCCGGGCTCGACGAGTCCCAGCGCGCCCTGCTCAGCAGCCGCTCCATCCCGTTCGTGGTGATGGACCCGGCCGGCGACCCCGGCGCCGACGTACCCTCGATCGGCGCCACCAACTGGCAGGGCGGCCTCGCCGCCACCCGGCATCTGGTCGAGCTGGGTCACACCCGCATCGGCGCGATCAGCGGACCGTCCCGGATGATGTGCAGCCGCGCCCGCGTCGACGGCTACCGGGCCGCCCTGGAGACCGCCGGGCTGCCCGTCGACCCCGGGCTGATCGCGGCCGGCGACTTCCACCACGAGGCCGGCTACCGGCACGGCCTGGAACTGCTGCGCCGCCCGGACCGGCCCACCGCCGTCTTCGCCGGCAACGACCTCCAGGCGCTCGGGCTGTACGAGGCCGCGCGCGAGCTGGGCCTGCGGATCCCGGAGGACCTGAGTGTGGTCGGCTTCGACGATCTGCCGGTGGCGCCCTGGGTGGGGCCGCCGCTGACGACCGTACGACAGCCCCTCACGGAGATGGCGGAGGCGGCGGCCAAGCTGGTGCTGGACCTCGGGCGCGAGGGCGGCTCAGGGGCGGCGACCCGGGTGGAGCTGGCGACCAGCCTGGTGGTGCGGGCGAGTACGGGCGCGCCGCCCAACTAGGCGTGTTTCTGCATTGACGGGTGTGGTGACCGCGCCCACACTGCTCCGAAGCCAATCGGTTGCACGACCGAAACTTTCGGAGGCACCCGCAAATGAGATCTCTGAGAACGGGCTTATCCCTCGCATCACTCCTGAGCGGCGTCGCGATGCTCGGCGCGCTGCTGGTCACCGCACCCGCGACGCACGCCGCCGACGCGCCCCTGCGCGACCTCGCCGACGCCAAGGGCAAGGTCATGGGCACGGCGGTCACCGGGTCCAAGCTCACCGGGACGTACGGCGAGATCGCCGCCCGCGAGTTCAACGCGATGACCCCCGGCAACGCCATGAAGTGGGGCTCGGTCGAGCCGACCCGGGGCAGCTTCAACTGGGCCGAGGCAGACCAGATCGTCGCCTTCGCCGAGGCGCATGGCCAGCAGGTGCGCGGCCACACCCTGGTCTGGCACAGCCAGAACCCGAGCTGGCTGACGAACGGCACCTGGACCGCCGCCCAGCTGAGCCAGTTGATGAACGACCACATCGCGCTGGAGGTGGGCCGGTACAAGGGCCGGCTGGCCACCTGGGACGTGGTCAACGAGCCGTTCAACGAGGACGGCACCTACCGTCAGACCCTCTGGTACAACGGCCTCGGCGCCGACTACATCGCCCAGGCCCTGACCGCCGCGCGGGCCGCCGACCCGGCCGCCAAGCTGTACATCAACGACTACAACGTCGAGGGCGTGGGCGCGAAGAGCACCGCCCTGTACAACCTGGTCAAGTCCCTCAAGGAGCGCGGCGTCCCGATCGACGGGGTCGGGCTCCAGGCCCACCTCATCCTCGGCCAGGTGCCCTCCACCCTGCAGCAGAACATCCAGCGCTTCGCCGACCTCGGCGTGGACGTGGCGATCACCGAGCTGGACATCCGGATGCAGCTGCCTTCGGACAGCGCGAAGCTGACCCAGCAGGCCGCCGACTACAAGGCGGTCGTCGGTGCCTGCGTGGCGGTGGCGCGGTGCGTCGGCGTCACGGTGTGGGGCTTCACCGACTCCGACTCCTGGATCCCGGACACCTTCCCGGGGCAGGGCGCGGCGACGCCGTACGACGAGAACTACGCGCCGAAACCGGCGTACCACGCGATCGCCGAGGCGCTGGGCGGGACCACGAGCGAGCCGCCGACGGGCGCGTGCACGGCGACGTACAGCGTGACGAGCCAGTGGAACTCCGGCTTCACGGGACAGGTGAGGATCGCCTGCTCGGGGGCGGCCCTGTCGTCGTGGAAGGCCGGCTGGACGTACGGCGCCGGGCAGCAGATCACGCAGGCCTGGAACGCCACCTGCGCCCAGACGGGCACGGCGGTCAGCTGCTCCAACGCCTCCTACAACGGGACCGTCCCGGACGGCGGGTCGGTGACCCTCGGGTTCAACGCGTCGTGGAGTGGGAGCAACCCGGTGCCGGTGGTGACGCTGGGGTGAGGCGGTCCTGAGAAGGATGAGATTTTCCGAAGAAAACCGTCTCCCACGCCCGTCCCTAACATTCTCCTAATAATTCGGACTTACGTTCCTAGCCGTGACCGGAGACCAAGAGAACGGCGACGAGGGCAGACGGAGAGGCCGGCGGTCGAGAGCGCTCAAGGCCGCCGGCCTCACACTCGCGGGCGCACTGGTGCTGGGCGTCGCCACAGCCGGCTGGGCCTACTGGCACCTCAACAACAACATCAAGAGCGTCGACATCAACAACGCGCTCGGCGACGACCGCCCGGCGAAGGCGGTGACGACGCCCACCCCGTCCGGTTCCGCCTCGGCCTCCGCCTCCCCGCTGCCCACCGAGGCCCTGAACATCCTGGTCCTCGGCTCGGACTCGCGCAGCGGCGAGGAGAACCAGGCACTCGGCGGCGGCGACAGCTCCGGCGCCCGGTCCGACACGGCGATGGTGGTGCACCTCGACGCAGGCCGTACGAAGGCGACCGTGGTCAGCATCCCGCGCGACACGCTCGTCACCCGGCCCTCCTGCCCGCTGTCGTCCGGGGGGTCGACGGCGGTGGCGTACAACTCGATGTTCAACAGCGCCTATTCGGTGGGCGGGCCGGTGTGCGCGGTCAAGACGGTCGAGTCGATCACGGACGTCCGCATGGACCACTACATCGAGATCGACTTCGCCGGCTTCGCGAAGCTCGTCGACGCCCTCGGCGGGGTCACCGTCACCACCGACGAGGACATCGACGACGACGACAGCCACCTGAAACTGAAGGCCGGCACCCACCGGCTCGACGGCGAGCAGGCCCTCGCCTTCGCCCGCACCCGGCACGGCATAGGCGACGGCAGCGACCTCGGCCGCATAGGCCTCCAGCAGAAGCTGGTGAAAGCCCTGCTGGAACAGATCTCCTCGACGAACCTGCTGACCGACCCCGCCAAGCTGTACCGGGTCGCCGACGCGGTCACCGGCAGCCTCACCACGGACACCGGCCTCGACTCCCTGACCGAACTGATGCGCCTCGGCGAAAGCCTGCAGGGCCTGTCGGCGGACCAGGTGACGACGGTGACCATGCCGGTGCTGCCGGCACCCTCGAACCCCAACCGGGTGGTGGCGAACGAGCCGGAGGCCGGAGAGCTGTGGGAGTCGCTGCGCTGAGCCCTGAGCAGGGGCGGAAAAAATCTTCGAAGAAATCCGTCGAGGCTGTCGATCCGGGTGTCTTCCGATCGACGCAGGGGTGAGAGGCCGGGAACAGCCCGGCCCCACGACACGAGGAGGCGGGCACCATGCCGCGCTATCTCTCCATGGTCCAGATCGACGAGTCCACCGCCCCCGCCGAGGGCCCCAGCCCCGAGCTGATGCAGCGGATGGGGGAACTGATCGAGGAGATGACGAAGGCCGGGGTCCTGCTGGACACCGCCGGGCTGACGCCGACCGCGCAGGGCAACCGGGTGCGCTGGGAGGGCGGGCAGCTGTCCGTCACGGACGGGCCGTTCACGGAGTCCAAGGAGGTCGTCGGCGGCTACGCGATCATCCAGGCCAAGGACCAGGCCGAGGCGATCGAGTGGACCAAGCGCTTCCTGAAGGTGCACGAGGAGCACTGGACGGTGACGTGCGAGGTGCGGGAGATCGCCGAGGGCTGAGCGCCGGCTGAGCGCTGCTTGGCGGCGCGCCTGCGCGGGTGTCTGATGGTGGGTTGTGACATCACAGCCCACCGCCGACCCGAGCGGAACCGCAGAAGATCCGCGCGGAGCCGTCGAGACCGTCTTCCGGATCGAGTCGCCCCGGATCATCGCCGGTGTCGCCCGTATCGTCCGGGACGTCGGCATCGCCGAGGAACTGGCCCAGGACGCGCTGGTCGCGGCCCTGGAGCAGTGGCCCCGCGACGGCGTCCCCGACAACCCGGGTGCCTGGCTCATGGCCACCGCCCGGCGCCGCGCCGTCGACCTGATCCGCCGCCGGGAGAACTACGCCCGCAAGCTGGCCGAGATCGGCCGGGACCTGTCGGACGCGGCGCCGCCGGAGGAGCCCGCCGACCCCGAGGACATCGACGACGACCTGCTCCGCCTGGTCTTCACCGCCTGCCACCCGGTCCTGTCCGCCGAGGCCCGCACCGCCCTCACCCTGCGCCTGCTCGGCGGCCTGACCACGGCGGAGATCGCCCGCGCGTTCCTGGTCCCGGAACCGACGGTCGCCCAGCGCATCGTGCGCGCGAAGCGCACCCTGGCCACCAGGAACATCGCCTTCGAGGTCCCGTACGGCCCCGACCGCGAGGCCCGCCTCGGCTCCGTCCTCGACGTCATCTACCTGATCTACAACGAGGGTTACGCCGCCACGGCAGGCGACGACTGGCTGCGCCCGGGCCTGTGCGAGGACGCCCTGCGCCTGGCCCGCGTGCTGTCCGCCCTGATGCCGAAGGAACCCGAGGTCCACGGCCTGACCGCCCTGCTGGAGTTCCAGACGTCCCGGTCCGCGGCCCGCACCGGCCCGTCCGGCGAGCCCGTCCTGCTCAAGGACCAGAACCGCAGCCGCTGGAACCGCATGCTCATCGCCCGCGGCATCACCGCGCTCGGCCGCGCCGACGCCACTGCCGTCGGCGCCCCCGGCCCGTACGCCCTCCAGGCCGCCATCGCCGCCTGCCACGCGATGGCGTACTCCTACGAGGAGACCGACTGGCCGGCCATCGCCGCCCTGTACGCCCTGCTCGCCGCCCGCTCTCCCTCGCCGGTCGTCGAACTCAACCGCGCGGTCGCCGTGTCGATGGCGGACGGCCCGGCCCCGGCGCTGGAGATCGTCGACGCCCTGGCCGCCGAACCGGCCCTGCGCGACTACCACTTGCTGCCGAGCGTGCGGGGTGACCTGCTGACGCGCCTCGGCCGTACGGCGGAGGCGAGGGCCGAGTTCGTACGGGCGGCGGAGCTGACGCACAACACCCGGGAACGGGAGCTGTTGCTGAGGCGGGCGGCCGAGGCCGAGGTTTCCTGAGTCAGGCGGGATGGCCGAGGAGCATGGTCGGCGCTCCCGCGACCCGCGTCAGGAACACGGTCGCCGAGTTCGGCCCGTGCTGCTTGGGGAGCGCCTTGCGGCGCAACTCCTCCGGCTCGACCGCCGACCCCCGCTTCTTCACGGTCAGGATGCCGACCTCCCGCTCCCGCAGCAGCGCCTTCAACTTCTTTAGGTTGAAGGGGAGTTGATCGGTGATCTCGTACGCGGAGGCGTACGGGGTCACATGCCGCTCGTCGGCCGTGATGTAGGCGATCGTGGGGTCGATCAGCCCGCCTTCCAGGTCCTCGGCGACCTCGGCGACCAGGTGGGCACGGATGACGGCGCCGTCGGGCTCGTACAGGTACCGGCCGACGGGGCGGACGTGGGGATCGGGCAGCTTGGTGTCGGGTGAGGCCCACACGCCGGCTTCCGCGGGCAGCAGGATCGCCCGCCGTGCCCCTCGCGTCACATCAGGGCCGAACCACAGCGTGGCCTCCTTCACCTCCCCGCGGTCCGAGATCCACTCGGCCTCGGCCTGGGCGGGGATCACCTCGTGCGGAATGCCGGGCGCGATCTTCAACACCCCGCGCGGCGCCCTGAGCGCGGCGGACACGGCCCAGGACAGGGGAGGGGAATAGGCCTCGGGGTCGAAGATCCGGCCCCGCTTGGAGGAACGCCGGGCCGGGTCGACGAACACCGCGTCGTACTCGGCCGTGTCCACCTCCGTCACGTCCGCCTCGCGTACCTCGATCAGGCCGGCGAGGCCGAGTGCGTCGGCGTTGGCGCGGGCCACGGCACAGGTCAGCGGATCCCGGTCGACGGCCAGGACGCGGATCCCGGCCCGCGCGAAGGCGATGGCGTCCCCGCCGATCCCGCAGCACAGGTCGGCGACGGACCGCACCCCCTGCGCCTGGAAGCACTCGGCCCGGTACGTCGCCACGCTGGACCGGGTCGCCTGCTCAACGCCGTTCGGAGTGAAGAACATCAGCCCGGCGTCCTCCTCCCCGAACTTCGCCGCCGCCCGCTGCCGCAGCCGTGCCTGCCCGAGCGCCGCCGACACCAGTTCGGCGGGGTGCTCGCGGCGCAGCCGGGTGGCGACGGCGAGTTCGTCGGCGGGGGCGGTGCCGCGCACCGCGTCGAGGAGGGCGCGGCCCTCGGGGGTGAGGAGGGAGGCGAGGTCGTTCACCGGCTCATTGTGGGCCAGTCGATGGATGGTGTGCCTCCGGTGGAGGTGTCGCCCCGGGGGCGCGGGGGCGTCCTGCGAGGATCCGGCACCATGCGAACGGTAGGACAAAATGACAAAAGTCGGTCATTCGTGACGGTGAGGGGCGGCATCGCCGTGCCCGCCGTGGCCGTCCTCGTCTCCGGCTGTGCGCAGGGCGGTGACGACTCCGACGTACGGCCCGCCGCCGGCCGGCAACGCGCGAAGGAGGGGCGCGCGGCCAAGCTGCGCGCCGCGCACAGGGCAAGGATGGCGGCGGCGAAACGCTGGGGCCTGAGGAAGGCCCCGATCCTGCCCCCGCGCCCACCCGCCGCCAACCCGAGGATCACCACCCGCAAGGGCTTCGAGGTGGACGGCCACGACAGCCTCCCGCCGGTCTTCACCGCCGTCCCGACCCATGATCCGCCGCTTCCTGAACAAGATCACCAAGGAGGGGTACGCCGTCGCCCGCCTGGAGGACTACCTGTGAAGTGGCGGGCCCTGACCTCCGGCGTTCTCGCGGCCGCCCTCCTCACCGGCTGCGCCCGGTCCGCCGACCCCGTCGAACGGCCGGGCAAGAAGGCGGCCGAGGCCGCCGATCGGGCGGCCTCGCACGGACCGAGCGGTGGGGGCTCGTACGGTCCGAGCGGTGCGGGCTCGCACGGACGGGAGGGCGCAGGGTCGTCCGGTCCGGAGGGCGCGGGCTCCTACGGTCCGGAGGGCGCGGGTGAGCGGCCGTACCGCCGCTGGGGGCTGACGGCCCCGCCGGCCCCGGCCCCGAAGCCATCCGCCAGACCTCCCGCCCCACGCCCGCCGGGCCGGGGTCTTACGCCCGTCCTCGACCACGTCCCAACCAGCGACCGCGTCGTCTTCCTCACCTACGACGACGGCGCCGAGAAGGACCCGCGGTTCGTCGACATGGTCCGTGAACTGCGGCTTCCGGTCAGCATGTTCCTCACGGACAGTGTCGTGGGGCCGGGGTACGGCCACTTCGCGCGCCTGCGGTCGGTCGGCGCGAGCATCCAGAACCACACTCTCGACCATCCGGCACTGCGGGGACTGCCGTACGCCGGCCAGCGTACCGAGATCTGCGGCCAGCAGGACAAACTCCACTCCCGCTTCGGCATCCGCCCCCGCCTCTTCCGCCCGCCCTACGGCACGTACGACACCACCACCCTCCGCGCCGCCGCCGACTGCGGCCTCTCGGCGGTCGTCCTGTGGCGGGTCTCGGTGGAGAACGGCGAGCTCGCCTTCACCGAGGGCGAGAGGCGCCTGCGCCCGGGCGACATCGTCTCGGTGCCCTCGGGCCGGCCGACCGGCGAGACGCTGACGGAGCGGACGGTACGGCTGCTGCGGGAGATCCAGGAGCAGGGGCTGACGGTGGGGCGGTTGGAGGACTACCTGTAGCGATCCCGGCCCGTCCGGCGTTCGAGGACGAGGCCCCTTCAGGGCCGAAGCGGGGTCCGGGGGCGGCAGCCCCCAGGACGAGTCCCGCACCGGCGCAGGGGGCCGGCGCAGGGAACGCCAACCGAAAACCTCGCCGCCGCGCCGCACCGCATTGGCACTCCGCTTGACCGAGTGCTAACCACAGTCATAGTCTCGGGTCTGGCACTCCCCCCTGGAGAGTGCCAACTAGCGACGGGCAGGTCCGGCACCCGCGACGACGGATCGACCTGGTCGCCACCTCAGACAGTTAACCCCGTGAGATCTCCGAAGGGGGAGGTCGGATCGTGACGACCACCAGCTCCAAGGTTGCCATCAAGCCGCTCGAGGACCGCATTGTGGTCCAGCCGCTCGACGCCGAGCAGACCACGGCCTCTGGCCTGGTCATCCCGGACACTGCCAAGGAGAAGCCCCAGGAGGGCGTCGTCCTGGCCGTGGGCCCGGGCCGCTTCGAGAACGGCGAGCGTCTTCCGCTCGACGTCAAGACCGGCGACATCGTGCTGTACAGCAAGTACGGCGGCACCGAAGTGAAGTACAACGGCGAGGAATACCTCGTCCTCTCGGCTCGCGACGTGCTCGCGATCATCGAGAAGTAATTCACCTCGCTTCGCCTCACCGCGAAGCACACTGCTTTGAGCTGCGCCCCTGGCCCCCCGCGATCACTTCATGAGCCGGGCGCCGGGGGCGCGGCTAATTTCACCTAGATTTCCGAGAGGGCTCACGCTCCCATGGCGAAGATCCTGAAGTTCGACGAGGACGCCCGTCGCGCCCTCGAGCGCGGCGTCAACAAGCTCGCTGACACGGTCAAGGTGACGATCGGCCCCAAGGGCCGCAACGTCGTCATCGACAAGAAGTTCGGCGCCCCCACCATCACCAACGACGGCGTCACCATCGCCCGCGAGGTCGAGGTCGACGACCCGTACGAGAACCTCGGCGTCCAGCTGGTGAAGGAGGTGGCGACCAAGACCAACGACGTAGCGGGTGACGGTACGACCACCGCCACCGTGCTGGCCCAGGCGCTCGTCCGCGAGGGCCTGCGGAACGTTGCCGCGGGTGCCTCCCCGGCCGCCCTGAAGAAGGGCATCGACGCCGCGGTCAAGGCGATCTCCGAGGAGCTCCTCGCGACCGCCCGCCCCATCGACGAGAAGTCCGACATCGCCGCCGTCGCCGGTCTGTCCGCCCAGGACAGCCAGGTCGGCGAGCTCATCGCCGAGGCGATGGACAAGGTCGGCAAGGACGGTGTCATCACCGTCGAGGAGTCCAACACCTTCGGGCTCGAGCTGGACTTCACCGAGGGCATGGCCTTCGACAAGGGCTACCTGTCGCCGTACTTCGTGACGGACCAGGAGCGCATGGAGGCTGTCCTCGAGGACCCGTACATCCTCATCAACCAGGGCAAGATCTCCTCGATCCAGGACCTGCTGCCGCTGCTCGAGAAGGTCATCCAGGCGGGTGCCTCCAAGCCGCTGCTGATCATCGCCGAGGACGTCGAGGGCGAGGCCCTGTCGACCCTGGTCGTGAACAAGATCCGCGGCACCTTCAACGCGGTCGCGGTCAAGGCCCCCGGCTTCGGCGACCGCCGCAAGGCGATGCTGCAGGACCTGGCGGTCCTCACCGGCGCCACGGTCATCTCCGAAGAGGTCGGCCTCAAGCTCGACCAGGTCGGCCTGGACGTGCTGGGCTCCGCCCGTCGCGTCACGGTCACCAAGGACGACACGACCGTCGTGGACGGCGCCGGCAACTCGGCGGACGTCACGGGCCGCGTCGCCCAGATCAAGGCCGAGATCGAGAACACCGACTCCGACTGGGACCGCGAGAAGCTCCAGGAGCGCCTCGCGAAGCTGGCCGGCGGCGTGTGCGTGATCAAGGTCGGCGCCGCCACCGAGGTGGAGCTGAAGGAGAAGAAGCACCGCCTGGAGGACGCCATCTCCGCGACCCGCGCCGCGGTCGAGGAGGGCATCGTCTCCGGTGGTGGCTCCGCGCTCGTCCACGCCGCCAAGGTCCTCGAGGGCAACCTCGGCAAGACCGGCGACGAGGCCACCGGTGTCGCCGTCGTCCGCCGCGCGGTCGTCGAGCCGCTGCGCTGGATCGCCGAGAACGCCGGCCTGGAGGGCTACGTCATCACCTCCAAGGTCGCCGAGCTCGACAAGGGCCAGGGCTTCAACGCCGCCACCGGCGAGTACGGCGACCTGGTCAAGGCCGGTGTCATCGACCCGGTCAAGGTCACCCGCTCCGCCCTGGAGAACGCCGCCTCCATCGCCTCCCTCCTCCTCACGACCGAGACCCTGGTCGTCGAGAAGAAGGAAGAGGAGGAGCCGGCTGCCGGTGGGCACGGCCACGGCCACTCCCACTGAGGCACGCACGCGCCCACTGAGGCACGCACGCGCGAAGAAGCCCCCGCTCCCTCCTCTGGGAGCGGGGGCTTTCCCCTTCGCGGGTCACTGGGCCGGAGTTCGCGGGTCCCGCCGGAGTTCGCGGGACACTCTGGCGGACTTCGCGGTCCTCGGGGTCAGCGTTCGCGGGTCACGGGTCAGCGTTCACGGGTCCGGGGTCCAAATTCGCGGTCACGGGGTCTGAGCGACCGCTCCCAGCTGCGCCAGCAGCCCCGCCCGGTCGTACTGCCACCACCCCTCGCAGATCTTCCCCTCCCGGAACCGGTGCCAGGTCATCCCGGTCATGGTGACCTCCTGCCCGGTGGCCGGTATCCCCAGGAACTCCCCCGTCTGTCGCCCGCTCCAGGTCCACCGCGTGCACACCCGGTCCGCCTCCGCGAGCTGGTCGTCCACCCGGAAGGAGAAGGCGAAGGCCTGCCGCCACCCCTCGTACTCCTCCCGCGCCCCCTGCAGGTCGAGGTCCCGCGGATTGGCGGGGTCATGGTCCACGTAGTCGTCCGCGAACCGCTCGAACAGGGCCGCCGTCCCGTCCTGCCCGGCCTCCCCGAAGAACTCCCGTGCCACCCCGAGGTTGAGCTGCTCGTCCCGCACCACGTCCAGATCGGTGAACGTCGGCATCCCGTCGCACAGGGCGACCAGCTCGCGGTAGATCCGCTCGGTCTCGGGCAGATTGGAGTTCCGCATCGCTTCTTCGTACGACGGAAACTCCACGATCTCCACGAAGTGCGACGCGTCCGACAGGTCCTTCCCGACCACCGCATGCGTCGCGGTCCGCTTCCCCCGGGTCTGCTCGACCCACATGTCCATCAGCCGGTTCATCTCGTCGAACCGACTGGTCCTGCAGTCGATGAGCTGCACAAAGGTCATGACACCACCTCCAGACCCCCCTGAGGTCCGGCTGAACAGCACCATTCTCCCACCGGGACGCCTCGGCGCCTCCCGGCCGTTCGGCATCATGACGCCTCGTACGCTCGTGCGCTCGGCGCCCTCCCGGCGCTACTGCGGCCCGTACTTCCGCCCCGTCCTGGAGCTGAGCCCTCCGAGCAACCCCCGAGGCACCACCTTCACCATTCCCATCAACGCCTTGTACCGCGGATCCGGAATCGACACCGTCTTCCCCCGCGCCAGATCCCCCAGCGCCGCCGCCACCAGCTTGTCCGCGTCCAGCCACATCCAGCCGGGGATGTTGTCCGTCCCCATCCCGGCCCGCTGGTGGAACTCGGTGCGCACGAAGCCGGGACACAGCGCCATCAACCGAACCCCGCTGCCCGCGAGATCCCGCGCCGCCCCCTGCGTGAACTGCACGACCCACGCCTTGGACGCGCCGTACGTCCCGCGCGGCACGAAGGCGGCCACCGACGCTACGTTGACGACGCCGCCGCGGCCACGTTCGCGCATCGCCTCGGTCGCCGCCGACGTCAGTCGCAGCACCGCCTCGCAGTGCACCTTGAGCATCATCAGCTCGTCGGCCATGGATACGTCGAGATAGCGGCCCTTGTTGCCGAAGCCCGCGTTGTTGATCAGCAGGTCGACGGGGTTCTTGCGGTCGGCCAGCCGGGCGGCGACCGCCTCGATTCCGTCGTCGGTGGCGAGGTCGGCGGTGAGGACCTTCGCCTCGATGCCGTGCCGGTCGTGCAGTTCGGTCGCCTGTTCCCGCAGCCGCTTGGTGTCGCGGGCGACCAGGACGAGGTTGTGCCCGTCCGCCGCCAGCCGTCGTGCGAAGGCGGCGCCGATGCCCGCGGTGGAACCCGTGATGAGAGCCGTTGTCATGGCGCAAGGTTAATGACCCGGACTGCGCGCGTCCGCTCTCCGCACAGGGCCTCCGGGTGCGTGAAGGCCTGACGGACGGCAGTCCGGTGAGCGTTCGTCAGGCTCCGCGCTCGGCGTGCTCGGCGTGCTTCTCAACGTAAGTGCGTGCCCACTCCCGCACCTCCGAGTGCAGCGCCTCGCCCGCCGCCAGCAGCCGCGGCTGCAGGTGCCGCTCGGTGGTGATCGCCCGGAACACCAGGGCCACGGTCACGTCGTGGCCGGGCCGGTGGACGACCTCGACGGGGTCCCCGGCACGGATCTCGCCCGGCTCGATCACCCGCAGGTACGCACCCGACGCCCCTTTCTGCGTGAAGCGCTTCACCCACCGCTTCTCACCCATATGGCCCTGGAAGGTCAGGCAGGGGATCCGCCCGCTGCTGACTTCCAGGACCACCTCGGACCCGATGCGCCAGCGCTCGCCGATCAGCGCGCCCGAGACGTCGATGCCCTGCGTCGTGAGGTTCTCCCCGAAGGCGCCGTTCGCCAGCGTGCGCCCCAGCTCGCGTTCCCAGTCGTCCAGGTCCTCGCGGGCCACCGCGTACACGGCCTGGTCGTCGCCGCCGTGATGCCGTGTGTCGCACACCGTGTCCCCGGCGAGCCCGCTCGCCCCGACCCCCTTGGGCCCGGGCGCGGTCACCTTCACCGGCTCACTGGTCGGCTTTTTGTCGATGCCGGTCAGTCCTTCGGGCTGGTCCGTGTACGGCACGGCCTTCGCGCGGCCGAGATTCACCGAGAGAAGCTTCATGAGCGCACGGTAGGTGACCGCGCCCCAAAGTGTCGACGGAGTTTTCTGCCAGAGCCCCAAGCTCCGCTTATGCTCGTTGTGTGATCGAGGCCCGTCATCTCCGCGTCCTGCGTGCCGTCGCCGTCACCGGCTCCTTCTCGGCGGCGGGGCGCGAACTGGGCTGCACCCAGCCCGCCGTGAGCCAGCAGATGAAGGCCCTGGAGGCTTCCGTCGGGACCCCGCTGCTGATCCGCAGCGGGCGCGAGATGCGGCTGACCCAGGCCGGCGAGGCGCTGGTGCGGCACGCCGCGGGGATCCTCGCCGGGCTCACCGCGGCCGAGGAGGAAGTCGCCGCCATCGCGGGCCTGCGCGCGGGCCGCGTCCGGCTCGTCTCCTTCCCCAGCGGCAGCTCCACCCTCGTACCGACGGCCCTCGCGGCCCTGCGCGCCGAACACCCGGGCACCCGCGTCTCCCTGGAGGAGGCCGAACCACCACAGTCCGTCGGCCTGTTGCGCGAGGGCGACTGCGACGTGGCACTCGCCTTCCGGTACGAGGGGGCGGCGGGCGCCGAGGAGTGGGACGACCTCGTCGTACGGCCGCTGCTGACCGACCGGCTCGTCGCCCTCGTACCGGAACGGCACCGGCTCGCGAGCGCGGAGGCCGTCGCCATCGGCGAACTCGCCCGGGAACCCTGGATCGCGGGCTGCCCGCGCTGCCGAGGCCAGCTCGTCGAGGTGTGCGAGAGCGCCGGCTTCACCCCGCGCATCGACTTCGCGACGGATGACTATCCGGCCGTGGTGGGCCTGGTGGGCGCCGGTCTCGGCGTCGCCGTCCTGCCCCAGCTCGCGGTCGAGTCCGTACGGCCACGGGGTGCGCGCACGGTGACGCTGGAACCGGCGGTCCGGCGGGAGATCGTCGCGCTGACGCTGCCCGACCTGTCCCAGGTGCCGGCGGTGGCGGCGACGCTGGAGCAGTTGGCGCGCGCAGCGAAGCGTTGACGCCTGCTCCTGGGGATACCTCGGCGCAAAAACTAGGGGCACGCGTGCGCGTGCCCATGTAGCAGAAACGTTCCTTCAGTTGGTCGGTTGCTTCAGCTGCTCGAAGGGTCGCCCCCGGCCGACGTCGACACCAGCCGGTGGCGCGCCCGCCCCATGAGCTCCTCGCGCTCGTCCTCGGTCAGCCCGCCCCAGACGCCGTACGGCTCTCTCACCGCCAGCGCGTGTGCCGCGCACTGCGCGCGCACCGGGCACCTCATGCAGACCTCCTTGGCCGAGTTCTCGCGAGCACTCCGGGCCGCGCCCCGCTCGCCCTCCGGGTGGAAGAAGAGCGAGCTGTCCACCCCGCGACAGGCGGCCAGAAGCTGCCAGTCCCACAGGTCCGCGTTCGGTCCGGGAAGGCGGGAGAAATCTGCCATTGCGTGACCCCTTGTCGCCGTTCTGGGCGGATACGGTGTCCACGACCGTACATCTACGATCTAAGGAGATGAAAATATGACTCATTGCGAATCTAGCCTCAGACACTGAGAAATGGGAAGAAAAGGGTCTGAATGGGGCATGGGGTTGTGATGAAACGTTGTGGGTCCACCGCGCATGTCTGCACCGTGTCCGAGCCCTCACGTAGAGTGCCGAAGATGGCACACGGCCCCGTAACTCTTTCGAGTGACCGTCGTTGAGAGTGCGGAGGCGGTTGGAACAACAAGTGCTCGGGCAGGCGTCCGAGACGGTCGACCGCACAGGTGACGATTTCGTACCAGCCTGGAGGCTCAAGGTGACGTGCATCAGCTGCGGAGGGCGGCCATGACATCCGTCCTCGTCTGCGACGACTCCCCGCTTGCCCGAGAGGCGCTCCGCCGCGCGGTCGCGACCGTGCCCGGCGTCGAGCGCGTGACGACGGCGGCCAACGGCGAGGAAGTCCTCCGCCGCTGGGGTGCCGACCGCTCGGACCTGATTCTGATGGACGTACGCATGCCCGGTCTGGGCGGCGTCGAGACCGTCCGGCGGCTGCTGTCCGCGGACCCCGGTGCGCGCATCATCATGCTCACCGTCGCCGAGGATCTCGACGGCGTGGCGCTCGCGGTCGCCGCCGGTGCCCGCGGCTACCTGCACAAGGACGCCTCGCGCGCCGAGTTGCGTGCCACCGTCACGCAGGCTCTCGCCGATCCGACCTGGCGGCTGGCCCCGCGCCGGCTGCGCTCCGCCGAGATGGGCGCCGCGCCGACGCTCACCGCGCGCGAGATCCAGGTCCTCGAAGGCATGAGCCATGGCCGCTCGAACGCCGAGATCGGCCGCGAACTGTTCCTCTCGGAGGACACCGTCAAGACCCACGCCCGACGGCTTTTCAAGAAGCTCGGCGCCTCGGACCGCGCGCACGCCGTGGCGCTCGGTTTCCGCTGGGGCCTGGTGCGCTAGGTCCCACGCGTGGGTTGTAGCGGGGGTGACGAAATCCCCGCCTGCCTCATGGTGGGCGGGGCCGAACGACCCCGAGGAAGTTCAGGCACGCCCCGACATTGCCCGGCACGAACTCTCGCAGCACCGGCCGAAGGCCCTGGTAGCGCTGCTGCGAGGACCTTCGGCCGGCACGCCGAGAACACGCGTCGGCCGCGACACGAGCCGCCGGCGCGGCGGGCGCGGGAACGTACCTGGACCTCCCCGGAGCCGCTCGGCGGCGGGGCCCGTCGGGTGCCCGCTGCTCGTTTCGCCGCGGATGCCGCATCCTTGAGGGTGTGGAGTTCCTCGGGGACGAGTCGATCGAGCGGGAGGGGAGGGCGCAAGGGATGAGTTCCGGCGCACCTGCTCATAACGCTTCGGTGCACAACGACCAGGGCGATGCCACGCATCGGAAGCCGCCAAGGCACCATGGACCGATGCGCGACGACGAGGCGGGCACTGCCCCAGGGGCGATCGGCGGGCTCGTGCATCGCGCCGTCGACGGGGACGAGCAGGCCACACACGACCTGCTTGCCCATGTCCACCCCCTGGCGCTGCGCTACTGCCGCACCCGTCTGTCCCGTCTCCCGGGGGACGCACGGCACTTCGTCGAGGACCTCGCCCAGGAGGTCTGCGTGGCGGTCCTCCTCGCTCTGCCGCGCTACCGGGACACCGGCCGCCCCTTCGAGGCGTTCGTCTTCGCCATCGCCGCGCACAAGGTCGCCGACCTGCAGCGGGCGGCGATGCGTCACCCCGGCTCGACGGCCGTCCCCTCGGACGAGATGCCCGAGCGGCCGGACGACTCCCTCGGCCCGGAGGAGCGGGCGCTGCTCAGCAGCGACGCCGAATGGGCCAAGAAACTCCTGGCCAACCTGCCCGAGAACCAGCGGGAGCTGTTGCTGCTGCGGATCGCGGTGGGCCTCACGGCCGAGGAGACCGGCCAGATGTTGGGAATGTCACCCGGAGCGGTCCGGGTCGCCCAGCACCGGGCACTCAGCAGGCTGCGGGCGCTGGCCGAGCAGTAGTCACCGTGGTGAACGGGCGGGGCGTCGGTTCCGTATGAACGTACGAAGCCCGCAGCCACCGTGAACCGCGGAATCCGGGACCCCAGCTTCCCGTTAGCATGGACATCCGCACCGATCAAGGCCATTTGGGGAAGGTGTCATGACTGCAAACGTCGACGGAGTGCCCGGTAAATTCGCGACACTCGGGCTGACCTACGACGACGTGCTGCTGCTGCCGGGCGCATCCGAAGTGCTCCCGAGCGCGGTCGACACCTCGTCCCGCATCTCCCGCAACATCCGAGTGAACATCCCGCTGCTCTCGGCGGCGATGGACAAGGTGACCGAGTCCCGCATGGCGATCGCGATGGCCCGCCAGGGCGGGGTCGGTGTGCTGCACCGCAACCTCTCCATCGAGGACCAGGTCAACCAGGTCGACCTCGTGAAGCGCTCCGAGTCCGGCATGGTCACCGACCCGATCACGGTGAACCCGGACGCGACGCTCGGCGACGCCGACGCGCTGTGCGCCAAGTTCCGCATCAGCGGCGTCCCCGTCACCGACGGCAGCGGCAAGTTGCTGGGCATCGTCACCAACCGCGACATGGCCTTCGAGACCGACCGCGCCCGTCGGGTGCGCGAGGTCATGACGCCGATGCCGCTGGTCACCGGCAAGGTCGGCATCTCCGGCGCGGACGCCATGGAGCTGCTGCGCCGTCACAAGATCGAGAAGCTTCCGCTGGTCGACGACGCGGGCATCCTCAAGGGCCTCATCACCGTCAAGGACTTCGTCAAGGCCGAGAAGTACCCGCACGCGGCCAAGGACGCCGAGGGCCGGCTGCTCGTCGGTGCCGCCGTCGGCGCCAGCCCCGAAGCGCTGGAGCGGGCCCAGGCGCTGGCCGAGGCGGGCGTGGACTTCCTGGTCGTCGACACCTCGCACGGGCACAACAGCAACGCCCTGAACTGGATGGCGAAGATCAAGTCGAGCGTGTCCGTCGACGTGATCGGTGGCAACATCGCCACGCGTGACGGCGCTCAGGCCCTGGTCGACGCGGGCGTCGACGGCATCAAGGTGGGCGTGGGCCCCGGCTCGATCTGTACCACCCGGGTCGTCGCCGGCATCGGCGTTCCGCAGGTCACCGCCATCTACGAGGCAGCCCTCGCGGCCCGTGCCGCGGGAGTCCCGGTGATCGGCGACGGCGGTCTGCAGTACTCCGGCGACATCGGCAAGGCGCTGGCGGCCGGTGCCGACTCGGTGATGCTGGGCAGCCTCCTCGCGGGGTGTGAGGAGTCGCCGGGCGAGCTGCTGTTCATCAACGGCAAGCAGTTCAAGTCGTACCGCGGCATGGGCTCGCTGGGCGCCATGCAGTCCCGGGGCCAGGGCAAGTCGTACTCGAAGGACCGCTACTTCCAGGCGGAGGTGGCCTCCGACGACAAGCTCGTTCCCGAGGGCATCGAGGGCCAGGTGCCCTACCGCGGCCCGCTGGGCAACGTGCTGCACCAGCTCGTCGGCGGTCTGCGCCAGACCATGGGCTACGTCGGCGCGGCCACCATCGAGGAGATGGAGTCCAAGGGCCGGTTCGTACGGATCACCTCGGCGGGCCTCAAGGAGAGCCACCCGCACGACATCCAAATGACCGTCGAGGCGCCGAACTACAGCCGCGGCGAGTGACCCGCACGCGCGCGTGAGGCAGGCCGAGGGCGGCTCCGGAGCATCCGGGGCCGCTCTTGCCGTACCCGTCGGCGATACTGGTAGACGCTGAAACGCATCAGGAAAGGCCACACACGTGACTGAGATCGAGATCGGGCGCGGCAAGCGCGGCCGCCGGGCGTATGCCTTCGACGACATCGCTGTCGTCCCCAGCCGTCGTACGCGGGACCCGAAGGAGGTCTCGATCGCCTGGCAGATCGACGCCTACCGATTCGAGCTGCCCTTCCTGGCCGCCCCCATGGACTCGGTCGTCTCACCGGCCACCGCGATCCGCATCGGTGAGCTGGGCGGCCTCGGCGTGCTGAACCTCGAGGGCCTGTGGACGCGGCACGAGGACCCGCAGCCGCTGCTGGACGAGATCGCCGAGCTGGACGTGGACAACGCGACCCGCCGCCTCCAGGAGATCTACGCCGCTCCCATCAAGGAGGAGCTGATCGGGCAGCGCCTCAAGGAGGTGCGCGACTCGGGCGTGGTCACCGCCGCCGCGCTCTCCCCGCAGCGCACCGCCCAGTTCTCCAAGGCGGTCGTGGACGCGGGCGTGGACATCTTCGTCATCCGCGGTACGACGGTCTCGGCGGAGCACGTCTCCGGCTCGCACGAGCCGCTGAACCTGAAGCAGTTCATCTACGAGCTCGACGTCCCGGTGATCGTCGGCGGCTGCGCCACGTACACCGCGGCCCTGCATCTGATGCGGACCGGCGCGGCCGGCGTCCTGGTCGGCTTCGGCGGCGGCGCGGCGCACACCACGCGCAACGTGCTCGGTATCCAGGTCCCGATGGCGACGGCGGTCGCCGACGTGGCGGCTGCCCGCCGCGACTACATGGACGAGTCCGGCGGCCGGTACGTGCACGTGATCGCCGACGGCGGTGTCGGCTGGTCCGGCGACCTGCCCAAGGCGATCGCCTGCGGCGCCGACGCGGTGATGATGGGCTCCCCGCTGGCCCGTGCCACGGACGCGCCGGGCAAGGGCCACCACTGGGGCATGGAGGCGGTGAACGAGGAGCTGCCGCGCGGCAAGAAGGTCGACCTCGGCACGGTCGGCACCATCGAGGAGGTCCTCACCGGCCCGTCCCACACGCCGGACGGCTCGATGAACTTCTTCGGGGCGCTGCGGCGGGCGATGGCGACCACCGGGTACAGCGAGCTGAAGGAGTTCCAGCGCGTCGAGGTTACGGTGGCGGACTCGGTGCATCGGCGGTAGTTCGCGTAGTCCCCGGAGGACGTCCAGGGGCCGGTCTTCTCACTTGGGTGAGGTGACCGGCCCCTTTCGCATGCCGGGGGCCTGCGGGGCGCGTGACGCGGGGTGGGGGCGCACGGTTGCCTTCGGGGCGGATTCGGGCTGGTCAGGGGGTCGTAGGCGGTAGCGTCCGGTTCGGCGCCCCAGATTTCTGGAGCGCCCCCTTCCAAGGACATGGTTCCGGACCCCGGCCCTCGGGGCCCGGCCCGAGTTCCAACGGACCGCCTACCGGGTCAATGGGCGGCGTCGTGGAAGGGGGTGCCCATGGGACACCACCGCAAGCCCACTCGCTGGGATCGGATCCGTCTTCGGATGGTGAAGTGCCGGAGGAGGTGGATCTTGCGGCTTTTCGGATGGTGAGCGGCCACCCCTAAAGAAACTAGGGGTGGACACTCCGTTCACCGTTCAGGAGCCTGCCGCAGTGACCGCTGCGGTCGGCTCCACCTGCTTCGTACGTTACCGGCGGGCCCTGCCGCTCGCCACCAGCCCCGGTGGCCCGGCCGCCCCGCGCGCCCCGTTTCACAACCGATGCGCCGCCCCCGTAGGCGTGGCCCCCCGCGTGTCCAGCAGCAGCTGGGCCTTCACGGACAGGCCCTGGAGGTCGTACGTGCGGTGCTGCTGGAGGAGGATCGTCAGGTCGGCGTCGGCGGCGGCCTCGTAGAGGGAGTCCGCGCGGGGGACGGGGCGGTCCAGGACGTTCCAGGACGGGATGTGCGGGTCGTGGTAGCTGACGGAGGCGCCGAGCTCCATCAGGCGGGTCGCGATCTCCTGGGCTGGGGTGGCCTGCTGGTCGGCGAGGTCGGCCTTGTAGGTGACGCCGAGGAGGAGGACGCGGGCACCGCGCGCCGACTTGCCGTGCTCGTTGAGGAGGGCGGCGGCGCGCTGGATGACGTAACGCGGCATCTGGTGGTTGACCTGCTGGGCGAGTTCCACCATGCGCAGGGTGCGGCCGGCGTGGCCGGTCAGGTCCTGGGGGACGGCGTGGCCGCCGACGCCGGGGCCGGGGCGGAAGGCCTGGAAGCCGAACGGCTTGGTCTCCGCGCAGCGGATGACGTCCCAGAGGTCGACGCCCAAGTCGTGGCACAGGACGGCCATTTCGTTGACGAGGGCGATGTTGACGTGCCGGTAGTTGGTCTCCAGGAGCTGCACGGTCTCCGCTTCGCGTGGTCCACGCGCGCGTACCACCTTGTCGGTGAGACGGCCGTAGAAGGCGGCGGCGGACTCGGTGCAGGCGGGCGTGAGGCCGCCCATCACCTTGGGGGTGTTGGCGGGGGTGAAGTCGCGGTTGCCGGGGTCGACGCGGCTGGGGGAGTAGGCGAGGTGGAAGTCGCGGCCCGCGCGCAGTCCGGAGGCCTCCTCGAGGATCGGGCGCAGGAAGTCCTCCGTGGTGCCCGGCTGGACGGGCGACTCCAGGATGACCGTGGTGTGCGGGCGCAGGTGTGCGGCCAGGGTGCGGGCGGCCGCCTCCACCTGGCTGAGGTCGAGTCCGCCGTCCGCTCCCCGTGGGGTGGGGGAGCAGATGACGGCGGTGCGTACCCGGCCGAGTTCGGCCGGGGACGTGGTCGGCCGGAAGCCCCCCGAGAGCATCCGGCGCAGTTCTGCGGGGCTGAGGGAGCCGGCCTCGGGGCCGGTGCGGTAGCCGAGCGTGGAGATGCCGGCGGCGACGGCGGCCTGGGCCAGGGGCAGTCCGTAGGGGCCGAGTCCGATGACGGCGAGATCTGCGGGCATGGCGTGGGCCGTCCTTCCCAATAACCGAAGCGGGACAGGTGCGCAAGCCCTGTGGACAGGACGGGCGAGCGCAATGTCAGACTAGGAGTAAATATGATCGATATGCGGGATTGATTACGTGTGTCTTTGCGTGGGTCCGTGAGCGTTGTTCCGCGCGTCCGTGAAAGTTGTCCACAGGCTGGGGGCCACTGGTGGCTGAACTCGGGCAAGCCGGTCAGAATTTGGGCATGGGGGATACGAACCGGGCCACTCCTCAGGGGTGATACCGGCACGCGACCGACAGCGGGAGGCAGCGGTGAGGACAGCGACACTGGGCCCGGCGCAACGCGCCGAGTCACTCGCATCAATGGCCGAGCGCGAGTTGGACGTGCTGGTGGTGGGCGCGGGAGTGGTCGGCGCGGGCACCGCGCTCGACGCCGTGACCCGGGGCCTGTCCGTCGGCCTGGTCGAGGCGCGTGACTGGGCGTCGGGCACGTCGAGCAGGTCCAGCAAGCTGATCCACGGCGGCCTGCGCTATCTGGAGATGCTCGACTTCGCCCTCGTACGGGAGGCGCTGAAGGAGCGCGGCCTGCTGCTGGAGCGGCTGGCGCCGCATCTGGTGAAGCCGGTGGCCTTCCTGTACCCGCTTCAGCACAGGGGCTGGGAGCGGCTGTACGCCGGGTCGGGCGTCGCTCTCTACGACGGCATGTCGATGGCCCGCGGACACGGCCGTGGCCTGCCCGTGCACCGGCATCTGAGCCGCCGCCAAGCCCTGCGGGTCGCGCCCGCCCTGAAGAAGGACGCGCTGGTCGGAGCGCTGCAGTACTACGACGCCCAGATGGACGACGCCCGCTTCGTGGCGACCCTGGTGCGTACGGCGGCGGCGTACGGCGCCAAAGTCGCCAACCGCGCGCGCGTGACCGGATTCCTGCGCGAGGGCGAGCGCGTGGTCGGCGCCCGCGTGCAGGACGTCGAGGCGGGCGGGGAGTACGAGGTCCGCGCCAAGCAGGTCGTGAACGCGACCGGTGTGTGGACCGACGACACCCAGGCCATGGTGGGAGAGCGCGGGCAGTTCCACGTCCGGGCGTCCAAGGGCATCCACCTGGTCGTGCCCAAGGACCGGATCACCTCCTCGAGCGGCCTGATCCTGCGCACCGAGAAGTCCGTCCTGTTCGTCATCCCGTGGGGCCGCCACTGGATCATCGGCACGACGGACACCGGCTGGGACCTCGACAAGGCACACCCGGCCGCGTCCAGCGCCGACATCGACTACCTCCTCGAGCACGTGAACTCAGTGCTTTCTGTGCCGCTGACCAGGGATGACGTCCAAGGCGTGTATGCGGGCCTCAGGCCCCTGCTGGCCGGCGAGTCGGACGCCACCAGCAAGCTGTCGCGCGAGCACACCGTGGCGCATCCGGCGCCCGGGCTCGTCGTGGTGGCCGGCGGCAAGTACACGACATACCGGGTGATGGCCAAGGACGCGGTGGACGAGGCGGTGCACGGGCTTGACTTGCGGGTCGCCGAGTGTGTGACGGAGGACGTCCCGCTCCTCGGCGCCGAGGGATACCGGGCGCTGTGGAACGCGCGAGCGCGGATCGCCGCGCGGACGGGTCTTCATGTGGTACGCGTGGAACACCTGCTGAATCGGTACGGGACGATGGCGGAAGAGGTGCTCGACCTCATCGCCTCCGACAGCTCGCTCGGCGAGCCCCTGCACGCGGCCGACGACTATCTGCGCGCCGAGATCGTGTACGCCGCCTCGCACGAGGGTGCGCGGCACCTGGACGACGTGCTGACCCGGCGCACCCGCATCTCCATCGAGACCTTCGACCGCGGCACCCGCAGCTCCCGCGAGACCGCCGAGCTGATGGCGCCGGTGCTCGGCTGGGACCAGGACCACATCGAGCGCGAGGTCGAGCACTACGAGAAGCGGGTGGAGGCGGAGCGGGAGTCGCAGCGGCAGCCGGACGACCTGACGGCGGATGCGGCGCGCTTGGGTGCGCCGGACATCGTGCCGCTGTAGGGCTTCCCGGATCGGTGACTGAACGTCACCCGAACGAGTGTCGCGAAGAGGGATCTTCGTTCCGGAACCCGGCCGTTCTACGAGGTGCGGGGGCAGAACTCGGCGGCGAGCAACCGGGGTTCGAGATCGGGGTCTGCGATCGCCGTCGTGTTCACGCGGAAAGTGAGGACGCGAAGGCCGTCGGCAGTGGCTGCGGTGCGCACGTAGCTGCCGCTGATACGGCCGTTGTGTCCCCACACTGTGGTGCCGCACGGCAGCTTCACCGGGAACAGGGCCATGCCGTACAAGCCGTGTGCGGTCCGGGTGTCGCGCATCTCGCCCAGCTGGCGCGGGGGCAGCAGTTCCCCTCCGAGCAGGGCCGCGTAGAAGCGGTCCAGGTCGGCGAGCGTGGTCACCAGCTCGCCCGCGGCGCCGGCCACCCGCGGGTCGAGTTCGGTGACGTCGGTCCCGTCGGTGGCGTAGGCGCGCCCGTGCGGGGAGGGGAGAGTCGTGCGGGAACCGGGGAAGGAGGTGCCCGTCAGACGCAGCGGAGCGATGATGCGCCGCTCGGCCTCGGCGGCGTAGGAGCGGCCGGTGACCTGCTTGATGACCAGGCCGAGCAGCACGTAATTGGTGTTCGAGTAGGAGTAGCGGCCGGGGTCGGCCGGAGGGTGGGTGAGAGCGATGCGTATGGCCTGAAGAGGGGAGAGGGGGACCTTGCCTCTTGTGTCCACGGTGAAGTCGTTCAGGCCGCTGGTGTGGGTGAGCAGGGCGCGCAGGGTCAGCGCGCGGCCGTCGTTGCCGGCTCCCCGCACCAGGCCGGGCAGGTGCCGCTCCACGGTGTCGGACAGTTTCAGCCGGTGTTCGGCGGCCAGTTGCAGGACGACCGTGGCGATGAAGGTCTTCGTGATGCTGCCGGCGCGGAAGTGATCGGGGCGGGTGATGCCCTGACCGCTCCGGACATAACGGGTGCCGGTCTCCTCGCGGGCCAGCAGGGCCGCGGCGGGGGCGCCACCCCGTGTGACCAGCAGCGGAAGGACCCTGTCCGTGGGCGGGACGGTGGATGCCGAGGAGGCGGCGGGGGCCAGGGCGAGGACCGCCAGGTACACGGGCACGGCCGACAGCATTCGAAGCGGTGGCATCGCGCGGGTCCTCCCTTGTCGGGGCCCATCATGCAGGGTGGCGGAACGGGAGCTTCACCGGGACCCGGTGTGGAGGTCCGGCGGTGCCATCAGGGGCACCCTGGGCGCTGGGCACTTGTCGGGTGAGGGACAATGGAAGCTCTGTCAGGGCGGGTTGCATGAGGGGACGCATGTCGGAGGCGGAGCGGGCGGGGACATCCCGTCAGGAGACTCGTCAGGACAACCACGAGCGTCTCCTCGCAGGGCGGTACCGGCTGGGAGGGGTGCTCGGCCGCGGCGGCATGGGCACGGTGTGGCGCGCCGAGGACGAGACCCTGGGGCGGACGGTCGCCGTCAAGGAACTGCGGTTCCCGTCCAACATCGACGAGGACGAGAAGCGACGGCTGATCACGCGCACGCTGCGCGAGGCCAAGGCGATCGCGCGGATCCGCAACAACAGCGCGGTGACGGTCTTCGACGTGGTCGACGAGGACGACCGGCCGTGGATCGTGATGGAACTCGTCGAGGGCAAGTCGCTCGCCGAGGTCATCCGGGAGGACGGCCTGCTGGAGCCCAGGCGGGCGGCGGAGGTCGGCCTGGCGATCCTCGACGTGCTGCGGTCCGCGCACCGCGAGGGCATCCTGCACCGTGACGTGAAGCCGTCGAACGTGCTGATCTCCGATGACGGCCGGGTCGTGCTCACCGACTTCGGCATCGCCCAGGTCGAGGGCGACCCGTCCATCACCTCGACCGGCATGCTCGTCGGCGCACCCTCCTACATCTCCCCGGAGCGGGCCCGCGGGCACAAGCCGGGACCGGCGGCCGACCTGTGGTCGCTGGGTGGGCTGCTGTACGCGTCGGTCGAGGGCGCGCCGCCGTACGACAAGGGGTCGGCGATCGCGACCCTGACCGCGGTGATGACCGAGCCGCTGGAGGAGCCGAAGAACGCCGGGCCGCTGAAGGACGTCATCTACGGCCTGCTCAACAAGGATCCCGTCGAGCGGCTCGACGACGAGGGCGCGCGGGTGATGCTCAACGCCGTGATCCACGCGCCCGAGCCGAAGGCGGCCGAGCCGGAGCCGGCGCCGGACGCGACGAAGGTCGTGCCGCTGCCTCCGCAGCCCGACGAGCGAGCGAACCGGGGCAAGCGGGGCGAGGAGGCGGGCGAGCGGTTCCGCGGGGCCCTGCGTTCCGTGCGGAAGGCCGCCGGGGCGGCGGGTGCCGTGGCTTCTGCCGCGGCCGCGTCCCGGACCAAGTCCGGGGAAGGTACGGCCACTTCGGGCTCGGGTGACAGCGGTGCCGCTGTCTCCGGATCGGGTGGTGGTGCGTCGGGTACGTCGGGAGCCGGGACGGGTGGCCGTACCGCCACCGGCGCCGGTGGCGGTACGGCGGGTACCGGGGCCGAGGCCGGAAATGGGACTGGTGGCGGTACGGGCGTGTCGGGTGCCGGTGCGGCCGGCTCCTCGGGGCAGGCCGCGTCGAGTGCGGTGGCGGGCTCTGGCTCGGCGTCGGGCTCGGCTTCCGGTGGGGTGCCCGGTCCTCGGGACCGGAGCGCGCAGGGGGCCGGTGCGGCTGCGGGCGGCGCGGGTGCCAACGCGTCGACGGGTGGGCGTAGTTCTGGGTGGCCCGTGATGACGCCGCCGGATCTGCCGCCGCGGCCCGTGCCGCGGGCACCGCTCACCGATGTGGTGCCGCGGCGGACGCTGGTGATCATCGCGGTGGTCGTGGCGCTCGCCGTGATCGGTACCGTGCTGGCCCTCACCTTCGGTGACGACGGGGGCTCTGACGGGGCCAAGGGCAGTGGCAGCAAGGCGTCGGCCAGTGCGAGCGCGAGTGCCGGCACAAAGGAGGACGAGAGCGGCGGTACGCGTACGGGCGGCACGGCGACCGAGTCCGCGGCGGCGGCGGGGGCCGGGAGCACGTCGAGCGGCGACGCGAGCACGTCCGGGGGCAGCGGCTCGAACGACGGCTCGTCCGGTTCCGGTGACGGCAAGGCGGCGGAGACGACGTATCAGGGGGGCCAGGGGTACTCGATCGGGCTGCCCGCGGGGTGGAAGTTCCAGACGGCGGGGTCGGCGGGTGACCGTTTCACCGGGCCCGACGGGCAGAAGCTGCTCGTGGCCTGGACGTCCACGCCGAAGGGCGACCCCGTGGCGGACTGGGAGAGCCAGGAGCGCTACATGACCCGCTCCCAGTACAAGAGGATCCGCATAGCGGAGGTGGAGTACCGCGGCTGGAACACGGCCGACTGGGAGTTCACCTACTCGGAGGGCGGCACGACGTACCGGACGATCGACCGGGGGTTCGTCGTCAACGGCCAACTCGGCTACGCGCTGATGTACACGGCGAAGGACGCCCAGTGGGACACCGGGCTGCGCAAGAGCACCTGGCAGACGCTGGCGAACACGTTCCAGCCGAAGTCGTGAGGCGGCGTGAGGGTGATCGACACCTTGTTCGGTTTCTGGTTTGAGGCGTGAGATCTCGGAATCCCCTCTTTGCGAGTTGC
This sequence comes from Streptomyces sp. NPDC006602, assembly GCF_042870385.1. NCBI lineage: Bacteria > Bacillati > Actinomycetota > Actinomycetes > Kitasatosporales > Streptomycetaceae > Streptomyces > Streptomyces sp. NPDC006602. The sequence goes on along the minus strand of NZ_JBIAHG010000003.1, from coordinate 733,989 downwards.
CTCCGGCACGTATCGTGAGTGCTTGCGGACCGTACGCATCCAGCTATGCATGCAGAACGGGCCGCTAGGCGAACGGAATTGACCAACCGGGCGGCCGGGGGAGGCAACGTGGACGACTATGCGGGACGGGTACTCGCCGACCGCTACCGCCTGCCGTTGCCGCCCGCCGACGAGTACGAACTCACCGAGTCCCGCGCCTTCGACACCTACAGCGGGCAGGAAGTCCTCGTCAGGCAGGTGCCGTTGCCCGAGGTCGTCGAGGCGGAGGTGCTCGACGCGGAGGGATTGCCGGACGGGTTCACGGCGCGGGATCCGTACGCGGCCCGGGAGCGGGGGGCGCGGCGCGCTGCGGTGGGTGCGGCGGCGCGGCGGCCGGCCGATCCGGCCGTACGGCGGGCCGTCGAGGCCGCGCAGGCGGCGGCCCGGATCCCCGACCACCCTCGGCTCGACCAGGTCTTCGACGTGTTCGCCGACGGCGGTTCCCTATGGATAGTCAGCGAGTTGGTGCCCGCGCGGCCGCTGGCGGCGCTGCTCGCGGAGAAGCCGCTCACGCCGTACCGGGCGGCCGAGGTCGCCTCCGACGTCCTCATGGCACTGCGGGTGCTGCACGCACACGGCTGGGTGCACCGGAACATCACCGCCCGTACCGTGCTCGTCTGCGACGACGGCCGCGTGATGCTGACCGGCCTCGCGGTCGGAGCGGCGGAGGAAGCGCTGTGCGGGTACGACCCGGTGCCGGCCGAGGCGGGGGAGTGGGGCGCCGGGGACGGGGACTTCGGTGACGGGGGGGTCGGCGGCGGGGCGGAGGCCGGGGGGCCTGGTGCCCGCGGCGGACGCGAGGCGGCGGGTGGGCCGGGGGGTGCGGGGGGATTTGGGCGCGCGGGGCATGCCGGGGCTGCTGGGGGAATCGGCCGTGTAGGCGGGGCTGGTGGGGGCGGTGGTGCCGATGGTGCCCGTGGAGTTGGCGGCGCAGGTGTGGCCGGCCGATCTGATCGCGGTCGGGGAATCAGCGGTGGTGGGGCCATCGGACCGGTCGGGCGCGGGGGTGTCCATGGGGCCGCCGGCACAGCTGGTGCCGCTGGTAGTGGTGGCCTTGGTGGCGTAGATCCCGAGGCTGCGCGGCGGGCCGCCATCGAGGCGCGGGAGGCCGAAGGGCTGCCGGCTCCCGGAGCGGAGTCGGGGAGCGCGAGCAGCGCGGGGGCTTCCTCCGCGGTCGCCCGCAGGGATGTCGACGGCGGTTTGGACATCAGGGCGGCGCGGGCCGGGGCGATCGCCGCGTATCGCGCCGGGGCTCGGGCCGCTGCCCGGGTGCAGGAGGCTCAGCAGAGCGGACGGACGGCCGTGCCCGGCGCCCGCCCCGCGCCCGAGGGCGACCCGGCCGCCGCACACGCCGACGGGTCGGCGGAGTGGCCGTACCCCGCGGCGGACGGTGGACAGCAAGCGCCTTACCCTGCCGCGAATGCTGGGCAGCAGGCGCCGTACCCCGCCGCCAATGGTGCAGGGCAGCTTCCGTACAGCGCCGCGAGCGGGGGGCAGCAGCAGGCGCCGTACCCGGCGGCGAACGGGGGGCAGCAGCAGCCGTACCCTTCGGCGAATGGTGCGCAGCAGCCGCCGTATCCCGCCCCGAACGGTGCGCAGCGCCCGCCCCACGCCGCCGCCAATGGGTCGGCGCAGGGGGCGTATCCCGGTGCGAGCGGCGTGCAGGAGTCGGGCGGGGGTGTGTCGCCGGGGCAGATCGCGGACCCCTATGGGGTGCGGGCCTCGTCCTGGCATGGGGCCGTGCCTCGTGGTGGGGTCGGTGGGGTCAGTGCGACGCCCGGTGGCGGTGCGTCGCCCGCGGGGGGCGTTTCGGCCGCAGGGCCCGGCGCGACCGCGGCCGGTGTGCCGGCCCCGTCGGCCTACGGTGTTCCGGCACCCGTTTCTCAGGGCTCTCCCGCTGCCGCGCTGTCCTCCGGTGGCTCAGCCCCGTCGCCCAGCCGTTGGGACGAGTTGGCCGCGGGGACTCCCGTGCGGCGGGGACCGACCACGGCGTTGGCCGCTGAGCGGGCTCGGCAGGCGCGGATGGCCGTGGTGGGGCCGGTGACGGAGCGGTGGGCGCCGGAGCAGGCCGGACCCGTGCACGAGAACTGGCAGTTGGCGGCGCCGATCGGGCCGCAGACCGACCTGTGGGCGCTCGGGGCATTGCTGTTCAGGGCCGTACAGGGACATGCGCCGTATCCGGAGGAGTCGACGGCCGAGCTCGTGCAGTTGGTGTGTGCGGAGCCGCCCGCGTTCGCCGAGGAGTGCGGGCCGCTGCGGCCCGTCGTCGAGTCACTGCTGCGCCAGGACCCGACCGAACGACTGGACTTCGAGGAACTGCGTGGCTGGCTGCGCTCGTTGGTGCGTTCGGCGCCCGAGCCGGAGGCCGGCGCGCACGTGGTCGCCGCGCCGCCCGCCGACACCAGCCGGCTGCCCGTCGTACGCCGTCGGGGCGAGCTGGTGCGCAGGCGGCGGGCCGGGCTGCCCGCGACGAGTGCGCACGGGCGGCACAAGCGGGCGCGGGAGGAGGCCCGTTCGCCGAGGAGCCTCGGGCGGACCCTGCTTCTGCTGATACTGCTGGTGCTGGCCGGGGCGATCGCGTACGCCATGTTCTTCATGCCGAAGGCAGATCCGAGCGACCAGGGCGCCGGGGACCGGACCGGGGCCGCCGGTGAAGTGAGCAACGCGCCGGAGCAGTCCCCGGAGGCGAGCAGCGAGCCGCGGCCCGACCAGACCTCGCCCGAGCCGGCCCAGGGCAGTACATCGGCGTCCGCCGGTTCCACCCAGACGCAGACCGCCGGGCCCGAGGTCGCCGACGGCTTCACCCTGCGCAAGGACACGGCGGGCTTCCAGGTCGCCGTCGCCAACGGCTGGGAGCGCACCGGGGAGAACGGGCGCGGGCAGGTCGTGTACACCCGCGGGAACTTCGAGCTGATCCTCGTACCGGGGCGGGACAGCGCGGCCGAGGACGGCAGCGATCCCATGGTGTACCAGCGGGAGAAGGAGCCCGAGCTGCAGCCCTACCGCGACTCCAGCTGGGCCACCGCGACCGGGCTGAAGACGATTCAGGTCGGCGGACGGACCATGGCCGAGGGGCAGTTCACCTGGACCGGCGACGACGGGCGCGAGCTGTTCGTGCGCAACCTCGCGCTGCTGGCCGACGGGAAGTACCACGTGGTGCAGGTGCGCGGCCCGGAGGCGGAGCGGGACGAGGTGACCCGGCTCTACGAGGAGGCGGCGGAGACGTATCAGGTCACCGGCTGACCGGTTCCGTGCACGGTCCGGCCCAGCACATGAAGCCGACGGGACGCCTCAGTTTGCCCGTTGGTTCATTTTCGCCTCCCGAAGCGACAACCGTCACAGTGCGGTCACCGTGACGCCCCCTTGGTTCCTTTCGGCGCCGACCGGTCCTTAGTCTGACCCTGTCAAGAGCATTGCGGGGCAACGTGAATCAGATGCAGGGCCAGCTCCTCGCGGGGCGCTACCGGCTCGCCGACCCGATAGGCAAGGGCGGCATGGGCCGGGTTTGGCGTGCCCACGACGAGGTGTTGCACCGGGCCGTCGCGATCAAGGAGTTGACCGCCGCGCTCTACGTGTCCGAGAGCGACCGGACCGTCCTCCTCGCCCGCACCCGGGCGGAGGCGCGCGCGGCCGCTCGGATCAACCACTCCGCCGTCGTCACCGTGCACGACGTGCTCGACCACGACGGCCGGCCGTGGATCGTGATGGAGCTGGTCGAGGGCCACTCGCTGGCCGACGCCGTCATGGAGCAGGGGCGGGTCGAGCCGCGGGAGGCCGCCCGTATCGGACTGTGGGTGCTGCGGGCGCTGCGCGCCGCGCACTCCGCCGGGGTCCTGCACCGCGATGTGAAGCCCGGCAACGTCCTCCTGGGCCGCGACGGCCGCGTCCTGCTCACCGACTTCGGCATCGCACAGGTGGAGGGCGACACCGCCATCACCCGTACGGGAGAGATCGTCGGCTCGGTCGACTACCTCGCCCCCGAGCGGATCCGCGGCCACGACCCGGGAGCGTCGTCCGACCTGTGGGCGCTCGGCGCCACGCTGTACACGGCGGTCGAGGGCAGGTCGCCATTCCGCCGCACCACGCCCCTGACCACCATGCAGGCGGTCGTCGACGAGGAGCCCACCGAGCCGCGGAACGCCGGCCCGCTCGGGCCGGTCATCGCCGCCCTGCTGCGCAAGGAACCTGCCCTGCGGCCCGACTTGGCCGAGGCCGAGCAGTTGCTCGCCGAGGCGGCTGAGGGGCGGCGGCCGAACGGGGCGCAGGCGTTCGTGCCGACGCGGCACGGGTCGTACGGGCAGCAGGGGCGTTACGAGCAGCCGCAGACCGGTGTCACCAGGCCGCACCCGGCCGCCGTCACCCAGGTGGGCCCGCCCGCGGCGCCCCCGAAGAAGCGGCGCCGTCTGCGCGCCGTCGCCCTCGTCGTCGCCGCGATCATCGGCGCGGGAGCCGCGGTCGCGTCGGGCGAGTGGAACTCCGGCAACGGCACCTCCGCCACGGAGAGTTCCGACCCCAGCCCCAGCGTCAGCCCCTCGCCGACGGAGGAGCCGCAGGGGGCGGTTCCCGCGGGCTGGAAGCAGTACGACGATCCCGCGGGCTTTAGCCTCTACCTCCCCGAGGGCTGGGAGCGGTCGGTTTCCATCAAGAGGAAAGACGGCTTGCAGCAAATCGACTATTCGCCCGACAGGGGTGAGCACCTAGTGCGTATCGCCGTCGATACCTCGCCGGACTACGACGACCCGCACGTGCACCAAGTCGAATTGGAACAGCAGTTGGTACGGCAGCTGGTGGACTACGAGCGCTTGAGTATGCAGCGCCAGATTTACCGCGACCGTCAAGGCTCCCGACTGGAGTACAAGTGGACGGCGCAGGTGAAGGGTTCACGCCCCCCTGGGGCGTACCGAGCCGTCGACCTGATGTACATCGCCCGGAGCGGAGTCGAGTACGCGATCTACATGGCCTCTCCTGTGGAAGACTGGGCCACCACGCGCAAGCAGTTTCAGACTGTGCTGCAGGGCTGGCGAGAGGGCGAAGTCAAGCGGTGAGAGTATCAAGCGGCGCTTAGCATTTCGTCCAGCTCTTCTGTCGGTGTGCGATAACCGAGGGTTTTGAAAGGTCTGTTCCCTTGAGCCGATATTGCCGGGTGAGTTCGCAGGACAGGACCATCGCGGTGCGCTCGGCGGTCCGGTCGTAGTTCGGCTGCAGCGGCATGCTGACGATCGGGTCGCCCTCCCGGTGGCCGGGCACCGCACGGTCGGCCGCCTCGGCGGTGCCGGCCCGCGAACTGCCGCGGCGACCCTGCAAGCCCTGCGGCCACCGCGTCGTGGAGTCGCCGGTCCGCCTCCAGCCTCGGCACCCGAGGCCGTCGGCGCAGCACGGGTGCTCTCCACCGCTTGAATTCGCTCGGTTCTATGATATGCCTTCGACGAAACTCCGTAGAGCTCCGCCGAACAGGCGGTAAAGGTGGCTCAGATGTTGTGCGGGGGCTCAGGCCCAATCCGAGCAAGTGCGCCCGCTGACTATCTTATCCCCTTCCCAGACCGCCACGTGCACACCGACATAGCGGAGCCAATTTCCTGTGGTCGACGCGTGAGTGGTGAAGGAGAGAGTCGATCCGTTTCCGTCGTATTCGTGGCGCCAGGTCCATGGCATAACGGTACCGCTACCGTCCATGGAGATGAGTTGAATGGCCACATGGTGACCATCGGCAGCGGTGTCCTTGACCCAGCCGCTTATGTCCACATAATTGTCTGACCAGTTGGTGAACGTGAGACTTCCCGTGGCGCCGGTCGTGGAGCACGAGGCGCCGCCACTCGCCGCGCTGGCGTTGGTCACTGTGGTCGCAGCGAATATTGCCACCGCCGCGACACTCGTGACGGAAAGGCGCTTCCATGTGTTTCCCATAAAGAAACGATAATGCTTCCATGATTCCCGTTATGGCATGATTCCAGCCACCCGTTTTGCCTGGCATGGGGCATATGACCCAGCCATTTGCCATGCTTTGCATCGTTTAGAAATCGGTCATGGCTGAAAATGATCTGAGGTGCCGTTCCATCGCGGTGGCCTCGTCGATCCGATCCAGCATGGTCCGCGCCAAGGCCTGAGTTCCCTGTGCCATCGGCTGTCTTGGGGCGGCGGCATACTTGGCCGGTCGCCGACCCGGAAGGGGTCCGTCCGGTGCGGCATCATGAGGCGCATGGGGACCGAGGGGGACAACGTCCGTGTGATCGCGGGCCGTTACCGGCTCGAGGAGCGGCTCGGGCGGGGTGGCATGGGGGTCGTCTGGCGGGCGACCGACCGGTTGCTCGGCCGGCAGGTGGCGGTCAAGGAACTCTCCCTGGACGACACGCTCTGCGCGGACGAGGCCCGTCGGCAGCGCGAACGCACCCTGCGCGAGGCGCGCGCGGTCGCACAGTTGGGCAACCCGCACATCATCGTCGTCCACGACGTGGTCGAGGACGGCGAACGTCCCTACATCGTCATGGAGTTGATCGACGGCGGCTCGCTCGCCGACCGGATCGCGGAGCGCGGCCCGGTCGATGTCGCCGAGGCCGCCCGGATCGGCATCGCGCTGCTGGACGCGCTGCGCGCGGCGCACGCGGCCGGGGTTCTGCACCGTGACATCAAGCCGGCGAACGTCCTGCTGGAGGAAGGCCCCGGCCGCGTCGTCCTCACCGACTTCGGTGTCGCCCAGGTCGCCGGTGCCAGCACGCTGACCGAGGCCGGGGCCTTCGTGGGCTCGCCCGAGTACACCGCGCCCGAGCGGATCTCCGGCGCGGGGACCGGGCCCGCGTCCGACCTGTGGTCGCTGGGGGCGCTGCTGTGCACCGCCCTGAGCGGCGAATCGCCGTTCCGCCGCGACTCGTTGGGCGGCATCCTGCACGCCGTCGTCTCCGCGGAGATACGGCCGCCCGCGCAGGCGGCGCCGATCCTGCCCGTCGTACGGGGCCTGCTGGAGCGCGATCCCCGGCGGCGGCTCGACGCGAGGGAGGCGGAGCGGATGCTGCGGGACTTCCTGGACACGGGCCGTACGCCGGGAGGGTTCGGCGCGGGGGAGCGCCGGGGGTACTCGATGCGGAGCGTGCTGGTCAGCGCGATGCTGGTCACCGCGATGGCGGGGGCGGGCGTGTCGGCGGCGGCGCTGCTCATGGACCGGGACGGGAAGGGGGGTGTGGTGCCGACGAGTTCGGCGCCGGAGACCGCCGCTTCCGGTACGCGGGACACGCCGCGTACGCCGGGGGCGTCGGCGTCCTTGAGTACGTCCCCCTCGCCCAGCCCCATCGCCTCCACCTCCGTGTCCACCCCCGTCTCCACCTCCGGCACCTCCGTCTCCACCTCCGGCACCTCCGTCTCCACCTCCGGCAACCACGGATAAAAGGGAGATAAGGAGCAACCTGAGTCACGGGTCTGTGACCGGAAAGCGTCAGAACTGGAAGCGGAAGCACTTGGCGCGATATGGATGGACCCATGAGCAGCAACGGGGGAGCCCCGCACGGATCTGGCGAGCCAACGAGTTTCGGTCTGCAACCGCCGAACCCGCACGCGGCGGTACCGCACCCCGACAACCCCTACGCGGCACCCACTCAGGTCGTGCCCCAGCAGGCCCCGCCTGCCCCGGATCCGGGCGTCGGTCGGTTGATCGCCGGTCGCTACCGACTGCTCGCCAAGCTCGGGAACGGTGGCATGGGCACGGTATGGCGGGCCAAGGACGAGACGGTGGACCGCGAGGTGGCCGTCAAGGAGCCCCGGATACCGGACCACCTTCCCGACCGTGAACGTGCCAACGCCTTCGAGCGGATGCGCAGGGAGGCCCGCGCGGCGGCCCGGCTCGACCACCCTGCCGTGGTGAACGTGCACGACGTGGCGATCGTGAACGATCAGCCGTGGATCGTGATGGAGCTGGTGCAGGGCCGTTCTCTGGGTGACGCGTTGCAGGAGGGCACCCTCGGGGCCCGGGAAGCGGCGAGAATCGGCCTCGAGGTGCTGGGCGCGCTGGAGGCCGCGCACGCCGCCGGCATCCTGCACCGTGACGTCAAGCCGGACAACGTCCTGCTCGGTCGGCACGACCGGGTCGTCCTCACTGACTTCGGCATTGCCCAGATCGAGGGCGAGACCAATCTCACCGACACCGGCGGCTTCGTCGGCTCGCCCGAATACATCGCCCCGGAGCGGGTGTTGGGGCAGCGCCCCGGACCGGCCAGCGACCTGTGGTCCCTCGGCGTCGTCCTGTACGCGGCGACGGAGGGTGTCTCCCCGTTCCGCCGCAGCAACACCCCGGCGACCCTCCAGTCCGTCCTCAACGCGACACCCGCGCCGCCCGCCTCGGCGCAGGGCCAGCTCGCCGAGGCCATCAACGGCCTGCTCCAGAAGGACCCGGCCCGCCGCCCGAACGCCGCCCAGGTCCGCGAGCTGCTGGAGCGCACCGCGAACCCGCCGGCTCCGGCCCCGACCCAGGTCGTCCGGCTCACCGGCGCTCCCGCGGCAGCGGGCGGCATCCGGCTCGGTCTCAAGACCCTGCTCGGCCTCGGTGCCGCGGTCGTCGCGGCGGCGGTGGCGGCGTACCTGGTACTCGCGGATCCGTTCGCGGGGCCGCTGCCGGACGACTGGAAGACGGTGCCGGTGAAGGACGTGGCCGCGACGCTGGCGGTGCCCGACGACTACAAGGAGTCCGTGCCCGACCGGAAGACCGACAAGGGTCACTGGGTGACGTACACCGATGCGAGCGGCGCCATCTGGATCAGCCTGACCCTGGACAGGAAGGCCGAGGACACGACCAGCGACATCGCGGGCTCCGCGGCCGCCGAGATGTACGACGACGACGGAGAGTTCAAGCAGAGCGGCAGCTACGACCTCGACATCCCCGCAGGGTCGAAGACGACGCCCGAAAACGCGACCTACCAGGGCAAGAAGGCCGCCCAGAACACGGTCGTCTACACCACCGAGGACACCCAGAACCCGCGCCCCCGCGAGCTGCGGATCTTCTACTACAAGACCTCCGACGGCGACATGTACAAGCTCTCCATCGGCTACCCGGGCAGGGGCGACTTCACGGAGCGCGGCCACGAGGTGGCCGAGACGGCGATCGCCAACCTGGATGTCGACGACCTGTGAGCCTGCGCCGTGCCGCAGCCGGAGGGCGGCTGAAGGCCGCGACCCGGAGCCGCACCTCCGGATGCGGTGTGGTTGCGGGAAACTGAGCCGCGTCGACAAGCGGCCACCCAGCAAGGTACTCATGGGGCATGAGTAACGACCGTGGCTCCGGAGGCGACAAGGGGCGGATAGTCGGGGGGCGTTACCGGCTGGTCGAGCGGATCGGATCCGGTGGCATGGGCACCGTGTGGCGGGCCGTCGACGAGCTGGTCGGACGGGAGGTCGCCGTCAAGCAGCCGCGGTTGCCCGGGGATCCTGAGGACGAGAGCCATCAGAGGGCGGCCCACCGGCTCTACCGCGAGGCTCGTGCCGCCGCCCGCGTCGACCATCCCTCCGCCGTCACCATCCATGACGTCGTCGCGGAGGAAGAGGACGGACTCCCATGGATCGTCATGGAGTTGGTCCGTGGCGAGTCCCTCCACGAGGTGCTTCAGCGCGGGGCCATCGAACCCGCCGAGTCCGCCCGCATCGGCCTCGCCGTCCTCGGCGCCCTGCGCGCCGCGCACTCCGTCGGCATCGTGCACCGGGACGTCAAGCCGGCCAACGTCCTGCTGGGCCGACACCGCCGCGTCGTCCTCACCGACTTCGGCATCGCCCACGTACAGGGCGAGGAGTCACTCACCGTCAGCGGCGAGTTCGTCGGTTCGCTGGAGTTCATCGCGCCCGAGCGGATGTCAGGCCGGGGCCCCGCCGGCCCCGCCTCCGACCTGTGGTCGCTCGGTGTGCTGTTGTACGCCGCCGTGGAGGGCTGGTCCCCTTTCCGCCGTACGACCCTGGAGTCCACCCTCGCCGCGATCCTCGCCGCCGACGCCCCCGAGCCGAAGCAGGCCGGTCCGCTCGGGCCACTCATCGTGCGGCTGCTGGAGAAGGAGCCCGAGCGGCGTCCGGGGGCGGCGGAGGTCGCCGCGGTACTGGAGGCGGTGGCGGAGGGATGGCCGGTGCCGGGCTCCTCCGGGGAGGAGGCCGAGGCGGAGAAGCAGGACGCGTCGGGGCTCAGGGAGTTGGCGGAGGACGTCGGGACGGTGGGGCTGGGGATGGCCGTACGGCCGCCCGGTCCGACGCCCGGTCCGACGCCCGAGCCACCCGCACCCGCAACACCCGCATCCTCTCTCGCAACTCCGGCATCCACTCTCGCAACTCCCGCACCGGCACAGGAAACCACCGCTGTCCCGACGCCGGCCTCGAAGCCCGAGCGCCGCTTCCTCCGCCGACCCGCTTCCGCCGCCCTGCTCGCCGCCCTCCTCGTTGGCGGCATATGGCTGGGCACGTCCACCTACCTCACGGAGACCGAGAGCGGCTCCGCCACGGAACTGACCCCCAACCACGGCCCAAGCCCAACCTCCACCGCCACACCAACACGCGCCCCCACCCCCACCCCCACCGCCTCCTGGACAACCCACCGCGAGTCGGCCATGAACGCCACCCTCGCCCTCCCCGCCGCCTACAAGGAGACCGCCCGCGAAGGCAGCGCGGACGACCCGCCCCGCCTCGTCGTCTACGACCTCGACGACACCATCCAGCTCCGCCTCACCCAGTGGGACAAGGCCCCCGGCTCCCCGATGGCACAGGCGCAAGCGGCACAGGACACCTGGGGCAGCCGCGACGGGGACGCGAGCACGCAGAAGACCCGCACCAGCTTCCACGGCTACGAGGCGGCTCTCGCGGACACCACGTACGACTTGGACGGGCACCCCGCCCGGATCATGCAGCTGATGATCCGCACCCCCGACGGCCGCATGTACGAGCTGCGTGTGGACATGCCCAAGGGAACGCCGGACGAGAAGAAGGGCACGGCCGTGTTCAAGTCGGCCCGTGGCCGCCTCGAAATCGGAAACGACGCAAGCGACGGAAACAACTGAACTCCCGGCGGCCGCCACCGGCCAACGCCCTGATCAGCGCATTTCCTGCCAGCGACCACTGGCGCCGTGTGCGCACTCGGTGAATCCCGATTACCGGCGGGTACACAAAGCCTTCCCGGCGTCATACCCTGCGGCTCATGACGGACGCGCAGGCCCCGGCCAAGACCGGTACGAACCCCATCGCCCCCGCCCCCGAGGGCGCCCGCACCGCAGCGGACGTGGTCACCCCGGAGCTGGTCGCCCAGCTCACCAAGGGCGTGGCCGGCTCCGGCCGGACCGCGAACCACACCCCGTTCACCGGCGAGAAGCTGGCGGACCTGCCCGAGTCCACGCCCGAGGACGTACAGAAGGCCTTCGAGGCGGCGCGTAAGGCGCAAGCGGTGTGGGCGCAGACGCCGGTACGGCAGCGTGCCGCCGTACTGCTCCGCTTCCACGACCTGGTCCTCGAACGCCAGGCCGAGGTCCTCGACCTGATCCAGCTGGAGACCGGCAAGGCCCGTCTGCACGCCCACGAGGAAGTGCAGGCCGTAGCCGTGGCGGCCCGGCACTACGGCCGCAGGGCCACCGCTTATCTGAAGCCGAAGCGGCACACCGGCGCCGTTCCGACGCTCACCAAGGTCACCGAACTGCGCCACCCGCGCGGCGTCGTCGGCCAGATCGTCCCCTGGAACTATCCCTTGGAGCTGTCGGTCGGCGACGCGCTGCCCGCCTTCGTCGCGGGCAACGCGGTCGTCATGAAGCCGGACACGGAGACCTGCCTCACCGCGCTCTGGGCCCGGGACCTGCTCATCGAGGCCGGTCTGCCCGCCGACGTCTTCCAGGTCGTCGTCGGTGACGGCCCGGTCGTCGGCCCCGAGGTCGTCAAGCACGCCGACTACGTCTCCTTCACCGGCTCCACCCGCACCGGCCGCGAGGTCGCCCAGGCCGCCGCCGCCCGCCTCGTCGGCGTCTCCCTCGAACTCGGCGGCAAGAACGCCATGCTGGTCCTGGAGGACGCCGACATCGACAAGGCGGCCGCGGGCGCGGTCCGCGCCTGCTTCTCCTCCGCCGGCCAAATATGCATCTCCATCGAGCGGTTGTACGTTCACGAGTCGATCGCCGACGCCTTCCTGGAGCGCTTCGCCGCCCGCACGAAGGCGATGCGGCTCGGTACATCCCTCGCCTACGGCGCCGACATGGGCTCCCTGGTCGGCGAACGCCAGCTGGAGACCGTCACGCGGCACGTCGAGGAGGCCGTCGCCAAGGGCGCGAAGGTCGTCGCCGGCGGGGTGGCCCGCCCGGACATCGGCCCGTACTTCTTCGAGCCCACCATCCTCGACGCTGTCGAGGCCCCGATGGCCGTCTGCGCGGAGGAGACCTTCGGCCCGGTCGTCTCCATCTACCGCTTCAAGACGGAGGACGAGGCGGTCGAGCACGCCAACTCCACGCCGTACGGCCTGAATTCCGCCGTCTGGACGAAGGACGGCCGCCGCGGCCGCGCCATCGCCGCCCGCCTGCGCACCGGCACGGTGAACGTCAACGAGGGCTACGCCGCCGCCTACGGGAGCGTCCAGTCCCCGATGGGCGGCATGAAGGACTCCGGCCTCGGCCGCCGCCACGGCTCCGAGGGCATCCTCAAGTACACCGAGGCCCAGACGGTGGCCCAGCAGCGGCTGCTGCCGCTGGCCCCCTCGCTGGGGATGGACGACGAGAAGTACGCGCAGTTCATGAGCAGGAGCCTCCGCCTGATGAAGGCGTTCCGGTTCCGGTAAGCAACTTGGGGGCGTGGGGAACTGCGCGAGCGACCACAGACCACCCGCACGGACACTCAACGAGGAGCACACGTGCCCCAGGACACCTACGACTACGACGTCATCGTCGTCGGCTCCGGCTTCGGCGGTTCGGTAACCGCCCTCCGCCTCACGGAGAAGGGCTACGGCGTAGGCGTCCTGGAGGCCGGCCGCCGCTTCACCCGCGAGTCCCTCCCCAGGAGCTCCTGGGACCTGAAGAACTACCTCTGGGCCCCGAGACTCGGCATGTACGGCATCCAGCGCATCCACCTGCTGGGCAACGTCATGGTCCTGGCCGGCGCAGGCGTCGGCGGCGGCTCCCTCAACTACGCCAACACCCTCTACGTACCGCCGAAGCCGTTCTTCGACGACCCGCAGTGGCGTGACATCACGGACTGGCAGGAGGAGCTGGCGCCGTACTACGACCAGGCACGGCGCATGCTCGGCGTACGCCTCAACCCGACGATGACCCCCTCCGACGTGCACCTCAAGGCGGCCGCCGAGCGGATGGGCGTGGGCGACAGCTTCCACATGGCGCCGGTCGGCGTGTTCTTCGGGGACGGCGAGGACGCGGACGGCGCCACGAAGGCCAAGCCCGGCGAGGAGGTGAACGACCCGTACTTCGGCGGCGCCGGCCCGGCCCGCAAGGCCTGCAACGAGTGCGGCGAGTGCATGACCGGCTGCCGGCACGGCGCGAAGAACACCCTCAACGAGAACTACCTGTACCTCGCCGAGAAGGCGGGAGCGGTCGTGCACCCGCTGACGACGGTCGTCTCGATCACGGACGACTCGCAGGGCGGCTACGCGGTGGCCACGCTGCCGACCGACCGGAAGAACAGCGAGGGCCGGACCTTCAAGGCCCGCCGGGTGGTCCTCGCGGCCGGCACCTACGGCACCCAGACCCTCCTGCACCGGATGAAGGCGGGCGGCCAACTGCCGTACCTGTCCCAGAAGCTGGGCGAGCTGACCCGCACCAACTCCGAGGCGCTGGTCGGCGCGCAGACCAGCGACCGCCGCTACCGCAAGGTGACGGGCGCGCGGAAGGCCGACTTCACGCGCGGGGTGGCCATCACGTCGTCCATCCACCCGGACGAGAACACCCACATCGAGCCGGTCCGCTACGGCAAGGGCTCCAACTCGATGGGCAGCCTGTCGATCCTCCAGGTCCCGTACGCCGAGGGTTCCTCCCGCGTCCTGGCCTGGCTGGGCAACGCGGCCCGCCATCCGGGTCTGGTCCTGCGCTCCCTCTCCAACCGCCGCTGGTCGGAGAAGACCATCATCGGCCTGGTGATGCAGTCGCTGGACAACTCCCTGACGACGTATCTCAAGCCGGACGGCGTGGGAAAGGGCCTGCTGACCGCCCGCCAGGGTCACGGGTCCCCGAACCCCAAGCAGATCAAGGCGGCTTCGGAGGGCGCGTCGGCGATCGCCGCGGAGATCAACGGCTTCGCCGGTTCCAACGTGGGAGAACTGATGGGCACCCCCCTCACCGCCCACTTCCTCGGCGGCTGCCCGATCGGCTCCTCCCGCGACACCGGCGTCATCGATCCCTACCACCGCCTCTACGGCCACCCGGGCATCTCGGTCGTCGACGGCGCCGCGGTCTCCGCCAACCTGGGCGTGAACCCCTCCCTCACGATCACCGCCCAGGCCGAGCGCGCCATGTCGCACTGGCCCAACAAGGGCGAGGCGGACCTCCGGCCCGCGCAGGGTTCACCGTACGAACGGCTGAACCCGATCGAGCCCAAGTCCCCCGCGGTCCCGGCGGACGCGTTCGGCGCGCTGAAGCTGCCGTTGCTGGGGATTCCGGCGGTGCCGCCGAAGAAGTAACCGCCTATGGCAAAGAGAAGGACCTGCGCCCCCCTCCGAGCGCAGGTCCTTCTCTGTTCTTGCAAGCTTTACCGGGCCTTACTCAGCCCTGTCGGGCCTTATGCCTGAGCACCGGTCTTCCGGCGCCGCACCACGAACACCGCGCCCGCACCGGCGACGACCGCGAAACCGCCCACGAGGCCGATCATCGGCAGCGCGGAGCTGGAACCGGTCTCGGCGAGACTGCCGCTGACCTCCGGCGTGGTGCCCTTGTCGGCCGGCTTGTCCGAGACCGGAGCCTTGCCGCCTTCCTGGGGCTTGGTGCCATCGGTGTCCGTGCCGGCGGCAACGATCTGGAACTTGTAGGCGACCTGGCCGACGCCCAGGCAATTGCCGTCGGCGTCGCCGTAGATGCTGGCGCCGAGGGAGAAGCCGGAGCCGACCGGGGCGCTGGACTTCACGTTGATACGGAGCGGGATGTTGACCTCGTAGTCGGGCTTGAGCTCGTCGGTGTAACCGACGAAGCCGACCGCATAACCCTCGGAGTCGACGTCGTCCCAGACCTTGTTCTCCGGGTCGTAGGCCTGGAGCTGGACCTTCTTGCTCGCGAAGAGGTCCTCGCCCGCCTTGTCCGAGGACGCGCCGGCGAAGAAGCCGAGGTCGCTGAGGGTGGAGTCGGAGGTGTTGAGCACGTCAAGCGAGAACTTGTGCCAGCCGCTGCCCGCCGCGATCTTGCCGGGCAGGCCCGAGATGGACACGTCGACCTTGGAGTCCGCGCAGTCGGAGGGCTCGGGCTCAGGGGAGTCCGACTCCTCCGGGGTGGAGGTGCTCGGGGCCGGAGCGGACGCGCTCGCGGACGACGAGGCGGACGTGGAGGTGCTCGGGGCCGGAGCGGACGCGCTCGCGGACGACGAGGCGGACGTGGAGGCGCTCGGCTGGGGAGCACTGCCGGTCGGGTCCGGCGACGCCGACGTGCTCGCGGACTCGGACACCGTCGCGCTGGCCGACGGGGTGGGGGTCCCCTCCGTCGCGAACGCGGTCGGCGCCGACAGCAGCGCCAGCGGAGCGAGAGCAGCCGTCGCGGCCGCTGCGGCCATGGCACGGCGAAGCTTCATGAAGACCTCGAAAATCCGGTGCGCCACGAGTGGCGACACGCTTGGGAGGCCTCCGCGTGTGGGGCGCGGGTGTGGCCTTTGAGTCGCATGGTTTGATCCGCGAAGCCTGTGAATGGTTGCCCTCGCCCTCACAGGATTTTTATGTGACCTGGGTCACTATTCGGACCCCATGAGAGCTGACGTACTCTCAGCTTCCCGGAATTCCACTCGCAGAAAGGCGTACGGCGTCGTGGCCGACAGATCGTCCGAAGAGCCGAGATCCGGTTCGGGTGAGGGGGGCGACTCCTCCCGTGGCTCCTCCCGTGGCTCCTCCCGTGACCCCGCCGGTGAGTCCTCCTCCGTCCCCGACGAGGTGTGGGAGAAGTTCGTCCAGGACAGCGAACTCGAGATACGCGCCGCGGCCCCGAAGGAGCCGTCCGCCCGTGCCCGCATGGTGACCGAGCGGTTGCGGCAGCAGGAGGCGCGGGGTGAGCTGCCCGAGGGCTGGCGCACGGGTCCGGCCTGGCAGGAGAGGAACGGACGCGCCGCCCGGCGCCGACGGTGGTGGGCGATCATCGGCCTACCCGTCGCCATCGCCGTGGCCGTCGTGGCGATGAAACCGTCGCTGCTGCCCGGCGACCCCTTCGGGACGGGGACACCGGACGCCGCCGTGGCCTCACCCCTGGGCGAGGAAACCGAGGCCCCGACCGCGCCCCCCGCCGCCGCGGACCCGGAAACCCCCACCCTGGACGAGCCGTTCGCCGGTTCCCCGGCGCTGCAGTGGGCCGACGGGGCGGCCGGCATCGTCCTGCCGGAGGCGAAGGCCGTCGGCGGCCTGTCGAAGGACCGGGTCGAACGCGCCCTCCGGCTGACCAAGAAGCTGCTGGTCGGAGCCAACCTGGACCCGAAGACCGTAGGCGGCGGACGCCCCGAGGCCGCCCTCGCGGTACTCGACCCGAAGCAGCCCGAGTTCCTCGACGACATGAACCGGTCGCTGCGCGCGCCCGACCAGGACCACGACCCGCTGGACCTGTTCAGCCGCTTCGACCCCGCGGACGTACGACTCGTCGGTGACGTCATCAAGACGCGCGGCCGGATGACGTTCGAGAAGGGCGACCAGGAGGGGGTGGCCGTGCACGCCGACTACACCTTCGTCTACCCGGTCGTCCGCACCGACGGTTCGACCGAGGTCACCCGCACCATCGTGCGCCGCGTCCTCGACGTCGAACTCCTCGACCCCGCCCGCTATGTGTCCACCCCCGACCGCCTGAACGTCCTGAACCTCGACCGGGACGTCGGCAACTCGGCCTGCGAGATCAACGACGGCTATCTGCGTCCGGAGTTCCCGTCGACCGCTCCCACGGGCGGACCGGCGAGCGGCCCGACAGTCGATCCGTACGACCGCAGCCGTGACATCGCGGACGACGGGACGTGCGGGACAGCGTCGCGAACCTGACGCCGGGCGCCGGCGGCGGTCACTCGTCGGCAGGCATGCGAAGGGCCCCGCAGGCCGAAGCCGCGGGGCCCTTCTTTCGTCAGCACCGACGTCAGGGCAGCGTCGGTGCCTGGGGAGCGGCGCCGGGGGGTTGCGCCGCTTGCCTGTGTGCCTGGGTCGGCGCCCCGGCGCATTCGGGGCGCACGATTGGTCTCGACCTTTGGCAGTACGGCAGTACACGTCAATGCAGTTGTCCATGGCGGGACTTGAGGGCTTTTTCAGGCATCGTGCTCGATGGATGCCGCCACCGCAACCGTTTGACTCAGACTTGGACAATTTGACTCGGACACTTTGACTTGGACGTCCCGTCGGTCGGCCCCGGGCGTCCCCGGAGCCGACCGTTCTCTTGGGTGACCGGGCTGCTGTCCCCTGCCGTCCGGTCACTTGTCTGGAGCGAGGTCCCACGACGTACAGCACGATCCGCACGTCTCATCGCTCCAGCGAGCCACGCGTGGTTCTTTCGGGCCCGCCCCTGGCTGGCACGGACACCACCACCAACGAAGCGCTCCGCGTCGCGGTCACGCGCCGTACGGGTGAGAGCGGGCACGAACTCAGATGCGACCCCGGCACAGCTCGAGGAGCGTCATCGCGAGCGACGTACCGGGCTTGCCCAGCGCGTCCCTGTAGTGGCCGAGGACGTCCATCTCACGGGAGAGGTTCACGCGTCGGCCGCCGGAGGAGATCCGCGCCTCCTGGATGACGGCGGACACGGCCATCCGTTCCTGGATCAACCCGATGATCCGGTCGTCCAGCGCGTCGATGCGCTCACGCGCGCCGGAGATCACATCGGCGGCCTCGGGGGTACGGGCGCCGGTCACGTCGGTGGCGGTCATGTCGGGGCTCCTCATGGAATGGGAAAGGCAAGGGGTGCGGGATGCCCCGGAGCGACAGGACCCGGAAAACGACAGGCGCCCCGGACCTTGTCGGCCCGGGGCGCCTGGGAAGTCGCTTGTCAGTAGCTCAAGCAGCACGACCATGGCATCCGGCGGGCCGGTTGCCATAGGTAAAGAGGAAGGTCGGGTGCGTAAGCATGCGGCCAGTATGCCACGGAACTTTTCGGCCTCGGTCCGTACATCTCAGACGCCCGGGACCCCACCCCCGCCCACCTCGGTAGAATCGGGTTACACAGAGACCCCGCCCCACCGCCGGAAGGCCCCCGTGTCATCAGCGACCCCCGCCCCCGACACCGTCCTGGTCGTCGACTTCGGCGCGCAGTACGCCCAGCTCATCGCCCGTCGCGTCCGCGAGGCCCGGGTTTACAGCGAGATCGTGCCGAGCACCATGCCGGTCGCTCAGATGCTCGCCAAGAACCCGGCGGCGATCATCCTCTCCGGCGGCCCCTCCTCGGTGTACGCCGACGAGGCCCCCCGCCTCGACCGCGAGATCTTCGAGGCCGGCGTCCCCGTCTTCGGCATGTGCTACGGCTTCCAGCTGATGGCTCAGACCCTCGGCGGCACGGTCGACAACACCGGCGCCCGCGAGTACGGCCGTACGCAGCTGCACGTCTCCAGGTCGTCCTCCACTCTCTTCGAGGGCACCCCGGACGAGCAGGCGGTGTGGATGTCGCACGGCGACGCCTGCTCCGCCGCCCCCGAGGGCTTCTCCGTCACGGCCTCCACGGACGTCGTCCCGGTCGCCGCCTTCGAGGACGACGAGAAGAAGCTGTACGGGGTCCAGTACCACCCCGAGGTGATGCACACCACGCACGGGCAGCAGGTGCTGGAGCACTTCCTGTACCGCGGGGCCGGCCTCACCCCGTCCTGGACCACCGGCAACGTGATCGAGGAGCAGGTCGCCGCCATCCGCGAGCAGGTCGGGGACAGGCGGGCGATCTGCGGTCTGTCGGGCGGCGTGGACTCCGCCGTCGCCGCCGCCCTCGTCCAGAAGGCCATCGGCTCCCAGCTGACCTGCGTGTACGTCGACCACGGCCTGATGCGCAAGGGCGAGACCGAGCAGGTCGAGAAGGACTTCGTGGCCGCGACCGGCGTACAGCTGAAGGTCGTCGACGCCGAGGAGCGGTTCCTCAAGGCGCTCGCCGGGGTCTCCGACCCCGAGGAGAAGCGGAAGATCATCGGCCGGGAGTTCATCCGGGTCTTCGAGCAGGCGCAGGCGGAGATCATCGCGGACGAGGGTCCCGAGGTCGCCTTCCTGGTCCAGGGCACCCTCTACCCCGACGTGGTCGAGTCCGGTGGCGGTACGGGCACGGCCAACATCAAGTCCCACCACAATGTCGGTGGCCTCCCCGAAGATCTCGAGTTCAAGCTGATCGAGCCGCTGCGCAAGCTGTTCAAGGACGAGGTCCGGATGGTCGGCCAGGAACTCGGCCTGCCGGACGAGATCGTCCAGCGCCAGCCGTTCCCCGGACCGGGCCTGGGCATCCGTATCGTCGGCGAGGTCACCAAGGAGCGGCTCGACCTGCTCCGTGACGCCGACGCCATCGCCCGCGAGGAGCTCACCGCCGCCGGTCTCGACCGGGACATCTGGCAGTGCCCGGTGGTCCTGCTCGCGGACGTCCGCAGCGTCGGCGTTCAGGGCGACGGCCGTACCTACGGCCACCCGATCGTCCTGCGGCCCGTCTCCTCCGAGGACGCCATGACGGCCGACTGGTCGCGACTGCCGTACGACGTCCTCGCGAAGATCTCGACGCGGATCACGAACGAGGTCGCGGACGTCAACCGGGTCGTCCTGGACGTGACGAGCAAGCCGCCGGGCACGATCGAGTGGGAGTGAGTCGTCCGTTCCTGACGGTCAGGTCCGCTTGAGCGTGCGCACCGGCGCTCCCGGCTTCCAGACCTGGACGACCAGGTACGTGTCGTCCTCGACGTAGGTCCGTACGACCTCCGTCAGCTCGGTGCGGAAGAGGTGGAACGGCTGTGGCGGTTCCACCTCTTCGACGTATCCGGCCCTCGTCTGCGGATCGTCGACCTTGATCGCCCGCCCACTGATCCGGACGTCGCCGCCGCCCATGCCCGTGCCCTCCCCGGGGTTGGCCTGGAGCGCGAACCGCGGGTCGCGGCGCAGGTCGAGCGCCTTGAGCGAGCCCGGCATCATGCCCAGCCACAGCTCGCCGTTCAGGAACCGCACCTCCAGGCCGGTGGTGCGCGGCGAGCCGTCCTTGCGGAGGGTCGCGAGGACGTGGTGCGTGTAGGAACCGAAGCGTTCTTCGACCGTTTTGGCCATGTCGGGTTCCGCGGAGGAGAAAGCTGCCCAGTTCATATCAGCCAGTCTCCCGCCGATACCCGACATCTGCTGTCGGGTATCGGGCGGGTGCGCCATCTTTACCCACCAGCGCTGTTCTCCTGCGCTGACCGACGGTAACTTCCGCCCCGTACACCAACCCAGTGCTGGAGGACGACACATGCACGGGACGCCCGAAGCCGGGCCCACTCCACCCCAGCCGCTCCCCACCGACCGGCTCCGGTTCGCCATGCCGCCGATGCACGAATCGGTCGACGACGAACGCCGGCACCGCAAGGAAAGGCTCGCGGGCGCGCTGCGGATCTTCGGGCGGCTCGGCTTCGAGGACGGGGTCTCGGGGCACATCACCGCCCGCGACCCGGAGTACAGCGACTGTTTCTGGGTCAATCCGTTCGGGATGCCGTTCAAGCACGTCACTGTGAGCGACCTGGTCCTCGCCAACTCCGACGGCCAGGTCATCGAGGGCCGCTACCACGTCAACCAGGCGGCCTTCACCGTGCACGTCCAGGTGCACGCCGCCCGCCCCGACGTCGTCGCGGTCGCCCACTGCCACTCGGTGCACGGCCGCGCGCTGTCGGCCCTGGGCGACTTCCTGGACCCGATCACACAGGAGAGCTGCGCCTTCTACGAGGATCACGCCCTGTACGACGCCTACACCGGCGTCGCCGTCGACGCCGACGAGGGCCGCCGCATCGCCACCGCCCTGGGCACGCGCAAGGCACTCGTCCTGCGCAACCACGGGCTGCTGACCGTCGGCGACTCGGTGGACGCGGCGGCCTGGTGGTTCCTGTCCCTGGAACGGTCCTGCCAGGTCCAGCTCACCGCCAAGGCGGCCGGACGGCCCGTCCTGATCGACCACAAGGCGGCCGTGGCCACCCGGGAGCAGCTGGGCGGCGACCTGGTGGCGTGGATCAACTACCAGCCGATGTGGCAGGACATCAGCCGCAGCGAGCCGGATCTGCTGAGCTGAGGCTTCAGAATCCTCGGAGCACCGCGGCCTTCGTCATCGCGAACTCCTCGTCCGTGAGCACCCCGTCCCGATGCAGTTCGCCCAACTCACGCAGCTGCCGCAGGAGTACGTCATGACGGTCGGCCTGCGGCGGTACGGCCGCCGTCAGCGGGCGCCGGGCGGTCTGCTCGCCGTTCTCCACGGCTGCGCGGGTGGAGGGGTGCGGCAGCCGGGCCGTGACCGCGGTGGCGACGAGGGCCGTGAGCAGGTCGCGGCGGGCGCTGCCCCACAGGTCCAGGGCATACGGGTCCTTCTCGGGCGGCAGTTTGGAGAACGTGGTCTCCCGGGTCACGAAGCGCAGGAAACCGTCCTCGTAACCGGAATTGGGCAGCCACTCGACCTGGACGAGATCACCAAGGTCGATGATGCGGGGGCCGGTCGCCCGTTTGACCCGGTCCGAGGTGTCGGCCCAGTCGATCCGGACCTGGGTGCCGTCGAAGGAGGCCGTGCCGTCGGAGGTGCGGACCGAGACCGGGACCGGCGGGCCGGGCAGGAGGTAGGCCTTGGTCGGCTCCGTGGGGATCTGGTCCAGGAGCAGGGAGCGGCGGATCTCCTCGGCCACGTACTCGGCGACTCCCGCCCGGTCCACCTCCACCAGCAGCCGGTACGGATCGGCGGGGTCGGGCAGGCGGCCCCCGGTCGCGTGCAGGAGCGGGTCGGCGCCCTCGCGCAGCCGCATACGCAGCCGGCCGCGCTTGCGTTCGGGCTCGAAGGCGACGCCCGAGATGGCCTCCAGGGGCACGGCGATCTCGCCGTACGTCTGCCGGAACAGCGGCACGGAGCGGTGGAGTCCCGGCGTGATCCTGACCGTGCTCCCGTCGAAGGCCCAGGTCCCGTCGCGCTGGATGATCTCGGCCATGGGGAAATTCTCGCAGCCGGGTCAACACGGCGAACCGACCTTCCACCGCCCTGACCGGACCTGCCCGCCACAGGGCGTGTTCCGTAGGGCACAATTCGCTGTCATCGCACGTGAGTTGTGAGGCACAAAAAAGCGGGGAAGGCAGGCGTCGGGCGTGGCGGTGCAGGAGGCGAGACAGGGCGCGGACTCGGGTGCGCACGGGAGCGCGCACGGAGGTGGCTGCACCTGCGGGGACTGTCCGCACGGGGCGCGTGCGGGACACCGTAGGGCGGTGGCCGAATTCCTCCTGAAACGGGACGAGTTCGCGGCCGGGCAGGGGCTGCCGGCGGCGGTGGCCCACTCCGCCTCCGCCTCCCGCCAGTGGGTCTCGGAGGAACTGACCCAGTCCGCGGACCTCGTCGCCGAACGCGGCCGTGCCGAGAGCGAGGCGTGGCTGGCGCGGCTGTGGCGCCGTACGGCGGGCGCGGTGTGGGCGCTGGTCGTCCTGCTCCTCCTGGTGCAGTCGCTCACGGCCATCGGCGCGGGCTGGACATCCGCCCGCACGGCAGGACTGCTCGCCGCCGTGGCGGTGGCCGCCGCGCTGACGGCGGCCTCGTGGTTCCACCGGGCGCGCGGCGGCGCGCTGGCGCCGCTGATCGGCGAGGACAACCGCCTGTCCACGTCCCGGGCGGTCGCGGTCGGCTGGGTGCTGTTCGTCGCCTACGCCGTGCTCGTGCTGGTGGGCCGCCTCGCCGCGGCGTCCGAGCACGCGGAGCGCGACGCGCTGATCTCCGGGTTCGAACTCGCCCGGGCCGCGGGCGTGGTGACCGTCCTCGCCGTGGTGTGCGGGATCGCCGTCCTGGTACGGCGGGTGGTCGGGCTGCGGGTGCTGGGGCAGCGGCTGCAGAAGGTACGGGCCGACCGGCCGAGGGCGGCCGACCTGCTCACGGACGACGCGGGCCGGGGCACCTTCGCCGACATCCAGTACGTCGTCATCAGCACCGTCGCCCTCCTGTTCGCCGCCGTACGGCTGGCCCGGCGCCCCGGCCAGCTGCCGGACCTGCCCTGGGGTCTCGCGGTGGTGGTACTGGTGTCCGCCGCGACCTACCTCGCCGGGAAGTACGCCGAGGGCGGGCGACCGGTGATCCTCTCCGTCGTGCGCGCCCGGGAGGCCGGTGACCTGGACGGGCCGATCCGCACCGGCGACGACATCGAGATCCGCGGCGCCGGTTTCGTGCCGGCGGGGGCGCAGGGCGCGGACCGGCTGTCCCGGATGGTCGTACGCATCGGCCCGGTCAACGTGCACGTTCCCCTCGTCCCGGTGACGGGCGGCTTCAGCAACCCCACGGATGCCGTACTGACCGTGCCGGTCCCGGCCGACGTGGAGCCCGGCCGGGTGGAGGTGCAGGTGGTGACGGCGGCGGGCGTCGAGACGAACCGGTACGCGATCGACGTCACGGACTGATCCGTGCGGGTCTGCCATCCATGGTCCTTTCGGTGTCGGGGCATGGCCGAAGCCGGCCAAGTCGGAGAAACTGGTCGGGACAGGGGCGCAACTGGCCGCGGCGGGATTGAGCGGGGCATCCCTGTCGTACGTATCGTCACCTGAGGGGTCACGGCACGGCGGGCGAGAGGCGGCTAGCAGCTATGACTCACGGCATTCGTACGGACACGCACTCCCCCTATGTGAACGGCGGCCCGGACTGGCGCGACACCGCCACCCGCTACGCCCTCCTTCCGCTCCGCGTCTTCCTCGGCGTCACCTTCATCTACGCCGGCCTGGACAAACTGACCGACAGCGCCTTCATGAAGGACTCCGGCTCCGGCTCGATCGGCGACCTGATGCGCACGGTGCGCGACTCCTCCGCCATCCCGGACCTGGTCGACCTGTCCCTGAAGAACCCCGTCAGCTTCGGCTACGCCATCGCCTTCGGTGAACTCGCCGTCGGTATCGGCGTCCTCATCGGACTCCTGACCCGCCTGGCCGCGCTCGGCGGCGCACTGATCTCGCTGAGCCTGTGGCTGACGGTGAGCTGGGCCACCGAGCCGTACTACTACGGCAACGACCTCATCTACCTGATGGCCTGGATCCCCCTCGTCCTCGCCGGCGCCCCCGTCCTCTCCCTGGACGCGGCCCTACGGGCACGGCGACGCCGACGGCACTTCGGGGACTACCGGTAGCTCCGGCGGCGCGGGACGGGTGCTGTTGTCGGCGGGGCGGTTCGGTGCGCTTGCCGCGCCGCCCCCGTCAGCGCGACTCCACCGGCTGCGGCCCGGCGGGGTTCGTACGAGCCACCGCGCGGCGCCTGCGTATGGACCGGGTCAGGACTCCGACCGCGCCCGCCAGGCAGAGGCCGCCGACGACGACGGGGATGATCACGAACCACGGAGTCTCCCAGGCGCCGCCCGCGTCACCGGCGTAGATGACGCCCGCGAGGATCAGGAAGAACCCGGCGACCAGCTTCCCCGGCTGGAGCTCATGACGCAGCACGGCTCACCTCCGCCTGTCCGATGCCGACCCTGAGATCGAGGTCCAGCGTGCCGGTGCCGCCGGCCGTCGGTGTCAGGGTGACCTCCTTGTGCTTGCCCGGTGCCACGTCCACGTCCTTCTCGTCGTCGCCCGGCAACTGGATGTCGCCCACCCCCACGTCGATGCTCAGCTGCACGGTCACGTCCGCGGGCACGATGATCAGCAGCCGGCCCATGCCCACGTCGGCCTGAGTGGCCACCGTCTGCCCTTTCGCCACGTCCAGTCGGCTCAGGTCCAGGGTGCCGACGCCGGTGCCCAGGTCGTAGTCCTGCTGGACGTCCGCCACCGTGGCGGGCCGCCAGTTCGTGCGCTCCCAGTGCGTGCTGATGTCCGAGGGCAGGGCGGCCGCCCCGGCGAGCAGGCCCGCCGTGACGATCGCCAGGAAGATCGATCCCGCCCCCGTGCGCCCCAGGAACGCGCTGACCGCCACGCCGACGCCGAGGATGATGAGCGCGCAGGCCAGGCCGGTCTGCAGGCTGGTACCAAGGGTGTGGTCCTCCCACGTCAGGCGGGTACCGAGCCCGCCCGCGAGCAGCGCGAGCAGGAACACCCAGCCGCCGATCCAGCGAGGGCCGCGGGGTGCGGGCGGCGGGGTGTACGGGGTGCGTATGTGCTCGCGGTAGCGCCAAGGGGTGCCCAGGCCGATGTTGACGGCCGCTGAGATGTCGCGGTCCCGGGAGTCCATCGGGCCCCACAGATAACCGGTGCCGCCGACATGCGTGCCGTCCTTGACGATGGGGTCGCGCCACCAGGACAGGTATGCGGCGGGCACCGGCGGTGCCTGGGCCTCCGGCGGGGCGTCGGCGACGGCCTGGGCGGCCAGGGCGTCGGTGTCGGGGGCGCCGCGATGCCGCGACCAGTACCCGGCGCCCGCCAGGAGCAGGGAGAGGACGACGGCGAAGGCCAGCACCCCGCCGTTGTTCAACAGCGTCAGGAACACACCGCAGCCGACCAGCGCGAACAGCACGGCCGTCAGCGCCTGGCCGTCCACGCGGCCCGTCAGCAGCTTGCGCACCTCGTTCTCTTCCTCGTCCTCGTACGGGACGAAGAGCCACGCGAAGCCGTAGAAGATGAGGCCGATACCGCCGGTCGCGGACAGCACCGCGAGGGTGATCCGGAAGATCACCGGATCCATGTCGCACTGCCGCCCCAGCCCGGCACACACCCCGGCGAGCATCTTGTGCCGCCGGTCGCGCCGGAACTTGTGGGGCAGCTGGACCGCGCCCGCTTCCGCCGCGGCCGTCTCGCCCTCCCCCTCCCCCTCCGCGCCCGCCCGCACGTGCGCACGCGAGGCCGCGCCGGGGCCTGCCGGGGCGTCCGCGTGCGGCTCCGCCCCCGCGGCGGGTGCGGCATCCGCGGCGGGCGCGGCATCCTGCGGCCCGGCACCCGGTCGGGGGCGCGGGCCGGAGCCGGGTCCCGGACCCGTCGCGGCGTGGTCGTGATCTGTCATGGCTCCATGGTGACTGCCGCACCGCCGCCGCGGCAGTCGGAATGACCCTGGCCGGACCCTGATATCTGCCCTGAGCCGGCGCCGGGGAAGCGTTCGACGGTCCCGCCCGTCGAAGATCAGGGGAGTCTCGGGGAACAACCCTGATGCCCGGGCCCTCCGGCCGTGTGAACATCGATGGCATGCCGGAAGCCGCAGCAGCGCCAGTCGTCGAACCGCGGCCGCCGCGCAAGCTCTACCGCAGCAGTGACGGACGCTGGCTCGGTGGCGTGGCGCGGGGGCTCGCCGGACATCTCGGCCTGCCCGTGATCTGGGTGCGGCTCGTCTTCGTCGGCCTGTTCCTGGCGGACGGCCTCGGCGCCCTGCTGTATGCCGCGTTCTGGTTCTTCGTGCCCCTCGGCGTCGGCGGCGTGGGCGGCCAGCGGTCCCCGTCCCTGGTCGCCACCGAGACCTCGTCGGACGGCCGCCGCAGACTCGTCACGCGCAGGCCCGACAAGGGCCAGATCGTGGCCTTGCTCCTCATGGTCGTCGTGGCCATGGTCTTCGTCGGCAATGTGAACCTCGGCAACGGCGCCAAGGCCTACCTCTGGCCGGTCGTCCTCGTCGGCGCGGGCGTCGCCCTCGTCTGGCGCCAGGCGGACAACGCCCGCCGGGCCCGCTGGGTCGAGGCCGGTCGCCGCAGGCGCACACTCACCCTGCTGCGGGCCGTGGCCGGCGTGCTGCTGGTCACCGCCGGTGTCTCCGGCATCTTCGTCCTGCAGGGCTCCGCCGCCCACCTCGGCTCGGTCCTGCAGGCGGCCCTCGCGGTCCTCGTCGGTATAACGCTCCTGGCCGGTCCCTACCTCGTGCGAATGACCCAGGACCTCTCCGAGGAGCGCCTGATGCGCATCCGCGCCCAGGAGCGCGCCGAGGTCGCCGCTCATGTCCACGACTCGGTGCTGCACACCCTCACCCTGATTCAGCGCAATGCGGAGAGCCCGGCGGAGGTGCGCCGCCTCGCCCGCGCCCAGGAGCGCGACCTGCGCACCTGGCTGTACAAGCCCGAGGGCACCGGCAAGGACGAGGCCGACGAGCCCACCACCCTCGCCGACGCGGTGCGGCGCAACGCCGCGGAGGTCGAGGACAAGCACGGCGTCCCCATAGAGGTGGTCGTCGTCGGCGACTGCCCCCTCGACGAGAGAATCGGGCCACAGATGCAGGCCGCACGCGAAGCGATGGTGAACGCCGCCAAGTACGGTGGCGAGGGCGGCGCAGTCCAGGTCTACGCCGAAGTCGAGGGAAAGACGGTCTTCGTGTCCGTCCGGGACCGCGGCCCCGGCTTCGACCTCGACTCGATACCCGCCGACCGCATGGGCGTCAGAGAATCGATCATCGGCCGCATGGAGCGCAACGGCGGCACGGCGCGGCTGCGCGCGGTGCCGGACGGCGGCACGGAGGTCGAGCTGGAGATGGAGAGGGCGGAGAAGACGTCATGAGCGACCCCACCGAGGGAACCGGCACGGCGGGAGCGCCGGAGACGGCGAATGCCTCAGGCGGCGAGAGCGGGCGCCATGTGCGCGTGGTCCTCGTCGACGACCACCGCATGTTCCGTACGGGCGTGCAGGCCGAGATCGGCCAGACCGAGCAGACCGGCGTGGAGGTCGTCGGCGAGGCGGCCGACGTCGACCAGGCGGTCACTGTCATCACCGCGACCCGGCCCGAGGTGGTCCTCCTCGACGTCCACCTTCCGGGCGGCGGCGGCGTCGAAGTCCTGCGCCGCTGCGCCCCGTTGATGTCCGACGCCCAGCAGCCCGTCCGCTTCCTCGCCCTGTCCGTGTCGGACGCGGCGGAGGACGTGATCGGCGTGATCCGCGGCGGAGCGCGAGGCTACGTCACCAAGACGATCACAGGCGCCGACCTGATCAACTCCATCTTCCGGGTCCAGGAAGGCGACGCGGTCTTCTCCCCGAGGCTCGCCGGTTTCGTCCTCGACGCCTTCGCCTCCACGGATGCGCCTCCCGTCGACGAGGACCTCGACCGCCTCACCCAGCGGGAGCGCGAGGTACTCCGGCTGATCGCGCGGGGGTACGCGTACAAGGAGATCGCCAAGCAGCTCTTCATCTCCGTGAAGACGGTCGAGTCCCATGTCTCGGCGGTGCTGCGGAAGCTTCAGCTGTCGAACCGTCATGAGCTGACTCGGTGGGCCACGGCGCGGCGGCTCGTCTAGGACTTGTCCGGCTGATCATGTGCCTGGTCCGTGTCCGGCTTGTTGCTGCGGGGCATGGGGCGAGGGGATGAGATGTCCTCTCAAGCCGGCGGAGTTCGACCGCTGCACCGCGTCGGGACGCCGCACACGGCGCAGCGGATCGGGACCGGTCCGGCAGCCCCTCTGTCTCGAGTTCAGCCCAGTCAGCAACGATCGAGTGCAGCGCGAACCTGGTTGAGCCCCTGCACTCTCCAGTGGTCCCGGTCAGGCATCTGGTCGTCTCGGCGCCAGCGCCAGGCGGAGAACATCGCCCAGTTCAGGGCGCGGCACCGGTGAATCAGGTCGTGGTCAGCCCCCGCATAGTGCCTTGCCACTTCTTCGGGCGCATGGGCGAGGTCGAACTCGATCGGTCCACGGCAGCACGTGGCGAGGTCTACGAAAAGCGGCCCTCTTCTCGTGTTCAGGAGGTTGCCCGGATGCGGCTCGCCGTGCAACAGCTGGTCGTCGGCTCTGTCGATGCTGATCGCGGCGCTCACACCACTGAGTGTGTCGCTGAGGAGCTCCCGGTCAGAATCGGACAGCTCGGGGGACTGTTCCCGGTCGTTCACCTCTCTCAGTGCCACGGCGACTCGATCGGTGAAATGCGGTGCGTCCAGATCGATCTGGCGCAGGGCGGCATGGTGCCGCAGGAGCACGTCTGCGTAGTCGGCCGGCGCCATCTCCGATCCCGCAGGTTCGTAGTAGGTCCAGAGCGAGATGGCGAAGGCATCACGCACATAGACCCGGGATCCGACCCGAGGGTCGAGCTCAGCCACCGGAGCGTCGACGTCGGCGAGATGCTGAGCAACCTCTACTTCGAACGCGGAATCAGCCAGATGCCCTGAAGGTGCGACCCGAGCCAGAACACCGCAAGGGACCAGGCGCAGCGCGACGCGGTCCGAGTTGTGGATGACGACCACATCGTTGACCTGAAGGCCCAGCTCCGAAGCTGTCGCCCGTCCTGCCTCAACTGCGCGGCGGAGTTCCAATGGCTCCATACCGTCCTCCCTCATTGTTGCGTACACATACACGTCTGAGGTCAACAGCGATGCCCCGAACTCTTCGCCAACATCACTCGGCGCCCGAACCCCGAACCGGCGACAAGCATGGCAAAGCAGGACCTGGACAGGCCCTGGGATTTATTTGGTCGATCATGTGGCTACTCGGTGTCCGGGGCGTTGGTGTGGACATGGGGCGAGGGGATCTGACGGATGCCGAGCGGGAGCGGCTGCGGCCGTTTCTGCCGAGGCGATCACCGCGCAGCGGTACGAGCCTTCCAGCCGGAACAGGGCGACACAGGTACCCGCTGGGTCTTCCACACCTCTGCCTCACTGGCGTGCGGATCGTCGCGCGAGTCCGGTCCATAGGCTGAGAGAGCGGGGTTCGCGTGCGGTGTCCTGGTCCGCTCACACGACCCGCGTCGCCCCCGCGAACGGCATCTCGCTGATTGGAGCCAGCCGGACCGGTGCCGACGGGTTCGGGGCGTGGATCATCTGCCCGTTGCCGACGTAGATGCCGACGTGGCTGATCGCGGAGTAGAAGAACACCAGGTCACCCGGGAGGAGTTCGGAACGGGAGACGCGTCGGCCCGTGTCGATCTGGGCGTAGGTCGTGCGGGGGAGGGAGATGCCGGCGGAGCGGTAGGCGGCCTGGACGAGGCCCGAGCAGTCGAAGGCGTCCGGGCCGGTCGCGCCCCACACGTAGGGGCTGCCGAGCTTGGCGTAGGCGTACGAGACGGCGGCCGCGGCGCGGGAGTTGGGCGCCTGGGCGGTGGCTGATCCGGGGGCCGCGAGGCCGTCCCGGGCGGTCGTCGACGAGCGGGAGGCGCGATCGGCTCCGTCCTCGCCCAGTTGTGCGCGCTCCTCCGTGGGCAGCTGGGACAGCAGTTGGCGGGCCGCGTCCAGCTTGCTGTTGATCGCCATCTTGTGGCGTTTCAGCTCCGCCTGGCGGGACTGCAGGGAGGCGAGCTCGATGTGGGCGGCGCCGCGCAGCTGCTCGATCTCCCGCAGTTGTTCGCGGACGCGTGCCACGGACGAGGCCTGGCGGCTGCCGGCCCGTTCGGCGAACTCGGCGCCGTCCAGGTACTGGTCGGGGTCGGCGGAGAGTGCCAGCTGCAGGGCGGGGTCGAGGCCGCCGTCGCGGTACTGCGCGGCGGCCATCGTCCCCAGCGCGTCCCGGGCCGAGTTGAGGTTCTCCGTCTGGCGCGCCGCCTGGTCCTGCAGGGTCGCCAGCCGGGTCTCGGCCGCCTCCGCCTTCTCCTTCGCGCCGTTGTACTTCTCGGTGGCGACCTCCGCCTCCTGGTACAGCTTGTCCACCTTCGCCTTGACCTGCGCCGGCGTGAGCTGGGGCTCGGCGTGTCCGGTCCCGTCGAAGCCGGTCGCGGTCGCCGCGCCGGCGAGGGCTATGGTCGCCGCCGTACGGGCCTTGGTGCCGCTGACCGAGCGTTGCCGGGGCTTGCGGTGCGCTGCCACGTGGACTGCACGTCCTTTCGTACGACCGCCTTGTGACCGCCTTGTCCGTACGAACGCCAAGCGGAGCGGACGTAAGGGCGCCCTGGGGCGGTCACGCGTCCGGCGGCGACCAGCACAGGGGAAAGCGGACCGCCGCCGGACCTTCTCGGCGGTGGTGGCCGACTGCCGCCCCTGGCCCGGGCGGCGGTGGGGAGCCGGTCACCTGATGGAGGACGCTAAACCCGACCGTGACGGTGGGGTAACGCGATGTGCGGAAGTTCTCCCAGCTGACCGACGGGTGACCGTATGTGACCGTGATCCGCGATCGGCCCCGTCTACTTCACGCAGAGCGATGACCGATGTGCCGAATCCGTACCCGCGAGGGCGGTTGGGTGCTATGGGGCGCATATGTGCAAGATTCGGTCAGCCCGGGAGGCGGGCGAGAGGTGCCCTTGGGAAGGGGCGGTGTCGGGTGGCGCATGAGGCCGTGATTAGGCTCCGGCCTCATGGACGTACTCATCCATCTCTTCGTCGGCCTGCACATCGTCGGCATCGCCTCGCTGCTCGGCGGCTTCCTCAACCAGATGAAGGCGATGGGCCAGGGCACCGCCCGCTTCGTCCCGGCGATGCTGCACGGCGCGCTGACGATGCTGGTCACCGGCGTGATCCTGGTCGGCCTCAACCAGGCCGACGACCAGTCCGTCAACAACATCAAGATCGGCGTGAAGCTGGCCCTGCTGATCGTGATCCTTGGTCTCGTCTACGTCCAGCGGGACGAGGAGGCGGTGGACAAGCGGCTGTTCGGGCTGGTCGGCGCGCTGACCACGGCGAACATCTTCATCGCGGTGCTGTGGACGTGATCGCGGACCTGATCGCGGACTGATCTCGGACGTGCCGGCGACGTAGGCCGCCGGCACCGCCTCCGAGCGTCGTGTCAGGCCGGCCGCACGACGCTGTAGATCGACGACTCGCCGTCGTAGTAGATGGACTCCTCGCGGACGTACGCGCCCGGCTTCGGGGCGTGGATCATCATGCCGTTGCCGATGTAGAGGCCGACGTGGCTGATGTCGTCGTAGAAGAAGACCAGGTCGCCGGGCTGGGCGGCGGAGAGGGAGACCGTGGTGCCGGCGTTGACCTGGTCGTAGGTGACGCGCGGGATGTCGACGCCGGCGGCCTTCCAGGCGGCCTGGGTGAGGCCGGAGCAGTCGTAGGACTCGGGGCCGGTGGCGCCCCAGACGTACGGCTTGCCGATCTGGGCGCGGGCGAAGGCGAGGGCCTTCTCGGCCTTGGTGGCGTACGAGGAGTCCGTGGTGGACGAGTCGGTGGCGGTGGAGGAGGAAGAGCCTGAGGTGCCGCTGCTCGCCTCCTGCTGAGCCGCCGCCTCCTCCTGGGCCTTCTGCTCCGCCGCCTGCTGCCGCGCCAGCTCGGCCGCCTTGGCCGCGGCCTCCTGCTGTTTCTTCTGCTCGATCGCCGCGAGCCGGGCCTTTTCCTCGGCGGTCAGCTGCGACAGCAGCGCGCGGGCGTCGGCCAGCTTCTTCTGGACGGTGGCCTTGGAGGTCTTCAGGTCGCTCTGCGACTCGGTGAGCTTCTGAAGGCTCTGGGTGGCCTCCTGGCGCTTCGCCATCGTCGCGGACTGCTCGGTGACGTAGTCGTCGACCGCGCCCTTCTGACGATTGGTCAGCCGGCCCATCAGCTGGGACTGGTCGAAGTAGTCCTGCGGGGAGTCCGCGAGCAGGAAGGTCGCCGTGTCGGGGGCGGACGCGCCGGTCCGGTACTGGGCGGCGGCGAAGGAACCAAGTTCCTCCCGCGCCTCGTTGAGCCTCTGGGTGCGCTGGGCGACGTCGTCCAGGAGGGTGTCGACGCGCTTGCGCTGCTTGACGGTGTTTTCCTGGGCCGCGTTGTACTTGTCGGTGGCCGACTCGGCCTGCCGGTACAGGTCGTCGACTTTCTTCTCGACTTCTTCAAGGCTCGGTTTGTCGTCGGTCGACGGGGCGGCATTGGCCGTCTGGGACAGGAGGGCCACGGAGGTGAGGGCGGCCGTGGCCAGGGCAGGGGTCCGGATGCCTGCTACGCGCGTACCCGAAGGACGCGACTTGCGGTGCGACGCCAAGGGAGGCGACTCCTTCCACGTTCCGCCTACCGAGTTAGCTGTCGGGTTCGGGCGGGTGGTTAGGAAGGTTTGCCCTACGGCCCTTCCCTCGAAGGGAGTGCGAGCCGATTCACCCCAAGGTCGGTGGGTCCCCGGCTCCGGGCGCACGGCGGCGCGTCGGACTCGGCGGAGGCCGTGCGGCCCGGCGACGTTCGCCGGTGGGTGTCGTACGGCCTGCCCGGCACGGTAGCCAACAGGTGTGGCCCCTGTGAAGGTTGATGTTCGATATGCCCGATACATTTTCGTGACCTTGGGTCAGGGCGTGGCTTCTTGTGGTCGATCCGGAGTGATCTGCCACGACTTGGGCGTATTTTCGCTGGAGTGGCGACGTCCGCCCGCTTCGGGGCGCTAGCTTCCACCCCGGCGCGGTCCGGTGCCGTGACTGGGTGAGAGAGGCACGGCCATGAGGAAGCGCAGGACACTCGTCGCCACGGGAATCGCGACAGGAGCAGCACTCGCCGCCACCGCGGGCATCGCACCCGCCAGTGCCGACGGGGGGCAGACCTCGGGCAAACCCGTCGTCCGGGTGATCGCGACCGGCCTCGACAACCCGCGACAGCTCTCCTACGACGACGGCCAGCTGTACGTCGCCGAGGTCGGCCAGGGCGGCAAGAAGTGCATCGGGGAGGGATCCGAGGGCGAGACGTGCGTCGGCCTCACCTCACGCGCGTGTGGACGGTCGCCCCCTGGACCGGCAAGATCCTCGGCTGGAAGTCCGGCTTCGGCTCCATCGGTGGCCTGGCCCTCAACGACAAGGGCGACCTGTACGTCAGCCAGCTCTTCGCCGGCCAGGTGACGAAGGTCTCGCACGGCAAACGTACGAGCGTGAAGGTGCCGTCCCGGCGGGCGTGGCCGTCGACCCGTACGACGGCAAGGTCTACGTCTCGGCCTGGTCGATCGCCGACCGTGACGGCACGGTCCTGGAGGGCAGGAAGACGCCGGGCGGCCAGCTCTGGAAGATCCTCGCCTTCTGAGCCTTCTGAGCCTTCTGAACCATCGGAACAGGCGAAGTTCTTGGGGCGGCGGCGGGGTGTCAGTGGGGCGTCCTAGACTCGGAGAGCGATGAGCAGCCTCTTTGATGACAGCTTCCTGGCGAACCTCCAGGCCCCTCGGGCCCACGAGGAAGAACCACCGCCGCCCGACGACGATCACGTACCGGAGCCGGTTCCGGACGATCTGTTCGGCGGGAAGTTCGACGCGCCGCCGGACCGATGGGGGTCCCCCCGCTCGAGCGGAGCCGAGAGTGGGGGAGGGTACTACCGCGACGGCGCCCCCCGTCCGGTGGTGGACCCGGCCGCGCTCCTGGACGGGCTGAACGAGAACCAGCGTGCCGCGGTCGTGCACCACGGCACCCCGCTGCTCATCGTGGCCGGCGCCGGCTCCGGCAAGACCCGCGTGCTCACCCACCGGATCGCGTACCTGCTGGGCGAGCGGAACGTGCATCCGGGCCAGATCCTCGCGATCACCTTCACCAACAAGGCCGCGGGCGAGATGAAGGAGCGCGTCGAGCAGCTCGTCGGCCCGCGAGCGAACGCCATGTGGGTGATGACGTTCCACAGCGCGTGCGTGCGAATTCTGCGCCGGGAGTCGAAGAAGCTCGGCTTCACCTCCTCGTTCTCGATCTACGACGCGGCCGACAGCAAGCGCCTGATGGCCCTGGTCTGCCGCGACCTGGACCTCGACCCCAAGCGCTTCCCGCCGAAGTCCTTCAGCGCCAAGATCTCGAACCTGAAGAACGAGCTGATCGACGAGGAGGACTTCGCCGCCCAGGCCACCGACGGCTTCGAGAAGACCCTCGCGCAGGCCTACGCCATGTACCAGTCGCGACTGCGCGAGGCAAACGCCCTCGACTTCGACGACCTGATCATGACGACCGTCAACCTCCTGCGCGCGTTCCCGGACGTGGCCGAGCACTACCGCCGCCGCTTCCGGCACGTCCTCGTGGACGAGTACCAGGACACCAACCACGCCCAGTACGCCCTGGTCAGGGAACTCGTCGGCACCGCCGAGCACCCGGTGGACGTACCACCCAGCGAGTACGACCTGCAGCCCGCCGAACTGTGCGTCGTGGGCGACGCCGACCAGTCGATCTACGCCTTCCGCGGCGCGACCATCCGCAACATCCTCCAGTTCGAGGAGGACTACCCGGACGCGACGACGATCCTCCTGGAGCAGAACTACCGCTCCACGCAGACGATCCTCACCGTCGCCAACGCCGTCATCGAGCGCAACGAGTCCCGCCGCCCCAAGAACCTGTGGACCAACGCGGGCGCGGGCGCGCGCATCACCGGCTATGTCGCCGACACCGAGCACGACGAGGCGCAGTTCGTCGCCGACGAGATAGACCGCCTCACCGACGCGGGCGAGGCGAAGGCGGGAGACGTCGCCGTCTTCTACCGCACGAACGCCCAGTCCCGTGTCTTCGAAGAGGTCTTCATCCGCGTCGGCCTGCCCTACAAGGTCGTCGGCGGCGTCCGCTTCTACGAGCGCAAGGAGGTCCGGGACGTCCTGGCCTACCTGCGGGTGCTGGCCAACCCGGAGGACTCGGTGCCGCTGCGCCGGATCCTGAACGTCCCCAAGCGCGGCATCGGCGACCGCGCTGAGGCGATGATCGACGCCCTGTCCCAGCGCGAGAAGATCAGCTTCCCGCAGGCGCTCAAGCGCGTCGACGAGGCGTACGGCATGGCCGCGCGCTCCACGAACGCCGTGAAGCGGTTCAACACGCTGATGGAGGACCTCCGTACCATCGTCGAGTCCGGCGCGGGCCCGGCTACCGTCCTGGAAGCGGTGCTCGAACGCACCGGCTACCTCGCCGAGTTGCAGGCATCCACCGACCCGCAGGACGAGACCCGGATCGAGAACCTCCAGGAACTCGCCGCCGTGGCCCTGGAGTTCGAGCAGGAGACGGGGGAGGGCGAGACGTCCGGCTCGCTCTCCGACTTCCTGGAGCGGGTGGCCCTGGTCGCCGACTCCGACCAGATCCCCGACGAGGACGAGGACGGCTCCGGAGTCATCACCCTGATGACCCTGCACACCGCCAAGGGCCTCGAGTTCCCGGTGGTCTTCCTGAGCGGCATGGAGGACGGCGTCTTCCCGCACATGCGCGCCCTCGGCCAGGCCAAGGAGCTGGAGGAGGAGCGGCGCCTGGCGTACGTCGGCATCACGCGCGCGCGGGAACGGCTGTATCTGACCCGGTCGTCGATGCGCAGCGCGTGGGGGCAGCCGTCGTACAACCCGCCCTCGCGGTTCCTGGAGGAGATTCCGGCGCAGCACGTCGACTGGAAGCGCACCGGTGCCACCGGGCCGATGCCCTCGGGTCCGGCGTCCGGCGTGGCCGCCTCACTGTCGTCGTCCCGCTCACGCTCGTCGGCCTCGGGCGCGTCCGGCTTCGCCACGCGCCGGACCTCGGAGAAGCCGGTCGTGGCCCTGACGGTCGGGGACCGGGTGACGCACGACCAGTTCGGGCTCGGCACGGTCGTGGCCGTGAAGGGCACGGGCGGCAACGCCGAGGCGACGATCGACTTCGGGGACACCAACCCGAAGCGGCTGCTGCTGCGGTACGCGCCGGTCGAGAAGCTGTAGCCGGGAAGTCGTAGGAGACGGGGGCTGGGGGCTGGGGGCGATAGCCCCCGGTCCGGCTCCGAGCCTTACGTCGGGTCGATCCCGTGGCTGCGCAGCCACGGCAGCGGATCGATGGCCGAGCCACCTGCGGGTCGCACCTCGAAGTGCAGGTGCGGGCCGGTCGAGTTGCCGGAGTTGCCGGAGTACGCGATCGGGTCACCGGCTTTGACGGTAGTACCGGAGGCGACGCGGTAGCTGGAGAGGTGGCAGTACCACGTCTCCGTGCCGTCCTTCGCGGTCACGATCATCATGTTGCCGTACGCGCTGTTCCACTGCGTCCGCACGGTGCCGTCGGTCGCGGCCATCACGGTCGTGCCGTAGGACACCGGGAAGTCGATGCCGGTGTGCACGGACATCCAGTTGATGCCGGACTGGCCGAAGTAGGCGCTGAGCCCGTGCTGCGCGACCGGCAGGGCGTACTTGGGGCGCAGCCGCTCCTTGCGCGCGGCCTCCGCGGCCGCCTTCTTCTTCTCCGCGATCTGCTGGGCCTTGAGGTCGATACGTTCCTGCGTACGGCTGGCCCGGTCGGCGAAGTCGTCGGCGCCCGCGGAAAGGCTCTTCAGCTGGGTGTCCAGCTTGTTGTTCGCGGCGGACGGCTTGACGGCGGTGGCGTCCGCCGCGGTCGTCGACGTGTCGCTGCTGTCGTCGGCCAGTGCACTGACGGACGCGGCCGCGATCCCCGCGACGCCCATGACGCAGGCCGAGGGAACGGCCACCGTCAGCAGCGCGGAGCGCTTGGGGGGCGGACGCCGGCGGGAGCGGGAGGCGCCGCGGGCCGCGGCGCGCGAGGACGGGGCGAGGGCCGGTGTGGCTGCGGCTGCGGCCTCCGGGACGACTTCTTCCTGGTCGTCGAGGAGTAGCGCGTCGGCTGCGGCGGGCATGGCGTCGGTGGCGGTCGACTCGCCGTCGTGCGAGGTGGCCTCGCCGTACGGCCTGTCGTACGCGACCTGCTCGAAGGTGGCCGTCGCGTGCTGCTCGTACTCTTCGTGGCCGGAGGCGCCGCCGTCGGAGTTCCACTGCGTGGCGTCGTAGGCACCCGTGTCGAAGGCCTGTGTGCCCCATTCCCAGTGCTGGGTCTGGTCGGCCGGGACGCAGGACGGGTCGGGCTGGAGCCAGGCACTCGCGTCCCACTGGCCGCTCACCTCGGGGCCGGTGGCCTGCGGCGGGATCGAGGAGAGCTGCTGGTGGCCGGCGTTCCAGGCGGTGGTGTCGTACGCGCCGGTGTCGTAGGCGGCGTGGTGCTGGGCCGCGTACGCGTCGTAGTTCAGGGTCTGGTGACTGTCTGTCGACCACGTCGAGGTGTCGTACGAACCCGTGGAGTCGCCAGGAAGGCAGCCGAAGAGGGGATCGGTCTCGAAGGACGTGGTGGCCTGGCCGGAGGCGTCGAAACCGGTGCCCGAAGTCGTGCCCGAAGCGGTGTCAAAACCGGTGGCGTCGTACGTGGCGTGCGTGGTGAAGTCCCCGTACTGGGCTTCCTGGGTGCCGTACGACGCGTAGGGCGCCGAGACGGCTTCGGAAGCCGGGGCCGGGGTGGTCATGGTCCCCGACGGGTGACGGTCGTTCACCAACTTCTCTTTCGCCTCGACGACAGGGGCTGCCAGAGCAGTGCGGTGACTGTACCCGGCGGTACGCGGGCACGACAATCTTCGTCAGGTTTCCCGCCCGAAGGAAACGGGCATTCGGCCGTGTTTCGGGGGACGGCGGGCGCGGGTTTGGCCCTGCGTTCGAAGAGTGTTCGATATCAGTCGGCTTCGGTCGGGCTGTCCGCGGCTTGTCGGAGGGCTGTTCGCGCCCTGCGGTCCGGCTGCCGTCACGCCACGGTCAGGCCGCCGACGTGCGGGTCTGCTTCGGCTGCTGTGCGTGCTGTATCGAGCACCTGCCGTATTCCCGTCGCGACGGCGGGGTGCACGGGCAGGGCGAGATGCCCGACGCCGCTCACACGGACGTTCTGCACGGTCAGGTCGGGGTGGTCGATGCAGGCGCTCTCCATCGGGTCCATCAGGTGGTCGAGGTCGCTCCAGAAGCTGACGAAGTGCGTGCGGCAGCCGGGTGCGGGCCGGGTCAGCTCCTCGATCAGGCCCGAGCCGGGGCGCATCTGGCGCACGATCGGGTGCGCGTTCGCCAGCGGCGCCACGCGGGTGCCGGAGTGCGGGGTGCCCAGTGTCACCAGCGTCCGGACGCGGAAGTCGCCGCCGAGCCGCTGGACGTAGTACCGCCCGATCAGTCCGCCGAGACTGTGTCCGACGATGTCCACCTGCCGGCTGCCCGTGCGCTCGCAGATCTCCTCTATGTGCCGACCGAGCAGCTCCGCCGCGGTGCGGATGTCGCAGGTCAGCGGCGAGTAGTTGAGCGACTCGATCTGCTGCCTGCCGTGCTGCGCGAGGCTGCGGCGCAGGAGGACGAAGACCGAGCGGTTGTCTATGAAGCCGTGCAGCAGGACGACCGGGGGCTTGGCCTCCGTGGGCAGCTGCGGCGTGCCGGCGTCGTCCGGTGAGGGGAGCGAGGACAGCGGGGACCGGCGCTCCTGGACGATGCCGGACGGGTAGAGGAGCAGGTGGCCCGCGAGGATCGCGATCTCCAGGGCGGTCGCCTTCAGGAGTGCCAAGGAGAGCCCCGCCAGTTTGCCCGGGAGCTTGTCCGGGAGAAGTCGCTGGCAGAGCGGAAGAAAGGGCAGCACTGCCCTGGTGACCTTCATGGCCGACCTCCTGTCGGCACGCAGGGGGACGGCTCTGTCCCCAGGGTGCCCTCGTGGGGAGGCGCGGTGGGGGTCTTCGACGGAGCATGAGTGGGGCACGTGGGGTGAGGATGGTGCGCGGCGCTTGTTTCCGGAGTTGCCGATGAGGCGATCGATGCTGATGGTGGTACTGGTGTTGCGCCGATGACGTGACGAGATTCCCTGTCGGTGTGGCGACGAGGCTCCCCGCTGTCGTGCCTTACCTGCCCTGCGTGCCCTTCGTGCCCTCGCCGAAACGCCGTACCGCCGCGGCGCGCGGCTTGCGGCGCGGCGGTGCGACGACCTCGTCGCGGCTCCCGAACGTGTCCCACCATGTGATTTCCCCCTCGGTATCCACCGCGAAACTGCCGGTTGCGGGATCCTGGCGATAACGTTCGTTCACTTTCCCGGCCGGTGCGGTACTTGTCGGTACGGATGGATGTAGTCGCTTCATGGAGGCAGTGATGGGTGTGGCAGCCGGTCCGATCCGCGTGGTGGTGGCCAAGCCGGGGCTCGACGGCCACGATCGCGGGGCCAAGGTGATCGCGCGGGCGTTGCGCGACGCCGGTATGGAGGTGATCTACACCGGGCTCCACCAGACCCCGGAGCAGATCGTCGACACCGCGATCCAGGAGGACGCCGACGCGATCGGCCTCTCGATCCTCTCCGGGGCGCACAACACGCTCTTCGCGGCGGTGATCGCGCTGCTCAAGGAGCGGGAAGCGGAGGACATCCTCGTCTTCGGCGGCGGGATCATCCCCGAGGCGGACATCGCTCCGCTGAAGGAGAAGGG
Organism: Streptomyces sp. NPDC006602; assembly: GCF_042870385.1. NCBI lineage: Bacteria > Bacillati > Actinomycetota > Actinomycetes > Kitasatosporales > Streptomycetaceae > Streptomyces > Streptomyces sp. NPDC006602. The sequence continues at coordinate 693,802 of NZ_JBIAHG010000003.1, read as the reverse complement.
CGTCGCGGAGATCTTCACCCCGGGGGCGACGACGCAGTCGATCGTGGACTGGGTGCGGGCGAAGGTGCGGCAGCCGGCGGGGGCGTAGGCCTCCGGCGGCCGAGCTGTTTTTCCGCCGCGGGTGGTCTGGGGCGACCGTCCCTGAGGGCTTCGCCCCCAGACTCCCGTCGGCCTGGACGGCCTCGTCCTCAAGCGCCCCCAGAGGGGTGACCCCCAGACGGGTGACCCCCAGACGGGCTGACTCCGGCCCACCTGCGCTTTCAGGTCGCCCGCCCCCTACGCCGCGCCCAGTTCCTCGGTCATCGCCGCCCGCAGCCGCAATGTGGTCATCAGGCGCTGGAAGGCTTCCGCCCAGTAGCCCCCGGCTCCCGGTGACGCGTCCTCCGGCTCGTCCGGCACTGCCAGCAGCCCGTCGAGACGGCTCGCCTCGGAGGGGTCGAGGCAGCGTTCCGCCAGCCCCATCACTCCACTGAAACTCCATGGGTAACTCCCCGCATCCCGTGCGATGTTGAGTGCGTCCACCACGGCCCGCCCGAGCGGTTCGGCCCACGGCACCGCACACACCCCGAGCAGCTGGAACGCCTCGGACAGGCCGTGGGCCGAGATGAATCCGGCGACCCACTCGGCCCGTTCGGCGCAGCCCAGCGTGCCGAGCAGCTTGGCGCGTTCGGCCAGGGACACCGCGCCGGGGCCGCCGGCCTCGGGTGCCGCGGGCGCCCCGAGCAGGGCCCGCGCCCATTCGGCGTCCCGCTGCCGCACCGCCGCCCGGCACCACGCCGCGTGCAGCTCGCTCTGCCAGTCGTCCGCGACCGGCAGCGCCACGATCTCCCGGGGCGTACGGCCGCCGAGACGCGCCGACCAGGTACGGAGCGGTGCCGCCTCCACCAACTGTCCGAACCACCACGACCGTTCACCCCGTCCCGCCGGAGCCTTGGATACGACACCGTCGCGCTCCATGCTCGCGTCGCACTCGTGCGGCGCCTCGACCGCGAGAGTCGGTGCGTCCCCCGTGTGGTCGACGGCCACGCAGGCCCCGGCCCGATCCGCCATCCGTGCCGCGAGGGCGGAACCCGGCAGCGCCGACAGCAGCTCCGCCGCCGTTGCCCGTACGTTGCGGCTCCGGTCGGACAGCGCCTGCTCCAGGAACGGCTCGTCCTCCGCGGCCAGCCCCGTGCGCAGCGAGTCGAGGAACATCAGCCGGTCCTCGGCCCGTTCCGTCGCCCAGGTAGTCGCGAGCAGCTCGCGCGCGGCGGCGGGCTCGCGGGCGCGTATCGCGGAGAGCAGGGCGACCCGCTCGGCGAAGAGCCCTTCCTGCCACAGCTGTCGGACCTTCTCGATGTCCCCGGAGGGCGGCAGTGCCGCACCCCCGCCCGGTGTCGCGCGCAGGGCGAACCGCCAGTCCGGGTTCAGCCGGGCGAGCCAGACGGCCCGCGGTCCCGCGAAGGCCAGTGCCGCGGGGCGCAGGTCCGTACGCCCCCGGGCCGCGTCCAGGAGGGCGGGCAGCACCTCGGGAGGTGCGGCGAAACCGCGGGCGTTCGCCGCCGCCAGCCACTGCGGCAGCAGCTCCATCAGGTCCGGCGCCGTACCTCTGCGGCCACCGCCGCCGGTGCCGGGACGATCGGCCAGGAGCATCCCCAGCCTGCGGGCCGCGGCGGCGGGCAGGGGAGGACGCAGATCCGGGGCCGCCGGTTCCGGGTGCCGGGCCGCCCGCCCGGGCCGCAGGCCGGCCCGCCGTCGTACCGTCGCCACGGCCGCCGCGTCCAGCAGCGCCACCGGCGCCTCCCGGCCCGGCGCCGTGCCCGGCGGTGTGCGCCGCTCCGTGCCGAGCAGCGCCGCCGTGACGAGTTCCTCCCAGGCGCCCGGCGCGGGCGAGTCCGCAGGAGCGGAGGTGCTCTTCATTCGGTTCCTTTCCGTGCGGTGCTGCCTGGAAGTGGTTGAAACCTCACCCGGTACGGGTGTCCCATGGGGCCGGTCACATGCGTGGATCGGATGAGAAAGGGGGGATTGTCGGAGGAGCCTGTGTGGCCTGCGCCTCTCGGGAGCGGTGGTGTGATGGCCGGCGTGCGGGGTGCGCCGTCGGTTACGGCCGGTGGCACACCGTGGTCGTGGTCCCGCCGGCTCAGCACAGGGGCACCGCCTCGCCCGGCCCCTCCGGCCAGGCCGTCAGCGGGGTGAAGCCGCGGTGGCCGCACTCGCCGAAGACCTTGACGGGCGCCCCGCCCGAGAGGGCGACCAGGCGCCACAGGCCCGGGCGGGAGCGGGCCGTGGGGGTGAGCGGCAGGGCCTCGTCCCCGTCGGCGTCCGCCAGCTGCCAGGAGTCGCCGTCCGGGATCGGGACGACCCGGTCCAGCGTCACCGGGACGGAGTCCAGCCAGGGATCGTCCCGCAGGGCCTCGCCGTAGCGGTCGGCGGCCCGGGACGGTGTCATTCCCGGAGGCCGGGTCGCCGCGGGAGCGGGCGGGGCGAACTGCTCGCCCAGGGCCGCCCGCGGCTGCCCGGCACCCGGATGGGCGGAGACCTCCGCATCCAGGGCCAGACCCACCGGCAGCGCGAGTTCGGGTGCGCGGCCGGCGGCGCCATAAGAGAGGAGCAGCGCAGTACGGGCCGACTCGGCGCCGTACAGCCATATCCGGCGGGTCGTCAGACGCGCGTCCGCCGTGTCGTACTGGGCGAGAACGAGCCAGCGGTCCCGCACCGGCGGGCCGTCCGCCGAGTTGGACAGGCCGATTCGGGAACGGACCGTCGCCGCCAGGTCGTCGGGCAGCCGCTCCCGGCGCAGCCAGCCCTGGTCGAGGAGGTGGAGGAGGGCGCACTCCTCCAGCAGCCGCACCGGCCAGCCGGGGCCGGACGACGGGATCGCCCCCAAGTCCCGCACCCGCGCGGCCAGTCCGGAAGCCTGGGCGTCCACCATGCGGGCCGCCATCTCCTCCCACAGCCCGTACCCCGCCTGTTCCGCGCCCGCGAGCCCGCCGCGCAGCAGGTCCGACAGCCGCTGCTCCAGTTCCGTGGCGCCCGCGGTGATCCGCTCGGCCCGGCGCTCCGCCCTGCGCCGCGCCGCCTCCGGGTCACCTGAGCCCGACGAGGAGGAACCGGCCGCACCCGCCGCCCGTTTCTCCGTCGCGCGCTTCCTTCTCCCCTCTATCCACTCCCCGGCCCAGTCCGGCGGCTGCGCAGACGGCACCACGCCGTCCTCACCCGTCCAGAGCAGCAGCAGCCCGAGTGCGTGCTTGCACGGGAACTTGCGGCTCGGACAACTGCACCTGTACGCCGGGCCGGACGAGTCCGCGATGTCGACGACCGTCTGATACGGCTTGCTGCCACTGCCCTTGCACAGCCCCCACACCGTCCCCTCGTCACAACTCCCCGCCTCGGACCACGGCCCGGCCACGCCGAGTTTGCTTCCCGCTTTGCGTGATGCGACGTCAGGCGCCAGTGCCAGCACCTGATCCGCACTCCAGCGCACCCCCTGCTGAGTCATGACATCGAAGGTAGATCCCACCACTGACAATCGGCCCGGCCAGCGCCTTCGCCAGCACGTTTCCGCAGGTCGGATCGCGTTGTCAGTGCCGTGGTGCACGGTTGGTCCCAGATCCGAACCGGCCGAGCTGGAGGGGGCCTCAGCCATGACTGTGTCCGTGGAACCGATGTCTGTGGAAGTACCTGACGGGGAGCCTGCCGTCGCGTTGCGGCCGCACGCCGAGGACGCCTTCGCCCATGAACTCGACGCGCTCGCCGTGCAGGACGACCGGCCGCGCCCGGCCCGCTGGAAGCTGTCGCCGTGGGCCGTCGCCACGTATCTGCTGGGCGGCACCTTGCCCGACGGCACGGTGATCACGCCGAAGTACGTCGGCCCGCGCCGGCTCGTCGAGGTCGCCGTCACCACCCTCGCCACCGACCGCGCCCTGCTCCTGCTCGGCGTGCCCGGCACCGCCAAGACCTGGGTGTCCGAGCACCTGGCCGCGGCGGTCAGTGGGGACTCGACACTGCTGGTGCAGGGCACGGCCGGCACGCCGGAGGAGGCGATCCGATACGGCTGGAACTACGCGCAGTTGCTCGCGCACGGCCCGAGCCGCGACGCCCTCGTGCCCAGCCCGGTCATGCGGGCCATGGCCGAGGGGATGACGGCCCGGGTGGAGGAGCTGACCCGGATCCCGGCCGACGTGCAGGACACGCTCATCACGATCCTGTCGGAGAAGACGCTGCCGATACCGGAACTGGGGCAGGAGGTGCAGGCGGTCCGCGGCTTCAACCTGATCGCGACCGCCAACGACCGCGACCGCGGGGTCAACGACCTGTCCAGCGCCCTGCGCCGCCGCTTCAACACGGTCGTGCTGCCGCTGCCGGAGAGCGTCGAGGCCGAGGTCGACATCGTCTCGCGCCGCGTCGACCAGCTCGGCCGCTCCCTCGACCTGCCCGCCGCGCCCGACGGCATCGACGAGATCCGCCGCGTCGTGACCGTCTTCCGCGAACTGCGTGACGGCGTCACGGCCGACGGCCGTACGAGGCTGAAGTCGCCCAGCGGCACGCTCTCGACCGCCGAGGCCATTTCCGTCGTCACGGGCGGCCTGGCCCTGGCCGCCCACTTCGGCGACGGAGTGCTGCGGGCCGGCGATGTCGCCGCGGGCATCCTCGGCGCCGTCGTCCGCGATCCCGCGGCCGACCGGGTCGTCTGGCGGGAGTACCTGGAGGCCGTTGTCCGAGAACGCGAAGGCTGGAAGGACTTCTACCGGGCCTGCCGGGAGGTGAGCGCGTGAGCGGAGTCGGGAGGGGGTGCCGGGGCGGAAGCCCGACGGTGGACGTACGGACGGGGGTGGCGTACGGCGGGATGGCGGGTGGCCGTCCGGTGGGGGCGCTCGGCGGGAGCGGAGGCGGTCGTACGGCGGGGGCACTCGGCGGGAGCCGGAGCAGGGGTGGTGGGTCGGCGGTGCTGCGTCGCGAGGTCGTGGGGCTGCTCGACGGCGATTCGGGGTGGACGCGGAGGCGAGGGGGACGGTGTGACAGGCACTGAGCAGTCCGGGGACAGGGCGTCCGGGGCGGGCCCGTTGCTGCTCGGGGTGCGGCATCACGGGCCCGGGTCGGCGCGGGCCGTGCGGGCGGCGCTGGCCACGGCCCGGCCGCGGGTCGTGCTGATCGAGGGGCCGCCCGAGGCGGACGCGCTGATCCCGCTGGCCGCGGACGAGGACATGCGGCCACCGGTCGCGCTCCTCGCCCACGCCGTGGACGAGCCCGGCCGCTCGGCGTTCTGGCCGCTGGCCGAGTTCTCCCCGGAGTGGGTCGCGATCCGCTGGGCCCTGGACCACGATGTCCCGGCCCGCTTCATCGACCTGCCGGCCACGCACACGCTGGCGTGGGAGAGGGCCGAGCCCGGGGAGCCCCCGGCCGGGGGAGACGGCGAGTCCGACAGTGACGCGGCCGACCGGGCTGTCGCCCCTGTCGACGCTCGGATCGATCCGCTCGGGGTGCTTGCCGAGGCTGCCGGTTATGACGATCCGGAGCGCTGGTGGGAGGACGTCGTCGAGCACCGGGGAGTGGGCGAGGGGGATCCCATCGCACCGTTCGCCGGGCTCGAAGAGGCGATGGGGGCGCTGCGGGAGACGTACGGCAGCGGGGGCCACGACCGGGATCTCGTGCGCGAGGCGTACATGCGGCTCCAGGTGCGGGCGGCGCAACGGGAGTTCGGCGACGGCGTGGCCGTGGTGTGCGGAGCCTGGCATGTGCCCGCGCTGCGGCAGAAGAGCGCCGTCGCCGCCGATCGGGCGCTGCTGAAGGGGCTGCCCAAGGTCAAGGCGGACATGACGTGGGTGCCGTGGACGTACGGCAGGTTGTCGCGCCGCAGCGGTTACGGAGCGGGCATCGACTCGCCGGGCTGGTACGGGCATCTGTTCGGTGCGCCGGACCGGCCGGTCGAGCGGTGGCTGACCAAGGTGGCGGGCCTGCTGCGGGACGAGGACCGGCTCGTGTCCTCGGCGCACGTCATCGAGGCGGTGCGACTGGCGGAGACGCTCGCCGCGATGCGCGGGCGTCCGCTGCCCGGGCTGAGCGAGACGACCGACGCCGTGCGGGCGGTGATGTGCGAGGGCTCGGACGTGCCGCTGGCGTTGGTGCACGACCGGCTGGTCGTGGGGGACGTGCTCGGGGAAGTGCCGCAGGCCGCGCCCGCGGTGCCGTTGCAGCGAGACCTCGACCGGATCCGGCGCAGGCTGCGGCTCAAGCCGGAGGCGCTGGAGCGGGAGTTGGAGCTCGACCTGCGCAAGGACACGGACGCGGAGCGCAGCAGGCTGCTGCACCGGCTGAGGCTGCTGGGCGTGGGGTGGGGCGAGCCGGTGGCCTCGCGCGGGAGTACGGGCACGTTCCGGGAGACGTGGCGGCTGCGGTGGGAGCCGGAGTTGTCGGTGCGGGTCGCGGAGGCGGGAGTGTGGGGCACGACCGTGCTCGGCGCCGCGACCGCCAAGGCCGAGGCGGACGCCGTCTCCGCGCTGGGCCTCGCCGATGTGACCGCGCTCGCCGAACGCTGTCTGCTGGCCGAACTGCCGGACGCGCTGCCCGTGGTGATGCGCGTCCTCGCCGACCGAGCGGCGCTCGACGCCGACGTCGGCCACCTCGCCCAGGCCCTGCCGGCCCTGGTCCGCACCCTCCGCTACGGCGACGTACGCGGCACGGACACCGGCGCGCTGACCGAGGTCGCCGCCGGCCTCGCCGAGCGGATCTTCGTCGGCCTGCCCCCGGCCTGCGCCGCGCTCGACGCCGACGCGGCGGAGGAGATGCGACGCCATGTCGACGCGGTGCACGGGGCGGTGGGACTGCTGGGCGATGCGGTGGGCTCCGCGCACGGCGCCACGGGTGACGGTGAAGCCGCCTCCGCCTCCGCCCCGGCCCACGGCGATCTGCGTGAACGCTGGTGCGGTGTGCTTCGGGTGTTGTCCGGGCGGGACACCGTGCCCGGCGTCGTCCGGGGGCGGGCCGTGCGGCTGCTGCTGGATGAAGGGGAGTTGGCGCAGGACGAGGCGGCGCGGCTCATGGGGCTCGTGCTGTCGCCGGGGACACCGCCGGGGGACGCGGCCGCGTGGATCGAGGGCTTCGTCGGTGGGGGCTCCGGTGGCGGGATGCTGCTCGTGCACGACGAGCGGCTGCTCGGGCTGGTCGACGCGTGGCTGACGGGCGTGCCGGCGGAGGCGTTCACGGACGTGCTGCCCCTGTTGCGGCGGACCTTCTCGGCGTACGAACCGGGGGTGCGTCGGACCCTGGGCGAGCTGGTCCGGCGCGGGCCGGGGCAGCGGGGGAGCGGGGCGGCGGCCGGGTCCGGCATACCCGGCTTCGCGGCCGACCTCGACAGCGAGCGTGCGGATGCGGTGCTGCCGGTGGTGCGACTGCTGTTGGGGCTGGACGGCGACGCGGAGAGCGCCGACGACAACGACCTGGTGGGGGTTGCGTGATGACGGCCATGACGACAGACCGGCCCAGCGAGCCGAGGGAGCCGGCCGAGGCCGTGGGGACGACCGGGCGGGGGTTCCGGGCAGAGGGCCGCCCGGCGACGACCGTGCCGGTGATGCCGCTCTGGGAACGGCTGCGTATGGGGGCGCGGATGACGAACGCGTCGGTGGAGCGGGCCTGCGAATGTGGGGGAGTGGCGGGATGACGACGGAGCTGGTCGATCCGGGGCAGGAGAGGCTGCGGCGCTGGCGGCTCGTCCTCGGGGGCGACGCGGCCGACGGCACCGGATGCGCGCTGTCCGGGCAGGACGCCGCGATGGACGGGGCGCTGACCGCGCTCTACGGCAAGGCGGACAAGGGGCCGGCGGGACGGGACCGTTCGGCGGGGCTCGGGGCGTCGGCGCCGGCCGTGGCGCGCTGGCTCGGGGACATCCGGACGTACTTCCCCTCCTCCGTCGTACAGGTCATGCAGCGCGATGCCATCGACCGGCTCGGGCTGTCCACGCTGCTGCTGGAACCGGAGATGCTGGAGGCGGTGGAGGCCGACGTGCACCTCGTCGGCACGCTGCTCTCCCTCAACAAGGCGATGCCGGAGACCACTAAGGAGACGGCACGGGCGGTTGTGCGCAAGGTCGTCGAGGACCTGGAGAAGCGGCTGGCCAGCCGCACCCGGGCCACCTTGACCGGCGCCCTGGACCGCAGCGCGCGGGTCAACCGGCCCCGTCACCACGACATCGACTGGAACCGCACGATCGCGGCCAACCTCAAGCACTACCTGCCGGAGTACCGGACGATCGTGCCGGAGCGGCTCATCGGGTACGGGCGGGCGTCCCAGTCCGTGAAAAAGGAGGTCATCCTCTGCATCGACCAGTCAGGGTCGATGGCGGCGTCCGTCGTCTACGCGTCCGTGTTCGGGGCGGTGCTGGCGTCCATGCGGTCGATCAGCACGCGGCTCGTCGTCTTCGACACGGCGGTCGTCGACCTCACCGACCAGCTCGACGACCCGGTCGACGTCCTGTTCGGCACGCAGCTCGGCGGCGGCACCGACATCAACCGGGCGCTCGCGTACTGCCAGTCGCAGATCACCCGGCCCGCGGACACGGTGGTCGTACTGATCAGCGACCTCTACGAAGGGGGCATACGGCACGAGATGCTCAAGCGGGTCGCGGCGATGAAGGCGTCGGGGGTGCAGTTCGTGACGCTGCTGGCGCTGTCGGACGAGGGGGCACCCGCGTACGACCGGGAGCACGCGGCGGCGCTCGCCGGGCTGGGGGCGCCGGCCTTCGCCTGCACGCCCGACCTGTTTCCGGAGGTGATGGCGGCGGCGATCGAGAAGCGGCCGTTGCCGATACCGGAGAGTGCGTGAGCGGTCCGGGAGCGTCGTGGTTCCCCGGTGATTTGTCGACCCATTGACCTGCATTGCCGGGTGAGTTGGGCAGGCAAACCGGACATGCCTACGCATCGGTAATGGGGGGCTTGCGCAACCTCGGGAGTTCCGTGCGAGTATCGACGCGCCCGTCGGCGGTGCGTCGCGCTCCGCTTGTTCCGCACGGGAGGACCTTCCCCCTCTTGACCTTGCAAGCCGTTCTTTCCGGTGCCGCTCTGCGCGTGATGCGTACGGCGGCCGGACGGCGTGCGCTGCAACTTGCCGTACTGGTGGGTGGGTTGTTCGCGCTCGGGTTTCTTTGCGGGGGGCAGGCGCAGGCGGCGGACGGTGTGCTGGCGGTGACGTCGGCGAGTTCCGTTACGGCGACGACCTCCACGGCTGCGACAACATTGACGACCTCCACGGCTACTACGGCTTCGGCGACCTCGACGGCTTCGGCGACCCGCGCGGCTTCGGGCGACGTCCTGTCGTCGGATTCGGCACAGGTCGTCCGGAGCGTGGACACTCGCGTCGCGCAGCCGGTCGGTCGGCTCGTGGGTACCGTGACCACGGGGCTGGCCGAGGCGGAGGCGAAGCTGCCGTCGCTGCCCGAGTCCTCCGAGGTGCCGAGCCTGCCAGGAATTTCGGACCTGCCTGGTCTCTCCGAGGTGCTCGATCAGCCGGGACTGCCCGGCCTGCCGGACACGCCCGGCCTGCCCGCGCTTCCGGGACAGACGTTGCCGGCGCCGGTCGCGTCCGTGCCGCCGCAGTCGAGCTCGCCCACCACGCCGTCGGTGACGAAAGAGCAAGACACGCAGGGGCGTTCCACTGCGGCGATGCCCCTCATGTACGGTCCGCGGTTCGTCGTCGGCGCAGCCGTGAGCGGCGATGTGGCGCACACGTCCGCGCATCGGTCAGCGCCCGCCGAGCAGGCCCCCGTACGTCACGCGCCCCCCGGCGATCCGAGGGGCGTGCTGGTCGGCAAGTCGGCGGTCGACAACGGCACGCCGCGGCACGGCGACGCGCATGCCGTCACCCACGACAAGCGGGCACCGTTGCGGCTCGTGGCCGGCGTCGTAGCGCGCGCCGCGGCGGACGGCACCCGGGACAGGCACCGGGACATCCCCGTATTCCCCGGCTAGGGCAGGCGCTTCCCCCGCTGTAGACCTGCCGCGCGGGGGCGGAACAGGTCTGCCCGACCGTCCGGACACCCCTCCGATCTTCGGACGGAAGCCCCCGGAGCCTCACCGATTCCGCGGCCCGCAGGGACCTCTTGGACGCCCAGGAACTCTCGGACGCTCAGGACCTCTTGGACGCCAGGATCCCTTGGACGACCTGGATCCCTGGACGTCTTCGGTTCCTTGGATCCCTGGCCTCCCAAGTCCCCGGACCGCGGTCGGAAACGGCGCCGGAATGTCCCCAAGCCTGCCCAAGTCCCAAGTTCCCGAGGCCCCGAGAGCCCTTCGAATGAGCGCTCTCCCACCTGCCTCGGAACGCCCGAGGATCTAAGGATCTGACGTACGCATGAACAAGAACATCCGCCGTTCCATCGTCATAGCCGCCGGCGTCACCGGCGCGTGGGCGCTCGGTTCCACCGTCGCCAGCGCGGACGAACTGCCCGCGTCCTCCCTCTCCGCGCCGGACGCCACCACCGACGCCACCACCGACACGACCACTGGCCTCACTGACACCCTCGGGACGGTCACCGACACCGTCACCGGCACGGTCGACGGGGTCGTCTCCGACGTGCAGGACGCCATCACCGGTGCCGCGGTCACCGACACCGCAGCCGGCACCGCCGACACCGCCAGGAAGACGGCGTCCACCAGCGCCACGGACCAGGCCCGCCGGTACGTCGACGCGAAGGTCACCGTCCCGAAGGCGTCCAAGGTCAAGGGCGCCGCGGCCATCCAGGGCGCGAAGGCCGCCCGCGCGGCCCAGGCCGCCTCCACCACGGCCACCGCCGACGAGACCGTCACCGGCGTCCGGGCCACCGTCTCGGACGCGAGCGCACCGGGCGCTCCGAGTGTCCCGAGCGCTCCCCAGGACGGGATCGACTACCTCTTCGGCCCCCTCACCGCCTTCGCACCCGAGCTGGAGCAGGCCCTGGCCGCGGCCCAGACGAGGCTGCAGGGCGTGCAGTCCGCGGCCCGTTCCCAGGCGCAGGGCGTCGACGGCGTCGTACGGACGAAGGCGCAGCACACGGTCGCCGGCGCGGGCCGCGCCGCGGCAGGCGTGACCGGCGCCGCGCACACCGCAGTCACGGGTGCCGAGAGCCGGGCCGCCGGCGTGGCCACCACCGCCCACGGCATGGCCGGCACCGTCACGACCGCCGCCGACGCCACCGTCTCCTCCGTGCCGAGCCACGTCACGGGGACGGTCGGCGGCGTGGAGCAGCGGGTCGTCGGCACGGCCGCCGGCGTTCCGGGCACGGTCACCCCGGTCGTCGCGCAGACGGCGGCCGCGGTCCTCCCGCCCGTGGCGACCGCCGCCGTGGACGGGGTCCGGCCGGTCGCCGGACAGGCGGTGGCGGGTGTGGTACCGACTGCCGAGCACGCCTTCGCCGGGGTCGTGCCCGTCGCCGGGCACGCCGTGAACGGGGTGCACCCGGTCGTCACCGGGACGGTGCACGGCGTGACGCCGGTCGCGGGCGGTGCCGTGGCCGGGGTCCAGCAGACCGCCGGTCACACCGTCGACGCCGCGACCGCGCTGGCGTACGGGGCCGTGGCCGACGTCCAGCCCGTCGCGGGCGGCGTCGTGCGGGGCGTGCAGCCGGTCGCCGAGGGTGTGGTCCCGGGCGTACGGCCGGTCGTCGGCGGGGTCGTCGCGGACGTACCCCAGTACGCCGCGGCCACGGTCATGGACGTCCAGTCGGTCGTGAACGGCGTCGCCACGGGCGTCCCGGCCTACGCCACCGGCCTCGTCGGGCAGGCCGCCTACGGCACCACGGACGCCGTCCTGCCCCCGGTGGCGAACACCGCCGTGCACGGCGCGGTGCCCGTCGCCGGGCAGACCGTCGTCGACGCGACCGAGGTGGCGTACGGCGTCGCCCAGGAGGTCCAGGAGGTCCAGCCCCTCGCGACCGGCGTCGTCGGTGCCGTACCGCCGCTCGCGCACGGTGTGACCGGGCACGCGAGCGACCTCGGGTACGGCGTCGCCGGCCAGGTACCGCCGTTCGCACAGGGCGTCACCGGCGCCGTCCAGCCGGTCGTCGACACCGTCGTCGAGACCGTCCGGCCCGTCGTGCAGGGCGTCGGCGGCAGCGCGACCACGCTGGCGTACGGAGTCACCCAGGAGGTTCAGCCGTTCGCGTACGGCGTCGCCGGCGAGGTCGCCCCGTTCGGGTACGGCGTCTCCGGGCAGGTCGCACCCTTCGCGGAGGACCTGACCGGGACCGTCCGGGCCACCGCGGGCCCGCTCGCCGACCACGCCGTCACCGGAGTGGAGGGCGTCGCCGAGTCGATCACCCCGGGATACGTGCAGAACCTGTACCACGGCAGCCCGTACGGCGTCTGAGTCCAACGGACTCACGGACTCACGGACTCACGGACTGACGGACTGACCGACTGACGGACCGGCCGGGCCGACAGCCCGATCACCCGACTCCATGAGGCCGCAGGACCCGGACGGCCGAAAGCCATCGGTTTGTCCGGCCGGAACCTCGTGGACGGGGCCGGGTGGTCCCCATTGGGGTGGGGATCATCCGGCCCGTGCCCCTCAGGGGCTGTTCAAGGGGCCTCACCGGGTCAACCCCAGCCCGGTGAGGCCCTTCCCCAGTGGGTGCCCAGTGAAGAGCCCAGCGGGTGCCCAGTGCCTCTCCGAGCCCTCACATGCGGCACGCCGTGCCAGTGAGCGCGGCATCATGTGACAGGTATCACCGCTCAGGTGTGACCCGCGATTTAGAGGCCTCCGGCAAGCAGAGATAACCTGCGAGACGGACATGCCGCGCGCTCGGACACCGTGTGCGCCTCCCTTGTGACTGACAGACGGCGGACGTCACGTTGCCCTCGCGGCACGCCCACGCAGACAACGAACCGCGAGATCACTGATAGGGACGGAAGCGCGTGGACCTGTTCGAGTACCAGGCGAGGGACCTCTTCGCCAAGCACGATGTACCGGTGCTGGCCGGTGAAGTCATCGACACGCCTGAGGCGGCCCGCGCAGCCACTGAGCGTCTCGGTGGCAAGTCCGTAGTCAAGGCCCAGGTGAAGGTCGGCGGCCGTGGCAAGGCCGGTGGCGTGAAGCTGGCGGCCACCCCGGACGAGGCCGTCGCCCGCGCGACGGACATCCTCGGCATGGACATCAAGGGCCACACGGTCCACAAGGTGATGATCGCCGAGACGGCCCCGGAGATCCTGGAGGAGTACTACGTCTCCTTCCTCCTGGACCGCACCAACCGCACCTTCCTCTCCATCGCGTCCGTCGAGGGCGGCATGGAGATCGAGGAGGTGGCGGCCACCCGCCCCGAGGCCGTCGCGAAGACGCCGATCGACGCCAACGAGGGTGTGACCCCCGAGAAGGCCCGCGAGATCGTCGAGGCCGCGAAGTTCCCGGCCGAGGTCGCCGACAAGGTCGTCAACGTCCTTGTCACGCTGTGGAAGACCTTCATCGAGGAGGACGCGCTCCTCGTCGAGGTCAACCCGCTGGCGAAGGTCGCCTCCGGCGACGTCATCGCCCTCGACGGCAAGGTCTCCCTGGACGAGAACGCGGACTTCCGCCACCCCGACCACGAGGCGCTCGTCGACCACGCGGCGGCCAACCCCCTCGAGGCCGCGGCCAAGGAGAAGAACCTCAACTACGTCAAGCTCGACGGTGAGGTCGGCATCATCGGCAATGGCGCGGGTCTCGTCATGAGCACCCTGGACGTCGTCGCGTACGCCGGTGAGGCGCACGGCGGGGTCAAGCCCGCCAACTTCCTCGACATCGGCGGCGGCGCCTCCGCCGCGGTCATGGCGAACGGCCTGGAGATCATCCTCGGCGACCCGGACGTCAAGTCCGTCTTCGTCAACGTCTTCGGTGGCATCACCGCCTGCGACGAGGTCGCCAACGGCATCGTGCAGGCGCTGCAGCTGCTCAAGGACAAGGGCGAGGAAGTCACCAAGCCGCTCGTCGTCCGTCTCGACGGCAACAACGCCGAACTGGGTCGCAAGATCCTCTCCGACGCCAACCACCCGCTGGTGCAGCGCGTGGACACCATGGACGGCGCGGCCGACAAGGCCGCCGAGCTCGCGGCTGCGAAGTAAGGAAGAGGGACAGACACAGCCATGGCTATCTTCCTCAACAAGGACAGCAAGGTCATCGTCCAGGGCATGACCGGTGCCACGGGCATGAAGCACACCAAGCTCATGCTGGCCGACGGCACGAACATCGTCGGTGGCGTGAACCCCCGCAAGGCGGGCACGTCCGTCGACATCGACGGCACCGAGATCCCGGTCTTCGGCACGGTCGCCGAGGCGATCGAGAAGACGGGCGCGAACGTATCCGTCCTCTTCGTGCCGCCGGCCTTCGCCAAGGCAGCCGTCGTCGAGGCGATCGACGCCGAGATCCCCCTCGCGGTCGTCATCACCGAGGGCATCGCGGTCCACGACTCGGCCGCGTTCTACGCGTACGCCGGGTCCAAGGGCAACAAGACCCGGATCATCGGCCCGAACTGCCCCGGTCTCATCACCCCGGGCCAGTCGAACGCCGGCATCATCCCGGGCGACATCACGAAGCCGGGCCGTATCGGTCTGGTCTCGAAGTCCGGCACGCTGACGTACCAGATGATGTACGAGCTGCGTGACATCGGCTTCTCGTCCGCCGTCGGCATCGGTGGCGACCCGATCATCGGCACCACGCACATCGACGCGCTCGCCGCGTTCGAGGCCGACCCCGACACCGACCTGATCGTCATGATCGGCGAGATCGGCGGCGACGCCGAGGAGCGTGCGGCGGACTACATCGCGAAGAACGTGACGAAGCCGGTCGTCGGCTACGTCGCGGGCTTCACCGCGCCCGAGGGCAAGACCATGGGCCACGCCGGCGCCATCGTCTCCGGCTCCTCCGGTACGGCCGCCGCGAAGAAGGAGGCCCTAGAGGCCGCCGGCGTCAAGGTCGGCAAGACGCCGACCGAGACGGCGAAGCTGGCGCGCGCCATTCTCGGCAATTAAGTACGGCCTCGCCGGCTGAACCGACGCGTCATAGGGAAGGGCCCGCATCCTTGAACCAGGATGCGGGCCCTTCCCCGTGCGTCAAGGTCCCAGTGGCACCAGCTTTTCCGGCCCGTTCACCGTTTCCCCCCGCAACTTCGCCCGCAGCTCCACCTCCGCCTCCGACAAGGCTCCCGGCGCCACCCGAGGCGGTACCCCCCGCACCGTCTCCCCCGGCGCCACCGGCGGCTCGTACCGCGTGGGTGCCGACCGCAGCGACAGCGCCGTCGTGCCGATCAGGGCGACCGTGAAGGCGATGGCGGCCCGCGTCCAGAAGCGCGCCCTGCGCTCGCTGCACGTCCGTACCGTCAGCGGCTTCGCGGCCCGCAGGCGCTCCTTGGAGGCCAGTTCGGCCAGCCGCCGGGTGAGCTCCGCGGGGTCGGACAGCTCCGGCAGCCGTGCGGCGACGGCCTCCCGCGCGCGCAGCAGCCGGTTCGCGGCCGCCGGTGTGCTCGCCTCCGTCTCCGCCGCCGTCTCCGGCAGGTCGAGGCCGACACCGTCGTACAGCAGGAGCGTGCGGCGGTGCGGGGGCGGGAGATGCAGGAGTACGTCCATCAGCGCGCGGTCGGGCGCGTCGGCGGGCGGTGCCTCGGGGTGCCGGTAGCGCGGGCGGAAGCGGTGCCAGGGGGAGAGGGCGTACTCGTAGGCCGCTGCCCGCACCCAGCCCGCCGGGTCCGGGTCCACCGCCACCTCGGGCCAGCGCTGCCAGGCGAGTTCGAAGGCCCGCTCGACCGACTCGCGCGCGAGTTCCCGCCGCCCGGTGAGCAGATAGGCCTGCCGTACGAGTGCGGGGGAGCAGAACGCGTACAGGGCGTCGAAGGCCTGAGAGGGAGTCAGAGGTGACGGTGGGGGGTGACGTTCGGGCGCCGGCACCGGTACAGGGCCTGGTGCGGGGGGCGGCTCGGACGGCGCCGATGCCGATGCCGACGCCGCTGCCGGTGCCACGGGGTCGTCCGTTCGTAGGGGGCTGTCGGCCGCGTCGGTCGCCAGTTCGGCCAGCAGGCTCGCGTACGCCTCCCGTTTCCGGCCGCGCGGTGTCGTACGGCCGTTCTCCCACGCGCGTACCGTCTTGCGGGTGACGCCCACCCGGGCCGCGATCTGATCCTGCGTGAATGACCCGGCCACGCGCAGCCGCCTGCGCTCCTTCGGCGGGGGGAGCGGGGTCGCAGGACCCTGCGTCACCGGGCACCCCTTCGTGCGAAAAAGTACATAAAACGTATATTGGGCGACACTTCGGAGGTTCGCCTCTTGCGACGAGAATGCACGTGCCGTTGGGAGCATGACGGTCGTGATCCAGATGACCGCACGCCGACCACCGTTGTCGTCCCCGCGCGCCCGGTTGCGCGACCGATCGCCCGGACTGGCCGCCGGCCTCCTGGGCGGTGCGGTCGCGGCCGGGCTGGGCCTCGCCTCGTTCGCCGTCCTCGTGATGGTGCTGTGGATCAGCTCCCCCTACCCCGACAGCGGGCCCGACGGAGCGCTGCATGTCGCCGCGGCGCTGTGGCTGCTGGCGCACGGCGCCGAACTGGTCCGCACCGACACACTCTCCGGCGTTCCCGCACCCGTCGGCCTCACCCCGCTGCTCCTGCTCGCGCTGCCGCTCTGGCTGGTGCACCGGGCGGCACGCGACGCGACCGACGGGGGCGAGGACGACGACGGACGGACGGCCGTCTCGGGGAGGACGGCCTGCGCGGGCATCGTCCTCGGCTACCTCGCCGTCGGCGCCGTCGCCGCGCTCTACGCGACGGGCGGCGAGCTGCGGCCGTCCTGGGTGTGGACGGGTGTGAGCGTGCCGCTGCTCGTGACGGTGGCGGCGGCCACGGGGGTGTGGACGGCGTACGGCCGCCCGCGCGAGGTCCTGGACGAGGTACTGAGCCTGCTGCCGGGCCCACGACGGCTCGTCCTCGGCCCGGACGCCGGGGCCCGCCTCGGCACGGCCGCGCGCGCCGCGGGCGTGGGGACGGCGGTGCTCGTCGGAGGCGGGGCGCTGCTGCTGGCGGCCTCACTGGTGTGGCACGGCGGGGCCGCCCGGGGATCGTTCCTCCGGCTCACGGAGGGATGGTCGGGCCGGTTCGCCGTCCTGCTGCTCTGCCTCGCCCTGGTCCCGAACGCGGTGGTGTGGGCGGGGTCGTACGCCCTCGGCCCCGGCTTCACCCTCGGCGTCGGCCACACGGTGACGCCGCTGGCCTCCGCCCCAGCTCCCCTGCTCCCGCCGTTTCCGCTGCTGGCGGCGGTACCGGCCACAGGCACCGGGACGCCGCTGCACTGGGCGGCGGGGGTGGTGCCGGTGGCGGTCGGAGTGACGGTGGGGTGGGTCGTGGGGCGGGTCGCCGGCGGGGCACCGGTCGGCGAGGCTGCGGATGGGCCGGGTCCCGGCGGGGGACCGGGGGCCCGGGGTGTGGACGGCGGGCCCGTGGGCGGCGCGGGAGCCGGGCGCAGGGACGCTGATCACGGGCCGGTGGCGGCTGCCTGGTCGCCGGGGCGGACCGCAGGGACCGCCGGGCTGGCGGCCGTACTGTGTGCGGTCCTGGTCGCCGTCCTCGCGGCGTTCGCGGGAGGGTCGCTCGGCGTTGGCGCACTGGCCCGCTTCGGGCCGGTGTGGTGGCAGACCGGGGCTGCGGCGCTGGCCTGGACCTCGGCGCTGGCGGTTCCTACGGCGCTGGCGCTGCGGGCGTGGCGGTGCCGGGGCCGGCGCTCGATGCGTGAGGAGGCCGATGGGGCCGAGAAGGCCGAGGAAGGCAAGGAGCGTGCGGCGACGATCGGCAAGCCGCGGCCGGAAGGGCCGAAGGCCACGGAGACGCCGAGTACTTGGGAAGCCCCGAAGGCCCCGCAGGCACCCGGGGCCCGGGAAGCGCCGATGGCCGACGACAGCACCTTCGAGCCGTACGACTTCCTGCCCACCGAGGCCGCGCAGCCGCTGTGGCACGACGACGACGCGGCGCGTGAGGCGCGCTGGGCGGAGCTGAGAAAAGCGTCCGCGGAGCTGGAATCACCGGGATCATCCGATACCCCCGATACTCCCGATTCCCGCTGAGAAGCCGCCGTCAGCTGCTCGCCCCCAGCACCCCCCGCAGCTCCTTCGGCAGAAGGTCCGCGCAGGACTGCTTCGCCTCGTTGGTGAGGGCGTCGTTCGTGCAGGTGTAGTAGTCGCTGTAGACCATCTTCACGGTGAAGCCCGCGGCGACCAGGGCGATGGCCAGGGACGCCGTGACCAGGCCGCTCACCGCGGCGGTCCGCTGCGGGCGGCCGGTCTGCGCGTGCGCCGGGATGTTCGGGTCGGGCGCGGCGGGGGGCTTGGCGCGCAGGGCGCTGATGCCCCAGTAGAGGGCCAGCGCGCCGAGCAGCAGAGCGACGTAAGGCCAGCTGAACAGCGCGAAGAAGAAGGCCCACATGCCGGACAGGAGGGCGTACCGCGCGCGCCGCTGGCCCGGGTCCGTCGGGTCCCAGCGCAGACCGGGTCCCTGCCCGCCGCCGCTCGGCCCCTCGGGCGGACCGGCACCCGGGCGCTCACCGAAGCCGCCGGGGGAGCGGCCGGGCTGCTGGTCGCTCCACTGACTGCCCCAGGGGGCTCCACCGCCGTCACCGCTCGAACCGTCGGACCCCTGACCGTCTTCGCCGCCCTCGCCGCCCGTCGGGTGGCGACGCGGCTGCCACGGCCGGTCCGGAGTGCCCTCCGGCGGCGGTGCGAACGGGTTGTCGTCCGAGGCCGGAGTCGGAGCCGACGCCGGAGCCGGGGGCGCAGCCGGAGCCGAGCCGCCCTCCCCCTCGCCGTTCTGCTTGTCCGAGGGCGCGTCGGGCGGTGAGGCGGGGCGCTCCCGCAGAAGCACACCGCTACGCTCCCCTCCCTGCGACGACTGCGGGGGGAGTGTAAGGAGTCGCAAACTGCGGTCCGGCATCAAGTGAGCGTCTTCCCCTAGGTGATACGGCTGGCTGTCCTGAGCTGTCACGAGGAGAACGCACCGCACGACGACCGCGTTCCCGAGCCCGCTCCTCCCAGACGCTACCTTCCGGCCACGCCCCCGTCCCGTGGGGGCCGCCCGGTGTGCCGGTATCGTTGCTGACGGTCGGCCGCTTCGTAGACTTCCCCGTATCCCGGGGCGCGAAGCATTCGTATGACTGTACAAACCGGCCATGCAAACGCTCCCCCGAGAAAGGGCCCCACCGTGGCCGCCAAGCCCGTGGCCAAGCGCCTCGTCGTGCTGGTCTCCGGTTCCGGTACGAACCTCCAGGCGCTCCTCGACACCATCTCGACCGTCGGCACCGAGGCCTACGGCGCCGAGATCGTGGCCGTCGGTGCGGACCGCTCGGGCATCGAGGGACTGGCCCGCGCCGAGCGGGCCCGGATCCCCACCTTCGTCTGCAGGGTGAAGGACCACGCCACCCGCGACGAGTGGGACGCGGCCCTTGCGGAGGCTGTGGCCGCGTACGAGCCCGACCTCGTCGTGTCGGCCGGTTTCATGAAGATCGTGGGCAAGGAGTTCCTGGCCCGCTTCGGGGGGCGGTTCGTGAACACGCACCCCGCCCTCCTCCCCAGTTTTCCCGGCGCCCACGGTGTCCGCGACGCTCTCGCGTACGGCGCCAAGGTCACCGGCTGCACCGTCCACTTCGTCGACGACGGCGTCGACACCGGACCGATCATCGCTCAGGGCGTGGTGGAGGTCCGGGAGGAGGACCACGAGGACGAGGGTGCCGCTCTGCACGAGCGCATCAAGGAAGTCGAGCGAAGGCTGCTCGTCGATGTCGTGGGGCGGCTCGCCCGCAACGGCTATCGCATCGAGGGACGAAAGGTAGTTATCCAGTGACCGCCGAGAGCAACAAGCGGGCCATCCGACGGGCGCTCGTCAGCGTCTATGACAAGACCGGGCTCGAGGAGCTCGCGCGCGGGCTGCACGAGGCCGGTGTCGAGCTCGTCTCCACCGGTTCCACGGCCGCGAAGATCGCCGCGGCGGGCGTCCCCGTCACCAAGGTCGAGGAGCTCACCGGCTTCCCCGAGTGCCTGGACGGTCGCGTCAAGACGCTGCACCCGCGCGTGCACGCGGGCATCCTCGCCGACCTGCGCCTGGAGGACCACCAGCGGCAGCTGCAGGAGCTGGGCGTCGAGCCGTTCGACCTCGTCGTCGTCAACCTCTACCCGTTCCGCGAGACCGTCGCCTCCGGGGCATCCCCCGACGAGTGCGTGGAGCAGATCGACATCGGCGGACCGTCGATGGTGCGCGCCGCCGCCAAGAACCACCCGTCCGTGGCGGTCGTCACCAGCCCGGCCCGTTACGCCGATGTGCTGGCGGCCGTGCAGAGCGGCGGCTTCGACCTCGCCACCCGCAAGCGGCTCGCGGCCGAGGCGTTCCAGCACACGGCGGCGTACGACGTGGCCGTCGCGAGCTGGTTCGCCTCTTCCTACGCCCCTGTCGACGACTCTCAGTTCCCCGACTTCCTCGGCGCCACCTGGGAACGGGAGAACACGCTCCGGTACGGCGAGAACCCGCACCAGCCCGCCGCCCTCTACGTCGACGGCAGCGGTGGCGGCCTCGCCGAGGCCGAGCAGCTGCACGGCAAGGAGATGTCGTACAACAACTACACGGACACGGACGCCGCCCGCCGTGCCGCGTACGACCACGCCGAGCCCTGCGTCGCGATCATCAAGCACGCCAACCCCTGCGGCATCGCGATCGGCGCGGACATCGCTGAGGCGCACCGCAAGGCGCACGCCTGTGACCCGTTGTCGGCGTTCGGCGGTGTGATCGCCGTCAACCGTCCGGTGTCGAAGGAGATGGCCGAGCAGGTCGCGGAGATCTTCACCGAGGTCATCGTCGCGCCCGACTACGAGGACGGCGCGCTGGAGGCCCTCGCCAAGAAGAAGAACATCCGGGTGCTGCGCTGCCCCGAGGGCCCCGGCAACCCCGTCGAGGTCAAGCCCATCGACGGTGGCGCCCTCCTCCAGGTCACCGACCGCCTCCAGGCCGACGGCGACGACCCCGCCAACTGGACCCTCGCGACGGGTGAGGCGCTCACCGCCCAGGAACTGTCGGAGCTCGCCTTCGCCTGGAAGGCCTGCCGGGCCGTCAAGTCCAACGCCATCCTCCTCGCCAAGGACGGCGCGTCGGTGGGCGTCGGCATGGGGCAGGTCAACCGCGTGGACTCCGCGAAGCTGGCGGTGGAGCGGGCCGGCGCCGAGCGCGCGCAGGGGTCGTACGCCGCCTCGGACGCTTTCTTCCCCTTCCCCGACGGCCTGGAGATCCTGACCGAGGCCGGCGTCAAGGCCGTTGTCCAGCCGGGCGGTTCCGTCCGCGACGAGCTGGTGGTCGAGGCCGCGAAGAAGGCGGGCGTGACGATGTACTTCACGGGGACGCGGCACTTCTTCCACTGATCCCACTGATTCCGCTGACGGAACGACATCCTGGCGGCGCTACGTCGAACTGCGCAGCGCCGCCCAGGTGTTGGGCCCCACCTGGCCGTCCACCTCGAGTCCCTTGGCGCTCTGGAACTGCTTGACCGCCGACTCGGTGTCCCTGCCGAACTCGCCGTCGACGCCCGCGCTGCCGACGCTGTAGCCGCGCTTGGTGAGCATGCACTGCACCTGGACGACGCGTTGGCCCTTGTCGCCGTAGTCGGTGAGTTCGGTGCCGGAGTAGTACGTGCACTGGGAGATCCAGGGCGGGGTGGCCGGTGTCGTGGCGGTCTTGGTGGGGGTGGCGGTCGGGGCGGTGCCGCCACCGCTGTCGTCGCCGTCGGATGTGGGGGAGGCTTCGGCGGTGGGAGCGGACTGCGTGGGGCCTGCGCCGCCTACAGGTGCGTTCGGGCTCTGCGACTTCTCGGCCTCCGCTTCCCCCGGCCTGGTTTCCGTCCCGTTCCCCTTCCGCTTCCCCTTCTCCTTGTCGCCGGAGGGCGAGGCGGAGGAGCTGGGGAGGGGAGAGGCGTGCGCGGCATCGGGGGCGGTGCTGCCGGCTGCCGCCGGTGCGGCCGAGTCCGTTTCGTCGAGGGACGGGCGGGTGAGGAAGAAGGCGCCCGCGGCGACGGCGCACACGGCGAGGCCGGCGATGACGGCGAGGTAGGCCTTCCGCTTCCTCCGGCGGTCGCCGTCCTCCGGTGCCGGGGTCTGGATGGGGGTGGCGTGCTGCCAGGAGGGCGGTGCAGGCGGAGTGCTGGCGGGAGCGGGCTGCTGTGTCGGCGTACGCAACTGGACGGTCTCGTGGACGGCGACCTGTTCCAGCGCGTCGCAGGCCTGCCCTCGGGCCAGCAGCCGGGCGCTCAGCGGCTCGTGCCAGACGGCTGCGCGGCCGTGACCGGCGGCGGTGGCGGCTTCGGTGAGTTGGCGTGGGGTGGGTCGCCCGGCGGGGTCCTTGGCGAGGCAGGCGGACAGGAGGCCGGCCAACGCGGGGTCCACGGCAGCGAGTTCGGCCATGATCTCCTGCTTGGGCTCCTCGAAGGCGACCCGGTGCATCACGTCGACGCCGGTGCCGTCCCCGAAGGGGGCATGGCCGGTGGCCGCGTAGATCAGGCTCCCCGCGAGCGAGAAGACGTCGGAGGCGGTGTCGCACCGTCCCTCGCGCAGATACTCGGGTGCCATGAAGGCGGGCGTGCCGACCCTGCTCCCGGTCGAGGTGATCGCGCTGCTGTCGGCAGCCTGCGCGATGCCGAAGTCGATGACGTGCGCGCCCTGCGGGGACAGGATCACGTTGGACGGCTTGAGATCCCGGTGTACGACATCGGCGGCGGTCATCGCGGACAGCGCCTGCCCGAGGTCCGCCACCAGCCGCCACACGCCGGCCGGCGCCAGCGTGCCGCAGTCGCGCACGGCGTCGGCGAGATTGAGGCCGGGAACGTACTGCGTGGCCATCCACAGCAGCGTGTCGTCGAACCCGGTGCCGAGCAGCTGCGGCGCACGCGGGGTGTGGACCCGGGCGTGCACGGAGGCCTCCCGCTCGAAGCGCCTGCGGAAGCGGGGGTCTTCGGCGTACTCCGGGCGGATCACCTTGACGGCGGCGAGGCCGGGGGTGCTGTCGGCGGGGCGCGCGAGGTAGACCCGGCCCATGCCGCCGCTGCCGAGGAGGCCGAGGGGGACGTAGGGTCCGATGCGGCCGGGGTCGGCCGACTGCAGCGGTGTCGCGCCCGCGTGCTTCAGGGCGGCGTCATCGGACGCCGGCGTGTGGGACGGCATGGGCTGCCGCTGGTCTGTCATCGATCCCCCGAGTGCTGTTCTGGCTGCCTCCCCAACGTGCGCTTGTGTCACGCCAGTTGAGGTGAGGCTATCGCGTGGGGCGGGGGGAGTGGCCCCGAGGCGCCGGGAACGCCGGAATCCTCGGGGCACAGGTACGACCCCTGGTGAAGGGGGCGGCGTGTATCAGACGCCCAGCCTTGAGCAGCCGTGGACCGAGCCGCTGCCTCCCATGTAGAGGGGCCATTTCATGGCCTTGCGGGTCTCCGGCCCGTACACGCCGTCCACCCCCACGTCTTCGGCGTCCTGCACGGCCCTTACCGCCTGCCTGGTCTCCGGTCCGTAGATTCCGTCCCGTGAGATGTCCTGATAGCAGGTGTCGATGGCGATCTGGAGCGCGTACACGGCGTCCGACTGGGCCCCTTGGGACATCACGCAGTTCCGTGAGCCCGTACCGCTGTAGTAGGGCTGGTACGTGAAGAACGACCCGGATGCGGACACCGCCTTCTTGGCGTTGCACGTGGGATACGAGGCGGCATGAACCGCACCCGGAGACGCCAACACCGCACCCGTGCCCAACGCGAGAGCCCCGAGAACAGAGGCCAACTTCTTTCCCATGGTCCCCTCCTTCCTCACACCTGCGGCTTCTGGCACTTGTAGAAGCCCTCTCCCTCGATGTACACGCCCCAGTACGTGGCCTTGCGGGTCTCCGGGCCGTACACCCCGTCCACCGCGGCGTCCCCGTCCGTCTGTTCCTGGACGTACTTGACCGCGTTCCGGGTCTCGCTGCCGTAGATGCCGTCCTCACGGATGTTGGCGATGCCGTTGTAGCAGTCGTTGATGGCGAACTGCAGGCGCGTCACTCCCGCGGACTGGGCCCCGTAACCCATCACGCAGTTCCGTGAGCCGGTGCCCGTGTAGTACGGCTGCACCACGAAGCGCGTGGAGGAGATGTAGTGCTTCTTGGCGGCGTTGCACGTCGGGTACGAGGCGGCCTCCGCGGGGGAGGCCGTGACGGCGAGACCGGTTGCCGCCAGGGCGGCGGTCGAAACGGCGACGGCGTACTTCGGCATGATGGCGCGCAACCGCATCACAGCTCCAGGCACTTGTAGGAACCGCCGCGGCTGAACTCCCACTTCAGGTTGGAGCGTGACTCGTTGCCGTACTCGCCGTCCACGCCGATGCCCTCCTTGCCCTGTGCGTATTCGAGGGCCGCCTTGGTGGCAGGGCCGAAGATTCCGTCGACGTCCAGGCTGCGGCCGTAGCACTTGTTCAGCGAGATCTGGAGCGCCTTCACGGCCGCGCTGTTCGCGCCCCGGTTCATGTAGCAGTCCATGGACTTGTTGTAGGCGGGGATCTTCGCGTCGAAGGCGAAGCTGAGGGAGCCGAGCGCGCTGCTCCGGGTCACCGAGGTGTTGCAGTAACCCGCGTAGGCCTCGGCAGGCGACGCGGTGGCCAGGCCGAGGCCGACCCCGGACAGCAGGACGGCGGCGGCGGAGATTCCCGCCTTGGCGCGCAGTGTGCGCAATGCGTGCATGGTGATGTCCCCCTTGTTGTGTGGCTTGCGCACCCACTGTCACGGAGGGGAGGAGGGACGTGAACCTGAAACATTTCAGGTAGACCTCTTCCGGGCCTCTTCACGGGCTGCCGAGGAGTTCGCACCACACGGTCTTGCCGGCGGGTGTCAGCCACACGCCCCAGCGTCGTGCGATCGCGTCGAGCAGCAGGAGGCCGCGGCCGCTTTCGTCGTCCTCGCCCGGGTGGCGCGCGATGAGCGAGGCGTGCGGGTCGGGGTCGGTGACCTCCACCCGCACACGGCCGTCCTGACCGTGGACCAGACGGACGGTCACCGGTGCGCCCTCGCCGACATGGTTGATCACGTTCGTCAGCAACTCGCTGACGCAGAGCTGGACTTCGGGGCAGGGGCCGCCGAGGCACATCGCGGAAGTGGTCAGGGCCACACGGTCCATTGTGCAGATCGTCCCGGAAACCACCGCGACTCACCCGTTCATGGTGGGCATGACCCGGATCATGACCTTCCTCGACGCGCCACCGCTCGTGTACATCGAAGGTCTGCACAGCAGCCAAGTCATCGACTATCCGGCCCTCGTGATGCAGCACCGCGAGTCGTACGATCTGCTCAGGGCCGCCGCACTGCCCCCGGAGGCGTCCTTGGCCATGATCGAGGCAGCTGCAGAGGATTACCGGAATGAAGCCCAACAGCAACATCGACCTGAGCTCCGTGCGGTGGCGCAAGAGCAGCTACAGCAACGGGACCGGCGGTGAGTGCGTCGAGGTCGCCGACAACCTCCCCGGCATCATCCCCGTCCGCGACTCCAAGAATCCCGAGGGCTCGGCCCTGGTGTTCCCCACCCGAGCCTGGGCCCTCTTCGTCGTATCCCTCTAGGGGCGGTCAGTCCTTGGAGTAGTTCTCGGGCGACGAGCAGCCGTCTCCGCTGGCGGGCGGCTGCTGACAGACGGTGATCTTGATCCGGTCGATCCCGTCGGCGAGGTCCGTGTCGCCGATCGTGAAGTTGAAGGACCGCTTCGAACCGAGATCACTCTCGTTGTTGGTGGTCCGCGTCTCGGAATCGATCTTCGTCGACCCTGCAAAGGCTTCGAAGATCGCCCTGGTCGAGCGGCCGCCGTCCGAGATGTCCAGCACATATCCCTGGATGTTCGCGGTGCGGTTGTACCAGGTGATGGCGCCTTTGGTGTGGCCGTTCGGCTCCCCGAGGACGATGAACTCATCCGGCGCGTAGTCCGCCGCCGTCGCAGGGGCGACCGCAGCGCCGAGCGCTCCACAGGCCGCGATGAGGCCGACAACCACCTTGCGCGTGATTCGGGACATGCTCCTACCTCTCCACTGTTGGCGTACCGGCGGCGGTGCAGGAGTCAGCCTCACTCGTGACGGGAGCGCGAGGAACCTGAAATGTTTCAGGGTCGGTCGGAAGACGGCCCTGACGAGGAGTCAGCCGGCGGCCGCCGCCATGCAGCCTCCGTAGAGGAGGAAGAACGAGGCCCAGATGGGCAGCCAGACGAGGTCGCCGTAGCCCCATGTGCGGGACTCGCGGATCACGTCCAGGCTCTCCGCGTGGACGGGATCCGCGGGGTCGTAGACGATGGTGAACTCGTCGCCGACCTGGGGGATGCGGTCGTGGGTCCGGACGACGACCCAGATCTCGCCCTTCTGCTCCGGGTGCGTCCGGATGCCGCAGCGGACCCGCATCGGCCCGCCTTCCTCCTGGGGGTTGAGGTGTCCCCGGCAGATCCCCGTCGCGGTGCGGCCGTGCCTTCTCAGCCGGCGTTCGCGCTGTGCCCGGGGGAACGCCACCAGCATCGAGACGGCAGCGCCGATCGCGCAGAACAGCGCCCAATAGCGCACGGCATCCCCCCGTTCGGCACGCGCTCTCATCCACCCTTAGCAGGGACCCGACGGCTCGGGAAGCCCATCACCACCGTGAAGGAGGAGTTGAGGAGACGCGTCAGCGGTCCACCTCGTACTGCCCGACCTCCAGGAAGTACCGCAACTCCTCCGGCGTGCCGTCGATGGCCTTCTCGGCAGCCGCGCGCAGCGCGTCGCTGATGCTCGGGTCGGCCAGAATGCGGGCGATGGCGACGCGGTCGTCCTCGGCCTGGGCGAGGCGGTAGCCGGTCTCCAGGAAGGCGCGTAGGGCTTGCGGGGTGTCGGCTTCCAGGGCCTTGGTGGCTTCCCTGATGACCGCCTTGTCCTTGCTCTGCTGGGCGGTGTGGAGGATGCGGAAGGTGGCGACGCGATCGTCCTCGAACTGGGCGATCCAGCGACCCGTCTCCAGGAAGTACCGCTGGTCCTCGATGGTGCCGTCCAGGGCCGCCTGTGCGGCGGCGTAGACGGCCTTGCCGGTGTTGGGATCGGCGATGATGCGCGCGATCGCGACTCGGACGTCGTCGTCGGACATCTCGTCGACGCTGAGGTCGGCCGTCGCGGCCGCGGTCGCCACGGTGGTGGGCGAGGGCGCGCTCGGCTCGGCGGCGAAAGCCGGGGTGGTGAGCAGGAGGGCCGGCGTCAGGGCGGTGGCCGCCATGGTCAGGGCAGCGCGGGTCAATCTCACGGTGACTTTCCTTACTTGCCTGGACAACAGGTATGGAGCGAGAAACCGGCGGATGACGCGCAGGGCCGAAGCCGAAACGTCCCCCAAGTCCTGCGCCTCATCTGCCGGTACGGAAATTCTCGCTTCGGCCACGCTGGAGGTCACTGCCGGAACCAGGCACTCTTTACGGCTTGTTGTTGCCGTCCCGGCTGTCTCCGCTGTCTCCGCTGTCCCGGCACCCGCACCCGGGCCGCCGCACACGCGGGCGTCGAAAGCCCTAGCAGTTCTTGCTGACGACGTCCGTCCACGTCTTCCCCGCACCCGTGTACGTCTTGCCGTTGAAGTCCACGGGCTGGCGGTTGGCCTCCGTCGGGATGCCGTCCGTCTTGTAGCGCTGCTCGTAGTGCAGGTGCGCCCAGCCTCCGCTGTTGGCGCCGGTGGCACCGATGTGGCCGATCCGGGTCCCCGCGGTGACGCTGTCGCCCTCCTGGACGTACCTGTCGTGATTGTCCCTGAGGTGGTAGTACGCCGTGTACCAGCCGCTGCCGTGGTCGATGATGATGACGTTGCCGGCGCCTCGGTCCCAGAAGGTGCGGGCCACCTTGCCCTTGTAGCCGGGCAGCACGTTCTTGCCGGACGATCCCGTGTTGTCCTTCACCACGATGTCCAGCGCCGGGTCGTGGCCGCTGTCGTAGGTGTCGAGCCGCCAGTGCGTGTCGCAGGCGAACGGCATCTGGAACGCGGGCTTCGCCGCCGCGACCACGTCGGCCGGCTGGTCGGAGACCGGTGCCGCCGTGGCTGGGGCGCCGAACTGGAGGCCGAGCGAGAGCGCGAGCGTGCCGGCGCCGAGGGCCACGGCCGAGCAGAGCCAGGTCGTCCTCACGTACGAGGTCGAAGCGCAGGGCCAGGGAAACCAGGCGTTCCTTCTTGCCGTTCAGGCGCGGGCCGCCGCTCGGCACCGTGTCCGGAGCCGGTTTGAGACGCAGCTTGACCGCGAGGTAGTCGATGTTCCACGCCACCGACGTACGGGAGACCGCGGGCCACAACGGGCGCAGCTGCTCGACCAGCTCCTCGGCGGTCGGCAGCGGGGCGTGCGGTTCGCCGCGCAGGCGGGCGGCGCACAGGGCGACCAGGACGTGGAAGTAACGCTTGCCGCGGTCGAGCGGGAAGGCGCACGTGGTGGGCGTCCCGTCCCGCTGGCCGACGCGGTCCAGGAAGTCGTGGCGCGGGGCCCAGACGTCGAAGCTCAGCAGTTCGTTTCCGGCGGGCAGGACCACGCGGGCGAACTCGAAGGGCACCGGGGCGTCGAGCCGGCCCGGCGCGACCTTGATGTGCTCGCCCGCGCCCTCCGGGTTCTCGACCACGTACGTCTGCGCGCTGCTCAGATTGCTGAGCCGCCAGTAGGCGCCCGCGGCGGTGATCTCTCCGGCCGTACGGGAGACGCCCTCGTGCGCGACGGTCAGGTGCGGGCCGTGCGGTCCTGCCGTGCGGCCGAACGGCAGGGAGTCGCCGGGCTCCAGGTGAATGTGATCGTCCGGGCACGTGCTGTGCATGGGCACGACGATGATGCTGTGCATGACTGTTTCCTCCCCCGACAGAAACTGGAGCCAGGGTAGGAAGGGAAGGCGCGGATATCCCAACAGCATGCAAAAACGGCGTGTCCTGCACGAAATGTGCGGCATTATGCGATAGGGGGCTCCCCGGATAGGGGGCCGTCGTGCCGAGGGCGGAGATCTCGTCGGCGAACGGCCTCCGGCCCTCCCCCGAGGGAGCCGGAGGCCGCGGTCGGGCCGGACGTCGGTCAGCAGACCGGCAGGCCGGGGATGGGCTCGTAGTTGTTGCCGCCCGAGACCTTGTTCGCCGGGAAATAGCCCCAGGCGTTGTGTGAGCTTCCGGTGTCGCCCTGGGTGTAGAGCCACCAGTCGTTACGGGCGTCCCCGACGGGCGGGTTGGGGAAGTCCGGGACCTTCGACTGGCAGACGAACCAGTTGTCGCCCGCGTAGAGGTGCCCGATCGGCTGGCGGTACAGGTAGACGTCGCCGCCCTGGTAGTTGTGGCAGTAGCGCGCCGTGTAGGTGCGCCCCTCGGGGTCGGTCTGCGTGCCGGCGTTCCCCCAGCAGCCGTTCGGTGCCGCCGACGCGCCCGTCGGCGTCAGGGCGACGGCGCCCGTGGCCAGTACGGCCGCCGCACCCAGCGAGGCGAGCATGCGCTTCATGGTCGGTGTCCTTCCGGTGTTGCCACCCCCGTTGGTGGACAGGGACACCGTGCCGCCGGCGCGCCCCTGAGCGGTACCTCAGACCTCCCAGGGTCACTTCTTGCCGGGCGGCGTGTACTCCTTGAGGTAGTGGGCGACGCGGGTGGCGTAGTCGCGGTACTGCGGGGGAACTCCACCCGCGTCGTTCACGACCTTGGTCGACGTCCGGTACGCGGCCGCCAGCAGCACCTGGCGGTCACCGGACAACCCGGTCCGGTTCAGGCGCGGTTCCATGAAGCAGAGGTAGCGGCCCACGGCCGGGATCGACTCGGCCGGCGTGAGGGGAGGCCTGGGGGTCTCCTTCGCGGGGACGCCGTCGGCGCGGAGGTACCAGCGCAGGAGGCTCGGCGTCCAGCGGGCGATGCCGTACTCGCCCTCTTTCCCCACCGACGGGTCGGACAGGTTCGGGTCGAAGTTGCTCTCCGCCTTCAGCAGGGCGGCGATCAGCGCGGGGGTGACCTCCGGCTGGACGCAGTCGTGGGCGGAGTCGACGATGAGCCGGCGGTAGGCAACCGGGACGCCTTTGCCCGTACGGAGTTCGGCGGCGCCGTAGGTGGCAGCAGTGACCTTCGTGGTCCCGCCGGACCCCGGCCCCTCGCCGTCCGCGCCCCCGTCGGCCCAGCTGCTGATGCCGTAGCCGAGGAGGGCCACGGCGACGGTGGCCGCAGCGGTGGACAGGATCGTCGTACGACGGGAGCGGCGGCGCGGAAGCAGGGTGCGGGGCAGACGGGGGGAGCGGGCCGTGCCGGCTGCCGCCTCGACGCGGCGCAGCAGGGCGTCGGTGTCGACGCGGTCGGCGTGCGTACGGGCCAGACAGTCCCGCACGATCTCCCGCCAGACGTCCGGCAGTTCGGGCGACAGGCGCAGTTCGTCGGTGCCGCGGGCGTAGGCGGCGGCCGCGTCGCGGCGGGCCGTCGGGGTGCCGCCCGGCAGCGGGAAGGAGTCGGTCAGCAGCAGGTGCGCCAGCACGCCGAACGCCCAGACGTCGGCCGACGGGCGGATGCGGCGGCCGCGTTCGCCGATCTCCGACCAGAGGAGTTCCGGCGGGGTGTAGTCCGGGGTGGAGAAGGCGGGCGTGTAGGCGTGCGTGCCCTCCAGCTCCGCGGCCATGTTGAAGTCGGCGAGACGGGCCGAACCGTCCCGCATCAGCAGGACGTTGCCGGGTTTCAGGTCACCGTGCACCCAGCCCGCCCGGTGCAGCTGGGCCAGCCCCTCGCAGATCTGTGCGAGGAGGGCGGGGCCCGCGGACGGGCGGGGAGAGGCGGCGAGCAGGGCGGCCAGGGAGCGCTCCGCCCTCTCCAGTACGAGGACGGTGGCGCCGTCGAGCCGCGGGTGCCCGGGGTCGTCGACGGTGAGGGTGTCGTACATCCGGATCAGCCGCGGGCGGCGCAGCCTGCGGTGCAACTCCACTTCCCGGTCGATCAGTTCCCGCAGGTGGGCCAGCTGGCGGGGGGTGCCCGTGCCGGTCGGCAGGAACTTCAGGGCCGCCGTCCTCGGCAGCTCTTCGCCGCCGTCCGTGCGCCGCGCCTCGTACACGCTCCCGAACGCCCCCGTCGCGATCGGCTCGCGCACCTCCCAGACGCCGAGCCGGTACCCGCGGGGGACCTGCACGGCGTAGGGCTCGGTCACCGTGCCTCCCGGGCGGCCGGGTTCGAAAGGACGACGAGGTCGTCCTCCCGGACCAGGTCGAAGCGGAGCGCCAGGGACACCAGCGACTCCTTCTTGCCGTTGAGGCGCGGGCCCGTGTCCGCCGTGTCCGGCCCGGGTTTGAGGCGCAGTTTCACGGCGAGGTAGTCGATGTTCCACTGGACGGAGGTGCGGGACGCGGCCGGCCAGTTCGGGCGCAGTCGGTCCACGACCTGGTCGACCGTGGGCAGCGGCGCGTGCGGTTCACCGCGCAGGCGGGGTTCGCACAGGGCGGCCAGCACCGCGAAGTAGCGCTTGGTGCGGTCGACGGAGAAGGCGGGCGCGGTGGTGTCGCCGTCGAGGCCGCCCTCGATGCGCAGATGGTCGTGGCGCGGCGCCCAGACGTCGAAGGCGAGCAGGTCGCCCGCCGCCGGCAGCACGATCCGCGAGAACTCGAACGGCACGGGCGCGTCCAGGCGGCCCGGGCCGACCTTGATGTGCTCGCCCGCGCCCTCCGGGTTGTCCACCACGTACGTCTGGTGGGCGCTGAGGTTGCTCAGGGTCCAGAAGGTGCCCTGCGCGGTGATCGCGCCCGCTCTGCGGGACACCCCGTCGTGCGGAACGATCAGGTCGTTGTCGGCTGCGGAGCGGCCGAAGGCCAGCCGCTCGCCGGGTGCCAGCCGCAGTTGCGTCCGGTCCGGCTCGTCCTCCGTGGTCGGCGGAGGTACCACGACGATGCTGTACACGGTGCGTCTCCCCGTCCCCGCGTGTCTACGAGTCAGGGTGGGCGACGCCCGGGGGCCGTGTCACGACGTGACACGGCCCCCGGGAAAGGTTGGCGAGAAGGCGCCGTAGCGATCCGCCGTCAGTTGTGGTGAATCGGTGCTCAGTTCGAGCGGATCACGATGGACGAGCAGACCTTGTCGGCGAACGTCTGACGCTTGGCGTCCCAGGCCGGCCACAGCCAGCCGAGGTAGCACGCCAGGCTGTCCAGGAAGTGCGCGAGCCGACGGACGAAGGCCATGCCGACGCCGAGCGGCTGTCCGTCGCTCTCCCGCACCAGACGGATGCCGAGCGCCTTCTTGCCGACCGTCTGGCCGGTGCGGCCTTCCTTGATCAGCTGCCAGATCGCCAGGCCGATGACGCCGAGCGCGCCGATGACCGACAGGAACCCGGTCTGGGCGCTGACGTCGATGATGACGAGGATGTACGGAATCAGGAAGACGAGGCCGTCCACGAGGGTGCCGAGGAAGCGCTGGCCCCAGTTCGCGTACGACGGCGGCATTCCGTAACCCGGCTGCTGCGGGTAGCCGTAACCGGCCGGGGCCTGCGGCGCCTGCGGGTAGCCGTAGCCCTGCTGCGGGGGAACGCCCTGCGGGGCCTGCTGCGGGTAGCCGTACGGCTGCTGCTGGCCCTGCTGGGGGTAGCCGTAACCCGGCTGCTGCGGCTGCTGCGGCTGCTGGGGATTCTGAGGGTTCTGCGGCTGACCGTAGGGGTTGTTGGGCGAGCCGAAACTCATGGCGGGATTCCTCCGTTGCGCAAGCTGGGGACAATGCGGACTGTGCGGAGGAACGTCACGATATGAGCGGTTTGCCCCCCGAACATCAACCGCGAACTGCGCCACACATGGTTCTAGGCAGGCGAGTTGTTGTCCACCCGCATTCCGTATGTGTTGTGCAAGTGCAACATCGCTGATCATGGAGGGATACGGGCGGACGGGCGCCGTGATGTCCCGGCGGCACCCGGATTGGAACCGGGACCGGGTCATCCGCGAGGATGGGGGCATGACCGCCCAGATTCTCGATGGCAAGGCCACCGCAGCCGCGATCAAGTCCGATCTGACCGCCCGCGTGGCGGCGCTGAAGGAGAAGGGCGTCACGCCCGGCCTCGGCACGATCCTCGTCGGGGAAGACCCCGGCAGCCAGAAGTACGTCGCCGGCAAGCACCGCGACTGCGCCCAGGTGGGCATCGCCTCGATCCAGCGCGAACTGCCCGCCACGGCGACACAGGAGGAGATCGAGGCACTCGTCCGCGAACTGAACGAGGACCCGGCCTGCACCGGCTACATCGTCCAGCTGCCGCTCCCCAAGGGCATCGACGAGAACCGGATCCTGGAGCTCATGGACCCGGACAAGGACGCCGACGGCCTCCACCCGATGAACCTCGGCCGCCTCGTCCTGAACGAGCCCGCCCCGCTGCCCTGCACCCCGAACGGCGTGCTGACCCTGCTGCGCCGCTACGGCGTCGAGATCAAGGGCGCCGAGGTCGTGGTCGTCGGCCGTGGCGTGACCATCGGCCGGTCGATGCCGCTGCTGCTGACCCGTCGCAGCGAGAACGCGACGGTGACCCAGTGCCACACCGGTACGCGTGACCTGTCGGCCCACCTGAAGCGCGCGGACATCATCGTCGCCGCGGCCGGTTCCGCCCACCTGATCCGCGCCGAGGACGTGAAGCCGGGCGCCGCCGTCCTGGACGTCGGCGTCTCCCGCAGCGCCGAGGGCAAGATCGTGGGCGACGTCCACCCGGACGTCGCCGAGGTGGCCGGCTTCATCTCCCCGAACCCGGGCGGCGTCGGCCCCATGACCCGGGCCCAGCTGCTCGTCAACGTGGTCGAGGCGGCGGAGCGCAGTGTCGGCTGAGGGAATGCCCGGCAAGGCCGAGGACGTCGAGAGCGCCAAGGGCGTCGAGACGGTCGAGGACGCCGACGCCGTCGCGACTGCCGAGAACGCCGACGCCATCGCGACTGCCGGGGACACCGGCGACATCGAGGTGCGGGACCCCATCAGCGCTCCCGACGCCGACGGGAAGCCGCGCCGGACGACCCGTCGCTTCCCGCTGTTCACGCGGGACACCGCGCGCCCCGAGGGCGGCGGCCGGGCCGCACCGAGCGACGCCCCGGCGCCCGCCCGGCAGTGGCCGGTCCTCGCCGTACTGGCGATGGCCGGGCTCGGACTGCTGCTGACCGCCCTCGACCTGTTCCGGTTGGGCACGCTCCTGATCGGCGTCGCGCTGCTGGCCGGAGGTGTGCTGCGCTGGCTGCTGCCGGACGTCGGCATGCTCGCGGTGCGCTCCCGCTTCACGGACATCGTCACCTACGGCGTGCTCGGCCTCGCTATCGTCCTGCTGGCGCTGATGGTGCAGCCGAAACCCCTGCTGGTGATCCCGTTCCTGAAGGACACGCTGCACGTCACGGTCAGCAGCTGACCGGTGCCGAACGGCTGCGGCCCGTCCCCTCCCCCGAGCAAGGACGGGCCGCCGCCGAGCACCAGACTCCTGCACGGCGAACCGGCTGTTCAATGGCTGTCCGTGCGCTGTGGCACGGTGGTGACCGTTCCGCCACGGTGTCCGGGCCTTGCGACAGTCCCACCCGCCCAGGGAACCGATCAGCCCTCTGACGTCGTCACTTGCTCAGAACCGGGGTCCCAAGGGGAGGTGGCCGATGGGCGGCTGGCAGCCGTTGCCGGACGATCTGCCGCCGGAGGTGCGGCACTTCGTGGAACAGTTGCGGCTCCTGAAGGACCGCACCGGACTCAGCCTGGTCGCCCTCGGCGCCCGCACCGCCTACAGCAAGTCCTCCTGGCACCGCTACCTCAACGCCACCCAGCCCCCGCCCCGGCAGGCCGTCGCCGCCCTGTGCCGGATCGCGGGCCTCGGCGGCACGGACGCCGAACGCTTCGGCGTGCGCTGGGAACTGGCGGTCCAGGCGTGGCCCCGCCCGGTGACGGTGCCGGCCCCACCCGCCGGGAGCGAGGCGGGCGGCAACGGGAGCCACGAGTACGAGGACGATCCCACGCTGCCGTGGTGGGACGCGCCCCCCGAGGAGGGCGCTCGCTGGCGGAGCGGGCGGCTGCTTCTGTCGGCCGTGCTGCTGCTCCTTGTCACCCTGCTGATCGGCGTCGTCGGGACGGTTGCGTTTGGGTGAGCCGAACACTTGCGTGACAGGCGGTATTTCCGGTGTGTGACACTCGTGTCGATGTATTGAGACGTTCGCGGATTTGACACGAAGTCGTTCGACATCGGCGCTAGCGTGTCCCCTTCTGCCGTCGGCGTACTGGACCTCCGACCGGTGGGCGTGCAACGGTGCATGCCCGCGGCCACGATGCACCCGTGCGCCCCCACCCCGGGAACTGAGATCCTGACTGGGCGCATCCCTGTGGGTAGCCACAACGGGGACTCGGCAGAGGGCACCACGCATGGGGACAAGCGGGGAACAACCAGCACAACCCGGGGGAAGAGGGGGGTAGCAATGCCTCGTTGGAGGGCCTTGCCCGACGAGCTCGATCCGCAGGTCAGAGAGTTCGCAAGCCAACTGCGGCGGCTCGTGGACCGCAGCGGTCTGAGTATCGCCGCGGTGGCGGACCGCACGGGCTACAGCAAGACGTCCTGGGAGCGTTATCTCAACGGCCGGCTGCTCGCGCCCAAGGGCGCGATCGTCGCCCTGGCCGAGGTCACCGGCACCAATCCCATCCATCTGACGACGATGTGGGAGCTCGCCGAGCGCGCCTGGAGCCGCTCGGAGATGCGCCACGACATGACCATGGAGGCCATAAGGATCTCCCAGGCGCGTGCCGCGCTGGGCGAGTTCGGCGCGCCGCCGGCGGCCGCCCAGGGCAGCAGGACGGCCCGTAGGAGCAGTAGTGCCACCGCCACGCCCGGCATCGCCGGACCGGCCGGTGTGGTCCCGTCGGTGCCGCCGCAGCCGACGGCACCGGAGGCGCAGGACTCGGTCGGCGACGTACGGGATGTGCTTCCTTCGGGTGGGTCCTCGGGTGGTTCTGCGGGCGGTTCGTCCGGTGGCTCCTCGAGTGCTTCCTCGGGCGGCAACTCGTGGGGGCTGGCCGGGTATCAGCGGCCGGCACCGGCCGGTGGGCGGGGTGCCGGCGAGGGCGCCGGAGCCCCGGCATCGGCATCGGCATCGGCATCGGCATCGGCATCGGCATCGGCCGACGGTCCCGTTCGGACTCCGGCGCCGTCGAGCCCGTACGGCGAACCCCCGCAGGGTCCCCGTCCAGGCGGTGGGTCCTCCGGCGGGGCGGGCGGCAAGCGGCGGCTGACGATGTTCCTCGCGGGCGTCTTCGGCGTGCTCGTGGTGGTCGTGGCCGCGTACTTCCTCACCGACACGGGGGACGGCGGCAAGAACGAGGGCGCCGTCGACTCGCCCTCGCCGTCGGCCAGCACGAACCCCGACCTGCCGGCCGGGGTGAAGTGCAGCGGTGACTCCTGCACCGGCAAGGACGCGGAGAGCATGGGGTGCAGCGGTGACCTCGTGACCACCGCCAAGACCGCGACCGTCGGCACGACCGTCGTCGAGGTCCGCTACAGCGAGACCTGCGGCGCGGCCTGGGGGCGCATCACGCGGGCCGCGCAGGGCGACGAGGTGCGGGTGACCGTGGGGAAGGCCGAGCAGACCGGGAGCATCACGGTGGCCGGGGACACGATCGCGTACACGCCGATGGTGGCGGTGAAGGACGCGGGAGAGGCGGAGGCCTGCGTGACACTGTCCGCGGGTCAGGAGGGGTGCACGAAGTAACGGGAAAAGAATCCGGTCGGACGCGCATGCCCGCCTGAATCGGGGGCACGCGAACGTTACCCCCACGGGAGTCCGGAAATCGGTACCCCCAAATCGGCGGCCGCCTTCGTCCCCCCTCTCCCGGACGGGCGGCCGCCTCTTTGTGTGCGCACGCCCTTGGGGCGGGGACTCTGTGGGCTGGGCCACACGGACCCGCGCATCCGTGATCCCGGATGCGCGATAGCCTGACCGCTGGATCTCTTGACGCCGAGAGATCGATCAAACGTCCGGGGCAGGGACGCCCCACCGCCAGCTGTCATACGGAGAACGCCATGACCCGCACTCCCGTGAACGTCACCGTCACCGGCGCGGCCGGCCAGATCGGTTACGCCCTGCTCTTCCGCATCGCCTCCGGCCAGCTGCTCGGCGCGGACGTGCCGGTCAGGCTTCGCCTCCTGGAGATCACCCCGGCGCTCAAGGCCGCCGAGGGCACCGCCATGGAGCTCGACGACTGCGCCTTCCCCCTCCTGCAGGGCATCGACATCACGGACGACCCGAACGTCGCCTTCGACGGCGCCAACGTCGCCCTCCTCGTGGGCGCCCGCCCGCGCACCAAGGGCATGGAGCGCGGTGACCTCCTGGAGGCCAACGGCGGCATCTTCAAGCCGCAGGGCAAGGCCATCAACGACAACGCCGCGGACGACATCAAGGTCCTCGTCGTCGGCAACCCGGCCAACACCAACGCGCTGATCGCCCAGGCTGCCGCCCCGGACGTACCCGCCGAGCGCTTCACCGCGATGACCCGCCTGGACCACAACCGCGCGCTGACCCAGCTCGCGAAGAAGACGGGTTCGACGGTCGCGGACATCAAGCGCCTGACCATCTGGGGCAACCACTCCGCCACCCAGTACCCCGACATCTTCCACGCCACGGTCGCCGGCAAGAACGCCGCCGAGGTCGTCAGCGACGAGAAGTGGCTCGCCGAGGACTTCATCCCGACCGTCGCCAAGCGCGGCGCCGCGATCATCGAGGCCCGTGGCGCGTCGTCGGCCGCCTCCGCCGCCAACGCCGCCATCGACCACGTGTACACCTGGGTCAACGGCACCGCCGAGGGCAACTGGACCTCCATGGGTATCCCGTCGGACGGCTCCTACGGCGTCCCGGAGGGCCTGATCTCCTCCTTCCCGGTGACCACCAAGGACGGCAAGTACGAGATCGTCCAGGGCCTGGACATCAACGAGTTCTCCCGCACCCGGATCGACGCCTCGGTGCAGGAGCTGGCGGAGGAGCGCGACGCGGTTCGCGGCCTCGGCCTGATCTGAGTTTCGGCTCGACTCCTCCGTCCTCTGTCACGACCCCCACGGGCTCTGTTCCGGTACCGACCGGAGCGGGGCCCGTGGCCCTTTCCGACTGACCCTGGTGATCCCTCAGGCGAGGCGCTTCTCGAACCAGTGGGCGGCGTACACGTTGTCGTCGTAGCGAGGGATCTCCCGGTATCCGCCCGCCCGGTACATCGCCTGCGCCTCGGTGAGCGTCGCGTGCGTGTCCAGTCGTACGGCGTCGAAGCCGCGGGCGGCGGCCTCGCCCTCCAGCGCGGCGAGCAGCCGTCGGGCGAGGCCGAGGCGGCGGGCGTCCGGGTGCACCCACACGTGCCGGATCTCGCCGACCCGGGGCTCCAGCCGGCGCAACGCCCCGCAGCCCATCGGGCGGCTCTCCTCGTACGCGACGAAGAAGGCGCCGGCGTCGCCGGACACCTCCTCGGGCCGTACGAGAGCGGACGCGTCGAAGCCCTCCGGGAACCGGGCGTCGATGTCGGCGGCGTACGCCTCCAGGCAGGTGCGGGCGTCGGGGGAGGCGCCGGGCACGAGGACGACGGTGATGGCTGCCAGCCGGAGCAGGCGCTGCGCGGTGGCCAGCGCGCCGGTCAGCTCGGTGCGCTGGCCCGGGGCCAGGCCTTCGAGCAAACCGGCGGCGAGGGCGCCCGCCCGACGGTTCTGCTCCTTGACCTCGGCGCGTCCGGCGGGGGTCAGTTCCACCCTGCGCAGCCGGTTGTCGTCAGGGTCCACGCTCGTGCGGACCAGGCCCTGCGCCTCCAGGGCCTTCGCCATCCGGCTCAGATACCCGGCGTCGAGACCGAGCCGCGTCCTGAGCTCCCGCAGGGCGGCGCCGGACGCGTTCATGTGTATCTGGAACTCGTGGATCTCGAACAGCAGCCGGGCCTCGCCGAGCGGGCGGTCCTGGCCGAGGTAGTGGTCGTCCAGGACGCCGATGCGACGCGTGAAGTAGCGGTTGAAGCGGCGGAGGGCCGTCACCTGTTCCATCGACACTGGCTCCATATTTCTTTGACCTTAGTCAAAGAATCCCCATGGGTCCACGGTCGGGGCCGATTGTCAGTGGCGGCCCGTAGTGTGCGGGAGTGAGGGATGGGATACCCGCTGTGACATTCCGGTTCCGTCGGTCCCACCCGTCCCTCTATGCTGATGGTTTGTCAACAACAGCATGAGACAAGGACTTCAAGAGTTCATCCACGCATCGGGGGAGTGGAGTGAGCACCGCATACGTGCCTCAGCAACCACATCAGACATCCGCCGGCACACCGCCGGCCGAACCGCCGCCCATCGCGCCGCACGCCAGCGAGGCGACCCGGCTGCTGTGCGCGGGCACCTATCTCGACTCCGGTTATCGCGACCGCGTCATCGAGGAGCTGCACCTCAACGAGCAGCGGATCGTGGCCCCCTCGCTCGGTTACGACGCGGCCCGCGTCCTCGCGCACGCGCTGCGGGCCCGGCGCCTGGAGCTCGCCTGGGCCGGGGCGATCCTCGGGCTGTGGGTCGTCGGCACGGCCCTGACCGGGGGTGTGCTGGGTCTCTTCCTGTGGCCCAGCCTGTACCTCGCGGTCGCCGGATGGGTCAGGGGACGCGGGGAGCAGCCGCCGCTGTACCGCAGGGTCCCCGCATTCCTGCTCCGCTGGTGGGGCCGCATCATGTTCGCGCTCCTGCTGGTCCTGGTGACGGTCGCGGCGTTCGGCGGCTCGGACGACAGCGACGGGTACGGCTCGTCCTACGACTCGTACGGCTCCTCCGGCCTGTACGGCGACGGCTTCTCGGACTCGCCGGGGTTGTCCGACGCGCTGGTGCCCGACCTCGGCGACCTCGGCAGCCTCATCGAGCCCTGGCGGGCCTGGGCCACGCTCGTCATGTTCGCCCTGATCGCGCTCTGCCTCGCCGCGCAGCGTGGCCAGTTCGCCCGGGTGATGGCCGCCGAACTCTCCCCGCAGCGCTTCCCGGACGCCGCCGGCGACCCAGCCGAACGGGCCGAGGGGCAGCGGTTCCAGCGGCTGAAGGACCGTGTCCGGCTGGAACAGCACGCCCCGCTGATCATGTACAACGAGGCACGGCCGTTCTGCGGGGCCGGCGCGGCCTACGAGACCTGGGTCCTCGCCGTCGAGCTGCGCCCGGACGAGATGAAGAAGCAGGAGCCGCTCGGCAACCGCACGGTCCTGGAGAAGATCCGTCCCCTGCTCGAACAGCTGCGCCTGCCCGCCGAGTACGCCGGGAACCTGGGGCGCGACCGGCTGCGCCGACTGGAGATCGACGAGTGCGTGTTCCTGCCCGCCGAGGGGCTGCGGCGGCGCGAGGAGGCGCCGTACACCTTGCAGGCCTTCGAGGAGCACCGGGCACGTGCGGTCGAGGAGGGCGCGGAGAAGCGCCGGCACTTCCTGCGGATCCGGGTCGGCGGCTGGGAGGAGGAGCTGGTCGTCACAGTCTTCGTGCGCATCCACACCCAGGGCCGCATGCTCATGCTGGAGGTCGCGCCGCATGTGCTGACGCCGGTCCGCGAGGACTTCAAGAACGCCGACCGCACCGCCCACCGCTTCCGCCACAACAGCGCGCTGGGCAAGGCGGCCTGGGCGGTGGTCCGGGTGCCCGGATCCGCGGTCGGCTCCCTGGCCACGCTGGGCAAGGGAGTGGCGTACGTCTGGCGGCTGCTCACCGGCGGGCACGCGGGCGCGCTGCCCGAGGGGCCGGCCGTGTCGGTGCGGGAGCTGGGGTCGGTGACCGTCGGGTCCCTGTTCCAGGAGATGGACGTCCTGCGGTACCTCAAGAGCGTGCAGGACCGGGTCGCGAACGGGGTACGGGCCGCGCTCGCCGAATCCGGTTATGAGACCGGCGAGTTCGTCCAGAAGATCGTGAACATCAGCAACGGCGGCGTGAACATCGGCCGGATCGAGGGCAGCACCTTCGCGGTCGGCAGCCACGCCTCCGCGTCGTCCTCATCGACCACGACCGGCGCCGCCGCGCCGCAGAAGGGACCCCGTAACGATGGCAACGGATGAACCGAACGTCAGCATCGGCGACGTCTCGCACAGCACCTTCGCCATCGGCAGCCACGCGCACGCCGAGAGCCACCACGGCACGGCCGTACAGCGCGACCGGGCCGCCGAGGAACTCCTGAAGGCGGTGCGCGAGCTTCGCGCGGACCTGACCAGGGTCCGGGCCACCGAGGAGACGGCCACGCTGGACGAGGCACTCGCCGACACCGAGGACGAGATCACCCGCACCGGACAGGCGGGCCCGTCCCGCCTCGACCGCCTGCGGCAACTGCTCGCCGACTCGCAGGCCCTGGTCGGTCTCATCGCGTCCGCCGGGGCCGTCGCCGGTCTGCTGGGGCTGTGAGAGGGGCGGCATGAGCGGCAGCGGGGGAGCGCGGTACTGGAACGAGGAAACCCAGCGCTGGCAGGACGACGACGGCACGAGGCCCAACCTCCCGGCCCCGGCCACACCGCCACCACCGGCCCGACCGGGGGACGCGCCGGTGTGGCCGACGGGGGTGCCGGCACCGGATGTCACAGGCGGCCCGGCCATGGGCACGGCGGCCGTGGCGGGCGGCCCGGCTGCGGATCCGGCGCCTCAGGATCCGGCCCCGTCCCCGGCCCAGGCGCCGGGCCAGGCCCAGGCCCCGGTTCCGGTCCCGGCCCAGGCCCCGGCTTCGGACCTGCCGGGCGTATGGCCGGCCATCCAGTGGCCCAGTGATGCCTGGCCGCCCGCCGATCAGACCGTCCCGGCCGCCGCGGGCCCGGGCCGGGGCATGAGTCGTCGGCTCGTGTGGTCCGTACTGGTCGGGGCCGCCGCCGTCGGTGTCGCCGTGAGTCTGGTGCTGACGTTGGTGGTCGGCTCCGGGGACGACGAGGACGGGCCGACGGTCGCCGCGAGCGGGTCGCCGACCTCCGCGGGCGAGGTCTCACAGCAGAGCGACCCGAGCGCGTCGCCCACCGAGGAGTCGGCCTCGCCCACCGTCTCGGCCCTCGAACTCCCCGCCGGCTACGAGGAACAGGACGACACCGAGGGCTTCCGGATCGCGATACCCGAGGGGTGGTCGCGTACGACGGCGGACTCCCAGTACGGCATGGCCGTGGTCAACTACCGCAGCGGCGACGGCGAACACCGCTTGCAGATCTACCAGGTGTCCGAGGAGTCGCCGGACGCGTCGTTCGAGCTGTACCTGTCGGACCAGACCGCCAAGCCGGACGGCTTCGAGCAGCTTTCCCTGGAGAACCTGGACGGCGGCGAGTTCACCGGGTCACGCCTGGAGTACCTCGCCGACAGCATCAAGGGCGAGCCGGACGTCGGTACCTGGCACGTCTACGACGAGCGTTTCGTGGCCTCGGACGGCGACATCTACGCCATCGCCGCCTACGGCCCCGACGCGGACGGCCGTGACGACGAACTGGAGGTGCTCACCACGGCGTTGGAGTGGTTCTGCCCGCCGCTCGGCCAGTGCGCGCCGGCCTCGAGCTCGTTCGACATCGACTGACTCACACGCTCTGCGGATCGTCCTGCAGCTTTTGATGGCCCGCAGCGTGCGTTTTGCCTTGTTCGTCCCCATGTTCAGTGACGCAGCGCACTTTCGGCCATGGATTGCGCATGCAATCGAGGGTCGGGGGCATGCGCTAACGGTCCCGGTGAGTGACGCGTGTGTGACACAGGGGCACTGAACAGGAACGGAAGGCAAACCCGATCATGGCGGACACACCAGAACTCCAGGCGCGGAAGACCATCCACGTGGACGGGGAGTGGCTCGAAGCCGTCTCCGGCGCCACGCGCGAG
The DNA here is from genome assembly GCF_042870385.1 of Streptomyces sp. NPDC006602. NCBI lineage: Bacteria > Bacillati > Actinomycetota > Actinomycetes > Kitasatosporales > Streptomycetaceae > Streptomyces > Streptomyces sp. NPDC006602. Next base: position 651,100 of record NZ_JBIAHG010000003.1, on the reverse strand, counting down.
ATCATCGACCCCGCGGACGCCCTGCCGTTCGCCCTGGTCGCGGAGGGTGACGAGAAGGACACCGACCTGGCGGTCGCGGCCGCCCGGCAGGCCTTCGACCACGGCGCCTGGCCGCGCACCCCCGTCGCCGAACGCGCCGCACTGCTGCGCCGCGTCGCCGATCTCCTCGTACGCGACCGCGAGGAGCTCGGCCTGCTGGAGAGCCGGGACGCGGGCAAGACCGTGGAGGAGGGCCGCGTCGACATCGACTGTGTCGCGGACGCCTTCCGCTACTTCGCCGACCTCGTCGCCGCCGAGGCCCCGGGCCGGGTCGTCGACGCGGGCTCGCCCGACATCCAGAGCGTGGTCGTGCACGAGCCCCTCGGCGTGTGCGCACTGATCACGCCTTGGAACTACCCGCTCCTCCAGGCGAGTTGGAAGATCGCCCCGGCGCTCGCGGCCGGCAACACCTTCGTGGTCAAGCCGAGCGAGATCACCCCGCTGACGACGATCGCCCTGATCGACCTGCTGGCAGAGGCGGGGCTCCCGGCCGGCGTCGCGGGCATCGTCACCGGCCCCGGCCACTCGGTCGGCGCCCGGCTCGCCGAGCACCCCGACGTCGACCTCGTCTCCTTCACCGGCGGCCTGGCCAGCGGCACGAAGGTGGCCCAGGCCGCCGCCCCGAGCGTCAAGAAGGTCGCCCTCGAACTCGGCGGCAAGAACCCCAACGTCGTCTTCGCCGACGCCTGCGCCACCGAGGAGGCCTTCGACACCGCCGTCGACCAGGCCCTCAACGCGGCCTTCATCCACAGCGGCCAGGTCTGCTCTGCGGGCGCCCGCCTCATCGTCGAGGAGAGCGTCCGGGACCGTTTCGTCGCCGAACTCGCCCGCAGGGCGGACCGTATCCGCCTCGGCCGCGGTACCGAGGACGGCGTCGAGTGCGGCCCGCTCGTCTCCGAGCAGCAGCGCGCCAAGGTGGAGTCGTACGTCGACTCCGCGCTCGCCGAGGGCGCGGTGCTGCGCTCCGGCGGCAGGCGGCCGGAACCGAGCGACACGCGTCCCGCCACCGGCTACTTCTACGAGCCGACCGTCCTCGACCACTGCCACCGCGAGATGAAGGTCGTACGGGAGGAGGTCTTCGGACCCGTGCTCACCGTCGAGACCTTCCGCACCGAGGACGAGGCGGTCGCCCTCGCCAACGACACCGAGTACGGCCTCGCGGGCGGCGTCTGGACCGCCGACGCCGGCCGGGCCCGCAGGGTCGCGGGCCGGTTGCGCCACGGCACGGTCTGGATCAACGACTTCCACCCCTACCTCCCCCAGGCGGAGTGGGGCGGCTTCGGCAAGAGCGGGACGGGTCGCGAACTCGGCCCCGCCGGGCTCGCCGAGTACCGCGAGACCAAGCACGTCTACCAGAACCTCGCGCCGAAGCCCGTCCGCTGGTTCGCAGGCTGAGTCGCCTGCTCTCGCTCTCCCCCCCGCTCCCCCTCGCCCCCTGCTCTCCTCGCTCCCTCGCAAGCCCTGGAGTACCCCCCCCATGTCCGAGAACAGTCAGCTATACGACTACGTCCTGATCGGCGGCGGCACCGCAGGATCCGTCATCGCCTCTCGCCTCACCGAGAACCCCGACGTCACCGTCGCCGTCATCGAGGGCGGCCCCAGCGACGTCGGCAGAGACGACGTCCTGACCCTGCGCCGCTGGATGGGCCTGCTCGGTGGTGAGCTCGACTACGACTACCCGACCGTCGAGCAGCCGCGGGGCAACTCCCACATCCGGCACAGCCGCGCCCGCGTCCTGGGCGGATGCTCGTCCCACAACACCCTGATCGCCTTCAAGCCGCTGCCGTCCGACTGGGACGAGTGGGAGGCGGCCGGCGCCAAGGGCTGGGGCGCGGTGCCGATGGAGGCGTACTTCGCGCGGCTGAAGAACAACATCGTCCCGGTCGACGAGAAGGACCGGAACGCCATCGCCCGCGACTTCGTCGACGCGGCTCAGAAGGCACTCGGCGTCCCCCGCATCGAGGGCTTCAACAAGAAGCCGTTCGACGACGGCGTCGGCTTCTTCGATCTCGCCTACCACCCGGAGAGCAACAAGCGGTCGAGCGCCTCGGTGGCCTACCTGCACCCGGTGATGGACGAGCGCGCCAACCTGACGATCATGCTGGAGACCTGGGCGTACAAGCTGGAGTTGAACGGCACCCGCGCCGAGGGCGTGCACGTCCGCACGAAGGACGGCGAGGAGATCCTCGTACGGGCGCGGGGCGAGGTGCTGCTGTGCGCGGGCGCGGTCGACTCGCCCCGTCTGCTGCTGCACTCCGGCATCGGTCCGAAGGCCGACCTGGAGGCGCTCGGCATCCCCGTCGTGCACGACCTGCCCGGCGTCGGCGAGAACCTGCTCGACCACCCCGAGTCGGTGATCGTCTGGGAGACCGACGGCCCGATCCCGGAGAACTCCGCGATGGACTCCGACGCGGGCCTCTTCGTGCGCCGCGATCCCCAACACGCGGGCCCCGACCTGATGTTCCACTTCTACCAGATCCCGTTCACGGACAATCCGGAGCGCCTGGGCTACGAACGCCCGTCCCACGGCGTCTCGATGACCCCGAACATCCCCAAGCCGAAGAGCCGCGGCCGACTGTTCCTGACCAGCGCCGACCCGTCGGTCAAACCAGCCCTCGACTTCCGCTACTTCACCGACGAGGACGACTACGACGGCCGTACCCTCGTCGACGGCATCAAGATCGCCCGTGAGATCGCCAAGGCCGAGCCGCTCGCCGGCTGGCTCAAGCGCGAGGTGGCCCCCGGGCCGCAGGTCACGGGCGACGAGGAACTGAGCGAGTACGCCCGCAAGGTCGCGCACACCGTGTACCACCCGGCGGGGACCTGCCGTATGGGAGCCGCGGACGACCGAATGGCCGTCGTCGACCCCCAGTTGAGGATCCGCGGACTGGACGGCATCCGCATCGCCGACGCGTCCGTCTTTCCGACCATGTCCGCTGTGAACCCGATGATCGGGGTGCTGATGGTCGGGGAAAGGGCCGTCGACCTCATTGGAGGTAGTGCCTGATGACCACGACCACGACTGCGCCTGCGACCACGGCTCCCGTGTTCTCCGTCGAGGGCCTGTGGAAGGTCTTCGGCTCCAAGGCCGACAGCATCCCCACGGACCCCGAGCTGGCCGCCCTGCCGCCCGCCGAACTGCGCGCCCGCACCGGCTGCACCGCCGCCGTCCAGGACGTCTCCTTCGACGTGCGCAAAGGTGAGGTATTCGTCGTCATGGGCCTGTCCGGCTCCGGCAAGTCCACGCTGGTGCGCTGTCTGACCCGGCTGATCGAACCGACCGCCGGCGCCATCGCCATCGACGGCGAGGACGTTCGCGCGATGGACAAGTCCCGGCTGCGCGAGCTGCGCCGGCACCGCGCCGCGATGGTCTTCCAGCACTTCGGCCTGCTCCCGCACCGCACGGTGCTCGACAACGTGGCGTACGGACTGGAGATCCAGGGCATGGGCAAGGCCGAGCGCCGCGAGCGGGCCAAGAAGGTCGTCGAGAAAGTCGGTCTGGAGGGCATGGAGCAGCGCAGGCCCGGCCAGCTGTCCGGCGGTCAGCAGCAGCGCGTCGGTCTGGCCCGCGCACTCGCCGTCGACCCCGAAGTCCTGCTCTTCGACGAACCGTTCAGCGCGCTCGACCCGCTGATCCGGCGCGACATGCAGGAGGAGGTCGTCCGGCTGCACCGCGAGGAGGGCCGCACGATGGTCTTCATCACCCACGACCTCAGCGAGGCCCTGAAGCTCGGCGACCGGATCGCGCTGATGCGCGACGGCCGTGTGGTGCAGCTGGGTACGCCGGAGGAGATCGTGGGCTCGCCCGCCGACGACTACGTCCGCGAGTTCGTCCGTGACGTCCCGCGCGAGCAGGTCATGACGGTCCGCACCGCCATGCGCGCCGGGGACTGCGAGGGCCCGGAGCACCCGGGCGCGATCGCCGCCGACGCGGTGGTCGCCGAGGCGATCAAGGTCGTGGCCCGCAGCCACAAGCCCGCGTGTGTCGTGGAGGACGGCCGGTGTCTGGGGGTCGTCGATCACGAACGGCTCCTGGACGTCGTAGCCGGAACGGAGCTCCGCGAGGAGGCGGTCTGATGGCATCGGTCACCGCACCCGCCCCCCGGATCGCCCTGCCCGGCATCCTCAGGCACCGAGCCGTCCACAAGCTGCTGCTGCTCGCCGTCGCCGCGGCGATTCTCGTGCCCCTGGCGAACGCCCGCTGGGCCAGCGGCAGTTGGCCGGGCGCGCTCACCGTCGACCTCACCGATCCGCTGACGAGGACCAGCGACTGGATCATCGACAACCGCGACAGCCACCCGCTGTTCCTCTACTTCTTCGGCTACGTCAGCAACGCGGTCGTCCTCTCCGTACGGGCCGTGTACCTGGTGCTTCTCGCCGCCGGGTGGGCCGGGGTGACCGCCTTCGCCGGGCTTGTCGCCTGGCGCGTCGCCGGGGTGAAGCTGGCTCTCGGCACCGCCGCCGCGTTCCTGGCCTGCGGTCTGCTCGGCATGTGGATCCCGACCATGCAGACCCTCGCGCTGATGGTCGTGGCCGTCCTCGCGTCGGTCGTCGTGGGCGCCCTGCTGGGGCTCGCCGCCGGGCTGTCGGACCGCATGGACCGGATCCTGCGTCCGATCCTGGACACCATGCAGGTCCTGCCCGCCTTCGCCTACCTGCTCCCGGTGGTCCTGATCTTCGGCATCGGCGTGCCCGCGGCCGTCCTCGCGACGGTCGTGTACGCGGCCCCGCCCATGGCCCGTCTCACCTCGCTCGGCCTGCGCGGCGCCGACAAGGAGGTGCTGGAGGCGGTCCATTCGCTGGGGTCGACCGCCCGGCAGCGCCTGCTGACCGCGCGTATCCCGTTGGCACGCAAGGAACTCCTCCTCGGCCTCAACCAGACGATCATGATGGCGCTGTCCATGGCGGTCATCGCGTCGGTGATCGGCGCGGGCGGTCTCGGTGACCGGGTGTACCAGGCGCTGGCGTCGGTCGACGTGGGCGCGGCGCTGGCCGCCGGCATCCCGATCGTGCTCCTGGCCGTCGTACTGGACCGGATCACCGGCGCGGCGGGAGACGGCACCGAGGGATCGGGGCGCGCGGGATGGGCGTACGCGCTCGTCGCCGCCGTGGCCGTCGCGGTGGCCGGACGTCTCGTGGGCCGTCTGGACTGGCCCGACGGCTGGACGCTGAACATCGCCGAACCGGTCAACCGGGCCGTCGACTGGATGACGGACCACCTCTACTCCGGTGTGCCGGTCATCGGCGGCACCGCCGACTGGGCCGGCCACTTCACCACCTGGGTCCTCGACCCGGTGCGGGACGGTCTGCAGGGGCTGCCCTGGTGGTCGGTGCTGCTCATCGTCGCCGCGCTCGCCTGGCTGATCGGCACCTGGCAGACCGCGCTCACCGCGGTCCTCGCCATGGCCGCGATCGGCGTGCTCGGCGTGTGGAAGCCGTCGCTGGACACGCTCTCGCAGGTGCTCGCGGCGGTCGCCGTGACCCTCGTCCTGGGCTTCGCGACCGGTATCGCGGCCGCCCGCAGCGACCGCTTCGAGCGGATGCTGCGGCCCGTCCTGGACGTCTTCCAGACGATGCCGCAGTTCGTGTACCTGATCCCGGTCGTCGCCCTGTTCGGCGTCGGCCGCGCACCCGCCGTGGCCGCCGCGGTCGTCTACGCGCTGCCCGCCGTCGTCCGCATCACCACCCAGGGCCTGCGCCAGGTCGACCAGGCAGCCCTGGAATCGGCCCGCTCGCTCGGCGCGTCCAGCGGCCAGCAGATCAGGCAGGTACAACTCCCGCTCGCCCGGCCCGCGTTGCTGCTCGCCGTCAACCAGGGCGTGGTCCTGGTCCTCGCCGTCGTCATCATCGGCGGCCTGGTCGGCGGCGGCGCCCTCGGCTACGACGTCGTCTTCGGCCTCGCCCAGGGCGACCTCGCGACCGGTCTGGTCGCCGGCGCGGCGATCGTCTGCCTCGGCCTGATGCTCGACCGGGTGACCCAGCCGACCGAACGCCGCACGAAGAAGGGAGCGTGACATGCGACTTCGTACGACTGCCGTAGTGGCCGGTGCGTCCTCGCTGCTCCTCCTGACGGGCTGCGGCGCCGCCGACATGACCAAGCAGGCCTCGCCCTTCGCGGGCGCCCAGGGCGCGAAGACCGTGACCCTCTCCGTCCAGTCCTGGGTGGGTGCGCAGGCCAACGTGGCCGTCGCGCAGTACCTGCTCGAGCACAAGCTCGGCTACCGCGTCGACACCGTCCAGGTCGACGAGGTGCCCGCCTGGGACGCGCTCAGCCAGGGTCGCGTCGACGCCATCCTGGAGGACTGGGGCCACCCCGACCAGGAACAGCGCTACGTCCAGGACAAGAAGACGATCACGCGGGGCGGCGACCTCGGCGTGACCGGGCACATCGGCTGGTACGTGCCGACGTACTTCGCCAAGCAGCACCCGGACGTCACGAACTGGAAGAACCTCAACAAGTACGCCTCGCAGATGCGCACGGCGGAGAGCGGCGGCAAGGGCCAGCTCATGGACGGCTCGCCCTCCTACGTCACCAACGACAAGGCGCTGGTGAACAACCTGAAGCTCGACTACCAGGTCGTCTTCGCCGGCTCCGAGGCCGCCCAGATCACGCAGATGAGGCAGTTCGCCAAGGAGAAGAAGCCCTTCCTCACCTACTGGTACGAGCCGCAGTGGCTCTTCAAGAAGGTCCCGATGACCGAGGTGAAGCTGCCGGCGTACAAGGAGGGCTGCGACGCGGACCCGGAGAAGGTGGCCTGCGCCTACCCGCACACCCCGCTGCAGAAGTACCTCAACACGGACTTCGCCCGGTCCGGTGGCGAAGCGGCGGCCCTCCTGAAGAAGTTCAAGTGGACCACCGAGGACCAGAACGAGGTCTCCCTGATGATCGCCGACCAGAAGATGTCGCCCGAGGAGGCGGCGAAGAAGTGGGTGGACAGCCACGAGTCCACATGGAAGGCGTGGCTGTCCTGATGCTCACTTCACCTCTGCGGTGATCTCCCGCAGGGCGGCGGTGGCCCGGCGTTGCAGCCCCGGCCCGAACGTGATGCGAGTGGCCCCCAGTTCACCGAGTTCGGTGGGCGAGGGGCCCGCTCCCACCATCGCGAACACGTTGATCGGCCCCTGGATCCCGGACCGCAGCAGCGGCAGTACGGTCGTCGGGGCGCCGATCGGATAGACGCAGTCGGCGCCCGCGGCGACGTACAACGCGGCCCGGTGGATGGCCTGTTCGGGATCGGCGACGCCTGTGATGAAGGTGTCGACGCGGGCGTTGACGAAGAGCGCGTCCCCGGCGGCGTACCGCACCTCGGCGAGCCGGTCGGCGTGCTCGCGCGGGTCCTTGAGGACGCCGGCGGCGGAGTCCTCGAGGTTGCAGCCCACGGCGCCCGTCTCCAGCAGTCGTTCCACCAGCTCTGTCGGCGCGAGCCCGTACCCGCCCTCGATGTCGGCGGACACCGGCACGTCCACGGCCCGTACGATCCGCGCGACCGCCGCGAACATCTCGTCCGCCGGGGTCGACCCGTCCTCGTACCCGAGCGAGGCGGCGACCCCCGCGCTGGGCGTGGCGAGCGCCGGGAAGCCGGCCTCGGCGAAGACGCGGGCGCTGGCGGCGTCCCAGGGGCCGGGGAGGACGAGGGGATCGGCGGGGATTCGGCCTTGGTGCAGCGCGCGGAACGTCTGGGCCTTGTTCATGTCCGGACCTCGCGGTTCAGAAGTGTCGTGCGGCTCACTTGTACTGCCCCGGCTCGTAGTGCCCCGGGGCCATACGGAAGGTCACCCCGAACCGGTTCCACGCGTTGATCACCGCGATGGCGGAGACCAACTGCGCCAACTCGGCCTCGTCGAGGTGCTTGGCGGCGTTCGCGTACACCTCGTCGGGCACGAAACCGTCCGTCAGGACGGTCACGGCTTCCGTGAGCTCCAGCGCGGCGAGTTCCTTCTCGGTGTAGAAGTGCCGCGACTCCTCCCAGGCGCTGAGCTGGATGATCCGCTCGACACTCTCGCCCGCCGCGAGCGCGTCCTTGGTGTGCATGTCGATGCAGAAGGCGCAGTGGTTGATCTGAGAGGCGCGGATCTTCACCAGCTCGTACAGCTTGTGGTCGAGGCCCTGCTTGGCTGCCGAGTCGAGGCGGATCATCGCCTTGTAGACCTCGGGGGCGAGCTGGGCCCATGGCAGCCTGGCCGGCGGTTCGGGTGCGTACGCCTCGGTCCTCGCGGTGTCGGTCCTCGTGGTGTCGTCGTTGGTCGTCATGTCCTCGACCCTAGAAGTCGGGCAGCCCAGGGGTATGGTCCATTTCCATGCCGAAACCTTGGGCCACCCTGGGCATCGACCTGCATGTGGAGCCGACCGGTCCGGGACTGCGCCGGGGCCTGACCGACGCCCTGCGCGAGGCCGTACGCACCGGCCGCCTCGCACCGGGGACGCGCCTGCCCTCCTCGCGCACCCTCGCCGCCGACCTCGGCGTCGCCCGCAACACGGTCGCCGACGCCTACGCCGACCTGGTCGCCGAGGGCTGGCTGACCGCCCGCCAGGGTTCCGGGACCAGGGTGGCGGAGCGCGAGATCACCCCTCCGGCCGGCGCGGCCCCTCCCCGCCGAGAGCGCCACCGCCCGGCGTACGACCTCCGCCCCGGCACCCCCGACCTCGCCGCCTTCCCCCGTACGGAGTGGCTCAAGGCCGCCCGCCGGGCCTTCACCGCCGCCCCGAACGACGCCCTCGGCTACGGCGACCCCCGCGGCCGGGTAGAACTGCGCACCGCCCTCGCCGGCTACCTCGCGCGGTCCCGGGGCGTCCGCACGGACCCCGACCGGATCCTCGTGGTCGCCGGCTTCGTCCACGGCCTGAAGGTGCTGGGCGCGGTCCTGCGGGCGCGCGGCGTACGGACGGCCGCGGTCGAGTCGTACGGCCTGAAGGTCCACGAGGACCAGTTGAAGGCGGCGGGCCTGCGCACGGCACCGCTCCCCTTCGACGGACTGGGCACCGACCCTTCGCACCTGACCGACGAGGGAGCGGTACTGCTCACCCCCGCCCACCAGTTCCCCATGGGCGTACCCCTGCACCGGGACCGGCGGGCGGTCGTCCTGGACTGGGCGCGGCGCACCGGCGGACTGGTCCTGGAGGACGACTACGACGGCGAGTTCCGCTACGACCGCCAGCCGGTAGGCGCACTCCAGGGCCTGGACCCGGACCACGTGGTCTACCTGGGCACGGCGAGCAAGTCCTTGGCCCCGGGCCTGCGCCTGGCGTGGATGGTGCTGCCGCCGGACCTGGCCGACGCGGTGGCCTCGGCGAAGGGCGGCATCGACACCTGCGGCGTCCTCGACCAGCTCACCCTGGCCGAGTTCCTCACGTCCGGCGCCTACGACCGCCACGTACGCGCCGCCCGCCTCCGCTACCGCCGCCGCCGGGACGCCCTCGTCGACGCCGTCGCCACCCAGGCCCCCGACATCCACGTGACCGGGATCGCCGCAGGCCTCCACGCCGTCCTCACCCTCCCCCCGGGCACCGAACAGTCGGTCATCCAGGCCGCCGGCTGGCAGGGCCTCGCCGTCCACGGCCTTTCCTTCTTCCGCCACCAGTCGGCCGCCGCGGAGCAACTGGACGCGCTGGTGGTGGGATACGGGACGCCGCCGGACCACGCGTGGGCGGGAGCGTTGGGGGCGTTGTGCGGGGTGTTGCCCTAGGCGTGTCGCGCTGCGCGCCCTCACCTTCGCCCTGCGCCGACTGCGCGCCGACCCAGTCCTGTGCCTGCTCGCCCTCGCGACGTCGACGACCGGCGGATGCCCGGCGGGCTGCGCCGGATCCTCACCGACGACACCGCCGTACGGCTGCGCCTGGCCGGGCTCGCCGCGGCGGACCTCGTCTCACCGCCGTCGGTCTTCTCTCCAGCGTGAAGTCCGCGATCGTCCCCTTCGGCTCGCGGCCGAACACCCGTATGATCTGTGCGTCGTTCGGTCCCATGATGTACCGCCTTGTTGTTCCGGCCGGCTCTGCGGCCGTACAGCTGAACCCAGGGAGCCGTCAGGGTCCTGGCCTCCGGGAAGGGCCCGGGTAAACCCCCGGGTCGGCCAGGGGAGCGGGCCGCTCCGGAGAGGCGGGCCGTGGCGGGGTCCGGCGGGGTGCCTCACCGAACCGCGCGAGCGCCAACGCCCCCACCACAGCCACGAGGAACCCCAGCGCGGCCACCCACGCCAGCCCCTCTCGCGTACGATCCCCCAGCCACACCACACCCACCGCCGCCGGCCCGATCGTCTCCCCGATCACCATCGCCGCGGTGGCCGTGGTCACCGAGCCGCGCTGCACCGCCGAGGTCAGCGAAAGGAACGCGGCCCCACCGCCCAGCAGCAGGGCGTACGTCGCCGGACTCGCGAGCAGCTCCGAGGGCGCGAGCGAGTCGACCAGCCGTACCGCCACCTCCACCACCCCGAATCCCAGCCCGGCGCCCAGCCCGAGCACCGCCGCCCGCCCCCGCTCCGGCAGCCGCCCGGCCCCCAGCCCGAGCAGCAGCACGGCCACGGCGGTGGCGAGCGTCGCGTACTCCAACGCCGACGATCCGCCCCGGTCGCCTTCCGTGCCCGACGCCACCCCGAGCAGCGCGAGCCCGGCACACACCACCCCCACCGCGCCCCACTCTCGCCCGCTCAGCGGCACGCGCAGCAGCCGCGCGGCGACCACCGCCGTCACCGCGAGACTCGACGCCAGCGCCGCGCCGACCGCGTAGATCGGAGTCGACCTCAGCGCGGCGACCTGCAAGAGGAACCCCAGCCCGTCCAGCGCCAGCCCGGCCAGATACCGCCACTGGCGGACCGCCCGCAGCAGCAGCGCCGCCTCCCCGCCCCCGCCGGTGTCCGCCGCCCGCGCCGCCATCGCCTGCAACACCGTCGCCGTACCGAAGCAGCCAGCGGCACCGAGGGCGCACACCATTCCAAAGAGCACAAAGCGACTGTAGGGGAGGTCATGACGGGTGGGCCGCCTGATCGCCCGCTCTTACCGATCTCTAGGCTGTCCGCCGGACAACGCACACCGGGCCACCGGCCCGACCAACGGGGAGAAACGAACATGGCAGACGCGCGTCGGCAACTCCGCTCGGGAACGGTCGCACTCGGCGGCGTGGGCCTGCTCGCCGCGGCCCTGACGGCCTGCTCCTCCGACCCGGACAAGCGCTGCGTCGACCGCGACAGCTACAACGTCACCAAGGGCTACCAGATCGTCGGCGACAAGAACTGCAAGTCCGTCACCACCGTCGACGGCGCCTACTACTACGGCGGCAAGAAGAAGAGCGGCTGGGTCAAGGGTGGCTCCTTCACCAAGTCCGGTAAGGGGTCGGGCAGTTCGAGCACCAGCGGCAGCAGCGGCGGTGTCGACCGGGGCGGCTTCGGCAGCGGCGACAGCGGAGGCGTCGGCAAGGGCAGCTCCGGCGGCTGAACCGACCAACTCCTCCGGAACCCCGCTTTCAGGAAACCACTCATGAAACGCCACACCATCGAGCCCCGCCCCGGCTGGCAGCAGACCGTCGAGGAACAGGGGCTCATCTACCCGCTCACCCGCTACCCCGACGACTCCCTGCGCCCCTACTGGGACGAGAGCGCCTACTACTCCTTCCCCCTCCCCGAGGTCGAGGCACTGGAGGACGTCGTCGAGGAACTTCACCGCATGTGCCTCACGGCAGCTGAGCACATCGTCGCCACCAACCGCTTCGCCGACCTCGGCATCACCGACCCCCGCGTGGCCGAGTCGGTCGCCGAGGCCTGGCGCCGCCGCGCCGAACTCCCCTCCCTCTACGGCCGCTTCGACCTCCGCTACGACGGCACGAGCCCGGCAAAACTCCTGGAGTACAACGCCGACACCCCCACCTCCCTCGTCGAGGCCGCCTCCCCGCAGTGGTTCTGGATGGAGGAACGCTTCCCGGGCGCCGACCAGTGGAACTCCCTCCACGAACGCCTCGTCGCCGCCTGGAACAAGCAGGCCGCCCTCCTGCCGCCCGGCAGCCCCCTCTACTTCGCGCACTCCTCGGCCGACGAGCTCGGCGAGGATCTGATGACGGTCGCCTATCTCAAGGAGACCGCGGAACAGGCCGGCCTCGACACCGACTGGATCTCCATGGAGGAGATCGGCTGGGACCCACTTTCCGGCCGCTTCGTCGACAACCAACTCCGCTTCATCCGCAGCTGCTTCAAGCTCTATCCCTGGGAGTGGCTCTCCACCGACCGCTTCGCCGGCCACGTCCTCGACACCCTCGACAACGGCGGCGGCACCGGCAGCACTCTGTGGATCGAACCGGCCTGGAAGATGTTGCTGAGCAACAAGGCGTTGCTGGCGATCCTCTGGGAGCTGTTCCCAGGCCACCCGAACCTCCTTCCCGCCCACCTGGACGGCCCTCGTGAACTGGCGACGACGACTGGTTACGTGGCCAAGCCCCTGCTGGGCCGGGAGGGCGCGGGAGTGACGGTCCACGAGCCCGGTGCCGACCCGGTCGTCCGCGAAGAAGCCTGCTGCTATCAGGAGTTGACTCCCCTGCCCGACTTCGACGGCAACCGTGTCGTCCTCGGCGCCTGGGTCGTGGCGAACGAGTCCGCGGGTCTCGGCATCCGTGAGTCCTCCGGCCTCGTCACCGACGAGTACGCCCGCTTCCTGCCGCACGTGATCCTCTGAGGACCCGCTACAGTCCCGCGGATCCCTGCAGCCCCGAGATCCCTACAGCCCCAGCACGGCACGCAGCTGGGCAAGTCCCCAGTCCAGGTCCTCCTTCCCGATGACGAGGGGCGGCGCGATCCGGATCGTCGCCCCGTGTGTGTCCTTCACCAGCACACCCCGGTCCATCAGCCTCTCGGAGACCTCCCGTCCCGTGCCGTACGACGGCTCGATGTCGACGCCCGCCCACAGCCCACGCCCGCGCACCCCGGTCACCCGCCCCGTCCCGGCCAGCGCTCCCAACTCCCTGTGCAGACGCTCACCGAGCTCCGCCGCCCGCGCCTGGTACTCGCCGGTCCGCAGCATCGCGATCACCTCCAGCGCCACGGCACAGGCCAGCGGATTCCCGCCGAACGTCGAGCCGTGTTCCCCGGGCCTGAACACCCCGAGTACCGCCGCGCTCGACACCACCGCCGACACCGGCACGATCCCGCCGCCGAGCGCCTTCCCCAGCAGATACACGTCCGGCACCACCCCCTCGTGCTCGCACGCGAACGTCCGTCCCGTCCGCCCCAGCCCCGACTGGATCTCGTCCACCACGAACAGCACGTCCCGCTCCCGCGTCAGCTCCCGCACCCCCGGCAGGTAACCGGCCGGCGGCACCAGCACCCCCGCCTCGCCCTGGATCGGTTCGAGCAGCACCGCCACCGTGTTCTCGGTCACCGCCGAGCGCATCGCCGTCAGATCCCCGTACGGCACGATCTCGAAGCCTGGCGTGTACGGCCCGAAGTCCGCCCGCGCCTCGGCGTCCGTGGAGAAGCTGATGACCGTCGTCGTACGCCCGTGGAAGTTGTTGCCCGCGACAACGATCTTCGCCATCTCCGCCGGCACGCCCTTGACCCGGTACCCCCACTTCCGGGCTGTCTTCACCGCCGTCTCCACCGCCTCGGAGCCGGTGTTCATCGGCAGCACCATCTCCATGCCGCACAGCTCGGCGAGTTCCTCGCAGAACGCGGCGAACCGGTCGTGGTGAAACGCCCGCGACGTCAGCGTCACCCGCTCCAACTGCGCCTTCGCCGCCTCGACGAGCCGCCGGTTGCAGTGCCCGAAGTTGAGCGCCGAGTAACCGGCCAGCAGGTCCAGAAAACGACGCCCCTCCACGTCCGTCATCCAGGCCCCGTCCGCGGTGGCGATCACCACCGGCAGCGGGTGGTAGGTGTGCGCACTGCGGGCTTCGGCCGCGGCGACGAGCCTCTCCGTAGCGTTCACGGGATCTCCCTGAGGTGGCAGTGGCCTCCTTCCTATCCTCGCTCGGATGGTGGACGCGGGACCTGGGGGATGCGGCGTGCCCGGTAGGCTGACCGGCGGGCCGTGACTGGCGCGCTGGGATGGGATGAACCATCGGGGAGCGGCCCCTGGACTGTGTCCAGCACCGAGTGCCGTGCGCCTGGGCCGTACCGTGAACGCTGCACACGACGTCCGGAGGTCCCCATGCCAGCCGAACCCCTCTCCCACGAGTCCACCGCCTTCCGTGCCGCCCTCGACGTGATCCGCGCCGTCGAGCCGCGCGTGGCCGACGCCATCGGCCAGGAGGTCGCCGACCAGCGCGAGATGCTCAAACTGATCGCCTCCGAGAACTACGCCTCCCCGGCCACCCTCCTCGCGATGGGCAACTGGTTCAGCGACAAGTACGCCGAGGGCACCATCGGCCGCCGCTTCTACGCCGGCTGTCGCAACGTGGACACCGTCGAGTCCATCGCCGCCGAGCACGCTCGCGAGCTCTTCGGCGCCCGCCACGCCTACGTCCAGCCGCACTCCGGCATCGACGCCAACCTCGTCGCCTTCTGGTCCGTCCTCGCCCAGCGCGTCGAGGTCCCCGCCCTGGAGAAGGCCGGCGTCCGTCAGGTCAACGACCTCTCCGAGGCCGACTGGGCCGAGCTCCGCCAGGCCTTCGGCAACCAGCGCATGCTCGGCATGTCCCTGGACGCCGGCGGCCACCTCACCCACGGCTTCCGCCCGAACATCTCCGGAAAGATGTTCGACCAGCGCTCCTACGGCACCGACCCCACCACCGGCCTTCTCGACTACGAGGCCCTGCGTGTCACCGCCCGCGAGTTCAAGCCGCTGATCATCGTCGCCGGCTACTCCGCCTACCCCCGTCTCGTGAACTTCCGGATCATGCGCGAGATCGCCGACGAGGTCGGCGCCACGCTCATGGTGGACATGGCCCACTTCGCCGGTCTCGTCGCCGGCAAGGTCCTCACCGGCGACTTCGACCCGGTCCCGCACGCCCAGATCGTCACCACCACCACCCACAAGTCGCTGCGCGGCCCGCGCGGCGGCATGGTCCTGTGTGACGACTCCCTCAAGGACCAGGTCGACCGCGGCTGCCCGATGGTCCTCGGCGGCCCGCTCCCGCACGTCATGGCCGCCAAGGCCGTCGCCCTCGCCGAGGCCCGCCGGCCCTCCTTCCAGGACTACGCCCAGCGCATCGTCGACAACTCCCGGGCGCTGGCCGAAGGCCTGATGCGCCGGGGCGCGACCCTGGTGACCGGCGGCACGGACAACCACCTGAACCTGATCGACGTCGCGTCCTCGTACGGCCTCACGGGTCGCCAGGCCGAGGCCGCCCTGCTCGACTCGGGCATCGTCACCAACCGCAACTCCATCCCGTCCGACCCCAACGGCGCGTGGTACACCTCGGGCATCCGCATCGGCACCCCCGCCCTGACCACGCGCGGCCTGGGCACCGCCGAGATGGACGAGGTCGCGGGCCTCATCGACCGCGTCCTCACCACCACGGAGGCCGGTACCACCGGCAAGGGCGCCCCGTCCAAGGCCCAGCACGTCCTCGACCCGAAGATCGCGGACGAGATCGCCCACCGAGCCACCGACCTGGTCGCCGGCTTCCCGTTGTACCCGGAGATCGACCTCGGCTGACCTGCCGACCGATGCCCTGCCCCTGCGGGTGCGGCTCGGTATAGAGATCGATCAGCTCCTGGCGTGGTTCCTCCGGCGGCGGTCCGGCACCCGGCCGGGCCGCCGCGCGGCGTATCAGCAGCGTGCCGCCGGGGTCGGCGGCGAAGCCCGCCGCGAGACCCGGGATCGCCCACGGCACCCCCGCCCGTCCGCGTCGCACTACCATCCGTCCCCCTCCACGCATCCCAGGTCATCCGTCCCCACGCAGCCGTCTCACACGTCCCGCAGCTCCTGCCGGGGCCCCGGTTCCCGTCGTAGCCGGTCCCACCGCGTCCGCGTCGCGAACGGTCGCAGTACCAGCGCCAGGACGGCTCCGGCAGCCGCGCCGGGCAGCATCCACCACAAGTCGGTGCCGTCCCCGGGCCCTGCTTGCGCAGTCGGCGCGACTGCCGCGTCGGTCGCTGTCTCCGTCGTGCCGGTGTCAGCGCCGGTCTCACCTTCGGCGCCGGTCTCACCTGTCTCCCAAGGCGCCGGGGGGATCCCGGAGTTGCCTTCGCCCGAGGCCTTGCCCATCACGCCAAGGTCCTTGAGCAGGGTGCGCAGTTGGCCGGGGTTCTGGGCTCGATGCCAGTAGCCGTTCACCGACTCGGGCAGGTTCGCCGCGGTGTGTATCCAGACCTCGTTGGCATCCGTCCGTGGGAAGACCCGGTCGAGGCGCCAGGGCGATATGTCGTGCACCATCCAGGTGACGTTGATCTGCCGGGCGGCCGCCAGATCGCTCTCGGGCGGCTTGTCGTGGACGCCGGTGCCGGAGGCGCCCAGCAGCTGTTCCAGTTCTCCGTACTCCTCGTCGGAGTAGTACAGCGCCGCCGTCTCCGTGCTCTGCGGCGAGACCACGAGCACGCTCGTCGGTCCGCCGGCGGATGCCGAGGAAGCGCCCCACAGCATCAGCGCGGATGTCACGGTCAAGGCCCCTGTCAACGCGGCCACTCCACGACACCGAACGCTCCAGCCGAACAAGAACCCAAACCCGAACCCGAACCTGCGCATCCGACCCCCCTGCAAAGCCAGGCAATCCCTGTGCGACCCGTCCGCGAGCCGCGTGTCACTTCTGGTACACCGCCCGACCCGTCGGGGTTCCCATCCCCGGCGCACTATTTCGGGGACTCCTCCGGCGCCCCGTACAGGGACTTCGCGATCTCCACCGCCCGCCCCTGCGACGCCTCCCCCTCCAGCCGCAGCGTCACGTCCGTACCGCCGGAACCGTGCATCCACAGCAGCGTCGGACCGGCGGTCCGCTCCTCCCGGGTGTACCGGGAGCCGTGCGCGTCCACCAGCCAGAAGCTGAGCAGGTGCGGCCGGGGAAACCACAGGGCCGTGTTGCTCGGCACCCCGATGTCCTCGGGCTCCGCGCTCAGCGAGATCCACACGGGCTGCTCGGGCACGCTCTTGGCGAAGCCGATGTCCAGGCCGGCCGGGTACTGGTCCAGTCGGACCACACGCCCCTGCTCGCGCCAGCACAGGCTCACCAGGAACCGCCCCTGCGGCTCGCCGGTCACCGACACCGCGTCCGGCGCGCCCAGTGCCGGAGGCACCAGCGGCTCGAACCCGGCCTCCCGCTCGGCCTGCGCGAGCGACAGCGACCGCCCGCAGCCGGGCACCTCGGCGCCTGCCGAGGGCACCGCCGACGGGTCGTACCGCACCTCGACCCCGCCGAAGTCGAACCAGTCGAGGACCGCCGCCCGCACCGGGGGCGTGAGCACGAGCACCGTCAGCAGGCCGCACACCGCCGCGGTCAGCGACCGCCACCGTGCCCGAGTCCAGTGACGGGCAGCCCGCAGCCGCTCACCGGCCCCCGGCCGCTCGGCCACCGGGACCGGCACCTGCTCGGCGAGTATCCGCTCCAGCACCCGCTCGACCATCGACTCGGACCCGGCGCCGCCCGGCGGGTCCAGCGCACGCCCCAGGGCACGCAGCTCCTCCGGCAGCCGGGAGGCATCCGCGCCGGGCACCCGGCGGCCGGCATCCCCGGCACCACCAGTGCCCTCGCCGCCGTACGCACCCCGATCCCGATCCTGCTCCTCACTCACGCTCATCACCCCCTTCCCGAGGCTGAAAGTCCGGCAACAGTCGGCTCATCTTCCGCAGCGCGCGGTTGAGCCGGGACTTCACCGTCCCCCGGGGCCAGCCAAGCGCCTGGGCAGTCTCGGACTCGTCCATGTCCAGCAGATAGCGGTAGGTGACGACCAGGCGGTGCTCCTCGCTCAGTGTCTCCAGGGCTCTCAGCAGGGCGGCGCGGCGCTCCGTCTCGAGCGTGGCCACCGCAGGGTCCGCCGATTCCGGTATCAGCGGCTCAGCCTCCAGGAAGGCCGCCTCACGGCCGGCGAGCGTCCGCTGCCGGGCCGCCGTCCGCACTGTGTTCCTCGTCTCATTGGCCACGATCGACAGCAGCCACGGCTTGAACGACGCGCCGTCCTTGAACCGGCCCAGCGCGCAGTACGCCTTGACGAAGGCCTGCTGCACCACGTCCTCCGCGTCCGCACCCGCCCCGAGCGCGGCGGCCGCCCTGAGCGCGAGGCCCGTATGGGCTCGCACCAACTCCGCGTACGCCTCCGGCTCTCCGGCGCGTACGCGTGCGATCACCGCGGCCTCATCGACGATGCGGCCCCCCTCCCGCGTCCTCACACGATTGGTACACCGCTCGACGCGGATCGGTTCCCACCTGTGTCACATCTGTTTCCGACCAGTTCCGGATCGGCCTCCGACACCTGAGAGAATGGTGAGCATGTCCTCTGACCGACCCCGCGTGCTCTCCGGAATCCAGCCCACCGCAGGCTCGTTCCACCTCGGCAACTACCTCGGCGCCGTCCGCCAGTGGGTGGCCCTGCAGGAGTCCCACGACGCGTTCTACATGGTCGTCGACCTGCACGCGATCACGCTCCCGCAGGACCCCGCGGACCTGCGGGCCAACACCCGCCTGGCCGCCGCCCAGCTCCTCGCGGCCGGTCTCGACCCGGAGCGCTGCACGCTCTTCGTCCAGAGCCATGTCCCCGAGCACGCCCAGCTCGCCTGGGTCATGAACTGTCTCACCGGCTTCGGCGAGGCGTCCCGCATGACCCAGTTCAAGGACAAGTCCGCCAAGCAGGGCGCCGACCGCGCCAGCGTCGGCCTGTTCACGTACCCGATCCTCCAGGTCGCGGACATCCTGCTGTACCAGGCGAACGAGGTCCCGGTCGGCGAGGACCAGCGCCAGCACATCGAGCTCACCCGTGACCTCGCCGAGCGCTTCAACGGCCGCTTCGGCGAGACCTTCACCGTCCCGAAGCCGTACATCCTCAGGGAGACGGCGAAGATCTACGACCTCCAGGACCCGTCGATCAAGATGAGCAAGTCGGCGTCCACGCCGAAGGGGCTCATCAACCTCCTCGACGAGCCCAAGGCCACCGCCAAGAAGGTCAAGAGCGCGGTCACCGACACCGACACCGTCATCCGCTTCGACGCGGCGAACAAGCCGGGCGTCAGCAACCTGCTCACCATCTACTCGACCCTCACGGGCGAGGCGATCGCGGAACTCGAGCAGAAGTACGAGGGCAAGGGCTACGGCGCGCTCAAGACGGACCTGGCCGAGGTCATGGTCGAGTTCGTGACGCCGTTCCGAGAGCGCACCCAGCAGTACCTGGACGACCCCGAGACGCTGGACTCGGTTCTGGCCAAGGGTGCGGAGAAGGCGCGAGCGGTCGCCGCGGAGACCCTCTCGCAGGCGTACGACAAGGTGGGCCTCCTGCCCGCCAAGCACTGAGGCGCACCACCGCACCACCGCGCGGGTGCACTACCGCACAAGTGCACCACAGCGCAGAGCGCTGAACATCACTACGGTTGCGCCTGCCCACAACGCAGCCGTGGCCGTACAGTCGATAGCCGGACCGGCTGGGAACGCACCCGAAAAGGACGACAGGAGACGACGTGGGGACCGTAACGATCGGCGTGTCGATCGCGGTCCCGGAGCCTCACGGCAGCCTGCTCCAACAGCTGCGCGCGGGCTTCGGCGACGCGGCGGCTCACGGTATTCCCACGCACGTCACCCTGCTGCCGCCGACGGAGATCGACGATGCCATGGTGCCGGCCGTCGAGGCGCACCTGACCGAGGTCGCCGCGGCCGGTCGGCCGTTCCCCATGCGGCTGTCCGGCACTGGTACGTTCCGGCCGCTGTCGCCCGTGGTCTACGTCCAGGTCGCCGAGGGCGCCGAGGCCTGCACGTGGCTGCAGAAGCAGGTCCGTGACGCCTCCGGCCCCGTGGCACGCGAACTGCAGTTCCCGTACCACCCGCACGTCACGGTCGCCCACGGCATCGACGACGACGCCATGGACCGCGCCTTCGAGGAGCTCGCCGACTACTGCGCCGAGTGGCCCTGCACCGGCTTCGCGCTCTACGAGCAGGGCGCCGACGGGGAGTGGCGCAAGCTGCGCGAGTACGTCTTCGGGGGCGCGATCGTGCCGCAGGCGGCCCACGTGGAGCGGGGCTCGATCCCCGCCCCGTGACCTGGGTCTCCTAGAGCGGCAGTCGCCGGAACAGCCCCCGCGGCACATGCCGCAGCGCCGACATCACCACCCGTAGTGCCCCCGGCACCCAAACCGTCTCCGAGCGGCGCCGCAGTCCCAGCTCGATGGCCGTGGCGACAGCCTCCGGCGTCGTCGCGAACGGTGACTCCGGGAGGCCCGCGGTCATCTTCGAGTGGACGAATCCGGGGCGTACGACCATGACGTGTACGCCGGTGCCGTGCAGGGCGTCGCCCAGGCCCTGGGCGAAGGCGTCGAGGCCGGCCTTGCTGGAGCCGTAGATGAAGTCGGAGCGGCGGGCGCGTTCGCCGGCTACCGAGGAGAGCACCACGAGCGAGCCGTGGCCCTGGGTCTGCAACGCGCGCGCGGCGACCAGGCCCGCCGACACGGCGCCCGTGTAGTTGGTCTGTGCGACGCGCACCGCGCTCGCCGGTTCGCGCTCGTCGTGTGCCTGGTCGCCGAGGATCCCGAAGGCGAGCAGCACCATGTCGATGTCGCCCTCGGTGAAGACCTTGCCGAGTGCCGTCTCGTGGGAGTCGGGGTCGAGCGCGTCGAAGGCGACGGTGTGCACGGTGGCCCCTAGGGAGCGCAGTTCCGAAGCCGCTGTCTCCAGGGCGGGTGTCGGGCGTGCGGCCAGCCACACGGTGCGGGTGCGGCGGGCGATCAGCCGGCGTGCCGTGGCAAGCGCGATCTCCGACGTGCCGCCGAGGACGAGCAGGGACTGGGGGATACCGAAGGCGTCCTTCACGAACAGCTCCTAACGAAGGCCCAGAGGGCCGGAGGTTGCCTAGAGGCCGAGGCGGCGGGCCAGGTCCGACACGAACACCCCGCGGGGGTCCAACTCCGCGCGCAGCGCGCGGAAGTCGGCGAGTCGCGGGTACATCGCGGTGAGCAGTTCGGGCCGCAGGCGGGAGTCCTTGGCGAGGTAGACGCGCCCGTCGGCCGCGGCGACCTCCTCGTCCAGTTCGTCGAGGAAGGCGCCGAGGCCGGGCAGGTGCGCCGGGATGTCCAGGGCCAGGGTCCAGCCGGGCACGGGGAAGGACAGCCAGCCCGGGTCGGCGTCCCCGAAGCGCTTGAGGACGGCGAGGAAGGACGGGCAACGGCGCTGCGAGACACGGCGCACGATGCGGCGTACGGCGTCCTCCTGGCCGTGCCCGACGACGAACTGGTACTGCACGAAGCCGCCGCGGCCGTAGACCCGGTTCCAGTGGGGGACGCCGTCCAGGGGGTGGAAGAAGGTGGAGATCTTCTGGAGTTCGCCGGTACGCGCGCGTGGGGCCTTGCGGTACCAGAGCTCGTTGAAGAGTCCCGCGGTCGTCCGGCTGAGCAGGCCCTCCGGGAGGAGGGCGGGGGCGGTCGGGAGCCGGGGGGTGCGGAAGGCCAGCGGGTTCCCACGCGCGCGCGTGCCTTGCGGCAGCGCCTTCAGGGGGGCGTGGTCGCCCCGGGTCAGCACCGCGCGGCCCGTCGCCGAGCCGCGCGCCAGTAGGTCGATCCACGCGACTGAATAGCGGTAGTGGTGGTCGGTGGCCGTCAGACGGGCCATCAGGTCGTCGAGGTCCCGCGCGCGCTCGGTGTCGACCGACAGGAGCGAGGTCTCGACCGGCTGGAGCCGGACCGTCGCGGTCAGGATCACGCCGGTCAGGCCCATGCCGCCGGCCGTCGCGTCGAACAGGGGTGTGTCACGGCCGACCGTGCGGATCTCGCCGTCGGCGGTGAGGAGTTCGAGTGACAGGACATGCCGGGAGAAGGAGCCCGACACATGGTGGTTCTTGCCGTGGATGTCCGCCCCGATCGCGCCGCCGACCGTGACGTAGCGCGTGCCGGGCGTCACCGGTACGAACCAGCCCAGCGGCAGCAGCACTTCCATCAGCCGGTGCAGGGAGACGCCCGCGTCGCACAGCACGATTCCTTCGTCGGCGTCGATCACGTGGATGCGATCGAGACCCGTCATGTCGAGGACGGACCCGCCGGCGTTCTGCGCCGCGTCCCCGTAGGCCCGCCCCAGGCCCCTCGGGATGCCTCCGCGGGCCCCGCAGTCCCGAACGGCGGCCGCGGCCTCCTCGTACGTCCGTGGGCGGATCAGGCGGGCGGTGGTGGGAGCGGTGCGGCCCCAGCCGGTGACGGAAACGGTGTCGGCAGGCATGTCGGTGACCGTAGCGCCCCTTTGTGGGCGATTGGACTGGAAACATCCGCCTCATCCCCGAAATGGGTGATTAATGGGATGTCGCCCTATATTGCCGGGGTTCCGACAGTGTGCGCGGACGAGCCGCCCGGTCGGTCCTGCGGTTTTGGGGCACTAGGACATTTGTCTTCCGCAACGAGGGCAGAGTCGGATCATGGACTGGCTGAGAAAACTCCCCGGCGTCGGGCCGCTGGTCGCCCGCCTGATGGCCACGCACGCGTGGCGGTCGTACGAGCGGCTGGACCGGGTGAAGTGGACACGGCTGGCCGCCGCGATGACGTTCACCAGCTTCGTGGCACTCTTCCCGCTGCTCACCGTGGTCGCCGCGACCGCCGCCGCCACGCTCGGCAAGGAGCGGCAGAAGACGCTGGAGGACAAGATCGCCGAGCAGGTGCCCGGTATCGCCGACCAGCTCGACATCGACGGCCTGGTGCAGAACGCCGGCACCGTCGGCCTCATCGCGGCCGCCGCCCTGCTGTTCACCGGCATCGGCTGGGCGGGCTCGATGCGCGAGTGCCTGCGGGCCGTGTGGGAGCTGCCCGACGACGAGGAGAACCCGGTCCTGCGCAAGGCCAAGGACCTGGGCATCCTCGTCGGCCTCGGCGGCGCCGTGCTCGTCACGCTCGCCGCGTCCACCGTGGCGTCCGCGATGGTCGGCTGGATCACCGACCAGCTGGGCATCGACAGGGAGGGCTGGGGCAGCGTCCTGCTGCAGATCGCCGCGTTCGTCGTCGCCGTACTCGCCGACTTCCTGCTGCTCCTCTACGTCCTGACACTGCTCCCCGGCGTCGAGCCGAAGCGCCGCCGTCTGATCGTGGCCGCGTTGACCGGCGCGGTCGGCTTCGAGCTGCTGAAGCTGCTGCTCAGCGGCTATATGCAGGGCGTGGCCGGGAAGAGCATGTACGGCGCGTTCGGCGTCCCCGTGGCCCTACTGCTGTGGATCAACTTCACGGCGAAGCTGGTGCTGTTCTGCGCGGCCTGGACGGCCACGCAGAGCAAGGAAACAGAAGACGACACAGCGGATGTCAACGACGACGGCGTACCAGATCCGGCCGCGGCCAGCGGCGGTTGACCAGGAACGCGGCGCCCGCGAGCAGCACCAGCAGCCCGCCGGTGATCGCGAGTGCGATCCCGATGCCGCCGGACGCGCCCTCGGCCGTGGCGCTCGCCACGGGCTTCGACGAAGCCCCTGAGGACGCACCGCCGGTCCCCGTACCACCCGCCTCCCCGGAGGCGTTCGCCCCCGGCTGGGCGCTCGCCCGCGCGGCGCTCTTCGGAGGCACCAGTTCACCCACCGGCTGCACCTTGCCGACCGCCTTGAAGCCCCAGTCCAAGAGCTTGGCGGTCTCCTTGTAGACCTCGTTGTGCTCGTCCTTCGCCGGGTTCATCACGGTGACGAGCAGCACCTTGCCGCCCCGCTCGGCGACGCCGGTGAAGGTGGCGCCGGCGTTGGTGGTGTTGCCGTTCTTGACGCCCGCGATGCCCGGGTAGACGGAGACGTCCGAGTCGCCGGTCAGCAGCCGGTTGGTGTTCTGGATCTCGAAGGACTCGCGGCTCGTCCTGCCCTTCTTGTTCTTCGTCGTCTTGCCCGGGAACTTCGCGCTGACCGTCGAGCTGTACTCGCGGAAGTCCTTCTTCTGCAGCCCCGAGCGGGCGATCAGGGTCAGGTCATAAGCGGAGGAGACCTGGCCGGGCATGTCGTAGCCGTCGGGGCTGACCGCGTGCGTGTCGAGGGCCTGGAGCTCCTCGGCGTGCGCGTTCATCTCCCTGACGGTGTTGTCGATGCCGTCGTTCATCTGCGACAGCACGTGCACGGCGTCGTTGCCGGAGCGCAGGAAGACGCCGAGCCACAGGTCGTGGACGGTGTACGTCTCGCCCTCCTTTATCCCGACCATGCTGGAGCCGGAACCGATGCCGGCCAGGTCGGAGGGGGCGACCTTGTGCTTCTCGGTCCTCGCGAACTTCGGCAGCACCGTGTCCGCGAACAGCATCTTCAGGGTGCTCGCCGGAGGCAGCCGCCAGTGCGCGTTGCTGGCGGCCAGTACGTCGCCGGACTCGGCGTCGGCGACGATCCACGACCGCGCGCTCAGGTCCTTGGGCAGCACCGGCACCCCGCTCGCCAGATTGACCTGCGCCCCGGCCCGGCCGAGACGTTCGCCGCCGACGGTGGACATGTTCGCCGGGGGAGTGGCCGACGGACTCGCGGACGGGCTCGCGGGCGCGCTCGGCGACGGACCAGGAGCCGCCAGGGAGACGGGCGCGGTCAGTGCGAGCGACGACAGGGCGGACGACAGGACAACGGAAGTGACCAGCAGGGATCGCCTGCCGGTCTTCTTGGGAGCGGGCACGGTCAGGAACGTACATGGCACACGGCGTGAAGTCCCGCCCCCCTCCCCACCCCGGCCGAGGAACCGGCCAACCGGCGGAGATACTGGACGTATGAAGCTCAGCCGCCCCGTCTCCTGGTTCCTGCTCGCCTTCGGGGTGTGGAGCTGGGTCATCTGGGTCACTTTCGTCAAAAACCTGATCAAGGACAGCAGTGGGCTCGCGTTCGACGACGGTCACCCGACGGCGTACTTCTGGGTGCATCTGGTGCTCGCCGTCGTCTCCTTCGTATTGGGGACGGTCGTCGGGGGCATCGGGTTGCGCGGAGTGCGCGCATTGCGCCGTACGTCATAACCAGCCCTGACAGCCGACAACGGGGGGACACAAGACCGTGGTCATACTCTTCGTACTGCTCGTCCTGGCCGTCCTCGTGGCGGCCAACTGGTACCTGTGGAGACGCCTGTTCCGCGACACGACCCAGGCCCCCGGCGCGGTGCGCCGCGCGGGTGCGGTGCTGATCGCGGGCGGCTGGGCGCTCACGATCGCGGCCGTCGCCACCGAACGCGCCGGCGCGCCGTTCTGGCTCCAGCGCGTCCTGGCCTGGCCGGGCTTCCTGTGGATGGCCCTGTCGATCTACCTGCTGCTCGCCGTGGTGGCGGGTGAGGTCGTACGACCGCTGCTGCGACGGTTCCTGGAACGGCGGGCGGGCGCCGAGACGGCCGTACGGCAGCCGGAGCCGGTCCCGGCGGGGACGGCACCCATGCCGGACCGCGACCCGGAGCCGGAGCCGGTTCCGGCGGGAACGGCACCCACGCCGGACCCCGACCCGGATCCCGAGTCCGCGGCCGCCGCCCCACCGCCCCTTCCCTCCCGCCGCCTCTTCGTCTCCCGAGTCGTCGGGGGCGCCGCCGCGGCGGCCGCCGTCGGGACCGTCGGGTACGGCACGTACGGCGTCCTGAAGGGCCCCACCGTCAAGCGGGTCACCGTCCCGCTGGCCAAGCTCCCGCGTGCGGCGCACGGTTACCGGATCGCCGTGGTCAGCGACATCCACCTGAGCCCGGTGCTCGGCCGCGGCTTCGCCCAGAAGGTCGTCGACACCATCAACGGCACCCAGCCCGACCTGATCGCGGTGGTCGGCGACCTCGTCGACGGCAGCGTGAAGGACCTGGGCCCGGCCGCGGCACCCCTGGCCCAACTGCGGGCGCGCCACGGGGCGTACTTCGTCACCGGCAACCACGAGTACTTCTCCGGTGCCGAGCAATGGGTCGAGGAGGTACGACGGCTCGGCATGCGCCCGCTGGAGAACGCCCGTACCGAACTTGCCCACTTCGACCTCGCCGGCGTCAACGACGTGTCGGGCGAGAGCGAGGGCCAGGGCCCCGACTTCGCCAAGGCGCTCGGCGACCGCGACACGGCACGCGCGTGCGTGCTGCTCGCCCACCAGCCGGTCCAGATCCACGACGCCGTCGAGCACGGCGTCGACCTCCAGCTCTCCGGTCACACCCACGGCGGCCAGCTCTGGCCGGGCAACTTCATCGCCTCGGCCGCGAACCCGACCCTCGCCGGCCTGGAGCGCTACGGCGACACGCAGCTGTACGTCAGCCGCGGCGCGGGCGCGTGGGGCCCGCCGACCCGGGTCGGAGCCGAATCGGACATCACGGTGATCGAACTGGCGTCGAAGCAGGCCTGAACGCCGTCGGCGGACATGCTGTGAGGGCGCTGTGAAATATGGCCGAAACCCCTTGCGGCAATGTCTTTCCCAACTCCCCAGATCTCCCTTCCCCCTGCTGAAACGCCTGTGGTTAGGTGATCCGCGCCGCAGGGAGTGGCATATGCGTTGCGGCCCGTGAGGGGCCTGGGGAGGGCAAACCGATGCGCTCGGTTCGCACGCGGATACTCGCGATGCTGCTGGTGCTGGCGGCCGCCGGAGTGGGCGCCTGGCAGTTGCTGCCGTCGCAGAACGACGGCAGCACCATCACCGTCGGTACGACGGACGCCGTCACGTCGCTCGACCCGGCGGGCGCCTACGACGCCGGTTCCTGGGCGCTGTTCAGCAACGTCTTCCAGTCACTGCTGACCTTCGAGCCGGGCGGCGCCACGCCCGTGCCGGACGCGGCCAAGAGCTGTGCGTTCGTCGGCAGCGGCCTGCGCACCTACCGTTGCGAACTGCGCGAGGGCCTCACCTTCCCGAGCGGCCGCAAGATGACCGCCGAGGACGTGAAGTACTCCTTCGATCGGGTCAAGAAGATCAACTCAGCGGTCGGTCCCGCATCCCTGCTGAGCACCCTCCGCTCGGTCGGTGCGAAGGACCTCACCGTCACCTTCCAGCTGTCCTCGGCCGACGCCACCTTCCCGTTCAAGGTGGCCACCGGAGCCGGCGCGATCGTCGACCACACCAAGTACCCGGCGGACGGCCTGCGCACCGGCACCGGCGTCGACGGCA
Organism: Streptomyces sp. NPDC006602; assembly: GCF_042870385.1. NCBI lineage: Bacteria > Bacillati > Actinomycetota > Actinomycetes > Kitasatosporales > Streptomycetaceae > Streptomyces > Streptomyces sp. NPDC006602. The sequence continues at coordinate 624,004 of NZ_JBIAHG010000003.1, read as the reverse complement.
CCGGACCGTACGACCTGACGACGTATACGAAGGACAAGAAGGCCGTCCTCGCGCCCAACGAACGCTACAAAGGCGCCCTCAAGAAGACCGGACGGCCCGTCGAACTGCGCTACTACGGCGATGGCGCGAAGCTCGACGCGGCCTGGAAGGCCAAGCAGATCGACGTCGCCACCCGGCAGCTGCCGCCCGAGGTCCTCTCCGGGCTCAACACCAGCGATCCCAACCAGCGCGTGTCCGTGGCGGACAGCTCCGAGACCCGCAACCTGTACCTCAACACCCACTCCGGCTCGCCGCTGCACGGCACCGGGGTCCGGCAGGCCATGGCCTGGCTGATCGACCGCGACCGGCTGGCCGCCACGGTGTACGACGGGACCGTCGACCCGCTCTACTCGCTGATCCCGACCGGCATCACCGGCCACACCACGTCGTTCTTCGACCTCTACCCCAAGCTGGACACGGACAAGGCGAAGAAACTGCTCACCGAGGCCGGCGTGACCCTGCCGGTCCGCTTCACCTACGGCTACGCCAAGGGCCGCGGCGCCGCCGCCGAGGAGGCCGCGGAGCTCAAGCGACAGCTGGAGGCGAGCGGCCTTTTCAAGGTGACCGTCAAGGGCTACGAGTGGACCGACTTCCAGAAGCAGTGGGTGTCCGGGAAGCTGGACGCGTACGCCGTCGGCTGGGTGGCCGACTACCCCGACCCGGACACTTTCGGCTCGCCGCTCGTCGGCACCGACGCCACCATGAACACCGGGTACAGCAGCAAGGCCGTCGACCAGCTGATTCAGGACAGCCAGAAGTTCGCCGACCGCACCGAGGCCACGCAGGACTTCCGCGAACTGCAGCAGGCCGTCGCCCGCGATGTTCCGGTCATCCCGTTGTGGCAGGCCAAGGAGTACGTCGTCAGCAGCGTCGACGTCGGCGGCGGCCAGTACCTCTCGGACGGCACCGGAGTCTTCCGCCTCTGGCGTCTCACCTGGATCTGACGGCTTCGAAAGCCCGGATTCGACGGATCTGACGCCATCTCGCGGTAGCGACCTTCGCTCAAGTGACGTCGTACGGCCACCCGACGCAGCACCATGTGACGGAGGTGTGGGCGGGGTGAGGAGCAAACGTGTTGAGACGCAACTCCTTCCGGCTGCCCCGGCATCCGGCTTCCGTCGGTCTCGCCCGGCGCCGGGTCCGGGACCACCTGTCCGACTGGGGCCACGCCCCGGACGGCCAGGCGCTGGCCGACGCGCTGCTGCTCGTGTCCGAGCTGGCCACCAACGTCGTACGCCACGGGCCGCTCCTCGAGCGGGAGTTCGAGGTGGCGGTGACCGCCCTGGCCGACGGCTCCTGCCTGATCGAGGTCTCCGACGAGGGCCGGGTGGAGCCCCGGCTGCGCGTGGTGGGCGAGTGGGAGGAGACCGGCCGCGGCCTGCACATGGTGGAGCACATCGCCGCGGCCTGGGGAGTGTGGAGCAGGGGGAGGCACGGCAAGACGGTGTGGGCACTCGTCCTGGCCAACGTCTGAAGCGGCACAGGGGGTACGGACAGCAGGATCACGGACAGAGTTACGACCGTACGGCCGCCCCCGCCGGCAGCGTGACCGTCACCGCCAGTCCCTCATCCGGCGCCGTCCGCACCGCCACCTCGCCGCCGTGCGCGTGCACCACACCCTGCACGATCGCCAGGCCGAGCCCGCTGCCCGCGCCCCCGCCGGCCCGGAAGAAGCGGTCGAAGACGCGCGCCGCGTCCTCCGAACAGAGCCCCGGTCCCTGGTCCGCGACACACAGCCGTACGACCCCGTCCGCGCGCTCCACGCCGAGCCGCACCGGCACGTCGGCGGGGGTGTGCGTGCGCACGTTTCCCACGAGGTTGCCGAGCACCTGGCGCAGCCCCGACTCGTCGGCGTGCACCAGCAGGGAGCCGTCGGCGTCGACCGTGACGGGCCGCTGCGGCTGCTGTACGCGCAGATCCTCGGCCGCGTCCCGGACGAGGCGGGTGATGTCGACGTTCCGGAATCGGAGTTCGGGCTGCTGGTCGAGGCGGGCGAGGGTGAGGAGCTCGTCGACGAGGCGGCCCATGCGGTCGACCTCGCCGTTCATCCGGTCCCAGGCGCGCTTGCGCTCGCTCGGGTCGGTGAGCATGCCCTTGTCGTACAGCTGGAGATAGCCGCGTATCGCGGACAGCGGGGTGCGCAGCTCGTGCGAGGCGTCGCCGACGAAGCGGCGCAGCTGGGCCGCGCTGCGTTCGCGGGTGCGGTACGCCGTTTCCACCTGGTGAAGCATGGAGTTGAGGGCGACGCGGAGCTGTTCGACCTCCAGGGTGGCCTCGCTGCTGGAGGGGACGCGCCGGGTCAGGTCGCCCTCGGCGATGGCCGACGAGGTCTCCACCATGTCCTCCAGCGGCCGCATCCGGCGCCGGACGCTGAACATCGTCAGACAGGCCAGCAGCGCGAGCAGCAGTGTGCCTATGGCCACGTCGAGCCTGACGGCCTTGGCGACGCCCTTGTGCAGGCCGTCGGTTGAGGTGGCGAGCAGGATGTACGTCCCGTCGGCCAGTCGGGTCGCCGAGGCACGGTAGGCGGCGCCCTGCACGTCGATGTCGTGCGGTTCGGGGTCCTCGATCAGCGTGCGCGGGTCGTCGACCGCGTCGGCGAAGGCGTGCTGGGCGTCGGTCGGCTCGAAGCCGAGGAGACCGACGGGCTCGCCCCGACTGTCGACGGCGGCGAAGAGCGAGTCCGGTCGTGGCTGGTCGTCCGACTGCTGCTGGACGAGCCGGTCGCGCACGAAACCCAACACGCTCAGCGAGTCGATCTCCCGCAGGGTGAGCTGCGAATCACCGAGCGAATCACGGGTCTTGGTGAGCTCCGAGTCGATCTGGTCGAGCAGGTAGTACCGCATGCCCATCACGCTCACCGCGGTCGCCGCGACCATGCTGAGGGCGAGCAGCGCCACGTTCGCCAGCGTCAGCTTGCCGCGCAGGGAGTGGATGCCGTGCTTGCGGTGGGGCCGTAGGCCGCGCGTGAGGAGCCTGGCGGGGAGCCTCATGCCAGCCCGTATCCCACACCCCGCCGGGTGGTGATCACCGGTGGCCCCAGTGTGTCGAGTTTGCGCCGCAGATAGCTGATGTAGGTCTCGACGACGGTCGACTCCTGCGGCGTGTGCTCGTACTGCCATACGTGCCGCAGCAGTTGCTCCTTGGGCACGATACGGCCGCCGTTGCGCACCAGGAAGCGCAGCAGGGCGTACTCGGTCGGGGTGAGTTCGACGGAGCGGCCCGCGCGGTGCACCGAGTACGTCGTCTCGTCCAGCTCCAGGTCGCCGTACCGCAAGGGCGGCCGCTGCGGCAGGACGTCGGCCGGGCGGACGCGGCGCAGCACCGCGGTGATCCTTGCGACGACCTCGTCGATGTTGAACGGCTTGGTGATGTAGTCGTCGCCGAAGCCCAGCGCGCCGACGACCTCCCCGGGCGCGTCGCGCGCGGTGAGAAAGACGATCGCCAAGTCGGCTCGCCGGGCGCGCAGTTGGCGCCCCAGGGCGCGCCCGTCCCCGTCCGGGAGCATCACGTCGAGCAGCGCGGCGTCGGGACGCGTGCGCTCGGCGAGCGTGAGTGCCTCGCGGACGGTGCCCGCCGTCATCACCTCGAACCGGTGGTAGCGCAGCGCGATGGCGAGGACGTCCGCGATGCTCTCCTCGTCCTCCACGACCAGCACGGTGCCTGGAGTCGTCGTCATGCTCCCCAGTATCGGTGCGACCACTGACAGTCCGGCCCGGTTCGTGCTTTGGAGTTCCTTGAGAGTCGGGCCCTTTGCATGTCCACGCACGCGTGCGCCGCCAATTCTGTTGCCCAGGACCTGGGGGACCTGTCCGGATCATGAGGGGGTTTTTGGCGTGGCGACATTGGCACGCTGGTGCTACCGGCATCGGCTGGTGGTCCTGTTGCTGTGGGTGGTGGCGCTGTTCGGCCTGGGCGCGGCGAGTTCGAGCGCGGGCACGAACTACGCGGAGGTCTTCTCCCTGCCCAACACGGATTCCAAGCGCGCGTACGACCTGATGGAGAAGGCCTTCCCGGAGCGCGCGGGCGACACCGACACGGTGGTGTGGAAGGTCGAGGAGGGAACGGTGCGGGACGAGTCCGTGCGGTCCCGGATAGAGCCCGCGCTGAAGGAGATCGGCGCGATGAAGGGGGTCGGCGAGGTCACCGACCCGTACGGGGCGCGGGGAGCGGCCCAGATCAGCAAGGACGGGCGGATCGCGTACGCCCAGGTCACCTTCGCCGAGCAGGCGAACGCGGTACCCAAGGAGCTGGTCCAGGACGTCGTCGACACCGCGCAGGACGCCGGCGGCGACGGTCTCCAGGTGGAGCTGGGCGGCCAGGCCATCACGCGCGTGCAGGAGCCGCCCACCGGCACGGCGGAGATCGTCGGCATCCTCGCGGCGGCCGTCGTACTGTTCCTGGCCTTCGGCTCGGTGTTCGCGATGCTGCTGCCGATCCTGATCGCGCTGTTCGGCGTGGGCACCGGCCTGTTCTCCACACAGCTGATCAGCCATGTCACCAACGTGCCCGAACTGGCCTCACTGCTCTCCACGTTGATCGGCCTCGGCGTCGGCATCGACTACGCCCTGTTCATCGTCACCCGCCACCGCAAGGGCATCCTGCGCGGCCAGGACCCGGAGGAAGCGGCGGTCACCGCCCTCAACACCTCCGGCCGGGCCGTGCTGTTCGCGGGCGGAACGGTGTGCATCGCGCTCGCCGGGATGCTGGTGACGAACCTGCGCTTCCTGGACGGCGTGGTCATCGGCACCTCGCTCACCGTCGTCCTGAGCGTGCTCGCGGCCGTCACCCTGCTGCCCGCGCTGCTCGGCCTCCTGGGCCACCGGGTGCTCAGCCGCCGTCAGCGACGCCGGCTCGCCGCACAGGGCCCCGAGGTGGAGCGCGCGAGCGGCCTCGCGGCCCGCTGGTCGGCCACCGTCGAGCACCGCCCGCGCTCGGTCGCCGCCCTGGCCGTCGTCGTGATGGCCGTCCTCGCCCTGCCCCTGCTGTCCCTGCGCCTGGGCACGGTCGACCAGGGCAACGACGACGCGTCGATGACGACCAGGAAGGCGTACGACCTGCTCGCGGAGGGCTTCGGGCCCGGCTTCAACGGCCCCCTCCAGGTGGTCGTGAACGGCGACTCCGGGGACAGTCTGGTCGCGACGATCAAGGAGACGGAGGGTGTCGCCCAGGCGGTCTCGGCGCCTCCCGCGAACGGCGTCACGGTCATCCAGGTGGTGCCCACCACCTCACCGCAGGCCAAGGAGACCGACCAGCTCATCGACACTCTGCGCGACCAGGTGATCCCGGATGCGGGCGTCCGGGCCCATGTCGGCGGCGTGACAGCCGTCTCCAAGGACTTCGCGTCGGTGACGGCCGACCGTCTGCCGTACTTCATCGCGACGATCATCGGCCTCGGCTTCGTCCTGCTGCTGATCGCCTTCCGCTCCGTCGTGGTCCCCCTGACGGCCGCCCTGATGAACCTGATCGCGGCGGCGGCCTCCTTCGGCGTCCTGGTCGCGATCTTCCAGTGGGGCTGGGGCCTGGACCTGCTGGGCCTCGGCCAGGAGGGCCCGATCGCGGCCTTCCTGCCGATCATCATGCTGTCCCTGCTCTTCGGCCTCTCCATGGACTACCAGGTGTTCCTGGTCAGCCGGATGCACGAGGAGTGGGTGCACACGCGCGACAACGCGCGCGCGGTGCGGGTGGGGCTGGCGGAGACCAGCCGCGTCATCAACTCCGCGGCCCTGATCATGGTGTGCGTCTTCATGGCGTTCGTACTGAGCGGCGACTACGGGGCGGCGATGGCGGGCGTGGGTCTCGCGGCCGCGGTCGCCCTGGACGCGTTCATCCTGCGTACGGCGCTCGTGCCTGCCGCGATGCACCTGCTCGGCAACTCCAACTGGTGGCTGCCGGCGTGGCTGGAGAAGCGGCTGCCGCATCTGGCGGTGGAGCCGAAGGAGGAGGCTCCCTCGCAAGGACCCGCCGCCGAGGGCCCTGCCTCGGTCGTCCACGGCCTCATCCGTACGGCGGACGGCGAGCCGGTCCCGGACGCGGCGGTGACGCTGCTGTCGGCGGGCGGACGTCAGCTGGATCGGGTGGTGTCCCTCGCGGACGGCTCGTACATCGTGTCGGTGCCGGGTCCGGGGACGTACCTGCTGGCGGCGACGGCTTCGTCGTACGGGTCGCGGGCGCGGCAGGTGGAGGTCGGGGACGGGCCGCTGGTGTGTGACGTGGAGCTGGCAGAAGGGGAGGTGGACGCCATCAACTAGCTCAGGCCACTCCGGCTTTCAGGATGCGCTCGACGTCGAGCACGACCTTGCCACCAACAGACTCGGGGAGTGTGACGAGCTCCCCGGGAATGTGGATCCCGTGTGTGGCGCAACTGGCAGATCCGTCTTCCAGTTGCTGGAAGTGACTTTGGGAGTCATCGCAGGCCGGGCGGGTCCCACGTGTCCCGTTCGCCCCCATTCATTCGATCGTGGATCACTCCCGCCCCGTCGCCCCAGCCCCCGGATCCGGCATCATCTTCGTCATCCCCGGCAGGAAGTCCGTGAACAGCTCGTGCACCTCCCGCACCAGCGGCCGCAGCACCCGGAACCGGGCCAGTGACACGCCCCGCGCGGTGAGCCGCGCCCCCCGCTCGGCCAGCCGGTAACTCCGCTCGCGGCCCTCCGTGCGGTCGAAGATCCAATACAGCACGAGTCCCATCTGGGCGAGCCACATCAACTCGGGAAGAACATCCCGCAGTTCATCCGGAACCTTGGTCTTCGCCCCGGCGAGCACCTGCCGGTGGACGCTGATGGCCTCCACGCGCGCGTGCTCCGACTCGGGGGAGAAGGGGCTGAGCGGGCTGTCCGGGTCGGCGGCGTTCTTGAAGAACTGCACCGCGAACTCGTGGTACGGCGTCGCGATGTCCAGCCACACCCTCAGGACGCCCGCGAGCCGCGCCTCCAGGTCGGTCTCCCGGGCCAGGACCTCGCGGACCGCCACCTGGTGCTCGGCGGCGATCCGGTCGTAGAAGCCCTGGATCAGGTGTTCCTTGCCCTCGAAGTAGTAGTACGCGTTGCCCACGGAGACCCCGGCCTCCTTGGCGATGGCCCGCATGGTCGTCTTGTCGTAGCCGCGCTCCTGGAAGAGCCGCATCGCCGTCTCGAGGATGAGCGCACGGGTCTGCTCGGACTTGCTCGGGTTACCGCCCTCATCGGGGCCGTCGTTGTTCGCAGGCACGCAACGGAGCCTAACGAGTGGCGCAGGTCCCGCTGTCGCAGGCCGGTGGGCCGTACGTCCATCCCCGGGCCGGGTCGTACGCCCACCCGTCCGCGCGGCGGTACACCGCGCCGCCCCACTGGCCCCCGTACGCACCCCGAGCCCTCTGTCCGCCCCACTGCGCCCCGCGCCACCTGGCCGCGGCGAGCACCGCGCCCTTGGCGAGCCTCGCTCCGGACGCCGTGCTCAGGCGGTGTGCGAGCGGCCGGTGCGCGCGCAGGGCCCACAGGGTGACGATCCAGGCGGCGGCGTCGCGGTAGACCTGCCCGGCGTCCCCGACGACGGTGATCTCGTCGAGGGTGGCCTCATGGTCCAGCCCGGGGAACCGCCGCCGGGCCTCGTCCGAGCCGGCGGCGACCATCTCGAGCGGCACCAGCTGCGGCTGCCGTACGAGCCAGTCCCGCAGGAAGGTGCACAGGGAGCACTCGGCGTCGTACAGGACGGTGAGCCGGCGGACCGGGACACGCGTGGTGGCCCGGTCCTCGGTGGGCGGCACGGTGCTCACGCCCGGACCCAGTCCTGCGGCGCGACGGGCGGTACCTGCTCCTGTTCCATGACGCTCCGCCGCCGGATCCGGCTGAGCACGTACACGTTGGCCAGGTGCATGACGCCGAGCACCAGCAGCACCACGCCCAGCTTGGTCGACAGGGCCTCGAAGATCTGGCGGGTGTCCTCGATGGTCTCGTCGCCGCTCAGGTAGAGGGCGACGAAGCCGAGGTTGACGAGGTAGAAGCCGACCACCAGGAGGCGGTTGACGGCGTCGGCGAGGCTCTCGTTGCCGCGCAGCACGTCGGCGAGGAAGACCCGCCCGTTGCGGCTGAGTGTGCGGGCCACCCAGACGGTCAGCCCGATGCTGACCAGCAGGTAGATGACGTAGGCGATGACGGTGCGGTCCATGCCCCACCCCTTCTTGAACGCGTTCAAAACGCTGACATGAAGGACTGTAGTCCCGTATTTGAACGTGTTCAACTCACTTCTGGGGTGAGGAGCGTGGGATCTGCGTCACGCCCGCCGTGCGAGCTCCGGCCGTTTGCTGTAGTCCGTGAAACCGATGACGTTCCCCCAGGGATCGGCGACCTCGACGGTCCAGCCGGTGGCCACCGAGAAGGGCTCGTCGAGCGGGGTGATGCCCGCGGCTGCCAGCTGTTTCGCGGCGCGGCGCGCGTCCGGCACCTCCAGCCACGCGCGCGTGCAGGGCCAAGGGGGCGGCCGGTGCCCGAACCCCTCCTCCTCTCTGAGCAGGATCCCGGGCGTCTCGCCCCCGACCTTGAGCAGCGCGATCCCGCCCTCGTCGAACCGGAACCCCACAGTGAACCCGGCGCGCTCGTAGAACCCGACGGCCTCCGCGAGGTCCCCGACGGGCAGCAGGAGGTTGTCGAAACCGAGCAGTTCGTACGACTCGTCATCTGACATGCCATCAGATTAGGTGCGAAGGCGCCGCTCACCGGGCGGGCTGTCCGCGGGGTCACTCATTGGGCCCAGATGCCGCCCCTTCCGCCGCTACGCTGAAGCGTCGTCAGGGGTGCGGCGCAGGGGGCAGGGATGGTTCCAGGGGTCAGGGTCTTCTTCGCGGAAGTGCGTGAGAGCTGTGCCGACGTTGCGGAGAGGCTGGGTCTCCAGGGCCCGGGCGAGCGGGAGTCGGGTCTGCCCGTCGCCGTCGCGACCTACACCGGCTCCGGCGTGAGATACGAGGTCGTCCTGGGGCTCTGGGACGGCTACGTCGAGATCCACGCGTGCCGCGAGACGCCCGCCACCCTGTGCAAGGTGAGCGTCGAGAAGCTGGCCGTCGCCGCGGGCGCCGTCGAGAAGCCCGGCGGTGTCTCGTTCGGCGCCCGCAGCCTCCGGCAGATGAGGAAGTCCCTGACGGGGCAGCTCCGTTACGTCGAACTCGTGCATCCGCTGGTGACCGCCGACGCGGAGGCGGCGGTGGAGCTGATGCGCAGGGCGGACGCGCGGGAGTGGAGCAGGCCGACCGCGTGGTGAGGCCGCGCGGTGAGGCCGAGAGGTGAAGCCGCGATCGACGGGCATTGTCAGTGGTACCTCGTACTGTCGGCGACATGGGAATCGTGACGTTCGTCGACGAGACGACAAGCGGCAGCCGCAGCGACGGCTGGGGGCTCGAGATCGCCGAGGAGCGGCTCACCGTCCGGGAGTTGATCCGGCGCCGGGTGTTCCAGGAGGTCGCCGAGTACAACGCGCGTACGCCGGGGGTGTTCCACGGGCTGGTGCAGCCCGAGGACACCGAGCGGGTGCTGAACGGGTACGCGCTGCGGACGCCGCGGCGGATAGACCCCAAGGCCCAGACCGAGCTGGCGCTCACGGCCTTCGCGGGCAACGGCTTCCTGGTGCTGGTCGGGGATCGCCAGGTCACGGACCCGGACGAGGAGATCGAGCTGGTGCTCGGCACCGAGGTCACGTTCCTGAAGCTTGTACCGCTGGTGGGTGGCTGATGGACTCTCCTCGAGTGCGTCGGCTGCGCAGCCACATCGCCGCCGGAGACATGGTCCGGGTGGCCGACGAGGCGCTGAAGGCACTGGTCGACAACCAGGGCTACTGGACCGGAGGCTGGGACGAGGTGCTCCGCGAGCTGCGGGAGCTGCCCGCCGAGCGGCGCCGCGAGCTGGTGCACGCGGTGGCCGAGCGCTTCCCGTTGGTCGGTGACGAGACGGAGAACCGGTGCAACGCCCTGACGTTGTACGCCCTCGCCGCCGACGGCCTGGATGACGATCCGCTGGCGGCCGAGCGTCGCAAGGCCCTCGACGACCTGGGCCGGCAGTACTCGCTCTGGTCCGCGACCCTCTTCCACGTTCTGGCCGAGGCGGAGTCGGCCGCGGGTCGTGCGCTGTCCCCCGCCGTCGTGGCCGTCGTCCGCCGTTCGGCCCAGGACAGGTACTGCCTGGACGAACTGGTCGGATTGGCGAAGAAGCTGACCGAGCCCGTCCTCAACGTGGGTGAGGTGTGGGCCGACCAGGCCGTGCGGGACACCGCCGATGCCGACTGGCAGGCCCTGCTCGCCCATGCCGCCACCGCCACCGCGTCCAAACCCACGGCCAGGTGGGACAAGCGGGCCGCGGCTCTGGCCGACGCCCTCGGCCCCGACCGCGTCCGCGAGGCCGTGCTGTCCTGGCTGGCGCTCGTCGGCCGCCCGCGCACCCTCCCGCTGGATCTCCGGGCGTACGAGGCGCACCTCAACAACGCCTACGACCCCTACAACGCCACTGCCCTGCGCGGCCTGGCGTGGCTGCTCTCCGTCCTGCCACCGCACCCCGACACGCCCCGCGCCCTCGGCGCCCTCGTCGAGACCTCGCTGAAGAAGGTCGCCGGCCTCGGCCCGCGCAACCCCAAGGTCGCCAACGCCGGCGTCATCGCACTCGCCCGCATCGACAGCGAGCCCGCCCTCGCCGAACTCGCCCGCCTGGCCACCCGGGTGACGTACAAGAACACCGCCAAGCTCCTCGACTCGGCCCTGGAGGCGCGGGCCGTCGCGCTGGGCCTCAGCCGCGAGGAGATCGAGGAACTGGCCGTACCGGCCTACGGGTTGACGGACGTCGGACGCGCGGAGCACCGGTTCGGCGATGTCACCGCCCTGCTGGAGGTCCGCGGCTCCAGGGCTCTGCTGACCTGGCGCAACGCAGCCGGTAAGCCGGCCAGAACCGTCCCCGCGTCCGTCCGGCGCGACCACGCCGACGAGCTCAGGGAACTCAAGGACGCGGCCAAGGACGTCGACAAGATGCTCTCCGCCCAGACCGAGCGCCTGGACCGCCAGTTCCTGGCCCGCCGGGTATGGCCGTACGCCGCCTGGCGCGAGCGCTACCTCGACCACCCCCTGGTCGGCACCCTGACCCGCCGCCTGCTCTGGACGGTAGACGGCATGACGGTCGGATACGCCGAGGGCGAGCTGCGCACCCTCACCGACGACCCCGTCCGCGAGGGCCGCGAGGTCCGGCTCTGGCACCCCGTCGGGCACGAACCCGCCGAGATCGTCGCCTGGCGCGACTGGCTGGAACGCCACGAGATCACCCAGCCGTTCAAGCAGGCCCACCGCGAGGTGTACCTCCTCACGGACGCCGAGCGCACGACAGGCAGGTACTCGAACCGCTTCGCGGCCCACTTCCTCCGCCAGCACCAGTTCCACTCCCTGGCGGCGGTGCGGGGCTGGCGCAACAAGCTCCGCCTGTGCGTCGACGACGAGGCGCCGCCGGCCACCCGCGAGCTGCCGCAGTGGGGCCTGCGCGCCGAGTACTGGATCGAGGGCGACGGCGAGGAGTACGGCATCGACACCACCGACTCCGGCAGCTACCTCCGACTGCGCACCGACCAGGTCCGCTTCTACCCGATCGACGCCCCGCAGAACTCCGCGCACTGCTACGGCGGCGAGTACCGCATGTGGCTGCGCGACGGCGCGGCCCCGGTGGACCCGCTGCCCCTCGCATCCATCCCGCCCCTGGTCCTCTCCGAAGTCCTGCGCGACGTCGACCTGTTCGTCGGCGTGGCAAGCGTCGGCAACGACCCCAGCTGGCAGGACGGCGGCCCCGACGGCCGCTTCCGCGAGTACTGGACCTCGTACGGCTTCGGCGAACTCAACCAGAACGCCGAGACCCGCCGACTCCTCCTGGACCGCCTCATCCCCCGCCTGGCGATAGCCGACCGCTGCACCCTGGAGGGCCGCTTCCTCCACGTGAAGGGCGAACGCCACACCTACAAGATCCACCTGGGCTCGGGCAACATCCTCATGACCCCGGACGACCGCTACCTGTGCATCGTCCCGAAGTCCAACGGGACTGCCCCACAGGCCGGTTACCTGCCGTACGAGGGCGACCGGATGCTGGCGGTGATCCTCAGCAAGGCGATGATGCTGGCCGACGACACGAAGATCACGGATCCGACGATCCTGAGTCAGCTGTGATCTCGCGCGCTGAGCGGTCGAGGGCCGTCGGGTCGATGTCCGACGGCCCTCGACCGGCAGCGGGGAGCTCCTCGGCTCACCCGATGGCGGTTCGCGTCGCCCAGTAACTCGCCTTGGCGATGATCTCCGTACCAGATCCCGACAGGGCGGTCTTGCTGCCCGAGTAGAAACGGACGGAACCGTCGGATCGCACGGTCCACAGATCGGGAATGGAGTCACCGTTGGCGTCCGGCGTGCCCATCAGCAGCGGGATGCTGTCGCTGCCCCAGCCGGAAGCGCCGTACTCGGTGTCCAGGCCACCCGCGGAGTTCGCGGCGGACGCCAGGGAGAAGAGATCGGTCCCGCCGCTGCTCGCGGCGATGCCCTTGCGCAACAGCAGTCGCCCGGACGCATCTGTGCGGTAGACCATGTCGGCGAGGCCGTCGCCGCTGACATCCATGACGGTCACCAGATCCCGGTCGGTCCACGAAGAGCCGGACAGGCGGATCGCCTGGTCGACGGTCGCCCCGTGGTAGCCGGTCAGTGCCCACAACTCGGCACCGACGGTGGCGAAGAAGTCGGTGCGGCCGTCGCCGGTGATGTCGCCCGCGGCGACGATCTGGGTGAGAGCGGAGGGACTGGGCGCACCGGCCGGCAGCAGGATTTCCTGGCGGCGGTCGATGTTGACGGCACCGTAGCCGTCGCCCGGATACACCCAGAGCCTGCCCCCTACGCGTGCGACGAGGTCCTGGAGGCCGTCGCCGCCGTAGACGTCGCCGTTGTGAGTGATCAGCGCGTCCTTGAAGTGACCACTCGGCGCGCTGACGTAGGGAGGCAGATCATCCCCGTTGGGGTCCTTGTCCGGGTTGGACCGGTAGGCGCCCGACATCGAGTACTGAAGATCGCCGGTGCCCTTGGCGAGGTCGCTGGTGGCCAGTGAGGGATACAGGGCGAGGTTGCCGGCCTCGGTGACCACCATCATGTCGGGCAGCTGATCGCCCGTGAAGTCGCCGGCTTTGTCGGTCTCGTCGCGGGGGGTGACATAGAAGAGGTACTTGGTCGGTTCGGAGACGTTGCCCGCGCTGTCGACGGCACGGACGTAGAGCACGTTGGGCCCGGCGGCCGGTGGCTTGGCGCCGCTGATGGTGGCGCTGACGCTGGTGGCCGTGCCGTTGGTGCGGGCGAGGCTGCCCGTGTAGCTGGGTGAGTTGTAGCTGTACTCGTAGCGCACGACGTCGGTGTTCACGGCACGGACGGTGAAGGAGCCGGCGGTCCCGAACTTCTTCGTGGACCAGTTGGCGTCCTCGGCGCCGCTGCCGAAGCCGTTCTCGCTGGCGTCCGCGTTGGGGAAGTCGGTGGAGCTGACCTTCGGCGGGCGAGGTGCGGTGGTGTCGAGGATGAACCGGCAGGGCGTCTTCGTCGGGTACCAGCCGGACGTCGTGCCGGTGTCGTCTACCGCGCGCACCCGCCAGGAGTAGGTGGCACCGCTCTTGAGCGTGCTCGTGGAGAACCTGCCCGTGGTCCGCAGGGCGGTGTCGGTGTCCCCGCCCGCGGAGACCTTGCCCGTCGACTTCAACAGGTCGCCGGTGGAGCTCCAGTTGCCCATTTCCCACAGGTCGAAGTCGAAGTAGTCGAGGTTCTTGTCCTTGTCGGAGGCCTTGGCGGTGAACGTCAGGTCACCGGAGCCCATGCGGACGTACGGCTTGGTGGTGGTGCACTTGCCGTCCGGTCCGAGGTCGAGGGAGGTGGAGACGATCGACGGCTTGCGGTTGTAGACGAGTTCGAGTACGGGCGGGAAGTCGCCGTTGGCCTGGAACTTCTTCCACGCGTACTGGGCGTTCTCGTCCCGGGCGCGCAGACCGAAGGTGATCAAGTCCTCGCCCTTGTCGGCCGCCTTCTGCGCACCCTTCCTCACGTCGAAGGTCTCGAAGGCGTCGCGGCACCCGGACTTGTAGCCGTGGGCGAAGCTCTTGGTTGCGAGCTTGTTGCCGTCGTGCAGCTTGGGCGCGTTCTTCCAGTTGGTGTGCCCGTTGATCTCGCTGGTGAGGTGGACGCTCATCGAGCGGGCCTGGCAGGACCAGGAGTAGGTCTCCAGCATCCGCAGCTTGGCACTGGTGATCTTGGTGCCCTTGAGGTCCTTGTCGAACAGGATGTTGAAGAACGACCGTGAGGTGCCCCAGGTGTCGGACTCGAAGCCGACGCGGGCCTCGTGCGTGCCGCCTGCGTTGAAGCCTTTGCCGTTGTAGAACGTGGCGTTGGGGTGCCGGTTGTAGGCGGTGGTCCAGTCCTGGGTGTGCTTCTTGACCGACGGGTCGATGAAGACCGGGTAGGTGGTGGCCGGGTCGTTGAGGAAGTCCTGGTCGGGGGTGAGCAGCCACTTCCCCGTGGCCAGGTCGGTCTCGACGAGTTCACCGCGGGAGTCAGGGGAAGGGCCGTCGAGGGCGGGCAGGCTCAGCGTTGCGGCCGAGCCGGTCTGCGTCGGCACCGGGGTGGTCTCGGCCGGTGCGGACGGCAGCGCAGACTCCGACGCGGTCGGCGCCAGGCCATCGGTCGCAGACGGCAACACCTCGACGTCGGTGTCGCTCTGTTCGTCCGACTCGACTTCCTCGTCCGTGGCGGTCGGGCTGTCGCCGGGATCCGGGTCTGCCGAGTCCGAGGCGTTGGGCGTCTCGGACGCGGTTGGCTGGGCTGTCGCGCCCACGGAGCCGTCGGTGACGGCCGGTCGCCCACTGTTGTCCCACATCAGCGGGGTGGGGGACAACGCGACCTCGTCGTCGCCGGGACTCTCGGCGCTGACGATGCCCGAGACCGGGTCGAGGCGGAAGGTGAGGCGGGTCGAGTGGAGGCCGTACACCAGCTGCTGGACGTGAGGATCGGCGGCGGCCTGACGGTTCTTCAGGACGACGAGCTGTCCGAAACCGTCATCGTCGGCGGTGAGCACGAGGTCGCCGCCCGGGAAGATCTCCGGGTAGAGCGCACGGTTGCCGTCGATGATCGGTGTCGGGACGGGACCGGGCCAGGTGAGCTGTATCTCGTACTGGTACGGGGCGGAGTCGCCCACATACAGCGTGACCAGCGGAGTCTCCGTTGCGTCCGCCGCGGCTCCCTGCACCAGGGACGCCCGCTGCACTGTGGAGCGGGAGGCGCGCCGCTCCCCGCGCTCACCGGAGCCTGCCGAGAAGACCATGCGGGTGTTGGTGGCAGCAGGCTCCCAGCCTGCCTTGGTGCGATGCAGACTCGGGTCGATCTTCTGCCACTCACCGTCCACCTTGGCGCGGACGGGCGACGAGTAGAGCCGCTTCATCATGAGGCCGTCGGGGCGGGCCCAGGTGTTGGAGCGCTCGGTCCGCGCGGTCGTCACCTCGACGTTCTTCCCGGAGCGCGCCGCCTTGGTGAGGGCGGTGGCTTCCGTGACGATCTCCGTGCGCCGGTCGTGGCCCCCGCTGTCGCGGGCGGTGTCACTGTCCAGCCGGAGCCCGGCGTACACGATGCCGGTGGCGGCGACCGTGGCGGCCAGCAGCGCCGTACCGGTCCGACGTCCGGGCGTACGGCGCCAGTTGCGCGTCATCGGACGGGTTCCCCTTCCCCCTGGTTCCCCTCGGCGCCGGCGCATGACAGGGCGCGGCCGAGCCAGCCGATGATGACCTATGGGGGAACTGTCGTCACCCTGTGGAGATGTTGCACGCCGCGCTCGGTGCGTGAGGCCGTACGGACGGCAGGGTCGGTCGAGCAGGCCAACCCTGCGTGCAAATGGGGCAAAGGGCAGTAACCGGCGACCAGTTGGGGCGATTTCTTTGGATCACCAAGCCCTGGTGCGCCTTTAGGTGTATTCGCAACGTAGCGAGCCGTTACGCGCAGTGATGATCGTCACATTGCCCTGTCGCCTCTGGTGCTCCTTCACAGTGTGATCACAGAATCTCCGCTATCTGATAAGTCGTCACGCGTGGTCTCACCGGCCCGCTTCAAGTGGCCCGGGGGACCTTGTCGTGTTCGATCGACTTCCGCATGCCCGTAGGCGCCGGACAGCTCGCACAGCCGTGCCCGTCACCGCTGCCGCGCTGCTGTTGAGCCTGCTGCCGGCCCAGGCCCTGGCGCTGCCTCCGGATCCGGTGAAGGAGGAGATCGGGCGCGAGTCGCTGACCCTGGAGGAACTCGACCAGGAGACGCCCATTCCGAGCAAGGAATCCAGCCGGCATCTGGAATCGCTGCGGGCCGACGTCCCCCAGGACCTGCTCGCGGCGCCGACCAACACGACGACCACACCGGTCGGGACGGGCTCGGTCGTCTTCGGCTCGACCACGACGACGGCCTCGGTCCGAACGGCCGCGACGGTGGAGCAGGCGGCGCTGAGCCCCGCCGGCACCCTCCCCGTCAGCCTCGGCCAGGCTCCCGACAAACCGGCGCCGACGGGGACCTGGCAGGTCACCATCCCGGACCGGACCACCCCGACGGGCCAGGGCGTGGACGGTGCCGTGCTGGTCGTGGAGGCTCCCAGCACAGGATCGGTCCCGGTCTCCGTCAAGCTGGACTACTCCAAGTTCGAGAGCCTCTACGGCGCCGACTGGGCCTCCCGCCTGCGCTTCGTGCAGTTCCCCGACTGCTACCTGACCATGCCGGACGACGAGGCCTGCCAGACGTACGAGGAACTGGAGACGACGAACGACACGGCCTCCAGGTCCCTCACCGCCACGGTCGACCCGGCCACCGAGGCTGCGGTGACACCGGCCTCGGCCACGCCCGCCTCACCCCGGAACTCCGGTGTGATCCAGGCGTCGTTCCGAAGATCCACCGCGGCGACTCCTGCCGCGACCGCGGGCAGCGGTACCGCGGTCGTCGGCGCCGTCGATTCCGGCAACGGTGGCGGAGGCACCTTCAAAGCCACGCCTCTCGCCTCGGACGGCAATTGGGAGGCGGGAGGGTCGTCGGGAGCGTTCAGCTGGTCCTATCCGCTGACCGTGCCGAGTCCGCCCGCGGGCCCGGCACCCAAGATCTCCTTCAACTACAACTCGCAGAGCGTGGACGGCCGTACGGCGGTGTCCTCACCCCAGGCCTCCTGGATCGGCGAGGGCTGGTCCTACGATCCCGGCCACATCGAGCGCCGCTACCGTTCCTGCCAGGACGACCGCAAGACGCTGACGGCCGGGACCCCCAACAACACCGCCAAGAAGGACAAGACGTCCGACCTGTGCTGGGTGTCGTACAACGCGGTGATGTCGCTGGGCGGCAAAACGACCGAACTGGTCCGGGCGGCCGCTTCCGGCAGCGATCCGGACAAGGACACCGAGGTCTACCGTCCCCAACAGGACGACGGCACGCGCGTCGAACACCGCGTCGGCGGCACCAACGACGACAACAACGGCGAATACTGGGTCGTCACCACCACGGACGGCACCCAGTACTACTACGGCCAGAACAGCGTCGGCGGCGGCCACGCCTCCACCAACTCCGTCTCGACTGCGCCGGTCTTCGGCAACCATCCGAGCGAGCCCTGCCACGCCACCGCCTTCGCCGACTCCCGTTGCGGCGCGGGCAAGCAGCAGGCCTGGCGCTGGGGCTTGGACAAGGTCGTCGACGTCCACGGCAACACGATGATCGTCAACTGGACGCAGGAGACGAACTACTACGCCGTCCGCAAGAAGTTCAAGTCGCCCGAGCAGTACGACCGTTACGCCTCCCCGGCCTCCATCGAGTACGGGATGCGCCCGGACAGCCTGACTAAGCCGTCGGCGACCGTGGAGTTCGGGACCAAGCAGCGCTGCCTGAAGTCGGACACGGCGTGCACCGCGGCCAACTTCGCCAAGACGGACGATGCCGGCGCGTACCGCCCCTGGTGGGACACCCCAGGCAACCTCAACTGCAAGTCCACGTCCAAACTCTGCCCTCCGTTCCCGTCCTTCTGGACGCAGCTGCGCCTGGACACGGTGACGACGAAGGCCGCCCGTGCGGGGCAGACCGGCCTCGGCCCGGTCGACAAGTACACGCTGCGCCAGTCCTTCCCGGAGGACTGGTACGACAGCTCTCCCGGTCTGTGGCTCAACTCGATCACCCGCACCGGCTACGCGCCCGGCGACACCACCGGCACCCTGCAGTCCAAGGACGGCATCAGCTTCGCGCACTACACGGTCGGCGCCTCCTCACCCCTGCGCGCCCGCCTGAAGGACCGCCAACTGCCCAACCTGGTGTCGAGCGGCAAGACCGACCAGCGCCCGGGCTTCACCCGTCCCCGCATCGGCACGGTCTCCACCGAGTACGGCGGCGACATCGAAGTCGAGTACACCGGTGGCTGCGCCGCCGAGCCCGCGGAGGACAAGGGCAAGAGCAACGGCACCTGCTACCCGGTGCGTTGGTCGCCGGACGGGGACGAGAAGACCCCCGCGAAGGCGTGGTTCAACAAGTACGTCGTGGCTTACGTCACGGAGGTCGACAAGGTCACCTCGCACGGCTTGCCGGTCGTCAGCAAGTACACGTACTCGGGCCCGGCCTGGGCCAGGAGCGACGACGAGTTCAGTCGCCCGACCCTGCGCACCTACAGCGACTGGCGCGGCTACCGCACGGTCAAGGTCACCAAAGGCAGCAAGTCAACCTCCGAGGAGGTGGGCGTCGCACAGCCCCAGTCGCAGTCCGTGACGCGCTACTTCCAGGGCACCGGCGGTGAGGTCAAGGACTCCACAGGCGCATACACACTGCTCTCGGACGACGCGCCGCAGTACGCCGGCATGACCGCCGAGACCATCACTTACCTCGACTCCGACGGCAAGGTCCTCAAGCGCAACCGGAACTACCCCTGGTCGAAGCAGACCGCCTCCCGAGCCCGGGAGAACGAGGACGCGACGGCCGCGGACCCCTTGCTCGCCCACCGCACGGGCGTCAAGCGGTCGGACGAAGAACAGAGGGTCGAGTCGAGCTGGCGCGGAGTGCGCACTCTCACCACACCTGACGACACCTACGGCCTCCCGATCCAGGTGGAGACGGCGGTGGTCAAGCCGAGCGGCACCTCCGAAGTGCTCTCCGACCAGACCTGTACCAAGACGTCGTACCTGCACAACACCTCGGCATGGCTGATCGGCCTGCCCAAGGAGCAGCGCACCACCGGCACGTCCTGCGCGGGCCACGACACGGCCGATCCGGCGACCAAGCTCAAGTCGTCGGTGCAGAGCACCTACGACGGTCTGGCCTACGGCGCGACCCCGACCAAGGGCATGGTCACCTCGGTGGCCGACATCAACGGGGCGGGCACGGCACACTCCGTCGTCACCGGGACGACGTATGACGACCTCGGGCGCGTACGCACCATGACCAGGCCGGGTGCGGGCGTCACCGAGACGCAGTACACGCCTCCGGAGGGCGGCCCGGTCACGGCGACCAAGACGATCAACGCCATGGAGCATGCCGTCCTGACCACCTACGACCCAGGGCGCGGCCTCCCGCTCACGGTCACGGACGCCAACAACCGGGTGGCGCGCTCCGAGTACGACGCCCTCGGCCGCCTGGTGAAGGGGTGGTCCCCGTCGCGGTCCTCGGGCGGCAAGTCGCCGAACGTGATCATCGACTACCAGTCGGCGATCGCGTCCTCCAGCGAGAACCGGCCGGCCGCGGCCATCGTCGACACACTCAAGGACGACGGCTCCTACGCCCGCGACATCACCCTCTACGACGGTCTGATGCGCGAGGTCCAGAAGCAGACCCAGGCCCACGGACCCGGCCGGATCATCGTGGACACCGACTACAACGACCACGGCCTGGTCGTCAAGAAGACCGGTAGCTACCTCGCGAAGGGCGGGCCGAGCACAGAACTCTTCACGCCGAGGTCCGAGTCGCTGATCCCCAGCCGGACCGAGTACCGCTACGACGGGCTGGAGCGTGAGCATCGGGCGACGATTTACCGCAGCGGCTCGTACATATCGGCGACATACCACTGGTACGGCGACGACAACACGAACGTGAACCCGGTGGGCTCGACAGAGCCGATGACGAGGACGTTCTTCGACGCTCTCGGTCGGGTCACCTCCATCAAGCACTACGCTCAGGACGCCCATGACACGCCCGCGGCGCGCACCACGACCTACGCGTACGACGCCCGCGGCAACCGCAACAAGGTCACCGACCCGGCGGGCAACGTCTGGTCGTACACCTACGACGCCCGCGGCCGGCTGACGTCCTCCACCGACCCCGACACCGGCACGACGGACACCTGGTACGACACGGCCGACCGCCCCAACCGGGTCAGGAACGCACGCGCGCAGGAGACGTTTACCGAGTACGACGTCCTCGGCCGAGTCAGGTACGTCCGGCAGGGCTCCGCCACCGCGACTCCGGTCAAGGAATTCAAGTACGACGAGGCACCTGGCGGCATCGGCCAGCCGCTGGAATCCCTCCGCCACACGGACACCGGCGACTACGTCAACCGCGTCACCGGATACAACGCCGACTCCCAGGTCACCGGCAGCGAGACGATCATCCCGGCCAACTCGATGACGACGGGCCTCTCCGGGACGTACTCCTACTCGTACACCTACACCCCCACGGGCAAGCCCCAGTCGGTCACCCTGCCGGCCAAGGGCGGCCTGGCCCAGGAGAAGGTCGTCACCCGCTACAACGGCGACGGCCTGGCGGAGTCGACCTCGGGTCAGAACTGGTACACGGCCGACGCCACGTACTCGCCCTACGGCGAGGTCCTGCGAACGGTCTCCGGCTCCCAGCCCTACCGCGTCTGGACGACGAACTTCGTCGACCCCCACACGGGCAGCCTGCAGCGCACGGTCGCGGACCGCGAGACAGCCGGCCCGCACCGCATCACGGACAGCTACTACTCCTACGACCTGTCAGGCACGATCACCTCCAACGCCCGCCAGCTCGGCGACTCCGCCGGCGTCTGGGACACCCAGTGCTTCACGTACGACGTGATGGGCGAACTGGTGCACGCCTGGACGTCGAAGATCACACCGACCGGCACCGGCACCGGCTGCAAGTCGGCCAACGGCACCACGTGGGGCCCCCAGACCACGTACGCGACCTCCTCGGGCCCGGTGACGGACGCGGCGGACGCGGCGGCGGACGCACTGAGCCCCGACGCGTCCCTCACCTCCACCCTCGCCGCGGCCGCCCCGGACGCGAGCACCGTGGCCACGGGCGCGACGGCATACCGCCAGTCGTACACGTTCGACTGGCTCGGCAACCGGGCGTCGATGACCGAGCACGACCCGGCGGACGCGACGAAGAACGTCACCTACAAGTACGGCTACGGCAAGACGGTCACCGGCGACACCATCGCCCAGCCGCACACGATGGCGTGGATTTCCTCCACTCCGGCAGGCAAGGGCAGCGCCTACACATACGACGCGACGGGCAACACCACGGTCCGCGACCTCTACAACACCACGCAGAACCTGGTCTGGTCGCCGGAGAGCAAACTCGATTCGATCACGGACGACGGCGCGAAGACGACGTACGTCTACGACGCCGACGGCAACCGCCTGTTGGAGAACTCGGCGACGGGCTCGACCCTCTACCTGGGCGAAACAGAGCTGACGACGGACACGACGGGCACGGTCACCCGAGCCTCACGCTCCTACGCCCAGGCCGGCGCACCGACGGTCGTCCGCACGACGAGCAACGGCGCGACGACAGGCCACAAGCTCAACGTGATGATCGCCGACCACCTCGGCACGGCGAACACGACGGTCGAACTCTCCGGCACCCAGCCGGTGACGCGCCGCGCGTTCAAGCCGTACGGCGAGCTGCGCGGACCGAAGCCGGCGAACTGGCCGAACAAGCGCGGCTACTTGGGCGTGGGCATCGACGATTCGGCGACCGGCCTCACGCACATCGGAGCCCGGGAGTACGACCAGAGCACTGGTCGCTTCCTCTCGGCGGACCCGGTCATCGACATCGCGGACCCACTCCAGATGAACGGGTACGCCTACAGCAGCAACAGTCCCGTCAGCAACAGCGATCCCACGGGCCTCTGCGCCGACCTCGACTGCCCCACCCGCGCGACGCCCAATCACGAGAACAGAACCCCTACGCATGCGGCTCCCTCTGGACCGCCGAAGTACTCGCAGAACTACCAGGCTGCAAGTGCTGCCGGAAACGTCCACACGGATGACTTTGTCGAGAAGCACCATGAGGTTTATCCCGGCGTTTTTGTAAAGAAGTGGAAGAACGCTGGAAACTACACCAAGCAGCTGTACAAGGAGCTGGCGAACTACTGCGGGTCCGAGGGTGTTTTCTGCCTGGACCCCTCTGGTGACGAGCTGAATCAGAGAACGTTCCGGCACCTCATGTTCCTCGCCTGCATGAGGCTCGGAAGGGACAGCGGCTGCGGTGGCAAGGTTCTCTCTTTGAGTGCAGGTATAGCCAACCTCGCCGCGCTCACCGGGGGCGCAGGCGAGGGGCCGGGCGGCCTGACAGGTCTCGGGGCGGGGCGGGGAGGGAAAGGGGGGTGCGCCCAGTGCTTCCTGGCAGGCACGGACGTTCTCATCGCTGATGGCAGTACCAAGGACATTGAGGATGTAAAGGTCGGCGACGAGGTCCTGGCCACTGACCCGGAAACCGGCGAATCGGGCCCAAGAAGAGTCACCCGCCTGATCATCACGGAGGACGACAAGCACTTCAACGAGCTGTCCATCGCAACCGAGGACGGCATCGAGAAGCTGACGGCCACGCACGAGCACCCCTTCTGGGTTCCGTCTCTGGGGCAATGGGTCGAAGCAGGTTCCCTCGGCGCTGGGATGACCCTGCGTCAACCTGACGGAACCACAGTCGCGGTCGTCGCCAACAGGGCCTACTCGCAGCGTGCTCGTACCTACAACCTCACTGTTGACGATCTGCACACGTACTATGTGCTGGCGGGGGCCACGCCGGTCCTCGTTCACAACAGCAACTGTTCCAGTAATGCCAAGATTCTTGGTGAGAATCTGGAGGCATCCGGGGTTACCCGGCCTGCGGATACTGCCGCGCATCACATCGTGGCCAGTACCTCTCCGAAAGCCGCAGCGGCACGGCAGCAACTCGCCAAGTTCGGAATTGATATCAACGATGCGGGCAACGGTGTGTTCTTGCCGCGAGGATCGGCGTCGGCTAACCCGACCGGTGCGTCAGTTCATTCGCGAATTCACACGAATGACTACTATGCCTACGTCAATGACTTGATCGGCGGTGCGAGAAACGCCAATGAAGCCCGAGACGTGCTGGGCCACATACAGAGGCAGCTGCAAGGCGGGCACTGGCCGTAACTGAGTGTGTAGCCTTGCCGTGGTGCGGTCACGCCTCTGCGGCCGCACCACGGCAAGGCGGTAGGGATTCTTGAAGCGAGCAAGGGAGACAAGCGATGAGGCGACCGATCGACTCTGCGCTAAGCGTAGTGCAAGGCATCGTTGACCAGCGGGGATCGAGTCGAGAGGTTCCAACTGCCGAGGAAGTTATGGCGACGGTCCGCAGCTTTGAGCGGATTGGGTTCGACGTCCCTACCGGCGCTGACTCCGATGGATTCCTTTTTCAATATGGCGAAGTGAACTGGTTTTCTGAGCCCACCTTCACGGTGGGCTTCGTGCGTCAAATGGAACTCGTTGACGCCGAAGGGGAGCATGAAGGGTACTCGCAGGTTCAGCTTGAATATAGATATCGAGTCGATGCTGACCTGAGGTCGCTTGAAAGTCATAACTCCTGGTGGTTCCGTGAGAGCGGGACGCCGTTCGATGAATGGCTCGAATCGGTGAAACGGCATCCCGTTTGGGGGGTCGTTCGGGACAAAGTTCCTGTGGAATTTGACATCTCGCAGGAGCTTGCTTGAATTTAGTCGCTCGGGCACATGGTTGTACTCATTAATGAAATTCTGCGCTGAATCCTGGATCGCCTGGCGCAGAAAATCGATGGGCTCCTTCCGAAGCTTCAGAAGGGGCCCATCGGGCGTTTGACGGCAACGCTGACGGCAACGTCAGCGGACGACGGCTGCGGCGGGTGGGGCGTCGGGGTCGACGTCGGTAGGGCCGAGGGCGTCGCCCAGGGTGTCGATGGCCTGGCGTTGGAGACGGAGCCTTACGTGGGCGTAGACGCCGGCGGTTACGCCGATGTGGGCGTGACCCAACAGTTCCTTGATGACGATGAGGTCGACGCCCTGTTCCAGGAGCAGGGTCGCGGTCGAGTGTCGTAGGTCGTGGAAGCGGATTCGTCGGAGTCCGGTCCTGGCGAGGACGCTGCGGAAGCGGCGGGTGAGGTTGGTGGGATCGAACGGGCCTCCAGCCGGGGTGGTGAAGACGAGGCCGCTGTCTCTCCAGGCCGCCCCTGCCGTCTCGCGCTCCTTGTCCTGCCGTTCTTTGTGCTCCTTGAGGGAGTGGATGCATTCGGTCGGTAGAGCGATACGGCGTTCGGACGCCCGGGTCTTGGTGGGGAGGTGAGTGAGGCCGCCGGTTCGGGTGCGTTGGAGGGATCGGCGGATGCTGGCGATACCGCCGTCGAGGTCGAGGTCTTCCCAGTGGAGGCCGAGGAGTTCGCCCTTGCGGAGTCCGGTGCGCAGGGCGAGTTCGTACAGCGCGTGGAGCCGGTCGCTACGGGCCGTGTCGAGGAACTGGCGGGCTTCGGTCGCGGTAAGAGGCTGGAAGCGCCTGGGCCGGGGCGCGGTGGTCTTCACGTTCCGGGCGATGTTGCGGGGTAGTTCGTCTTCTCGTACGGCGTGTTCCAGTGCCGACTTGAGCACCGAGTGCACATAGGTCACGGTCAAGGGGGACAGGCGCTTCTGGCAGCACTCGCCGATCGCGCAGCAGGCCTTCCTTTCGGTGTCCAGCCCCTGGGCGCAGCACTGGCAGGTGGTGCGGAGCCGGTCGAGAAGGGTGCGTACGTCGCGTGCGGTCAGCCGCGTGACCTTCTTGGTGCCGAGGCCGGGGATGAGGTGGAGGCGTATGCAGGTGGCGTAGCGGGTGTGGGTGTTCTCGCGGAGCCGGTGAATGGCGACGCTGCCGAGCCAGTAGGTGAGGTAGTCGCCGACGGTGCTGTCGGCGGTCGCGACGGGGAGGCCGCGGTTACTGTCGGCGATCTTCGCGGCGAGTTTGTTGGCGGCATCCTTGCGGGTGGTGCCGTAGACACGGACGCGTTTGTGGCTGCCGTCGGCGGCGAGGACGTAGCCGGCGGCTTCCCAGCGGCCGTCCTTGCGCTGGTAGATGGTGCCTTCGCCGTTGGCGCGGGCCTTCTTGCGCTTGGGAGCGGTCATCGGGCGGCCTCTTCCAGGTGGCTCTGGATGTAGTCGTCCAGGGCGTGGGCGGGGATGCGGCGGGCGCGGCCGATGGTCAGGGAGGCCAGGCGCCGGGTGCGCAGGAGGTCGTAGAGGGCGGAGCGGCCGATCTTGAGGCGGGCCATGGCCTCGGGGACGGTGAGCAGTTCGTCGTCACGCATCGGCTGTCACCGCCTGTTCGCGCGCCGGGCTACCGCCGATGAGTACGGCGAGGCGT
This sequence comes from Streptomyces sp. NPDC006602, assembly GCF_042870385.1. Classification (NCBI taxonomy): domain Bacteria; kingdom Bacillati; phylum Actinomycetota; class Actinomycetes; order Kitasatosporales; family Streptomycetaceae; genus Streptomyces; species Streptomyces sp. NPDC006602. Next base: position 598,390 of record NZ_JBIAHG010000003.1, on the reverse strand, counting down.
TCGAGGTCGGGTGTGAGGCCGATGCCGTCGAAGGCCCAGTGGGCGAGTACGAGCGTGGTTGCTTCGGGCGTGGGGGTGTGGCGGCGGTGCCAGGCGGCGCGGGCGGATCGGAGGGCGCCGAGGGTGGTGGAGTAGGTACGGGTCTTGGTGGAGAAGTGGCCGCGGAACCCGAGCATGTGGGCCCAGGCCCGCAGTTTCAGGTGTTCGAGGTCGCGGCGGGCTCCGAGGGCCCATGCGGTGCGGATCATGCGTGCGGCGTGGTCGGGGATGGTTTCCTGGCCGAGTTCGGCGATCAGCTTCAGGCGGTGGTCGAGGGTGCCGGTGGCGCTTTCGGCGCCTTTCGTGGCGTACTTCGCGACGTATCCGGCGACCTTGCCCTCGGTGATGGTGGTGCCGTCCTGGAAGGCGGCGGATCGGATGACCTTGACGTCCAGCTCCTTGCCGAAGGCGAATGCGTAGGCGTGGCCGTCGATCTCCGGACCGTCGACGCGGGCACGGGCGACAGCGGTCCGGACGGCGTCGGCCAACATCTCGGGCGTGGCCCAGGCGGGCGGCGGGGTGTAGCCACCTGCAGGGCCGTCGAGGCGGATCACGGCATGGAAGTGGATCAGCCCGCGTCGCTGGTACTCGGCGACCTTGGCGTACGAGACCCGGACGAACTTGGAGAGCAGGCGCTGCGGGACTCCGGTAACGGCGGCGATGGTGCGGCGCAGGTGGAGCATGAATCGGGCCCACAGGGCGGGGGCGTGGGCGTTCCACAGGACGGCGCCGGTGTAGTCGTACCGATTCGAGTTGAGCGGTGTGCCGGGGGCCGGGTCGTTCTTGGCGTGGGTGTGCCCGCACCCGCAGCGCGCGGAGGAACTGGAGCGTCGGCCGTGAACCGGACCGTACGACGGGGCGGTGAGCGTGGCGAACACCCTTGGATGGGCGGCGACTTGCTCAGGGATGCTCTTCCCGCCGCGCAGACCGGCGGCCATGAGATGGAACGTGTCCTGCCGGTACAACTCGGCGCAGGAGGGGCAGCGGGTGGTGCGGCGGTTGCCGCAGCGGACCAGGAGGTGCCCGGCGGGCAGCTCCTTGGACTTCAGTTCGCGCAGGATTTCGCCGGTGGCGGCGTTGATCTCGGTGCGGTGGCCTTCGAGCCGGATGGGCTGGGCGCAGCCGCCGAGCGAGGACAACTGCCGGACGAGACCCGGCAGGTTCCGGTAGGAGGCGAACACCGCCAGGTCGGCGGCGGCCGGTTGCGGCCGGGGGATGGCGGTGGTGCGGTCGTGCGATGGCATGCTGGCGGGACCTCTCTGCACTGCGGCACACGCGTGTGCCGTGGACGGATGGGGAGGGAGGCCCCGGCAGGGGCGAGGGTTTGGCGACTACACGCCCTTGCCGGGGATCACTGCGGTACGGGGCCGGGAGCGGCCGGTGGGGTTCACGCGGCCTTGTCCAGGTCGATGCGGGTGGGCAGTTCGCGGACTTTGAGTCCGGAGGCGCACATGAGGTCGTTGATCTGCCAGCAGGCTTCGGTGGGCAGGTAGACCGAGCGCAGCCGGACGGGGGTGCGCATGTCGCCGACGGAGGCGATCGAGACGCCCTGGGGCATGGTGCGGTCGGCGGCGGTGATGTCCAGTTCCCGGCCGTCGGGGAAGAGGTGCAGGAAGTCCTCGACGGTGTCGACGCGGTGGCAGATCCGGGCGGACAGGTTGGTGCGTACGGCGGTGGTGAGCACGTCGGCGGAGGGCTTCTGGGTGAGCAGCCACAGCCGTACGCCGAACTTGGCGCCCTGGCTGGCGACGGCGAGCAGTTCGGCCTCGAAGCGTTCGCGCGCCTTGCGGTCGGGGTGGCGGGTGTAGTTCGCCACCTCGTCGATCACCACGAGCAGCAGCGGCAGTTCCGGGCTGAAGTCGGTGATGCGGTCGGTGCGGCCGGACCAGAACAGCCGCTCGCGGCGCTGCATCTCCTCGCGCACCCAGCGCAGGATCTCGGTCGGCTCGTCGGGGTGGATGGCGTCGGAGACCTTGTACGCGGTACGCCACCAGGGCGCGACCGCGCCGAGGTTGGGGTCGATCACGATCAGACGCACGTCCCGCATGAGCGAGGCGTAGGCGAGCAGCGTGTTGACGGTGATCGATTTGCCGGAGCGGGTGGCGCCGGCGATGAGGGCGTGAGCGGAGTAGGCGAGGTTGAGCACAACAGGGGTGCCGTCTTCGTCCCAGCCGAGCAGCACGTCATCGGTGGAGACGAACTGACCCGGTCGGCAGGTCGGGGAGCCGTCCGGGCCGAGCAGCGGTGAGCGGATCACCGCCTCCAGCGGCTCGCGCCGGAAGCCGCGCGCGACGATCACTCCGGGCTTGGGCTGGCCGATCCGGATGCGGCGCATGCCCCAGGCGTCGCACAGGCCCTCGGAGGCCTCCTGCCAGGCGCTCAGCCCGACCTGCGGCAGCGCATCGGCGGTGACGGTGACGCCGAAGCCGTCGGCGCAGGTGTGCAGACGCGGCACCAGCATGCGCGGCTTCGTCGGCTGTTCCTGCGGGCCGTACTGCTGGAGCACGGTCGGGGTGGCGTCCTTGACCGCAAGGCCCAGCATCGGCGCCAGCCGCTTCCAGCCCCACCGCATCTGCCGAGCCTGCCGCAGGCTGATACGTGTCTCCGTGTCGGCGCGGTACCAGCGGGCGAAGCAGAACCCGGCCCAGCCGAGCAGCCCGAGCACAGTGAGGCCGACGACGGCCAGGAGCGCGAGCCCGAGAGAGTTCCCGGTCATCAGGCGCCCGCCTTGGCGGTAACGGCGCCGCCGCGCAGGGAGATGCCGTGCCGGTCCTTGCCGTTGATCTCGTTCTCCCAGGCCGAGGCGACCAGGCCGGTGAAGGCGACGGGCATGCCGACCTTGAGTCCCTTGCCGAGGCCGGGCTCGGGCACGTTCACAGTGATCACTTCGGCGCGGCCGTTGAACGCGAACATCACGTCCACCTGGTGCAGGTGGGCGCCGGTCGTGCGGTCGATCGCGGGCTCCCGGCCGTCACGGTCCTTGAAACGCGGCCGGGGCTCGGAGGCCAAGATCACCAGGGCCTGGGACTGGTCGATGGGCATGGTCTTCACGGCAAACCTCCAGGTAGAAGGGTGCGAATCACCCATGTGGGTGATCGCTCGACCTGACCCTACCTGACTCAATCCAACTCTATCCATCCCTATTCGTGGCTGTTCTGCTCCCGCCCTGTACCTGGGGTCGCTAATCTGGCCGGTGCAGCGCGCTGTGCTGCGGGAATGGCGGCCGGCCCGTCCTTCCGCCACCGACGTACGCCGATCCGAGGGATGACGATGGCTCCTGCCGACGAGGCGCGCCTGGCGTTCGAGCGCATCGCGGACGATCTCAAGCAGCAGATCCGCAGTGAGAAGCTCCAGCCGGGGCAGTTGCTGCCGTCGCACAGCCAACTGATGGAGGCGTACGGCGCATCGAGCCTGACCGTGCAGAAGGCGGTGCGGCTCCTGCGCAGCGAGGGCTGGGTCATGACCCGCCAGGGCAAGGGCACCTTCGTGAGCAGGTCGGCGGATTTCGAGCACGCCTTCGAGAAAGTCGTCAAGGATCTGGAACGCCGGATCCGCTCCGGCAGCCTCACGCCAGGGATCAAGCTGCCGGGCCGTGAAGCGCTCGCCGACCACTACGCGGTACCGGTCCGTGTCATCGACGCGGCGGTCAGCCTGCTCGTACGCAACGAATGGCTCCGCTACGAGGACGAAGAGCAAAGCCACGACGCGTACGTACGCGACGCGGACGATCCCGCCCTCGGGCGGCACCTCGCCCACGCGGCCCTCGTCCAGAAGATTCGCAACGGCTCGTTGCCCAAGGGCACCCGGCTGACCGCAGCGGAGGCCGCCGAGGCCATCGGCCACAGCGAAGAGAACACCGAGCAGGCCCTGGCCGCGCTGGCCCTGGAAGGACATGCCCGCAAGGTCTACAAGAACCCGCGCAAGGAGATCCCCTCCCGCACCCGGCCGAGCGAGCCGCAGCCGGAAGAACTGGCGTACGTCATCGGCGAAAGCCTCTTCTGGGAAGAACCGCCAGACGCGGGCGGCACCGACGACGGTTCCGTGCAGTCGCTGCAGTCCGCGCCGCCCGGGTCCGGGGACGTCGACCTGGCGGGCAAGCTGGACCTGATCCTGGAGCAGATGGCCGACATGCGCGAGCGTCTTGAGCGCCTGGAGCAGGCAAGCCAGGGACGAGGAGCCAAGCACCCCAAGGGCGCCTGACGGCATGCAGTGAAAATCCCCGAAGGGCCATGGCTTTCCGGGGATTTCCGCTGAGGCTCGTTCCGGCCGGGTGGGACGGGCGCCGACCGGAACAGGAGATCGTGATGGGAAGTCAGTCGAGCGGGACGGGATGGGGGCTGTCCCGCTCCTCGTCCTCGGTCTCCAGGTCGTCCACGTCCAGGGTGTCGAGGTCGTCGTAGGCGGGGGCGGGCAGGCGTGCTCCCCGACTCACCGCGATCCGGTGGACGTTCGCCAATGCCTCGGTCAACTGGACTGCCAGCAGGTGCAGTTCGCCAGGCGTCCACCGGCGCCCGTCCAGAGTGTGTTGTGCCTCCTGAACGAGTTCACCGGCCAGACCGAGTTGGGTTGACTCCATGTTGTCGGCGAGGCGTGACAGGTATCCGGTCCCGTCGCCTGCGAGGTAACAGGGTTTTCCTTCCGGCCCGGCCCAGGGGAGCAGGCGGACCTGATTCGTGAGGCTCATCAGACTCGCACCTCCAAGCTGCGGGTCAGCAGGGGGTCGGTGTCGACTCCGTGCACGGCCAGCCACAGCGTGCGCCGCGGTGCCCGTCGGCGCTGCTGCTCCCGCTGTTCGTGCGCGAGCAGGTACAGGCGGACCAGTCCGGTGTCCTCACCGTGCAGTACCGGGGCAGCGGGTACGCGAGGCGGACATTCAGTCGATGCCTCCACAACGAGGAGGGCCGGCCGGGAATCTGGTGCGCGGTGGCGGCCCGGTGCGGGCCGTAGCAGCCGTAGCAGCGGTTCGAAGATGTGGGCGATACAGTGCGGCACGTCGGCGCTCCTTGTCAGCGTTGGCCACGCCCCCGGACCGTTCGCCCGGTCGCGGGGGTCCTGACTGAGCGTCAGCCTGCCGACTGGCGATGCACAGCAGTTGCACCGAAGGATGCAACTCCTCTCGCCGGGAACCTGCTATATGCCGACCCACTCCGCGTATTGCGCCAACGAACTGTTACGCGTCCGTTCCTGCCGCTTGAGGGCAAGCACGGTGTCCCGCGCGGTCGGGTGGTAGCGGGTCTGCTGCGGCGCGATGCGCCGGGCCTGGTGCAGGCAGTCCAGAGCTTCCTCCGGGTGGCCGGCCCAGGCATGGGAGCGGCCGAGGTCCATCCAGTGGTGCCCGGCCCGGGAACGGGTCCAGCCTCGCGGGATGTGCACATCCTGGGCGAGTTCGATCGCGCGACCGAAGTCGTCCATCTCCGAGGCGATGGCCACCGCATGCACACCGACGTTCACCGGCCCCCAGGTGACGCCGAAATCGGGCAACTCGCCCGTGGCCCGGGCCAGAGAGCGGGCCTCGGCCAGGCGGGCATCCGCCTCATCCCGGTCCTTCATCCGCCCCGCGATCACCGCAGCCCGCAGATGCATCACACCCCGCATGGCCTCAACTCCTGCCGGACGGCGCGCATCCAGGCCGTCGAGATCCCGCAGAGCCTGGTCAATCACCCGCAGACCCACGTCGTACCGGCCGGACGACATCGTGGTCTGTGCGCGAAGGTAGGCATACATGGCGGCCAGCCCCGGCTCGTCGGCGCGCGGAGCGATCCACGCCAGCCGGTCCAGCGCAACGGTAGCCAGGTCGATATAGCCGAAGTTCCACGCCACGGTGAACACACACCGGAACATCCCCGCCAGACACTCGTAGGCCAGCCGCTGCTCTTCCCCGGTGCTGGTATGCGTCGCCTGCACCGACTCGTCGATCAACCCGGGCAGGTCGCGCACCATGTCCGTGTACTGCGCCTGCCGGCGTTGCACGAGGGCCCGTTGGACATCAGCCCGGATCAACGCGGCTGGGCGCGAAGCCGTCTCCCAGTCGAGCGCGACATCCCAGTTCTCCAGCCCCTCACGGATCGGCTGGATCAAGGCGTCCATGCGGTCCCGGCGCAACTCCTCGGCGTACGGCTGCCCCAGCAGATCGGACGTCGAGACGCCCAGCGCGCGGGCACAGGCAGCAACAAGAGCCGGGGAGGCAGCCTTCTGCCCACACTCCACCTTCGACAGCAACGACTTCGACACGTGAGCCCGCATCGCCAGCCCCTGCTGCGTCAGGCCGCGCTGCTTCCGGATACGGGCGATCCGAGTGCCGGTGTGCTCCTCAATGCTCTGCGACACGGCGAACTCCGTTCTGCGGCAACACTCAGACGGTACCCCTGCAACACGGCCCCGGACCGGCCGAACAACGATCACCCCGGTTGCCCGCAGAACCACACCTGCCAGTCCGATGCTTCGGACCACACTCCAGCCGAACGACCAGCCGACGGCCACGGCATAGCACCAAGGCGGGATGCGTCCAAACTTTCTCTACGTCTTCAAGGCGACCCGCTGGCGCGGGTCGCGCGCGGCACGGCCGCCCACCCGGCCCGCTCTCGGCTCCGCCACCGCGGGCCGGCCAGCGACCAGGCCGCGCAGAAGCGCGTAGCGGGCGACCAGAAGTGAGCGAAGAGGGGACGCGCCCGCACGGCGAGCGCCAGGCCGACGGCGAACCAGCGGCGGAGAGTTGGCCTGTGCGCAGCCCGGCGGTGGGGTCGGTCGGCTCCATGGGCTTTACCCACCTCCCCGAGTCGGGGCCCGCGTCGGGCAAGGCCAGGGGGCCACTCGTTCAAATTCCGGGCAGGGGGAAAGCCTGCCCGAGTTGCCGGGCCAGCGTACGGCCCCTGACCATGCCCGACCCCAACCCGGGCAGGACACCGGCCAAAGCCCACTCCACCGCCCTCATGCACGCAACCGTCTGACGGCAACGCCGACGGCAACAGGGGCGCACAGAACGGCACTTCCACGCACACCCACGCACCGGTAAATTCCTGCTGACCTGCGAAAACGCAGGCAGAAAGGAGGCACCCAGCACACGTACTATGTGCTGGCGGGTGAGACTCCCGTGCTCGTGCATAACTCCGGAGGCTGCCCCGATCTGGATGCGCTTTCACAGAGTGGAATGCGTCCAGCCAAGGGGAAGACGACTCATGCAGGGCGTGAATACCAGAAGCATATGAACCGCGGCGATCTTCCTGTGGTTCCCGGCAAGGAGTTGAAGACTGCCGGGCAGGATTTGTTGGACGACATTCTAACCAATCCGCAAACCGCTACGTCCGCTGTCAATTCCGGCAACTTCGCGGGCGGAACGCGGTATATCATGCCGGACCCTGCTGGTGGGCGCGGGATCGGTGCGACCTTCGACGCAAATGGACAGTTCCAATACTTCGGGCGGTACTAGGCATGTTGGTAATCGAGCCGTGGGATGCAAAGGTGCGCGGCGCCGCTAGTCTCGCTGACCTTCGGGGTGCGATCGCGGGGGCGCCTGTGAGTGCGGTCCGCTACGTAGTTCCGCAGGGGGAAACCTGGCCCGAAGGGCACAGGGAGGATCGTGCTCATGAAGTCGACATGGCCGTTGAACTGGTCATGAGTACCGGGGCTGCACTGTCACTGTCCTGGGCGATGGATGGACTCAACGAAGGGATGGCGATCGAGCTTAGGGAGCCTGGAGAGTCGGACGCCGACTTGCCAGGGGACACTGTCGACGTGAGCGACCATGTCGATTGGGAGAGGTTCCTTGGGGCGGATATTGTGGAAATCATCCCTGCCTGGCACATTCCCAATGAAGGTTGCCCTGAAATGCCCTGGGCGTATCGCCTCGGATTCTCCAATAAGTCAAGCCTGGTTATTGCGCTAGGTGCGGCTGAGGGGGAGGGGTTCACGTATATGCCCGATGAGCTGATCGTATTCTTCGACGAGAATCTCGCAGCTTCCTATAGAATCCCAGCGAGTAATACTTCTTCACTCGGATAGGTTGAACCGAGTGAGAGGATTCGGTAAGCGCCTGGTGCGGTACGCGTAATATCCGAGCCTCTCTATTTCTCGGGAGAATAGAGTTTCTTTACTTGATCAAGGGCGTCCCGCTGACGCGGGCCGCCGCGCGTCGGCGGTCGGTGACCGCCGCCCGCTCCTGTCTGCCGCCCCGCTGGCGACGGCCGCCGACCACTCGGCGCGCAGAGCCCGGGAGCGTAAGCCGGACCACCAATCGGAAGCCCCGGTCCGACCGCTCAGCAGCAGACTGGCCGGGCACCTGAGAGGCCGCCCGGCGGGCTCGCGCCGTCCCGGACGCCCATGCCGGCTGCCTGGCTGGGGGCCGTGACGACGGAGATAACTGGGCTGATGCCGGCGCGGGGTTGAGCGAGACACACGTGGCGGGTGATCGGTCGGCGCGCCCGCCGTCGTGGCTGACTTTCTGTGGCAGAGGCCAGAACCCCCACAGTCATGGGCACGGCACGCACGTGAGGCCCGTCCCTGCCGAGGCTGACGAGTGCGGGGGAGCCTCGATCGGCTGCGCCCGGCAGGGACGGGAGTCGGGTGGGTCAGCGCGGTGCGGCGCCTGGGCGAGCGAGGTGGGTCACGTCTGGCGCCAGGTCCGCCAGGGGCGGGTGATGATCTCCCGGTAGGTGTGGTGGGACGGGTTCTGGCCGCAGTGTCGCAGCACCCAGTCCTGCGGTTCGGCGAAGTCCTCGCTTGTCGGCGAGGTCTCTCCGTCCACGGCGCACTGCATCGCGTAGAGGACCGGCTCCGCGTCCGGCTCGCGGTCGGGCTGGAGCGTCCACGTCTCGTAGCGCAGGACCGAGCGCGGGGTCACCGTCCCCACCTCCGGTTGGCCACGGCCACCTTCGCGCTCAACTCCTCCGTCGGAGTCGGCGAACGTACGTCCTCGGGCGGCACGTCCCACTCCAGGCCACCGCGCGGCGGCCGAAGCTGCACGTACGGCCCCACATGCCCCATCACCACCCCCACCTTGCCGCTCCGCCGGTCGACCACCAGGGCGCCGGCATCGGGCGAGACGGTGTGCCCGTCGGCATCAGGGACGGGGGACGTCATCGTGACCACCCCGGCGAGGCGGCGCGGGACCGGGCGTCCAGTCGCAGGGCGGGAACACGTGGGGTGGCACTCATTCGCACGGTGACGCTCCTCGGCGGCGTTGATGCGTGCCCCTGGGCCTGTTAGTGCCGCAGGGTCGGCACCGATCCTCACGCCGGTCACCGGGACGAAGGAACCTCCACCAAACCCCACTTCGGGACGTCCTGCACCGTGTAGAACGTCCCTGGTGCCGTCCTGAGACGAAGGGGGAGACTCGTGCCGAACGAGAGACTACGAGCCGTCATGGCGGCGGGAGGCTGGACGTACGCCGCACTCGCTCAGCAGGCCGAGGTCGACCCCAAGTCGGTCGAGCGCTGGGTGAACCTCGGGCGTATCCCACGCCGTGCCACAGCCCTCCAGGCGGCCAAGGCCCTGGGAGAAGACGTGCACGCACTCTGGCCGGCGCTCCGCCAGGCCCGCCCCGCCCGCGCCATCAGCCCCGAACTGGTCGCGCTCTACGAACAGCGGGCCGACATCCCCGTCTCGACGTTCACCGACCTGATGGCCCAAGCCCGGGAACGGATCGACATCCTTGTCTACGCGGCGGTCTTCCTCCACGAGGCTTACCCGCGGCTGAACGAACTCCTCAAGGAACGTGCCGCAGAAGGCTGTACCGTCCGCATCGCGATCGGGGACGCCGACAGCGACAACGTCCAAGCCCGCGGTCAGGAGGAGCGGTTCGGCCACGGCATCGAATCCCGCTGCCGCCTCGCGCTCATGCACTACTGGCCGCTCGCTGGCACCCCCGGCATCGATGTCCGCACTCACGGCACCACGCTCTACAACTCCCTCTACCGGGCCGACGACCAGCAACTCGTCAACGCACACGTCTGGGGCGTTAACGCCTACGCCGCCCCCGTGTGGCATCTTCGCCGTCACGAGACAGGCGGCATGTTCGACACCTACGCCGACAGCTTCGACGCGGTGTGGGCGACGGCGACCCCCGTGCGAGAGGAAGGCTGATCGTGGCGCGCACCGAGTACTACGACGACCCGAACGCGCCCAAGCCGAACAGCATGGTCGTCGCCGCTTCCGCCGTCGTCACCGACGACCACGGGCGCATCCTCCTCCAGCGTCGCCGCGACAACGACCTGTGGGCGCTGCCCGGAGGCGGTATGGACCTCACCGACTCCCTGCCAGGCACGGCCGTCCGCGAGGTCAAAGAGGAGACCGGCCTCGATGTAGAGATCACCGGCCTGGTCGGCACCTACACCGACCCGAAACACATCATCGCCTACACCGACGGCGAGGTCCGGCGACAGTTCAACGTCTGCTTCACCGCCCGCATCACCGGCGGCCAACTGACAATCTCCGACGAGTCCACCGAGCTCCGGTTCGTGCCGCCGGAAGAGATCGAGCAGCTGCCGATGCACCACACTCAACGACTCAGGCTCCAGCACTTCCTGGAACAGCGCGAGAAGCCGTACCTGGGCTGAACCCACTGACGGCAGTAGCTGACGGCAACAACCCCGCACAACCACGGACACCCACGTACTTCACCGAACCAGCAAACTGAGCTTGACCTGCGGAAAAGCAGGTAGAGGGGTCCGCGTAGCACACGTACTATGTACTTGCTGGTCAGACGCCGGTCCTCGTTCACAATTCGGGACCGAACTGCGGGGTTCCGCTTGGAGGTAAGAATGAGTTGGTATGAGCACGTGGCGCGGATGGAGAGAGAGCTTGAGCTTCCCGATTCTGACAGGTCTGTCTGGGGTGCGCATGACTTGATCGCAGCCGACTCCCTTAGGGATTTCATCGCCAGGGGTTTGGAGTTGGTTCCGGAGAAGGAGTCGAGCAATTTTATTGCCGCTCTCGGTGAGGCAGATTCGAGATTTCTCTCGTATACGGAAGTCGACGAACTGGGCGCCCTCCTTCGGCTGGCTGGTGATGAGCCTAAAGCGCGTGGATGGTGGTGGGTGCGTATTCCGCGATCTGGTCCCATCCGGAGAGAGCTAGACCGATTTTCTGCGTCGCTCTAAGAGCTGTCCCGTAACCCACGAGGCTGAGGTCATGTTGTGTCAGGGTCGGTACCGATGGGCACCGGCCGAGCGAAGCAAACGCCCGAGGTCTCCGGTGAGGATGCGGGGGTGTCGCCGCCACCACCACAGCTCGGGTCCGGGCAATCTGTGGAACTGGTGGAGTGCTTGGCCGTCGTCGTCGACGGTCGCGGCCTTGTACCGGTCGTCCAGAGCTTTGATCTGCGGAGTCCAGAGCTGAACGATGTGTTCGTCCAGCAGGAGCCACGCCTCGTGCAGCCAGTTTCGGCAATAGAGGTCGTTGGTGTACTCGTAGATGTCATCGCCGTAGCCACGCTCGATGACGCTCACCAGGGCGGCCCACGCGTTCACCCTTTCAGCGACCGTGAATGCCGTTCGCCAGCCGCGCTGGTGCAACAGCTCTCCCACCTGGGTTTCAGTAGCCACGGGCGTGAGGCTCTCATGCCGAATCCGTCCGGGCGACCGAGATATGTCTCGCCAGAGGCTGCGGGTTCTGGAACATGATCGAGGTGAGACGATCTCGCTGTGGCTGGTGTGATCACGGCGTCGGAACCCTCCTGGATAGCCCCGTTCACCGGGTTGAGCCCGCGACAGTTCACGAAGCTCGTGACCGCGTTGCGGCGGGACGGAACCGACCCGATGCGTAGAGGTCGCCCCTGGGGCCTGCCGCTAGAGGACAGGGTCTTGCTGGTGGCGGCGTACTGGCGGACGCACCTCACCTGCGGCAGCTAGCCCCGCTGTTCGGGGTGTCCAAGTCCGCCGCAGACCGGATGATCGCCCACCTCGGGCCATCGCTCGCCCTGCAGCCTCGCAAGCGGTTCCGGAGGGACACCGTGCTGATCGTCGATGGCACCCTCGTCCCCACCCGTGATCACACGATCGCCGAGCAGTCGAAGAACTACAGGTACTCCACTAACCACCAGGTCATCATCGACGCCGATACCCGTCTGGTGGTCACAGTCGGCCGACCGGTCCCGGGGAACCGCAACGACTGCAAGGCATGGGAGCTGTCCGGAGCGAAGGACGCCATCGGCCGGACTACCGTGATCGCTGACGGCGGGCTACCGGGGCACTGGCCTGGTCATCCCTCACCGCCGTGACCCCGGCCAGGCCGAACTCCCGCCGATTCTGATTCGGAATCTCTCCGAGAGGATCTCATTCCCGATTGGTTCGCAGAGGTGACTCGCGGATCCGTTGTAGTCGGTCATGACGGCCCGGCGTCCTTGGGGGTTCAACAGTATGTTTCCCGTCGGGGCGAAGAACCGTGGGAACTTCAGGACTGGCTATTCTGCTTCGACCCGCAGTTGAGGGGTTGGGCATGGTGGGATGCGACCCAACTTACCGATGAATCGGTGGTGCTGTGGGTCGATTCTTCTGGGGAGCCGGTTTCCCATGTGAAGAGTTCCGCTGGCTGGCTTACGCCTGTGGTGCGAAGACCGTTGAGGGGCCTACTCTAAGGTCTGTCTCAGAGTGGCGGCAATCGCGTCAGGATTCGGCGACATAGAGGAGTGCTCTTCGGCTCTCTGGCAGATTCTGCTGAGGGGCCAAGAGCCGAGCCGCGGTGCGAGCGCGCCCAGATATTGCCGAAGGAGTAGACGAGGGCCAGGGGTGCGGTGACCGCCATGACCACGGTAACGGTGCGCCGGGTGAAACGCTTAAGGACTACGTCCGCGTTGTTGTCGCGGCACTGTGCTCGGGCCTCAAGGCTGCTATCAGAGCGCAGAGTTGGTGTGGGCCGGTGCTGAGGATGGTCTTCGGTTCGTCGCTTTCGCGGAGGAGGATCGTTCCGGCGGGAGTGGCGGCGAGGTAGACGCAGGCGGAGCCTTCTTCACTGTAGGTCGACTTCTGCCAGGCCGATTCGGTCATGGTTGGTTCCTCCGGTCTCATGTGTCTTGGGTGATGCGGTGGATGAGGTCGCGGGAGGCGGCGGGCTTCAGGGCGACTGCTTCCATGCGGTCCAGGACGAGCCGGTACTTCTCCAGTTGTCCTGCGGCGTCGATGAGTTCGCTGCCGTGGGCGGTGTCGACCTCGACGGTGTCGAGGGCAGGTACCGGGCCGTGGAAGTAGTCGACGGCGTGGCCCGTGGTGGGAAACGAGGTGCCGTCGAAGGGGATCACACGGAGGCTGATGTTGGCCTGCTCGCTGGTCTCGGCGAGGTGCTTGAGCTGAGCCCTGGCAACTTCGCGGCCGCCGAACTGCATGCGCAGCGCGGCCTCGTGGACGATTGCCGTGTACGACGTTGGCTGCTCGCGGTGGAGGACGGCCTGGCGCTTGATGCGGTGGGAGATGCGGTACTCGATCTCATGCGGGCGCAGCGCCGGTACTGCCTCCCGGAACAGGGCGCGGGCGTGTTCTGGTGTCTGGAGCAGTCCGGGGAAGTTGATGACCTGGGTCACGCGCAGGGCGGTGGCGTGGTGTTCCATCTCGGCGAGGTCGAGGAGGCGGGGCGGCAGGATGTCGCGGTACTCCTCCCACCAGCCGCGCGTGCGGTCCGCGGCCATGTCGGCGAGGGCGTCGACCAGGGGCTGGTCCGTGCAGCCGTAGATATGGGCGAGCGTGCGCACGCGATCCGCGCTGATTCCGAAGCGGTTGGCCTCGATGTTGCTGATCTGGGCCTGTGTGGTGCCCAGGGAGCGGGAGGCCTCGGCGGCGGTCATGCCGGCGCGTTCCCGCATCCGGCGCAGTTCTACGCCGATGCGGAGGCGGCGTGCCGTTGGGGCGCTGCGTGGTGCCATGTCCTCGCTCCGTTTCGTACGCCTGGCGTGGCGGTCACCCACACGAGGTAAAAGCCTGAAGGTTTTGCCGCTCTGTGCAAAACCTTCAGCATCTGCAGTCTACGGTGAGACCCGCGCCGCCCAACCGGCCCAAGTCCCCCGACCGCAGGAGGCATTCATGGTCACCGTATCCCCGTCGGAGTGCGAGACGTCCCCAACATGGGCGTATGCCCTCCAGCTGCCCCACGACGCCCGCGCAGCCCGCATCGCCCGTGTCACCCTGCGAGCCGTACTCGCAGGACACGGCATGGACCAACTCCATGAGGTCGCTGAGCTGTTGGCCTCTGAGCTGGTCACCAACGCCTACCGGTACTCGGACGGGCCGGCGGCCCTGCGCCTGCGCGGACTCGGCGGCAACCGGCTGCGGGTGAGCGTCTGGGACACCAACCCGCACATCCCGCCGCCCTTCGATAAACGGTCCCGGCCCCTGTGCCCGGTTCCGGCGACAGCAGCCGGCGGGCGTGGCCTGTTCCTCGTATGCCACTACGCAGAAACCTGGGGCGGCTATCCGCTCGGAGACGACCTCTTCGGGCGAGGCGGGAAGCTGCTCTGGTGCGAGCTGGCAGTCAGGACGGTGGGCGGGGTGGCTGCGGCGTGAGCTGGGTCGAGTGCCGGGCGGCCGTGGCAGGCCGCGTTATCGTGGGAGACGCGACACGCTCTGTAATCAGTGCAGGACCGTGGTGACCATCATGACCGAGCGTTCGACGGCCATAGACGCTCTATCTGCTGCTCGACATGAAGGTCCAGGACATCTCCGCCTTCTGGGATCCGTCCCCCAAGGGGTACCGCTCCCGCACCAACGTCCCCTTCGGGCGGCCCTTGCGTGTTCCCGCCCCGTTCGACTTCGAGCTCGACACCTCGGAGTTCGCGGTGCTGTCAGGGGAGAGCGACCCCGAGGCGGACAACGTCGGCGAGGACGCCCAGGGGCAGGCCTGACCCCGGCTCACTTCGGGCACACGCAAGGACCCCGCCCCGGTGCGAAACCGGGAAACGGGGCCCTCAGGGACGTAGCGAAGACGACGTCAGTAACGCCGCGTGATCAGCGCCCTCTTCACTTCCTGGATCGCCTTCGTGACCTCGATGCCGCGCGGGCAGGCGTCCGTGCAGTTGAACGTGGTGCGGCAGCGCCAGACGCCGTCGCGGTCGTTCAGGATCTCCAGCCGCTGCTCCGCCGCGTCGTCGCGCGAGTCGAAGATGAAGCGGTGGGCATTGACGATGGCGGCCGGGCCGAAGTACTGGCCGTCGTTCCAGAAGACCGGGCAGGACGACGTGCAGGCGGCGCACAGAATGCACTTCGTCGTGTCGTCGAAGCGCTCGCGGTCCTCGGCCGTCTGGAGACGCTCGCGCGTGGGCTCGTTCGTCTCCTTCGTGATGAGGAAGGGCATCACGTCGCGGTACGCCTGGAAGAACGGGTCCATGTCCACGACCAGGTCCTTCAGGACCGTCAGGCCCTTTATGGCCTCGACCGTGATCGGCTTCTCGGGGTTGAGGTCCTTGATCAGCGTCTTGCAGGCCAGACGGTTCTTGCCGTTGATCCGCATGGCGTCCGAGCCGCAGATGCCGTGCGCGCAGGAGCGGCGGAAGGTCAGCGTGCCGTCCAGCTCCCACTTGATCTTGTGGAGGGCGTCGAGGACGCGTTCCTTCGGGTCGATCTCCACCTGGAAGTCTTCCCAGGTCGCTTCCGCCGAGACCTCGGAGTTGAAGCGACGGATGCGGAAGGTCGCCGTGATGTACGGGGAGTCGGCGAAGCCGGGCTCGGGCGTGCCGGCCGCGTCCGCCTTGTCCAGGGTCGGGGTTGCCATCAGTACTTACGCTCCATCGGCTGGTAGCGGGTCTGGACGACCGGCTTGTAGTCGAGACGGATGGACTCGGTGCCGTCGTCGCCCACCTCGCGGTACGCCATGGTGTGGCGCATGAAGTTGACGTCGTCGCGGTTCGGGTAGTCCTCGCGGTAGTGACCGCCGCGGGACTCCTTGCGGGCCAGGGCCGACACCGCCATGACCTCGGCCAGGTCGAGCAGGTTGCCCAGCTCGATGGCCTCCAGGAGGTCGGTGTTGAACCGCTTGCCCTTGTCCTGGATCGAGACGTTCAGGTAGCGCTCGCGCAGCTCCGCGATCTTCTCCACGGCCGTCTTGATCGTCTGCTCGGTGCGGAACACCATGACGTTCGCGTCCATGGTCTCCTGCAGCTCGCGGCGCAGGACCGAGACCCGCTCGGTGCCGGTGGCGTCGCGCAGGCGCTCGACCTGGTCCAGCACCAGCCGCGCCGGGTCCTCGGGCAGCTCGACGAAGTCCGCCTTCTGGGAGTACTCCGCCGCGGCGATGCCCGCCCGCTTGCCGAAGACGTTGATGTCCAGGAGGGAGTTCGTGCCCAGGCGGTTCGCGCCGTGCACCGACACACAGGCGACCTCGCCGGCCGCGTACAGGCCGGGGACGACCGTCGTGTTGTCCGCGAGGACCTCGCCCTCGACGTTCGTCGGGATGCCGCCCATCGCGTAGTGCGCGGTGGGCTGGATCGGGATCGGGTCCGTGTACGGCTCGATGCCCAGGTAGGTGCGCGCGAACTCGGTGATGTCCGGGAGCTTGGCGTCCAGCTGCTCCGGCGGGAGGTGCGTGAGGTCGAGGTAGACGTGGTCGCCCTCGGGACCGCAGCCGCGGCCCTCACGGATCTCCGTGTAGATGGAGCGGGACACGACGTCACGGGACGCGAGGTCCTTCATCACCGGCGCGTACTTCTCCATGAAGCGCTCGCCGTCCTTGTTGCGGAGGATGCCGCCCTCACCGCGGGCGCCCTCCGTCAGCAGGATGCCCATGCGCCAGATGCCGGTCGGGTGGAACTGGAAGAACTCCATGTCCTCCAGGGGGAGGCCGCGACGGTAGACCGCCGCCTGGCCGTCGCCTGTCAGCGTGTGCGCGTTCGACGTCACCTTGAAGAACTTGCCGCAGCCCCCGGACGCGTAGATCACGGCCTTCGCCTGGAAGACGTGGATCTCGCCGGTCGCCAGTTCGTAGGCGATGACACCGGCCGAGCGCTTCACGCCGTCGACCTCGGTGATCAGCTGGTCCAGGACGTAGAACTCGTTGAAGAACTCCACGCCCTCCTTGACGCAGTTCTGGTACAGCGTCTGGAGGATCATGTGGCCGGTGCGGTCGGCCGCGTAGCAGGAGCGGCGGACCGGGGCCTCGCCGTGGTTACGCGAGTGACCGCCGAAGCGGCGCTGGTCGATGGTGCCGTTCGGGGTGCGGTTGAACGGCAGGCCCATCTTCTCCAGGTCGAGGACCGAGTCGATGGCCTCCTTCGCCAGGATCTCGGCGGCGTCCTGGTCGACCAGGTAGTCACCGCCCTTGACCGTGTCGAAGGTGTGCCACTCCCAGTTGTCCTCCTCCACGTTGGCCAGCGCGGCGGCCATGCCGCCCTGCGCGGCGCCCGTGTGGGAGCGGGTGGGGTAGAGCTTGGTCAGCACGGCGGTGCGGCTGCGCTTCGTCGACTCGATGGCGGCGCGCATACCGGCGCCACCGGCGCCGACGATGACGGTGTCGTACTTGTGGATCTTCATGGGTGGATTACCTCAGCCCCGTGCCTAGCGGATGTTCGGGTCGAAGGTGAAGATCACCAGCGTGCCCAGCAGGATGGTGAACACCGTGGCGGTGTAGAGCAGGCCCTTGAGCCACAGCCGGGTGCCCGGGCGCTCCGCGTAGTCGTTGATGATCGTACGCAGGCCGTTGGCGCCGTGCAGCATCGCCAGCCACAGCATCAGCAGGTCCCAGACCTGCCAGAACGGGGACGCCCAGCGGCCCGCCACGAAGGCGAAGCCGATCTTGGAGACGCCGCCGTCCAGCACCAGCTGGATCAGCAGGTGGCCGATGACCAGGACGACCAGGACGATGCCCGACAGGCGCATGAACAGCCACGCGGCCATCTCGAAGTTGCCCCGTGTGGACTTCGGGGTCTTCTTGGTGCGCTGACGCGGCGCCTCGATGAGCGGGGCCGGGTTGTCGACGCTGTAGAGGGACTCGCCCTCGACAGGGCCGATACCGGACGCGGCGGTCTCGGTGGTGACGGTGTTGTTTGACATGCGCGCGCGTCAGCTCCCGAACAATTCGCGGTAGGCGTGGCCGAGGACGGGGTAGATCGCCCCGATCATCAGTACGACCCACACGCCCAGGACGGACCAGAACATCTGCTTCTGGTAGCGCGGGCCCTTCGACCAGAAGTCGACGGCGATGACGCGCAGGCCGTTGAGTGCGTGGAAGAGGATGGCGGCGACGAGGCCGTACTCCAGGCACGCGACGAGCGGGGTCTTGTAGGTGGCCACGACGTTGTCGTAGTCCTCGGGGGAGACACGGACGAGCGCGGTGTCCAGCACGTGAACGAACAGGAAGAAGAAGATGAGGACGCCGGTGACTCGATGAGCCACCCAGGACCACATTCCTTCCCTGCCGCGGTACAGCGTTCCAGCCGGCACGGAAGAACCCTCCGGGAGCGGGGATTGGGGCCGCGCCGGCTTCTGTGTCGGACGGGCCCGGCCGGGTACGGTCCACCGGCCCCCAGCATCGTAGCGAGACGCTGGCGCTGGGCTTACGCGGGGCCTCTCGGTGTGATCAAAGTGGCACGCGTATGGGTTAGGGTCGGCGGGTTCTGGGGCGGTGTGTCCTGTTATGTGCCGGGTGTGGCGCCGTTGTGGCTGGTCGCGCAGCTCCCCGCGCCCCTTAGGCGACTCGCCAACCGTCCTCTTGCCAGGCGCCGGAGTTCCTCTGCCGTCACGACCCGCTCCTCCTCCGGATCGTTCGTCAATCGTGACCGGATGGCTGCCAGGAGCTGATCGGCGGCCTCTGAAGGGGGTACCCCGTCCAGGCAGATGACGAACCGGTGTCCGAACCGGGCCTCGTACGCCGCGTGCGCCGCGTCCAGCGCCATGTGTGCCGCCCCGTACGCGTCGTCCGGCAGTACCGGCAGTGTCTCGGCGGCCAGGGCCTCGGTCAGATCGCCCGGTGTCAGGTCGTACGCCGCCTCGTCGGATGCGGCGAGGAGGGAGTCCGGGTTCGGGTAGGGGCGGTGGGCGGCGACCCGTGTGGCCCAGCGGAGGCTGTGGAGGCAGGTGAGGAGGGTGTGGAGGATCTCGTAGGCGGGGGCGGTGTTGAAGTGCTCCAGCGGGGCAGTCGAGCCGGGTGTGTCCCGGGTCTGCTCGGGCAGCGAGGGTATGGCCATTCGGCCAGGAAGGTGTGTGGGCGTCACGTGGGTTTCGGCAGGGGGTGATGTGAGAGATGTGGCGTCACGTTATCGAGAGCGCACATCAGGTGTCCGACGGATGCCCGAATTTCATCCGAACGGGAGAGTTTCAGAACGTGTGGTGGACGAGACTCGGCCCCCCGAGAGCCTAGGTTTGGTGCCGTGAGTCAGCACAGACGGAGTCAGCAAATGCGCAGGACACCGGTGAAGAGCGCGTTGCGGCGAACGTGGGTGCTGATCGTCGCGGTGGTGGTCGTGACGGTCGCGGCCGGGGTGAGCCTCGGCCTGCTGGCCGCCGGCGACGACGGCGACGGCGGAAGTCGGCCCGTGGGATCGGCGCAGGAGGACTCGTCCCGGAGCGCTCCCACGGGAGAGTCGTCCCGCGCCGCCTCGAAGACCCCGAGCCCCACGCCCACCCGCTCCTACCCGCTGTCGAAGACACCCCGCACCATCCCGGCCGTCCGCAGCCACACCCCGGCGCGCGGACCCGGTTGGACGCCGGGCAAGGGTGAGCGGGTCGTGGTCAGCGACGGGGACCTCGCCGACGAGGGGCGGCTGCTCGCCGGTGAGCTGGGGCTGACGTACGCCGGTGAGAAGGACGACGTGCGCGCCGGGGACGTACGGCTGGCACTGAACGACGACGAGGGCGCCGATCCGGAGTCGTACACGATGACCGTGCGCGGCGGGCGGGTGACCGTCAGCGGGCCCGCGGACTCGGGTGTGTTCTACGGCACGCGCACGCTGAAGCAGGAGGTGCACGGGGGCGGTACGGCGCCGGAGGGTGTCGTGCGGGACGAGCCGGCCGAGCCGGTGCGCGGGTTCATGCTGGACATCGCGCGCAAGAACTTCACCGCGGACTGGATCGAGGACCGGGTCCGCGAACTGGGCGACCTGAAGTACAACCAGCTCCATCTGCACTTCTCCGACGACCAGGCCTTCCGTATCGAGTCCGACACGCATCCGGAGATCGTCTCCTCGGAGCATCTGACGAAGGCGCAGGTCAAGGAGATCGTCGGTCTCGCTGCCGGTCGCCACATCACCGTGGTGCCGGAGATCGACTCGCCCGGGCATCTGGGGGCGGTCATCGCCGCGCATCCCGACCTCCAGTTGCGCAACGTGCGCGGTGTGCCGGTGCGGGGCGCGGTCGACATCTCCGACCCCGATTCCGCCGAGATCGTCGACGACCTGCTGAACGAGTACGCCGGCCTGTTCCCCGGCGGCCAGTGGCACCTCGGCGGCGACGAGTACCAGGCGCTGGTGGTGTCCGACCCCGAGGCGTCCTTCCCGCAGCTCGCCTCCGCGGCCCGGGAGGCCCACGGCTCCGGCGCGAGCGTCGAGGACTTCACCACCGGCTGGCTCAACGACCGCGCCGACACGGTCCGCGCCCACGACAAGAGCCCCCGTGCCTGGAACGACGGGTTCTTCAGGGGTACGTCCGTCAAGGCCGACAAGGACATCCAGGTCGCCTACTGGACGGGCAAGGAGATCGGGGCGCGGCTGCCGGCCGGGTATCTGAGCGAGGGGCGGAAGGTCGTCAACTACAACGACGAGTTCCTGTACTACGTCCTCGGACAGCCGCAGACCTTCGTCTATCCGACCGGGCAGCGGATCTACGAGCAGTGGACACCGCTCGTCCTGCGCGGCACGCAGGCGGTTCCGGCGAAGTACGACGACCAGATCCTCGGCGGGACCTTCGCGGTGTGGTGCGACTTCCCGAACGCGCAGACCGAGGCGCAGGTCGCGGCCGGGATCCGGATGCCGCTCAGGGCGACGGTCCAGAAGCTGTGGGATTCGGGGAGGCCGGAGCTGTCCTGGACGGGGTTCAGGGCGCTCGCGGACCGACTCGGCTGACCACGGTTCGGGAGCGGGGCGGACGGACCGCGGCGGTTGGACTGGGACGGATTGTTCCGTCCGGCTGCGAACGGCCGTACGAATGTGGTGTATTCGGGCGGAGCCGTACGGAGAGCAGCCGGGGGGAACCGGAATGGGCTACTGGGGGTATTTCGTCGTCGGTCGCGGGGAGCGGCCGCTCGCGGAACGGGAGGCGTTGGCCGGCGTCAAGGGCCTGTCGCTGCGGGCGTCGGCGCCGGGCGGGTGGCAGGTGTGGGAGTACCCGAGCGGTGACGGCGACGTCGGCAGCATGAACGGGCTCGCCGTGGAGACGGGCGCGCCCGCGCTTTTCGGGTACGTCATGGACAGTGCGACGGCGGTCGTGGAGGCGGCGGGGCCGGAGAGCGGGGCGTGGACGACCTGTCTGGCCCGGGCGGTCATGGCCACCTATCTCGGCGCCGACCGGGAGGGGCTGACCGTGGAGGACTACTTCCTGGATCCCCGGGACGCCGCCGAACGGGCCGTCGCGTGGGCGGCGGAGGCGGGGCACGAGGCGGCCGCCGAGCCGGTGTACGAGGTCCTGACCGCAGACTCCGACCCCGCGGCGGGCCTGTTGGCCGAAAACCTGTTCTTCCGGCTGCTCGATCGGCTCGGCGTGGTGCCCCTGTGACACTCCCGGGCCGTCGCGCGCAGTAAGGGGAAGTGCGGGCTCCGTTAGGGATGGCCGCCTGGCGAGGGAGCGTGGGATGAGCCTGGTGGAACTGATCGCTCAGGCCGACGAGCGCGGACTGGCCACCAGCGGGTTGGCTTGTTTGGATCGGTGCCTGCCTCTGCTGGCCGGCGACGACGAGGTGCTGCGGCCGCTGTGGGCCGGCCTCGCGGACGACGGCGACATCGGAGACTGGGGCATGCGCATCGCCCAGGTGCGCGACAAGCTCGCCGGCGTCGGCCCCGCGGAGTCCGCCGGGGACGAGGCCGCGCTGCTGGCCAGCCGGATGCTCGCCGCCGCCCCGGCCGACCTGTCCGCCGCCGAGGTACGGGTGTGGGCCGACGCCTGTTCCGTCGCCTCCCTGCAGATCCACCGCCTCCTCGACCCCTCCGCCGGCCGGGCGTCGTCCGTCGACGCCCCCCGAGAGGGCCGTACGGAGGGCATGCCGCCCCTCGTCGCCGCCGAACTGCGCCGCCAGATCACTGTCCTGGAACTGCTCGCCGAACACGGCGCGGGCGGCGTGCGCCGGGCGCTGGAGGTGTCGACGGACGGGCGGCGAGTGCTGCGCGCGGTGGTGTCGCGGCGCTCCCGGAAGAAGCGCTGAGCGGCGGCCGGCAGAGAGGCTGAGCCCTACTGGCTCACCGCACCAGCCGATTCACCGCGCCAGCCATTTCACCGCGCCAGCCATTTCACCGCACCAGCCATTTCACCACCGCGTCCCCGTAGAAGGCCGTCTGCGTGTAGAACGCGGTCAGGTCCCGGTGCGCGGACTCGAACATGCACCGGGCGCCCGGTTCCGCGCCCGCCCCGCCGTACCTCGGCAGCAGTTCGTCGCGGGCGTCCCGCCACAGCGCCTCGAAGTCGGCCGACGTGAGGTAGTCGGCGACCCGGGCCGTCTGGGCGGCCGTCAGCAGCAGGAACGGCGGTTCGTCGGGTCCGTTCGGGAAGACCGGGCCGCCGCCGAGGACGACATGGGATCGCGGGCCGTTCCGGGCGTGGTGCGGGGGTGCGCCGGTGTAGAGGAGCTCGTGGCCGAGGTAGCCCTTGTCGAGCACCTCCTCACGGCACCGGCCGATTCGTTGCCGCACGGTGTCCCAGTCGTCCTCGAACAGCCGTCGCAGCCAGGTCGCGCTGTTGCGCAGGGCCGGGGGCGGCACCGCGCGGAGATGGAAGTACATGCTCATCACAGAGAGGAGCGCACGGGAGCGGCGGAGTGTCACACCCGTGTAAACCTCATTCCTGAGGGAGTCGTGTGACTGTCGTGGGGCGGCGGTGGGGCGGTCCTGCACCGGTTGCGGAAATGCTCCGGATCCGGGTGACGAAACGCCGTCCGACCACGCTTTTCACGGTGTGACGACTGTGACGAGTGCGACGACACATCAGGAGACCAGGCCCTCCGCCGCGACCAAGCCCGTGCGGTGGGCGGCGGACGTGGTGTCGACCCTGCGCGAGGGGGCGCGGCTGCGGCTCGACTACTCGGCGCGGAGTCTGTGGAGCGTCGACCGGATGATCGAGGAGATACGGCGGGACGGGGCGCCCTACGCCGCGGTGGAGACGGTGCTGCGCGGGCTCGGCGCGTACGCCGGTGAGGTGATCGTCCGTCAGGCCGGCGCCGAGTGGTGGGCGTCGGGCGGCGACCACTGGATCCGCACCCCCGACGGCCGCCTGTGGGACCCGCTCGACGAGGCCCGCCGGTGCTTCGCCGAGGACGGGTCGCTGCGGCTGCTGTGCCGGGACGCGACGGCGGGGAAGTGACGGCGGGGACTGACGGCGGGGAACTGACGGCGGGAAATGAGGATGGGGAAGTGACCGTCCGGCCCGGATACGGCGGCCGGACGGTCACTTCTCCTGAGCCGGCTGCTACGGCGTCAGGGTCTGCCCCAGGCGGCCGTCCGTCGGGGTGCCCAGCGTGGTCTTGCTGTAGATGACGGTGTCGGCGTAGCCGAGGCCCGTGCTGTTGCTCGGCAGGTGCAGGAGGATGCCGTCGGTGCCGTCCTCGCCGTCGGAGCCGAACGTCAGGTCCGCGCGGCCGTAGCCGGACAGGTCCGACAGGGACACGGACGAGCCGAACCGGTCGCCGGCCTCGGTGGCGCCCGGGACGCCGGAGGTGTCCTGCGAGACGCCGATCGAGCCGGAGCCGGTGAGGCCGGAGGCGCTGCCCCTGACCAGGATCGCGTCGCCCGCGTCGGCACGGTTGACGCCGTCGCGAGTGAGGTCCTCGCCGGGGGCGCCGGCGAGGGCGTCGGCGTAACCGTCGGCGTTGTAGTCGCCGACCGAGACCGAGGTGCCGAAGGCGTCGCCGGACTCGTTGCCGCCCGGGACGCCCGTCGTGTCCTGGTGGATGGTCGTCATGCCGGTGGTGGTGAAGCCGGTCGACGTGCCGGGGACCATGGTGATCTGACCGCCCGAGATGCCGCCGGACTCCGAGGCGACCGGCTGGCCGATGACGATGTCGTCGTAGCCGTTGCCGTTGACGTCACCCGCGGCGATGGAGCGGCCGCCCCTCACGGAGATGACCCCGACCTTGGCGAGGCCGGTCGCCGAGCCCGCGAAGCGGACCACGCGGCCGATGCCGCCGGTGTCGCGGTAGTTGAGGGCGACGTCCGCGTAGCCGTCCCGGTTGAAGTCGCCGGTCGCGGCGTCCAGGTAGGCGACGGAACCGGTGGCGGAGGTGAGCGCGCCGTACTGGTACTTGCCGCTGCCCAGCCGGACGTTCCAGTTGCCGCCCGTGCCGGAGCCGGCCGCGAAGACGTCCGCCTTGCCGTCGCCGTTGAAGTCGCCGACGGTGACGGCGGAACCGAGCTTGGCGCCGGCCGCCGTGATTCCCGAAGTGCTGTACGAGAAACCGGTGTTGAGCGCTGGGCCGTACATGACCGTGACCTGGCCGCGGTCGGTGCCGCTGGTGTCGTCCTCGCCGGGGGTGCCGATGGCGAGGTCGGCGTAGCCGTCGCCGTTGACGTCGCCCCAGGCGGTGGAGGTGCCGAAGGCGTCACCGGTCTCGGTGGCGCCGGGGACGCCCGTGCTGTTCTGGGTGAGCGTGACCGTCGCGGCGGGGACCGGCCCGCTGACGCTGCCGGGGATCACCTTCACCGCGTTCGCCTTCGGGACGCCCGCGACCAGGTCGGTGACGCCGTCCCGGTTGAAGTCGGAGGTGGCCAGGGCGTGCGAGATGCCCGGCGTCTTGGCGACCTGGGCGATCCGGGTGAGCTTGGAGTAGAGGTTCGCGCCGGGGCAGGCCGTGGCGTTGGTGTCCCGGTGCCCGAAGACGCGCGGCAGCGTGATCGACTGGCCCTTGGGGACCTTGTTGCCGTCGACGCCCTGGTCCGAGCCCGAGGTCAGCGTCACCTTGCCGGTCGGGTCGATGCCGTACATCCCGAACTTCCACGCCACGATCCGGGAGATCGCGTCGAGCGCGGCCCGGCTCGGCTGGGCCGTCTCGAAGTTGCCGATGTACGAGATGCCGACGGTGTTCGTGTTGAAGCCGATGTCGTGCGCGCCGATCACGGGGAGGTCCATGCCGCCGCTGCGGCCCTCGAAGATCTGGCCGCACTTGTCGACGACGAAGTTGTAGCCGATGTCGTAGTAGCCGCGGGAGAAGTGTTCCTGCTGGATGGACCTCAGCCGGGCGGCGGACTGGGCGCAGGACACGGTGTTGTCGCTGTCCACGCCGGTGTGGTGGATGACGGCGGCCTTGATCTCGGTGCCGTAGCCCGGCGTGCCGTCGTAGTCCGTGGAGGCGCCCCACTGCGCCTGTGTGATGATCGGCGGCTTGACGACGGTCGAGGGCCGGGGGGCGGGGACCGTGGAGGTGGGGGACGGCGAGGCCGTCACCGACGGGGAAGCCGAGGTCGAGGTCGACGGCGAGACCGACGGGGACGTCGGCGCCGAGGTCGACGGGGAGGCGGAGTCGGACGCCGGGTCGGTGGGCGTCACCGTCGCCGTGGGAGAGTCCGTCGCCGTGGAGAAGTCGGCCGACGTTGGGGAATCGGTTGCCGTCGGGGTCTCCTCCGCGAATGCGGCCGGCTCCAGGTCGGCAGCACCGGTCGGCCTCGGGTCGGTGCCCGGATCCAGCAACTTGACGTCCATGCCGGCGGGTTGGCCGCCCGCCTCCGTGCCGTCCGCCTTCACGACGCGCACCTCGACGCCGTCGGAGTCGCCGGTCCACACCGAGACGGTACCGCCGCGCACGGCGACCCGCTCGCCCTCCGCGCCGTCGGCCTGGCTCGGCTCGTTGTCCAGCTTCTGCCAGCCGGACCACTCGCCGGTCGTCAGGTCCCGGGTGCGTACCTCGGGCGTGCCGTTGGCGTGCGCGTCCGGGTCGTCCCAGGTCACCAGCACGGCGCTGAACCGGTCCGTCTCCTGCTTGGCCAGCCCCCTGCGGCCGCCGCCCTCGCTGCTGAGCTTCAGGGTGTGCACGGCCGGCTTGCGGCTCTGGCCCCTGGCGTCGGACTGCGCGGGCTGACCGGCCATCGCGTACGTGGCGACGCCCGCGCCGCTCAGGACGACGGCTCCGATCGTCAGCCAGGCTCTCCGCCGCAGACTCAGCGGTCTGTACGCATGGGTCTTGCGAGGACTCAACTACCCCACCCCTACACAAATGGTTACGTAAGCGTCACCTGTCACACAGGTCGCACTTGTACAGCGCACAGATCCGGTCGGACGTCACCGACCAGGGAGGCGGAAGCGACCAGTGATGTTTCTGAGGCGACAGACGCTTGGTCAGGCGGGGGGAGTGGCCGGAGGCGGGAGCTCCCGAGACCGACCGAGCGAAGGGGGCCGACGTGGACAAGGGGATGGGCAAGAGAGACGAACGCGGGCAGGGCGCAAGGCAGATGCGGCCGTACGCGACGGCCTTCGTCGCCCGCGTCACCGCACGCAACCGACTGCCGCTGGACTACTCCGTGGCCAGCCTGCGCGTCGTCGACTTCCTGATCGACGGACTGCGCAAGGGCGGCGCGGACCGGCAGCACGCGCGTCAGACGCTGCTGGAGCTCGGGGCGTACGTCGGTGAGGTGCTGGTGCGCCGGGCGGGGGCGGTGTGGGTGGACCTCGACGTCGAGCAGCGCGCCTACTTCGGCCAACCGGTCGGCGTACGCATGCCGGACGGCCGGGTCTGGAACCCGCTCGGCAAGGTCCACAACCGTTTCGACACCGGTGGTCCCGAGGAGTCGCTGCGGACCTTCTACCTCACGCTGCACGGCCGGGCACGGCGGGTCGTGGCGTGAGGTGCCCGCATCGTCCGGGCCGTTGATGACCGTGGGATGCACGAGCGGCTGTGACACTTTTGTGAAGTCCGGCGCTGATCACCGTGGGGGACATGAGCAAGGGCGGCCGGATCTGCACCATGGGGATCCGCCGCCGACCGGGTACGGACGAGGACGGTTCTTGGGTCAAGGAGGGGAACCCCGCCGGGTGCAGGCGTACGACGGGGAACTGGGCGCGGCCGTCGCGCGGGCCCAGCAGGGTGACGAGGCCGCCTTCGCGGTCGCCTACCGGCTGGTGCAGCCCGGCCTGCTCGGGTATGTGCGCGGGCTCGTCGGTGACGACGCCGAGGACGTGGCGTCCGACGCCTGGCTGGAGATCGCCCGGGACCTCGGCCGGTTCAAGGGCGACGGGGCCGGGTTCCGCGGCTGGAGCGCGACCATAGCCCGGCACCGGGCACTGGACCATCTGCGCCGCCAGAAGGTACGGCCCCGGCCGTCGGCGCTCGAACAGGACGTACTGGATCTGCCCGGCCCGCACAGCACCCACGACCAGGCGCTGGAGTCCATCTCCACGGAGTACGCCCTGGAACTGGTCCGCGGGCTGCCGCGCGACCAGGCGGAAGCCGTACTGCTGCGTGTCGTCGTGGGCCTCGACGGCCCCGCCGCCGCCCGCGTCCTCGGCAAGCGTCCCGGTGCGGTGCGCACGGCCGCGTACCGGGGGCTGAAGCGGCTGGCCCGCCAGCTCGGCGGCGAGAGCGCGGACGATGGTGTGACGGATGACGGTCCCCGGACGCTGGGGGAGTCGACATGACGGGCGACGGTGACAACAGGACGCCGGACGGCCCGATCCGGTGGGACGGTTCGGACGGACCGGACGGGAACGGACACGGTATGGGTGAGCGGCACAACGGCAGCGGGGTCCCCGACCGCCGACGCGTACGCCCTGACGATCGGGTTCCGGGCGGCCCTGCGGCCGACTCCGCCGCGTTGGAGACCCTGCTCGCCACCGCCATGCGCGCGGGCGGTATCGACGCCGAGGCCGAGCAGCGGGCCGTGGCCGCCTTCCGGGTCGCCCGGGACGCGGGTGCGCACCGCTCGCGCACCCGGCGCCGGGACGACTGGCGGCCCCGGGAGCACCGGCGCGCGACGCGTTCGCTGAGGACCACGCTGTCCGTGTTCCTCGCCAGCCTCACCCTCGGCGGTGTCGCCTATGCCGCGATCGGCTCGGTGGGCCCGTCCTCGGGCGACGCCGGAGACGACAGCGGAAGCGCCCGTGCCTCCGTGAGCGCCGAGGCGCGGCCGAGCGGCCCGACCCCCGCCCCGGGGTCCGGCACCTCGGACCGGCCGGTCTCCGCCGAGGACACCGAGGCCCACTGCAGGGCGTACGAGCAGGTCCAGGGCCGCGGCAAGGCGCTCGACTCGACGCTCTGGCAGCGGCTGGTGGCGGCCGCGGGCGGCGAGGCGAAGGTGCGGGCCTACTGCGTTGAGCAGTTGGCGCGGGCGGCGGCCGAGGGCAACCCGACCGACCCGGCCAATCCTGCAAAACCAGATATCCCGGATAAAGCGGCCAATCCGGGCAAGCCCGCCGACACCGGCGCGGACTCCGGCTCCGCCGGCGACAACGCCGGTAACGATCAGGAAAAGGCCGACAAGGCCAAAGAGAAGAACTAGGCCGGGAGCCAGGCCGAAGAGCAGAGCTGGGCCGAAGAGAAGAATCAGGCCTCAGACAAGAATCAGGCCCCAGACAAGAACCGACTGCCGCGGCAACGGCCGGGGCCGCCACCCCCCACAGGAGAGGCCCCGGCCGTCGCGCGGCACGGGCCGCGCGGCGGCCCGTACTTCCTACAGCGCCAGGTGTGCGTTTTCTGTCACACCCCCCGGTGTCACCGGCGGCACCCCAGGTGGTCGAACCTTGTACGGACATGGACGAGCAGCGGTTTCAGGTCGTAACGTGCCTTTCGCGCCGGGCGCGGAAGTTGCAGGATCACCGCAACCATCGGCGGCTCGAAGCCGCGACCATCGACTGAGGAACACTGTGCTGGGGGACGACGCGGAGCTGACGGCCGCCGTGCTTGCCGCACAGGACGGGGACGAGACCGCGTTCCGGACTGTGTACCGCACGGTGCACCCGCGGCTGCTCGGGTACGTACGGACACTCGTCGGCGATCCCGACGCCGAGGACGTGACGTCCGAGGCATGGCTGCAGATAGCCCGTGACATGGAGCGGTTCAGCGGCGACGCGGACCGGTTCCGCGGCTGGGCGGCGCGGATAGCCAGGAACCGTGCGCTGGACCACATACGCATGCGCGGCCGCCGCCCCGCGATCGGCGGCGACGAGACCGAACTGACCGGCAGACCCGCCGACTCGGACACCGCGGGCGAGGCCATGGAGGCCCTGGCCACCGACGGCACCCTCTCCCTCATCGCCCGGCTGCCGCAGGACCAGGCCGAGGCGGTCGTACTGCGGGTGGTCGTGGGCCTGGACGCCAAGACCGCGGCCGAGGCGCTCGGCAAACGGCCTGGTGCCGTACGGACGGCCGCGCACCGCGGTCTGAAGCGGCTCGCCGAACTCCTCGACGGCGATCCGGAATCGGTCGGCGGGCTCGACGCCCTGCCGCCCCCGCGAGAACCGCGCGGACGCGCGGTGACGTCCGCGAGTGTGACGGATACGCGTGCGCGGACGCAGAAGGACATGTGATGGCCGACGAGCACTATAGGTGGCTGGACCGCGAAACGGCGGAGCGTCTGCTGAGCGGAGAGTCCCTCGATGCTGTCGACGCGGCCGACCGCGACCAGGCCGAACGGCTCGCCAAGACCCTCGGCGCACTCTCCGTGGACCCGCCTGCCAGTGTAGAACTCCCTGGTGAGGCGGCCGCGTTGGCCGCTTTCCGCAAGGCGCGCACGGACCGCGTGGACGACTGGGTCGGCGACCGCGCTGCTGACGGCACCGGTGCGCGAGCCTCCCGGGGCCACCGCCCCCGCCCCCGTTCCTCCGACGCCGGCGTGGTCCGCATCGGCGGCCCGGACCCGGACGCTCCGCGCCGCGGCCGCACCCGCCCCCTGCGCCTCGGGCTGGCCGCCGCGCTGGCCGTCGGCATGGTCGGCGGGGTCGCCGTCGCGGCCGGAACCGGAGCGCTGCCGTTCGGCGACTCCGAACCGGAACCCGCCGCCTCGGTCTCGGCCGAGGTCACACCGGACCGCCCGCTGGTGACGCCCTCGTCGAGGGCCCCGCAGAGCGAGCCCACCCCCGACGGCACGACCGGCGACACCGGGCAGGGCTCCTCGCGCGACACCGCACGCGGCGGCCCGGCCACGCGGGACAACGGAACCGGAACCGGCGCCGACGGCCGCGGGGGCCACTCCGGCGCCGCATGGAGCGGGGCCGCCTCGGCCTGCCGTGCCGTGCGCGACGGCGAGAAGCTGAGCCCCGAGCGCAGGCGCACCCTGGAGGGCGCGGCCGGCGGCTCCGCTCAGGTGTGGAAGTACTGCAAGGGCGTGCTCGCCTCCGGCTCCTCCGGCGAGGACGCCAACGGCGACGACAAGGGCGGAACAGGCGACCAGGGCGCCCAGGAGGACAACGACGCCAAGGACGACCCGCACGACCGGGGCGACAGGGACGGCGGGAACCCCGGCGAGGGCGGCACCGGCAGCGAGGGCGGCACCGGCTACACCTCTCCCGGCCGCAACCACCACCACACGGACGGCGGGTTCGTCACGCCGTCGGCCTCCGCGTCCTCGTCGTCCTCGTCGTCCTCCGTTTCCCCCGCGCCGAAGCGGGCGATGGCCTCGAACGGGCCGACGCCCGGCCCGAGCTGCAGCGCTGTCTGATCGACAGGCGCCCCTGACCTGTGACACTGACCTGCGGTTTTGCGGTCCGCACGGGTCCCGTCGAAATTCTTCCGCGGTGGGTGTGACGTTTTCGGCCGCCATGGCGCAGTAATGAGTGAGCCGACTGGTCATCGGCCGTCGCACAGAGCCGGGGTTCCCCCCGTACTCACGGCTCGTGCACCTAGGCGCGGGCGGGACACGTTCCCCCGGTCCCGCCCGCGCCCCGCACGTCTCTTCTTCTCGCGCCTACCAGTGGACGACGACCTTGTCGCCGTTCCTCACCTGCGCGAACAGATCCGCGATGGCAGGCTCGTCCCGTACGTTGACGCAGCCGTGCGAGGCGCCCGCGTATCCGCGGGCCGCGAAGTCGGACGAGTAGTGCACCGCCTGGCCGCCGCTGAAGAACATCGCGTACGGCATCGGCGAGTCGTACAGCGTCGACACGTGGTGACGGGACTTCCAGTAGACGCTGAACACGCCCTCGCGGGTGGGCGTCCCCTGCGAGCCGAAGCGGACCGACACGGTGGTGACCGTCCGCCCGTCGATCATCCAGCGCAGGGTCCGGCTCGTCTTGCTGATGCACAGCACCCGCCCGGTCAGGCAGCGCGGATCCGGTGTGTCGGCCGGCTGCCCGCCCATCAGGTACAGGTCCCACTTGCCCGGCTCGTTCGTCATCCTCAGCAGCCGCTGCCAGGTGACGGTGTCGGTCTCGCCGGTCTTCGGCAGCCCGCGCTTGCCCTGGAAGCCCTTGACCGCCCGCTCGGTCAGGTCGTCGTACGACCCCGTCGGCCCGTCGAAGAGCCAGGCGACCTGCCGCAGCCGGGCCTGGAGTTCACGGACGTCCCGGCCGGTGTCGCCGCGGGACCAGAGGACTTCGGGGGCTTCGGGGGCGGGTTCGGTGTCCTTCTCGGTGGGCGCCGAGCTCGGCTTGTCGTCGGCCGGGCCGGCCGAGGGACTCTTGCCGGGCAGCTCGATGCGCACGGGTGAGCGCTGCTTGCCGTCCCCGTCGGCGGCCTGCACCGTGCAACCGCTCAGCGCGGCCAGGGCCAGCAGCGCGGCGAACCATCTCCCCATGCCCTCAGTACGCATTGCGACCCCCCGCCGTCTCACCGATGAGCACCCATGCCACCTGAGATGTCTGCCCCCGGATGACTGGTTGCGAACGGCGCGGCATTGTTGTGACCGGGACCTCGAAAGTCCTGTGAGCAAGGTCCCAGCGTGCTCCCCTCCACCGGGTGCACGCCCACCGCTACAGTCCGTCGAAGGGTCGGACCGTACCAGTTGGTAGCCGGCGAGTAACCTCAGCGGGAGGCAACACACCATGGCGCGCGAGTCGGAGTCCGGACTGCCCATCGAGCCCGTCTACGGGCCGGATGCTCTGGCGGGCTGGGACCCGGCCGAGAAGCTGGGGGAGCCGGGTTCGTACCCGTTCACCCGCGGTGTCTACCCGTCGATGTACACCGGCCGCCCCTGGACCATGCGCCAGTACGCCGGCTTCGGTACGGCGACCGAGTCCAACGCCCGCTACAAGCAGCTGATCGCCAACGGCACGATGGGTCTGTCGGTCGCTTTCGACCTGCCCACCCAGATGGGCCACGACTCCGACGCGGCGATCTCGAGCGGCGAGGTCGGCAAGGTGGGTGTGGCGATCGACTCGATCGACGACATGCGGGTGCTGTTCGGCGGGATCCCGCTGGACAAGGTGTCGACGTCGATGACGATCAACGCGCCGGCGGCACTGCTGCTGCTCATGTACCAGCTGGTCGGCGAGGAGCAGGGCGTACCCGCCTCCCAGCTCACGGGCACGATCCAGAACGACGTGCTGAAGGAGTACATCGCGCGCGGGACGTACATCTTCCCCCCGAAGCCCTCCCTGCGTCTGATCGCGGACATCTTCAAGTACTGCAAGGCCGAGATCCCGAAGTGGAACACCATCTCGATCTCCGGCTACCACATGGCGGAGGCGGGTGCCTCGCCCGCGCAGGAGATCGCCTTCACGCTCGCGGACGGCATCGAGTACGTCCGTACGGCGGTCGCGGCCGGCATGGACGTCGACGACTTCGCGCCCCGCCTGTCCTTCTTCTTCGTGGCCCGTACGACGATCCTGGAGGAGGTGGCGAAGTTCCGCGCCGCCCGCCGGATCTGGGCGAAGGTGATGAAGGACGAGTTCGGCGCGAAGAACCCCAAGTCGCTGATGCTGCGCTTCCACACGCAGACCGCCGGCGTGCAGCTGACCGCCCAGCAGCCGGAGGTCAACCTGGTCCGCGTGGCGGTCCAGGGGCTGGGCGCGGTGCTGGGTGGCACGCAGTCGTTGCACACCAACTCCTTCGACGAGGCGATCGCGCTCCCGACGGACAAGAGCGCGCGGCTGGCCCTGCGCACCCAGCAGGTCCTGGCCTACGAGACCGACGTGACGGCGACGGTCGACCCCTTCGCGGGCTCCTACGTCATCGAGAAGATGACCGACGACGTCGAGGCGGCCGCGATCGAGCTGATGGCCAAGGTGGAGGAGCTGGGCGGCGCGGTCGACGCGATCGAGCACGGCTTCCAGAAGGGCGAGATCGAACGCAACGCCTACCGCATCGCGCAGGAGACCGACTCCGGCGAGCGCGTCGTCGTCGGCGTCAACCGCTACCAGCTCGACTTGGAGGAGCCGTACGAGCCGCTCCGCGTCGACCCGGCCATCGAGGCCCAGCAGGCGGAGCGCCTGGCGAAACTGCGTGCGGAGCGGGACCAGGCGGCGGTGGACGCCGCTCTGGGCGCCCTCAAGAAGGCGGCGGAGGGCGAGGACAACGTCCTCTACCCGATGAAGGACGCGCTGCGGGCCCGGGCCACGGTGGGCGAGGTGTGCAACGCGTTGCGGGGCGTCTGGGGGACCTACGTGCCCAGCGACGCGTTCTGATCCCGATGTGACAGGCGTGCTGATCCCGACGTAACAGGTCGTCTGTCGGCGCCTCTACAGACCGGTTCGCCTCGCGTACTCCGCCAGCCCACCGGCCGTTTCGCCCGCCCAGCCCACGTAACCGTCCGGGCGGATCAGGAACAGCCCCGTTCCGTACACCGCGTGCGGGGGCCCGGCGACGACCCGCACCGGCTCGCCGACGTCCGGCGCCTGTGTGCCCAGCGCCAGCAGCGTCCAGTGCGGCCCCCGGAACGCGTCGAAGAGCCGTACGTCTCCCACCGTCGCGTCCGGTGCGCGGTCACCGGCGCGCACCCGGCCTGCGGCCGCCCGTGTCTCCTGGGTGAGTGACGACTCCCGGTAGCCCAGGCCGAGTTGGCGCGTCGCCTTGCCCCGCCGTACCTCTCCCCGGTGCACGCTCGTCGACAGGCCCAGCATGTCGGCGGCGATGGCGCGGCGCTCCTCCTCGTAGGTGTCGAGGAGCGTCGCAGGAGCGCCGCCCCTCAGCACCGCTCCCAGCTTCCAGCCCAGGTTGTAGGCGTCCTGGACGCTGGTGTTCAGGCCCTGGCCCCCGGCCGGCGAGTGGACGTGCGCCGCGTCCCCGGCGAGGAAGACCCGCCCGGAGCGGAAGCGGTCCGCGAGGGCTGCCCGGGGCCGGAAGTCCGACGCCCACCGCACCTCCGTCACGTCCTCGGGAGCGAGGTGGGAGCGGGCGGCGACGACCTTGCGGATGCCGTCGAGGGAGAGGTCCACCGTGCTGCCCTCGGAGAATTGGGCGACGGCCTGGAAGTCCTCCGTACCCGCGAGCGGGCAGATCGCGAGGAAGCCCTCGCCCTCGCCCGGCGGGAAGATGTGCCAGTTGTCGCGGTCCAGGCCGGTGATCCGGAGGTCCGCCACGAGGGTCGGGTGCGGGTCGACGGTCTCGCCGGTCATGCCGATGCCGAGGGCCCGGCGTACGACCGAGCGGCCGCCGTCGGCGGCGACGACGTACGAGGCGCGGAGGCTGCCGCCGTCACCGAACCCCACCGTCACCCCCTCGGCGTCCTGCTCCAGCCCCACCACCTCCCGGCCGAAGGCCGCCCGCCCGCCGAGTTCCTCCAGGCGCGCGAACAGGATTTCCTGGGTGCGCCACTGCGGAACCATCCACGGCTCGGTGTACGGGGAGTCCTCGGTCGCCTCGGCCGGGTCGAACATCCGGTGCTCGCCCACCCGCTTCCCGTCCTGCCAGATCACCCCGACCGGATAGTCGCCCCCGGCCGCGCGGATCGCGTCGAGGACGCCGAGGTCGTCGAACACCTCCATCGTGCGCGGCTGGATGCCCTTGCCGCGCGAGCCGGGGAACAGGCCGTCCGCCCGTTCCACCACCAGCGCGTCCACACCCCGCCGGGCGAGGTCGACGCCCAGGGCGAGACCGGTCGGTCCGGCGCCGACGATCAGTACATCCGTATGCACGGCAAGTCTCCTTAACGTTGTTAAGTTCCGTCGACCACGACTGTGCCCTTAACGCCGTTAAGCTGTCAAGCTGTCAGGCGTGAACACGGAACGACGAGCACCCCTCGACCGCCGACGGGTCGCGGACACCGCCCTGAAGCTGCTGAACGAGGTCGGTCTGGACGGCCTGAGCCTGCGCGCCATCGCCAAGGAACTGGACGTCAAGGCGCCCGCCCTGTACTGGCACTTCAAGGACAAGCAGGCGCTGCTCGACGAGATGGCCACGGAGATGTACCGGCGGATGGTCGCCCAGGCCGCCCTCGATCCCGGGGACACCTGGCAGGAGCGGCTGCTCAGGTCCAACCGCGGACTGCGCGCGTCACTGCTCTGCTTCCGCGACGGCGCGAGGGTCTTCAGCGGCTCGCGCTTCACCGGCCTGGTGCACGTGGAGCAGATGGAGGAGACCCTGCGCCTCTTCACGGCCGCCGGGTTCACCCTCACCCAGGCGGTCCGCGCCACCTCGACGACGTACCTCTACACCCTCGGCTTCGTCACCGAGGAACAGAGCGTCCAGCCGCTGCCCGGCGAGCGCCGCGAGGGCTTCGACGTGGACGAACGCGCCCGCCGGATGGCCGACTTCCCGCTGTCGGCCGCGGCGGGCGCGGAGATCTTCGAGGACTACGACCGGCACTTCGAGGAGGGGCTGGCCCTGCTCATCGCGGGGATCGGGGCGCGGTACGGAGTCGGCTGAGCGGCGGACGCGCGAACGTCACCGCACCCTTGCCAGCGCCGCCCTCAGCCACGGAGTCAACGGCTTCTCCACATACCGGTTCAGCAGCCACGCCAGCAGCAGCATCGACGCGATCGTCAGCGCGAAGGTCTCCGCGGAGGGCAGGTCGAGGCCGATGTGCAGCGCGTGGATCACCACCCAGCCGAGATGCTCGTGGACGAGGTAGAAGGGGTAGGTCAGCGCCCCCGCGACCGTCAGCCAGCGCCAGTTCGCCCAGTTGAACCAGCCCAGCGCGATCGCCGCGACCGCCACGAACCCGAAGGCGACGACGAGGACGATGCCGAGCGAGGTGCGGTGGGCGAAGGCGTTCGGGTCGGAGGCGTTCCACAGGCTCCGCACCGCGTAGTGCTGCCCGATCAGGAAGCTCACGGCCACGATGCCCCAGCCGTAGACGTCCCGCCGGTCGCGGTGGACGAGGTAGAGGCCGACACCGCCGATGAAGAACGGGGCGTACTCCGGCATGAACACGATGTCGAGCAGCGGCTGGTGGGCGCCCTGGGTGATCGCCGCCGCCAAGGTCCAGCCCGCGCAGAACATGATCACGCGCCGCCGGGAAGCCCCGGGCAGCACGACACACAGCGCGAACAGCGCGTAGAAGCGGACCTCCGCCCACAGCGTCCAGCACACGCCCAGCACCCGGTCGACGCCCAACGGGTACTGCAGCATCGTGAGGTTGACCAGGGTGTCGCTCGGCGAAAGCGCCTTGTAGGCGACCATCGGCAGCGCGAACACCGCGGACACGATCAGGACGGCCGCCCAGTACGCGGGCAGCAGCCGGGAGGCGCGGGAGGCGAAGAACGACTTCAGGGGCCGGCCCCAGCCGCTCATGCAGATCACGAATCCGCTGATCACGAAAAAGACCTGGACGCCGAGGCAGCCGTACGCGAAATAGTCGTGCAGTGTGGGGAACTGGTCCGCGGCGGAACTTCCCCAGGCGCGGGTGATTTCGCCGCCCCGGCCGCCGTAGTGATAGGCCGCCACCATCAGCGCCGCGATCAGTCGCAGTCCGTCGAGGGCGCGCAGCCGGGATTCCCGGCGGACAGGCCGGTCCGACCGAGGGGCTTCGGGCGCGTCGGGCACCGGCCGGACGGTCATGCTGGTCACGAAATTCCCCTTGGTCGACGCGCGGGCGCTCCTGCGGTACACGGGCACATTAGTCCGATTCACAGGGATGTCGTGGTCCGCGAGGGGACGGTTGTCCGGGTGGTCTCTGCGAATTCACCTGGACTTCGCCTTCGTTTCCTAACTTTCTCCCAACCTCCCCCCACGTGCTAATAAAGAGCGAATCCCGCAACCCAGCTGCGGCAAAATCAGGAGTGCCATGACGAGGGTCCAGAACAGACGGGCACGTGTGCGCGGAGGGGGGCTGGACGACTGCTTGCGCGCCTGCGCGGTGCACAGCGGCAAACTCGTCGGCAGCATCGACCGCCGCCGTGTCGAACTCGCCGAGCAGCTGCGGAAGTTGCTGGTCGTGTGGGGCACCACCTCGACCGTCGCCCCCACGCCCGCCCCGGCCGGTGCCACCGCCCTGCTGAAGCGGGCGGTCAAGGGCACCGCGACCCCCTCCGCCGGTCTCGGCAACGAACTCCTCGACGCCCTGCTCGCCGTCGCCAACAAGGCGCTGGAGTGCGGCTACGACGACGAGTTGAACCTCGCGCTGATCATCAGCGACACCGTCCTCGCCCAGCGCAAGAACTCCCGCGCCGGCTGGCGACTGCGCGCCCGCCTCCTGGAGGCCCTCGGTGAGGAGGCCGAGGCCCTGGAGGCGTACGAGCGCTACCTCGCCCTCACCGAGGACGACGGCTTCGGCGTCCGCGCCCGGATCGCCGGACTGCGCGCCGCGGGGGAGAAGGAGCGGGAACTGCTCGCCCTGCTCGAGCGGCAGTGCCCGCGCGCCCGGGACTTCGCCCGCGGCCCCGCCACCGACGTGTGGGCCGAGGGCCTGGCCGCGCACGCCGTCGGCGACTGGGCTCAGGCCGAGCCCCGGTTCGTGGGAGCGCTCCTCGCGCTGGCCGCCGACGACGCCTCGGTGAACGACCGGCAGGAGCTGCTGAGCCAATACCTGGACCTGCGCACCGCCGTCCCCGGCACCGACCTGCCCGCGCTCGCCGCGGCCATCGAGCTCTACGCCGAGCAGCGCCGCAACCGCATGCGCGGCCCGGTCGCCGACCCCACCATCGGCGGCGTGCAGTGGATCACGCTGGGCGAGTTCCGCAACCGCATCGCCGGCAAGTCCATCTGCCTGATCGCCAACTCCGGTCGGGTGGGCGCCAGTTCGATGGGCGCGGAGATAGACGCGTACGACCTCGTCGTGCGCTTCAACTCGTACCGGATCGACCCGAAGCACACCGGCAGCCGCACCGACATCCACGCCACGATCCACAAGCACGGCTTCAACTGGGAAAAGCCGGTCGACACCCGGCTCGTCTTCGGCGGCGTCTTGGGCGACTGGAAGCACTCGCTGCGCAACCGCCTGGTCCCCGGCGCCCAGACGTGTCTCGGTGACGAGTCCCTGCGCTGGCCCGTGCGCAACATCGGCAAGCTCGGCACCGACGTCTGGTCGGGCATCCCGACCACCGGCTTCAACATGCTGTTCCTGCTGGACTTCCTCGACGTCAGCCCGACCCTCGACCTGATCGGCTTCGACTTCTACGAGAGCGGCGCCTACCGCGTCCAGGAAGCGATGAAGCTGGCCATCACCTCCGTGCACGAATACACCAGCGAGAAGGCATGGGTCATGCAGCGGGCCCAGAGCGTGACCGACATGAGGATCTCACTGCGATGACCACGACCTCCCTGACCTCGGCCGCCGCCCCCCTGGCCCCGGCGACCGACGCGCACGCCCTCACCGGCAAGCGCCGCATCGCCTTCGCGAGCTACGTCGACGAGAACTACCTCCCCGGCTTCCTCGTCCTGCTGCGCAGCCTCGCCCTGTCCAACCCGGGCGTGTGCGAGGACTTCGTCGTCCTCTACGACGACCTGCGCCCCGGCTCGATCGCCAAGATCCGCGACCTGCACCCGCGGATCGTGCTGCGCCGGGTGAACGCCGAGCACTACGACTCGTACAAGAAGGGCGACCAGGACAACTACCTGGTCCGCAAGGCGTACTTCATCCTCGACGTCTTCCGGCTGCGCGAGTACGACACCGTCATCACCCTCGACACCGACATGGTCGTCCTCGGCGACCTGGGCGAACTGCTCCGGCTGCGCGAGGGCCTCGCGGCCGTGTCGCAGTTCTTCTACGGGCAGCACAAGCTCAACTCCGGCCTGCTGGTCATCCAGCGCGAGTACCTGAGCGACGAGTTCTGCGCCAGGCTCGACGCCACCGGACGCAGCGGCGACTACGAGCTCGACAAGCACGACCAGGGCATCCTCAACGCGGTCCTCGACGGCGACTTCATCCGCCTCGACGCGCGCTACAACTTCGTCAAGCGGCGCCTGTCCGGCGACCTCCCGGTCCCCGACGACACCGCGATCCTGCACTTCACCGGCCGCCACAAGCCGTGGCAGGGCGGCGAGGCCGGCTACAGCCAGGCCGAGGACCGCTGGCGCGCGTTCGAGCTGTCCGACGCCGAATTCCACGCCGAGTACCTCTCGAAGCCGGGCGGCCTCCACCATGACCTGCTCGTCCACTTCGGCACCCCGCACGTCAGGCGCACCGGTGACGTGGAGGCCGCCCGCAAGGTCGCCGCCGCACACATCTCGACCGGCGACTACCAGGACGCCGTGGACATCCTCAGCAGCGTCCGCATCCCGCTCGACGAGGCCTGGCCGCACGAGGTGCTCGGCCACGCCCTGATGAGCGTCTCGCGCCACGACGAGGCCAAGGCGCAGCTGCTGCTGGCCGCCGCCGCCCCCAACCGGGCCGCCACCGCCTACGCCCGCCTCGCCCAGATGGCCTGGGTGCACGGCGACAGCGCCGAGGCCCTGCGGTACGCCACCGCCGGCCTGTCCGTCGACATCACCCACCGCTCCAGCCGACTGTGGGCGCAGCGTGCCTCCGGCCTGCCCTCCCAGGAGCAGGGTGCCGCCGAGGAACAGCTCGCGCACGTCGCCTTCTACATGGACCGGCAGGGCAACGCGGGCGACAAGCTCCTCCCGGAGACCGTCCGCCTCGCCTTCGGCCCCGACACCAGCTCGCGCCGCTGGCACTCGGTGCACGCCCACCGACTGTTCGACGAGGCGGCTTTGGAGCGCGTCAACTCCCGGCGCGGCCTGGTCATCGGTGGCGGCGGCCTGTTCATCCCGGACACCATGCCCAACGGCAACAGCGCCTGGCAGTGGAACGTCCCCGACGAGCTGCTGAACCGTATCGACGTGCCGATCTCGGTCTTCGCCGTGGGCTTCAACGCCTTCGACGGCCAGTCGTACCGCGCGGGCCGGTTCCGGGACTCGCTGCGCCTGCTCGTCGAGAAGTCCTCCTTCTTCGGCCTGCGCAACCACGGCTCGATCGAGAAGGTGCGCGCCATGCTGCCCTCTCACCTGCACGACAAGGTGCGCTTCCAGCCGTGTCCGACGACGGTCATGCGCCAGCTGGTGGCGGACTGGCAGGACCCGCTGACGCGCGACGACACCATCCTGATCAACGCCGCCTACGACCGCGCGGGCCTGCGCTTCGGCCACGACTACGACTACTTCCTGGCCCAGATGGCCCGGGCGGTACGGGACCTGGGCGAGCTCGCCGAGGTGAAGTGCGTGGCGCACTCGCTCGACGACGAGAAGATCGCCTTCGACCTGCGGCGTAAGCACGGCATCTCGATGCCCGTCATCCCGATGTACGACTTCGACAACGACGAGATCCGCGACCTGTACGCCCGCACCAAGCTGGTGATCGGTATGCGCGGCCACGCCGGCATGATCCCGTTCGGCGTCGGCACACCCATCATCAGCCTGATCTCGCACCCGAAGATGGCGTACTTCCTGCGCGACATCGAGCGTCCCGAGTGGGGCGTCTCCGTGCACGACCGCCACCTCGCCGCCCGTCTGGTGGAGCGCTCCAAGGACCTCCTCGCCGACCACGCCAAGACCGTCGCCGACGTGCACGGCCGGCAGCAGGAGCTCTGGAAGGTCACCGAGGCGAACGCGGCCGACCTGCGCGCCATCCTGGGCGGCTGACGGTTGGCGCCTGACGACTACCCTGGCCGACGGTGCCTCGCTGGTGCGGCCACCGGTCACCGTACTGGTGGCTGGTGGCCGCCCTGCCCGCCGTGGCGGCCGTGGTGCACACCGTGGCCGCCTTCTGTGCGAGGAGCGCCACGACGGCGAGCGCGAACAGCAGCCGTCGGTGTCGGCGCAGCGCCTCGAAGCGGCCCGGGAGCCCTCGGGGCCGTTCGGTCATCCCGGGGGCGCTGTCCGAGACGGTCTCCGTCTGCACAGCACCCACGTCCAGTCTTGACGTCACCCTCTGCGGACCAGCCGCTTGAGTCGGGTCACCGGCGACACCCGCGACGCCGACCCGCGATCGGTCTCGTACGCCTTCTTGAGCTGCTCGAAATGGTCCGCCCGAGTCCTGCTCAGGTACTCGTCCGACAGCAGCGGCTTCGCAACGGACCAGGCCCGCTTGTGCCGGCCGTCGTAGTGGGCGACGTACGCCTTGGCCAGTTCCAGGACGGACTTGAAGGGGATGCCGCCGGTGTGGTCGCGGTCGATGCGGTCCTGGACGGCGGAGATCAGGGCGAGTTTCTCGTCGACCGTGTAGGTGTCCTCGGAGATGGACTTGAAGACGTGGTCCGGAATCGGCTGAGTCACCTCGAAGGCGAGCGTGGAGCGGATCGGGGGGCCCGCGATCTCGATGTAGGGGAGCAGTGCGCCGGTGCTCCAGTGCAGCCAGGGCAGGCGCGGGCCGGCGAAGTCCTGGTGGAGGACGACCGAGCCGGGGCGCAGGCGGGTCAGGAAGCGTTCGGAGACGCAGTGGAAGACCCTGGCCGTCTTGGCGATGTCGATGTGCAGGAACTCGACGGGCGTGGTGTCGTTCGGGTCGGAGGTCTGCCAGAGGTCGCCGGCGTGGATCTCCAGGAACGGGAGGAAGGGCTCCAGGCGGCCGCGGAAGTCGTTCAGGAAGGAGTTGTCGTCCTCCGGCTTGTGGCCGGAGGTGAAGAACTTCTCCGTGGCGAAGGTGCCCTTTCCGACGCGGAAGAAGTCGTACGCGTGCAGCCGCCCCGTCTTCTCGTCGAAAACCGGGCTCTCCTTCAGGCCCATTGCCAGGGCGTACGTCGATCCGCCGCCACCGGAGCCCAGTTCGACGATGTGGCCCTCGCCCGACA
This sequence comes from Streptomyces sp. NPDC006602, assembly GCF_042870385.1. NCBI lineage: Bacteria > Bacillati > Actinomycetota > Actinomycetes > Kitasatosporales > Streptomycetaceae > Streptomyces > Streptomyces sp. NPDC006602. The sequence continues at coordinate 556,283 of NZ_JBIAHG010000003.1, read as the reverse complement.
AGGTGTGGCGCCCGACGAGGTACAGGAACTGCAGCTCCCAGGTGCTGCACTGGGTGTAGGGCAGGTTGTCGGGCAGCTGGACGCTGTCGAACATCGAGTAGAGCCGGCCGAGCTTCGTCATGAGTGCCTCACGGGATTCGGTAAGCGGTGTCCGTGATCCTAGGGTCACGAACACCGCCTAGCCATGGAATCCATGGAGACATTCGATCGTGTGCCGCTGTTTCCTCGGTCTTGTCCGAAGGTTCATCCCTGCTTCGCCCAGCGGCACCGGGCCTTCCTCAGCGCTTCACAGCCTTCTTCAACGCCCGTGCCCTCCGCACCACCCGGCGCGCCGTCGAACTGCGCGGCAGGAATGCCAGCCGCTCCGGAATGCCGCCGGGCAGCCCGAGCGAGGTGAGCCGCTTGCGCTTGAAGTAGCGCCGGGTGCGGGGGCCGAAGCGCTTCGAGAGATAGCGTTCGGCCGCCGGGCGCAGCGACGGGTAGATCTGCGGCTGCATGCTGAAGCCGACCGCCGTGACCAGGCCGTTCAGGTCCTCGGCGGGGATCGGGTCCTCGCCGCCCCGGGACTCCAGGTCCGCCAGCACCGCGTCGGCCAGCACCGCCGGGACCCGGTTGCTGTTCTGGTACGGCGTCAGCCGCTCGAGCAGCGGCGCGGTGCCGATGCGGGCGACGGGGAGGTCGTAGAAGGAAGACGCCGTGAAGAGGGCCGTGGAGAAGCAGCCGACGACCAGCCCCGGTCGCGCCTTCTCGAACAGCACCTCGGCGAGCACCGGCGTGTCCAGCACCGTGAGGTCGACGCCCAGCTTCTCCGCCTCGGTCTCCAGGGCGCGGCTGTAGCGGGCCGGTGCGGTGGGGTGGGGTTTGAAGACGACCGTGCGGTGTCCGCGTTCGACCGCGCCCCGCATCATCCGCACGTGCAGGTTCTCCTCCTCGGCGGGGGAGAGGATGTTCAGCGCGGACAGGTACTGGCCGAGCAGCAGCGCCGCGTTGTCCGGCAGGACCGGCAACTCGGGTACGGCGGAGGTCAGCTCGCCCATCACCTTCAGGAAGGCGTCCGTCGGCACGACGACCGGTGGCACGTCGAACTCGGTCAGCAGCATCGGCGTGAGCCCCGGCACCAGGTCCAGGTGCAGCAGTCGGCGCACCCGCGTGCCGACCAGCGGGTCGAGCTTGTTGCGGGTGGGGCCGTAGCTCATCAGGCCGTCGGCGTAGACGTCGACGGGCGCGCCGGTGAACAGTTGGGCCACGGTGAGGGCGGGGGTGACCTGGATGGACTCCAGGACCAGTTCGACGCGGTCCTCGCCGAGGCCCCACAGGAGGCGCAGACAGCGCTCGAAGAGGGGGATGTCGTCCGGGCGCGGGGTCCAGGAGCCGGGGTGGAAGGGGCGGATGGCCTCGTTCCAGGACAGCACCTCGTCGAAGTGGCTGCGCAGCGGCTCGAAGCCCGGCATCTCGTCGAGCGCCGGGGTGGTCTCCGGGGTGGCCGAGTTGTTGAAGACCAGCAGGACCCGGCGGTCCGGCTCGGCGAACAGGTCGGAGTCGATGGCGGCGGCCAGGGTGGCGGCGCCGTACAGCGTCGAGGCGCAGAAGATCTGCACAGTACGGGAGGGCATCAGGCGGCCGCCTTCGCTGTGGTGACCCGGCGCCGCAGCCGCCGCAGCCTGGAGGAGCGGCGCATGTCCATGGTCTCGAGTACGTCACCGAGCGCGTCCTGCGGCATGCGCTGTATCGCCGCCGCGCTCATCGCCCGCAGCCGCTTGGCCACGGCCGGTTCCCACTTGGACTCGTCCGCGAGGTGGTGGGCGATGATCGCGCAGTAGGTGCGCACCGCCTTGGGGAGCAACTGGTCGGCGTCCGGGTCCGCCGCCGTCTCCTCGATCACCTGGTCGAAGGCGCGGATGAAGTCGAGCTGGCGGGCGTCGCCGATCTGGGTCAGCGAGGAGGCGACCCCGCGCCGGTAGAACACGCCCAGCAGGCTCACCACGGCGAACGACTCGGCCTCGCGGTGCAGCTTCCAGATCCACGGCCGGTCCTCGGCCGTGCGCAGCCCGTCGGTGAAGTGCAGCAGACCCTTGTCGAGGAGGCGGCGGTGGTAGGCACCGGCCCAGGCGTAGGCGTAGTCGACCGAGGTGGTCCGGTCCGCGGGCAGGATCGCCTCGCGCGGGTTCAGCACCTCGCCGCGTCTGCCCACCGGGGCCCGGTGCACGGTCCGGGCGCGGGCGGTGGCCTGCACATGGTCGGTGCGCACGAAATCGCAGCCCAACCCCTCGATCGACGACACCAGTTCGGCGAGGTATCCGCGGGCCAGCCAGTCGTCGCCGTCCAGGAACGTCAGGTACTCGCCCTGCGCGGCGTCCAGGCCGGTGTTGCGCGCGGTGGCGAGGCCGCCGTTCACGCCGTGGCGGATGTAACGCACCTGGGCGACGTCGGAGAGTTCGTCGGCGGCGCGTTCGATAATGGCCGGGGTTTCGTCCGTCGACCTGTCGTCGATCAGCACGAACTCGAAGTCGCGCCGAGCGTTCATTCGAAGGCTTCTGAGGGTGTCCGGGGCGAATTGCTGCACATTGTAGAACGGCACGATCACGGAAAGCTTTGGCACCCGCAAAACCCTAGGAGCCGGTCCGGCAGCGGAACCGTACGGTGAACAGACAGGGAGTGAACTCCATGTGTCGGAATGGTGCACCCCGTGTACTTTCCGCTTTCCCGTGGGCCAGTTCGGCTCCAGGGGGGCTGTTGTTAACTTTTCGTTGATTCCCGGTTGGGCCGCACCTAGAAATTGCTTCCTAGCGTCTTCCTCGTGCCACCAAGTACCGGAACAAGTACAAGGAACACCCCGCGAATCGCCGTCCTCGCGGACTCGGACACCCGCTGGAAATGGGGTGCGCTGACCGCGGACCGCATCACGCCGGGCCCGTCCATGGAAGCCGCATCGCGCGACGACGCGCAAGCCGGCCCCGCCCTGAGCGGATTCCTGCTGCGCGGCCGGGCCACGCCCACGCCCCGCCAGCTGGAGGAAGTGGGGGTGCGGGCCGACTCGCTGCGCGAGGTCACCGCGGTCGAGTTCCTGCGGGCCATGGCCGAGCAGGAGTACGACGTCGTCGTCATCGCCCTCGTCGGCGGCGGCGTCCAGGCGATGCTGCACGGCCTGGGGCGGGTCTGGGAGGGCCGTCAGAAGCGTCCCGTCGTCGTCACCGGCTATGTCGGCGTCGTCTACGAGAAGCTCGCCGACGGTCTCCTGCTGCGGCACGGCGCCGATCTCGTCCTCGCCAACTCCCGCCAGGACGCGGACCGTTTCCGAGCGGTGTACGAGGGAGTGGGCGCCGACGCCTCGTCGGTGACCGAGGTGGCACTCCCCTTCATCGGCGGGGCCCCCTACACGGGGGAGCACGACCCGTCTGCGAAGCAAGGGCGCAGGCCCTACACGGTGGTCTTCGCGGCCCAGCCGTCGGTCCCGGACAGCCGCAAGGACCGTACGTACCTGCTGGAACGGCTCGTTCGGCACGCGCGGATGTTCCCCGAGCGCGAGGTACTGCTGAAGCTGCGCTCCAAGCCGGGCGAACACACCACGCACATCGAGGAGTTGCCCTACCAGAAGCTGGCGCAGCGGTCCGACCTGCCGCCCAACTTCCGTCTCGTGTACGGCCACATGGGCGAGGTCCTCGACCGTACCGACCTGCTGGTGACGGTCAGCTCGACGGCCGCCCTGGAGTCGCTGCACCGACGCATCCCCACCGTGGTGCTCACCGACCTCGGCGTCCGCGAGGTACTCGGCAACCACCACTTCGTCGGCTCCGGGTGCCTCGCCTCCTGGGACCAGCTCGACACCGGGCACCGGCCGGCGCCCGACGAGGAGTGGGTGGCCCGGCAGGGCGTCGCGGCGGACGGCTCGTACGCGACGGCCTTCGAGGCGGCCCGCGAGCGCATCGCCAAGCTGCTGGCCGCGCCCGAGTTGCCCCCACTCACCCCGTACTACACACCCGCGACCGCGCCCGGCTACCTGCCCGGCATCCTCGCCCGCCACCACCTCGGCCCCGACGGCAGCCCGCTGCCCGGCGCCCCCGCCGCTGACAGGGAGCCGGGCCCGGTCCGGCAGATCGTGCGCCGGGCGGCACGCGGCGCCTACCGGCACGGGGTGCAGCGGGTCGCTCCCGTCATCCGGCGGATGGGCGAGCTGTGACCTCTCTTCACGCAGTAGACCCCGTTCAAGGAGTAGATCCCATGTCCCACCCGGCAGCGGGCCAGGGCGCTTCGGTGCGCCGGGTGCTCGCGGTGATCCCCGCGCGCGGCGGCTCCAAGGGCGTGCCCGCGAAGAACCTCGCCCCCGTCGGCGGTGTCCCGCTGGTGGCGCGGGCGGTGCGCGAGTGCCGCGCAACCCGGCTGGTGACGGACGTGGTCGTCTCCACCGACGACCAGGCCATCGCGGCCGCCGCCCGCCAGGCCGGCGCGGAGGTCGTCCTGCGCCCCGCCGCCATCGCCGGTGACCTGGCGACCTCGGAGGCCGCGGTCCTGCACGCCATGGACGCCCACGAGGCGCTGCACGGCTCGGCCGTCGACGTCGTCCTGCTCGTGCAGTGCACCAGCCCCTTCATCGTCCGCGAGGACATCGACGGGGTGGCCGGCGCGGTCGTCGACAAAGGCGCCGACACCGCGGTGACGGTGGCGCCCTTCCACGGGTTCATCTGGCGCGACGCGGGTGACGAGGCCAACTCCGACGATGCCAACTCCGGTGAGATGACCGACGGTTACGGCGTCAACCACGACAAGTCCTTCCGCCCCCGCCGCCAGGACCGCCCCCAGGACCTCCTGGAGACGGGCGCCGCCTACGCGATGGACGCGACGGGCTTCCGCAAGCACCGGCACCGCTTCTTCGGCCACACGGAACTGGTCCGCACGGACCCGGCCCGCGTACTGGAGATCGACGACCCCCACGACCTCGCCCGGGCCAGGGCACTGGCCCCCCTCTTCGACGCGGACCGGCCCGGCGTCCTCCCGGCCGCCGACGACATCGACGCGGTCGTCCTGGACTTCGACGGCACCCAGACCGACGACCGGGTGCTGATCGACGCCGATGGAAAGGAGTTCGTCTCCGTGCACCGCGGAGACGGCCTCGGCATCGCCGCCCTGCGCGACAGCGGCCTGGACATGCTGATCCTCTCCACGGAGCAGAACCCGGTCGTCGCCGCCCGGGCCCGGAAGCTCAGGATCCCGGTCCTGCACGGCATCGACCGGAAAGACCTCGCGCTGAAGCAGTGGTGCGAGGAGCAGGGCATCGCGCCGGAGCGCGTGCTCTACGTCGGCAACGACGTCAACGACCTCCCGTGCTTCGCCCTCGTCGGCTGGCCCGTGGCGGTCGCGAGCGCCCACGACGTCGTACGCGGCGCCGCACGCGCGGTCACCACCGTCCCCGGTGGCGACGGCGCGATCCGAGAGATCGCCAGCTGGATCCTCGGCCCCTCTCTCGACTCCCTCAACAGTTAAGGAACGTTCCGCCATGAGCACCAACTCCCGTCTGCGTCAGTTCGGTTCGAAGACCGCCGGTCCCGGCCACCCCGTGTACATCTGCGGCGAGATCGGCATCAACCACAACGGCGAGCTGGAGAACGCCTTCAAGCTGATCGACGTGGCCGCCGAGGCCGGTTGCGACGCGGTCAAGTTCCAGAAGCGCACCCCCGAGATCTGCACCCCGCGCGACCAGTGGGACATCGAGCGCGACACCCCCTGGGGCCGGATGACGTACATCGACTACCGCCACCGCGTGGAGTTCGGCGAGGACGAGTACCGCCAGATCGACGAGTACTGCAGGACCAAGAACATCGACTGGTTCGCCTCCCCGTGGGACAACGAGGCCGTCGCCTTCCTGGAGAAGTTCGACGTCCCCGCCCACAAGGTGGCCTCCGCCTCCCTGACCGACGACGAGCTGCTGCGCGAGCTGCGCGCCACGGGCGGTACGGTCATCCTCTCCACCGGCATGTCCACCCCGAAGCAGATCCGGCACGCGGTCGAGGTCCTGGGCAGCGACAACATCCTGCTCTGCCACGCCACGTCGACGTACCCGGCGAAGGCCGAGGAGCTCAACCTCCGCGTGATCAACACGCTGGAGAAGGAGTACCCGAACGTCCCGATCGGCTACTCCGGCCACGAGACGGGCCTGCAGACCACCCTCGCCGCGGTCGCCCTCGGCGCCGCCTTCGTCGAGCGCCACATCACCCTCGACCGCGCGATGTGGGGCTCCGACCAGGCCGCCTCCGTCGAGCCGCAGGGCCTCACCCGCCTGGTGCGCGACATCCGCACCATCGAGGCCTCGCTCGGCGACGGCGTCAAGAAGGTCTACGAGTCCGAGCTCGGCCCGATGAAGAAGCTGCGCCGCGTCAGCGGTGTCGTCGCCGAGGCGGAGATCGCGGCGGCGGCGGGCGAGCCGGTCTCGGTCTGAGCCACCACACCCCCCACCGAATCGGTTACGACGGGACGGTCGTACGTAGATGAGCCGCCGCGCCGGGTCCGCCGGCCCCCGCACTCTCGCCTTCGTGGAGAGTCCGGTACAGCTGCTGAACGTGCTGGAGTGGGCGCACGAGCACGCGCCCGGCGCGGGGTTCACCCTCGTCGTGCTGTCCCCCATCGACCCCATGACCCGCGGCCAGCTGCGCCGCATGTCCGAGCTGGCCCGCGAGGAGGGTCACCAGGTCCGCTGGGAGGAGGCGCGGGGCGGTGCCATGGCCCCGTTCCACACCATCGGCGGCCTGACCGGCATGCTCCGGCGGGCCGACCGGGTGGTCCTGGGCGACCCGTTCTCCCGTTACGTACAGCTGCTGCTGACGATCACCCGGGCCCGCGACCTAGTCGTCGTGGACGACGGCACGGCGACGATGGAATTCGTCGCCCAGCTCGCCAACGGTGAGCGCCTGGTGCGCTGGCACCGCAAGGGCGGCCGCCCCGGCCCCCGGGACGTGGTCTTCGCGCCGGTGTCGTCCGTGGCCCGCAGGCGGCTGACGCCCGGCGCGAAGCGCGGGGTGGAGATCTTCTCGTCCATGCCGATGCAGGAGCCCCCGGCCGGCGTCACGGTGACCGCCAACAGCTTCGCCTGGACCCGCTCCCGCTTCGGCCCGCCCCGCATCACCAAGGGTGCCGACCTGGTCGGCACCTCGCTGGTCGAGACGGGAGTCGTCGACGGCGACCGCTACCTGGAGGCCGTCCGCTCCCTGGCCAAGGCCCACGGCGCGACCCGCTACTTCGCCCACCGCCGGGAAGCCACGGAGAAACTCCACCGCCTTGCCGTGGAGACGGGGCTGGAGATCGTCCGCCCCGACCTGCCCCTCGAGCTCATCGCCCGCCGGGGCCCGGTCGGCCGTACGATCCTCAGCTTCCCCTCGACCGTCGTCCACACCCTCCCGCTCGCCCTCGTCGGCACGGACGTACGGGTCGCGGTCTGCGACATCGACCCCGAATGGCTCACCCGCAACGCCTCGCCGCGCGCGCAGGGCTTCCTGTCGGGCGTGACGGGCTCGGCGCGGGACGTGACCCGGCTGTCGGCGGTCACGGCGGTGTGACGGTGTGACGGTTCTTACGCGGACTTTGCCGCATGTGGGCTGCCTCACGCGGACTGCGTCACGCGGACTGCGTCACGCGGGCTTCCTCGCCAGCACGAAAGCCCGCGGCCGCGTCTCCTGCTCGTACGGCTCACGCAGCATCCGGGCCTGGAGGCGCAGGCCCGCCTTGGTGAGCTGGTCGGCCACCGCCTGAGGCGTACGCCAGTAGTAGTCGAGCGAGATCTCCTCGCCGAACCGCTCCGTCAGGTGCATCCGCTCCTCCTCGTCCCCGGACTGGAAGAGGAGCAGCACATGCCCGCCGGGCACCAGGACCCGGTGGAACTCGGCGAACGCCGTGGGCAGGTGCTCGTCGGGCACGTGGATGATCGAGTACAGCGCGATGATCCCGCCCAGCGTCCCGTCCGGCAGGTCCAGGGATGTGAGAGAGCCCACATGGAAGCGCAGGTCGGGATGGGCCCGCCGGGCCAGCTCCACCATCCGGGGCGAGAGGTCGACCCCGAACACCGGCAGGCCGAGCGCGTGCAGCCGGGCCGTGACGTACCCGGTACCGCTGCCGAGGTCGGCGACGGGGGCGTTGCCATTGCCGCGCACCAGCTCCGCGAAGGCGGTGACCTGGGCGCGGTCCACCGGTCTGTCGTCGAGTCCGTCGCCGGGGAAGCGCTCGCCGAAGGCGTCGGCGATCTTGTCGTACGAGCTTCGGGTGGCCGCTATGAACCCGGGATCCTGTGCACTCACGCTGCCGCACCCTAGCCGTCGTGCCGCACCGGTGCCCGGCACTTCACCGGGGCGGCATCCGGAGTTTCCGGGCCGCCCTCGGCACGCCGGGTCAGGGCTCGTCGGCGGTCCAGGTGAAGCCGGACAACGGGCCCGGCGGGGGCTCGACGGGCGTGGAGTCCGCGGCCCCGCCCCGCGCGGGTTCGCTCCTTCGGCGCAGCAGCCATACCGTCGTCGACAGCAGCCAGCCCGCCAGGATCATCAGGACGAGCACGGTCACGGCCAGGCCCACCGTGCCGAACAGGCCGAGCTTCGCCAGCAGCCCGGGGATCTGGTCCTCGCCGCAGCCGCAGGCCTGCCAGTGGGCCGTCGCCAGGGTGGTCGTCATGGAGGCAGGGTGCCCGCCCAGGGCGTCGCCTGTACGCAGCGTCGCGCAACCGTCGCCCGGTGGTGATGATTCCGGGATCTGGGCCCGCTTCCGTGCCGCCGCGGTCCCGAACGCTGAACAGATCGGCCTCTTCCCCGCCCGGCGTGGTATCCGTGGAGGGAGGGGTGGGTGCCCTTCGGCAGTCACCCGGCCGGAAAGCCGGTCGAGTGTACCCACCCCGAACGGTACATATGCGTTCGGCGGTCAGATTTTCTTCCCCTAACGGGCTGATCTTTTGTTGATCGTGGGTCAGCTGACCGGTCGGGCGTCCTACCCTTCAGAGGGTGAAGCCATTGATGTCACTAGAGCCCGAGGCCGATCTCGCCGGGGAAGCACTGCTTCCCGGTGCGCTGCCCGAGGCGCTCCGTGCCGAACTCGTCGCCTTCCGACGCGACCTGCACATGCACCCCGAGCTCGGCAACCAGGAGTTCCGCACCACCGCGGCGATCAAGGAGCGGCTCGAGCAGGCCGGCCTGAAGCCGCGCGTGCTCGCCGTCGGCACCGGTCTCGTGTGTGACATCGGCGACTGGGACGGGGGCCGGCCCATGCTCGCCCTGCGCGCCGACATCGACGGCCTGCCCATCCCGGACACCAAGACCGATTGCTCGTACCGCTCCACCGTGCCGGACCGCGCGCACGCCTGCGGTCACGACGTGCACACCACCGTGGTGCTGGGCGCCGGGCTCGTCCTCGCCGACCTGCACCGGCAGGGGCGGCTGCCCAGACCCGTACGGCTGATCTTCCAGCCCGCGGAGGAGGTGCTGCCCGGCGGTGCCGCCGACGCCATCGACTGCGGGGTGCTCGAAGGGGTCGGGCGGATGATCGCCGTGCACTGCGACCCCCGCGTCGACGCCGGGCTGATCGGGCTGCGGGAGGGCGCCATCACCTCCGCGTGCGACCGGCTGGAGATCTCCCTCGACGGACCCGGCGGCCACACCGCGCGCCCCCACCTGACGACCGACCTCGTGACGGCCGCCGCCCGCGTCGTCACCGACGTCCCCGCGCTCGTCGCCCGCCGCGTCGACGCCCGCGCCGGGCTCGCCGTGACCTGGGGCCGGATCGAGTCGGGCCACGCCCCGAACGTGATCCCGCAGCACGCCGAGCTCTCCGGGACCGTACGGTGCCTGGACATCGACGCGTGGCGGCAGGCTCCCGACCTCGTGGTCGCCGCGATCGACGAGGTCGCCAACCTGCACCGCGCCAAGTCGGAGATCAACTACGTCCGCGGCGTCCCGCCCGTCGTCAACGACCCGGTCGTCACCGAGCTGGTCCGCGACGCCATGATCGCCCGTCGGGGCGTCGACTCCGTCGAGAGCACCGAGCAGAGTCTGGGCGGCGAGGACTTCTCCTGGTACCTCCAGCACGTCCCCGGCGCCATGGCCCGCCTCGGCGTCCGCACCCCCGGGGAGCGCGCGGTGCGCGACCTCCACCAGGGCGACTTCGACGCCGACGAGTCGGCGATCACGGTGGGCGTGGAGCTGTTCACGGCGGCCGCGCTGCTGGACGCGACCGGGCGCTGACACGGACGAGCGCCGGGCGCGCGGCCCTTTCGAGGGCCGTTCCGTCGTCCGGCGCAACACGGTTGTAAGCCAATCGTGAACCGCTCGCAACGCGCGGTGCACAAGCCCCAAGACCCTGAGTTCAGAAGCCGTTTGCCTCGAATCGATAACGGCTTCGGGAGGGGTGTTTTTCTGACATCTACGCGCGTTACGATGCCGCGAAGCCGACGCCGCAGGGGCGTCCAGGCCCGAGCACTGACATGGTGCTCACATGAAGCGCCGAAGGTGGCGCTCAGGTCAGGTGAAGGAGCCTCCCGTGCGCCGGGTAGCAAAGCTTTCCGCTGCGTGTATCGCAACCGCAGCTCTCGCACTGACTGCCACTGCCTGTGGCAGCACCTCTTCCGAAGACGAAGGTTCGTCGTCATCGTCGTCCTCCGCAGGCGGCGGCAAGGGCGTCAAGATCGGCCTCGCGTTCGACGTCGGCGGCCGTGGTGACCGTTCCTTCAACGACTCCGCCGCGCGCGGCGCCGACAAGGCCAAGGACGAGTTCGGCGGCGAGATCAAGGAGCTCACCGCCAAGACCTCCGACACCGAGGCCGACCGCGAGCAGCGGCTGTCGGACATGGCCGACGCGGGCTACAACCCGGTCATCGGCGTCGGTTTCTCCTACGCCACGTCGATGGGCAAGATCGCGCCCAAGTTCCCGGACACGACCTTCGGCATCATCGACTCGGTGGTGGACGCCAAGAACGTCAACAGCATCACCTTCGCCGAGGAGCAGGGCTCGTACCTGGCCGGTGTCGCCGCGGCGCTGAAGACCAAGAAGAACCACGTCGGCTTCGTCGGTGGCGTGGACACGCCGCTGATCAAGAAGTTCGAGGCGGGTTACGTCCAGGGCGTCAAGGACACCAAGCCGGCGGTCAAGGTCGACGTCCAGTACCTGAGCCGCGGCACCGACCTGTCCGGCTTCGCCAGCCCCGACAAGGGCAAGGAGGCCGCGTCGGGCATGCTCGACAACGGCGCCGACGTCGTCTACACGGCGGCCGGCTCCTCCGGCAACGGCGCGATCGAGGCCGTCAACGGCGTCAAGGGTGCCTGGGCCATCGGTGTGGACTCCGACCAGTACAACATCCCCGGCCTGGCCAAGTACAAGAGCTCGATCCTCACCTCGATGATCAAGAACGTCGACGTCGGCGTCTACGACCTCATCAAGTCCGTCCACGACGGCAAGCCGGCGACCGGCATCAGCGCCTACAACCTCGCCAAGGACGGTGTCTCGCTGGCCACCAGCGGCGGATTCATCGACGACATCCAGCCCCAGCTGGACGCGGCCAAGAAGAAGATCGTCGACGGCTCCATCAAGGTCAAGACCACCCCGTGACCTGAGGTTCCCGTCGGACTTAGGCTCGGCAGGGGGCGCACACCGGCCCCCCGCCGAGCCATAACAATGTGTCAACTCTACGCGTGTAGCATGGAGTTGTCGCGCTAGCGTCGCCGACGCCTGCCCTCCCCTACGCAGCCCCTTTCCCTCAGGAGAGTGCGCCATCAACGCGTCCAGCCCTCCCGCTGCCGTCGAACTGCGCGGCATCACCAAACGCTTCCCCGGCGTCGTCGCCAACCGCGACATCGACATCACCGTCGCCGCGGGCACCGTCCACGCCCTGTGCGGTGAGAACGGCGCCGGCAAGTCCACCCTGATGAAGATCCTGTACGGCATGCAGCAGCCGGACGAGGGCACCATCACCGTGAACGGCGAGCGGGTCACCTTCCACAACCCCGCCGACGCCATCGCGCGCGGCATCGGCATGGTGCACCAGCACTTCATGCTCGCCGACAACCTCACCGTCCTGGAGAACGTCGTCCTGGGCGCGGAGAAACTGCACGGCATCGGCGCCAAGGCACGCGGGAAGATCAAGGAGATCTCCGACGCGTACGGGCTGAACGTCCGGCCCGACGTCCTCCTGGAGGAGCTCGGCGTCGCCGACCGCCAGCGCGTGGAGATCCTCAAGGTCCTCTACCGCGGCGCCAAGACCCTCATCCTCGACGAGCCCACCGCCGTCCTGGTGCCGCAGGAGGTCGACGCCCTCTTCGACAACCTGCGCGAGCTGAAGGCCGAGGGGCTCACCGTCATCTTCATCTCCCACAAGCTGGGCGAGGTACTGTCCGTCGCCGACGAGATCACCGTCATCCGGCGCGGTACCACGGTCGGCACGGTGCAGCCGAGGAACACCACCACCAAGCAGCTCGCCGAGCTGATGGTCGGCAGCGAACTGCCCACGCCGGAGACCGAGGAGTCCACCGTCACGGACGTCCCGATGCTCGAGGTGGCCGGGCTGCGCCTGATCCAGACGGACCTCGACGGCGTCGAGCGGGTCATCCTCGACGACATCAGCTTCACCATCCACCAGGGAGAGGTCCTCGGCATCGCCGGTGTGGAGGGCAACGGCCAGTCCGAACTGGTCGAGACGATCATGGGCATCCGCCTCCCCGACGCCGGCGTCATCACGCTCGGCGACACCGACATCTCCCACGCCCCCACCCGCCACCGACGCGAAGCGGGCGTCGGCTACATCCCCGAGGACCGCCACCGCCACGGACTGCTCCTGGAAGCACCGCTGTGGGAGAACCGCATCCTCGGCCATGTCAGCGAGCGGCCCAACTCGCGCGGCGGACTGCTCGACCTGAAGGGCGCCCGCGCCGACACCGAGCGCATCGTCCGCGCGTACGACGTCCGCACGCCCGGTATCGAGGTGACCGCCGGCTCGCTGTCCGGTGGCAACCAGCAGAAGCTGATCGTCGGCCGCGAGATGAGCCACGCGCCCAAGCTCCTCATCGCCGCCCACCCCACCCGCGGCGTGGACGTCGGCGCGCAGGCCGCCATCTGGGACCACATCCGCGAGGCCCGCCGCGAGGGCCTCGCCGTGCTGCTGATCTCCGCGGACCTGGACGAGCTCATCGGGCTCTCCGACACCCTGCGGGTGATGTACCGCGGCCGTCTGGTCGCCGACGCCGACCCCGCCACCATCACTCCCGAGGAGCTGGGATCCGCCATGACGGGTGCGGCCACCGGCCACCTGGAGCACGCAGAGGACGACGACCGATGAACAAGCTGACCGCACGGATCGACAAGGAGCGGCTGCTCCTCGGCATCGCGGCCCCGCTGCTGGCGCTCGTCGCCGCGATCGTCGTCACCGCCCTGGTGATCCTCGCCACCGGCAAGAACCCGGGCGCCGCCTTCAGCGACATGCTGACCTACGGCTCCGCCAGCGACAGCCAGGTCTACATCCTCAACAAGGCGACGACGTACTACCTGGCGGGTGTCGCGGTGGCCATCGGCTTCCGCATGAACCTGTTCAACATCGGCGTCGACGGCCAGTACCGGCTCGCCGCGTTCATGGCCGCCGTCCTCGGCGGCGCGCTGACCGTCCCCGGCTGGCTCGCCGTCCCGCTGATCATCCTGTGCGCCATGGCCACCGGTGCCCTGTGGGCGGGCATCGCGGGCATCCTCAAGGTGACCCGCGGCGTCAGCGAGGTCATCGCGACGATCATGCTCAACTCGATCGCCACCGCGATCATCGCCTACCTGCTGCAGCCCGGAAAGCTCGCCCAGCTCGACGCGGCGGGCACCACCGTCTCCACCAAGCCGCTGCGCGAGTCCTCGTACTTCTTCAACATCGACACCGGTCCCGCCGGAGAGCTGTGGGGCTTCATCTTCATCGCCGTGCTCGTCGGCATCGCGTACTGGTTCGTGCTCGGCCGCACCCGGTTCGGCTTCGACCTGCGCACCGTCGGCCAGTCCGAGAGCGCCGCCGCCGCGAGCGGTGTCTCCGTCAAGAAGATGATCGCCACCAGCATGGTCATCTCGGGGGCGGTGGCCGGCCTGATCGGCATGCCGACCCTCCTCAACGACAGCCACCAGTTCAGCAACGACTTCCCGGCGGGCATCGGCTTCACCGGCATCGCCATCGCGCTGCTCGGCCGCAACAGCCCGATCGGCATCGCGCTCGGCGCCCTCCTGTGGGGCTGGCTGGAGCGCACCACCAATCACCTGGAGTTCGAGGGCTACGACAAGGAGATCCTCGGCGTCATCCAGGGCGTCATCGTCCTGTGCGTCGTGATCGCCTACGAGGTCGTACGCCGCTACGGCCTCAAGCGCCAGCAGCAGCGGGTCGGTGCCGAGCTCGCCGCCCAGGCCGCCGCCCCGACCCAGAAGCAGGAGGTGGCGTGATGACTGCCACGATGACCGACACACCGCCCCCCGCGGCGCCCAAGGCGGACACCGGCAAGCGCTCGGGCCGCTCCCTCGGCCAGATCCTCATGATCGTCGCGGGCGCGCTGATCCTGGTGGCCGCGGTCCGCGTCATCACCGGCGCCGACCAGCTCACCTCCGACGGACAGATCGGCGCCGCGCTGGGCCTCGCCGTGCCCATCGGCCTCGCCGGCCTGGCCGGCCTGTGGTCCGAGCGGGCCGGTGTGGTCAACATCGGCCTCGAGGGCATGATGATCCTCGGCACCTTCGGCGCCGGCTGGGTCGGCTGGCAGTCCAGCCCCTGGCTCGGCCTGCTGTGCGGCGTCGGCTTCGGCGTCCTCGGCGGCCTGGTGCACGCGGTCGCGACCGTCACCTTCGGCGTCGACCACATCGTCTCCGGTGTCGCGGTCAACCTGCTCGCGCTCGGCACCACCCAGTACCTCGCCAAGCTCTTCTTCTCCGAGGGCAGTGCGGCGGAGGCGGGCGGCAACCCCAAGCAGTCCCCGCCCGCGGACTCGCTGCCCACCATCGACGTGCCCGGGCTCTCGGACGCCCTCGAGTCGGTCCAGCAGCACCACTGGTTCCTGATCTCCGACCTCGCGGGCATTCTCGGCGGCCTGGTCACCAACCTGTCCGTCGTGACGGTCCTGGCCGCGGTGTTGTTCGTCGGGAGCTGGTGGCTGCTGTGGCGCACCCCGTTCGGTCTGCGGCTGCGCTCCTGCGGTGAGAACCCGATCGCCGCGGAGTCGCTCGGCGTCAACGTCTACAAGTACAAGTACGCGGCCGTGGCCGTCTCCGGCGGCCTCGCCGGCCTCGGCGGCGCCTTCCTCGCGCTGGTCACCTCGCACAGCTACCTGGAGGCCCAGACCGGCGGACGCGGATACATCGGCCTCGCGGCGATGATCTTCGGCAACTGGCGGCCCGGCGGCCTGGCGATGGGCGCCGGCCTGTTCGGCTTCTCCGACGCCCTGCAGCTGCGCAACGGCGGCCAGACCGTGCACGCGCTGCTGCTCCTGCTGGTCGTCCTGCTCGCCGCCCTCGCCGGCTGGAAGCTGTACCGCAAGGCGCACTGGCAGGCCGGGATCAGCCTCTTCGTCGCCGCGCTCGTCCTGATCTGGTACCTGTTCACGGACGAGGTCCCGAGCGACTTCGTGGGCGCCACCCCGTACGTCGTCACGCTGCTGGTGCTGTCGCTGTCGGCGCAGCGGCTGCGGATGCCCAAGGCGGACGGCATGCGGTACCGGAAGGGACAGGGCAAGTGACCGACGTCGACTGGGAGCAGCTGCGCGCGGTCGCCCGGGATGCCATGTCGCGGGCCTACGCCCCGTACTCCGGCTACCCGGTCGGCGTGGCGGCCCTGGTCGACGACGGGCGTACGGTCTCCGGCTGCAACGTCGAGAACGCCTCCTACGGCCTCGGCCTGTGCGCCGAGTGCGGACTGGTCTCGGAGCTGCGGAACACGGGGGGCGGTCGCCTCACGCACTTCACCTGCGTGGACGGCCACGGCGAGATCCTCGTCCCGTGCGGCCGCTGCCGACAGCTGCTGTACGAGTTCGGCGGCCCCGACCTGCTCCTGGAGACCCCGGCGGGCGTCCTGCCGCTGTCGGCGATGCTGCCGCAGGCCTTCGGGCCGGGGCATCTCGCCAAGTAAGTACCGTGCGGCCCCTTTGAGCTGCCCACTTCGGCCGCTCGGGGGGCCGCGCAGTTTCTGCATGCTTTTCGGAAGGAAGGCCAAGCCATGGCCATGGACGTCATCTCCGTCATCCGCACCAAGCGGGACCGTGGTGAGCTCAGCGACCAGCAGATCGACTGGGTCATCGACGCGTACACCCGCGGGGAGGTCGCCGACGAGCAGATGTCCGCGCTCGCGATGGCCATCCTGCTCAACGGCATGAACCGCCGGGAGATCGCCCGCTGGACCGCCGCGATGATCGCCTCCGGCGAGCGCATGGACTTCTCGTCCCTGTCCCGCCCGACGGCGGACAAGCACTCGACGGGCGGCGTCGGCGACAAGATCACCTTGCCGCTCGCCCCGCTGGTCGCGGCCTGCGGCGCGGCGGTCCCGCAGCTCTCCGGCCGCGGCCTCGGCCACACCGGCGGCACCCTCGACAAGCTGGAGTCGATCCCCGGCTGGCGGGCCCTGCTCTCCAACGAGGAGATGCTGTCCGTGCTCGAGGGAACGGGCGCGGTGATCTGCGCGGCGGGCGACGGCCTGGCCCCGGCGGACAAGAAGCTCTACGCCCTGCGTGACGTGACCGGCACGGTCGAGGCCATCCCGCTGATCGCCTCCTCGATCATGTCGAAGAAGATCGCCGAGGGCACCGGCTCCCTGGTCCTGGACGTGAAGGTCGGCACCGGCGCCTTCATGAAGACGCTGGAGGACGCCCGTGAGCTGGCCGCCACGATGGTGGGCCTGGGTACCGACCACGGCGTGAAGACGGTCGCCCTGCTCACGGACATGTCCACACCCCTGGGCCTGACCGCGGGCAACGCGCTGGAGGTCCGCGAGTCGGTGGAGGTGCTGGCGGGCGGCGGCCCCGCGGACGTGGTGGAGCTGACCCTGGCCCTGGCCCGCGAAATGCTCGACGCGGCCGGAGTGAAGCACGCCGACCCGGCGAAGGCCCTCGCCGACGGCTCGGCCATGGACGTCTGGCGTCGCATGATCGCGGCCCAGGGCGGCGATCCGGACGCTCAGCTGCCGGTGGCACGCGAGCAGCACGTGATCAAGGCTCCGTCCTCGGGTGTTCTGACCCGCCTCGACGCCTACGGCATCGGCGTCGCCGCCTGGCGCCTGGGCGCCGGCCGCGCCCGCAAGGAGGACCCGGTGCAGGCGGGCGCGGGCGTGGAGATGCACGCCAAGCCCGGCGACACGGTGACCGAGGGCCAGCCTCTGCTGACCCTGCACACGGACACGCCCGAGCGCTTCGAGTACGCCCTCGAGTCGGTGGAGGGCTCGTACGACATCGCGGCGGCGGGCACGGACTTCACGGCGTCGCCGGTGGTGCTGGAGCGGATTGCCTGACGCGGGTGACAGGTAGGAGGGGCCGGGGCTGATCGACGGCTCCGGCCCCCCTCTTTTCCGGTCTTCCACGCTCCCGTCCCCACTCCCGGCGCAGCCCGGCGCTGTGGGGTGCCGCTGCACCCACCCGTGCCGCCATGCGGCACGACTGCCCGCAGCTGCGTCGTGTTGCCGCTCGTGGCGCAGCCCGGCGCTGTGGGGTGCCGCTGCGTCCACCTGTGGGGCCTTGCGGCACGACTGCCCCGCAGCTGCGTCAGCGGTCCCGCTCCCGGTTTCAGCCGAGCAGAGCCGCGACCACGACCAGCACCGGTACCGACAGCACCGTCGACACCAGGATCGAGTCTCGCGCCAGCCGCTCGCCCACCCCGTAACTCGACGCGTAGGTGAAGAGGTTCTGCGCGGCCGGGAGGGCCGACGTCACCACCACGTCGAGCAGCGGTGCCCCGCGCAGCCCGAACACCCCCACCGCCAGCGCCCAGGCCACCACCGGCTGGCCCACCGTCTTCAACGCGACCGACAGCAGCACGAGCGGGCGGTCCGGACCCCGGCCCGGCATCGTGCTGCCGCACAGCGAGATGCCGAAGGCGAGCAGGACCGCCGGGACGGACATGTTGCCGATGAGGGTCACGGGGTCCATGACCGGCGACGGGACGCGGACGCCGGCCGCCGAGACCACGACCCCCGCGAGCGACCCCACCGCGATCGGATTGCGCAACGGCGTGAGCAGCCGCTGCCACATCGGACCCTTCTCGCCCCTGCCCGACAGGTCCAGGACCGTCAGGGCGACCGGAGTGAGCAGGAGCAGCTGGAACAGCAGGACCGGCGCCACCAGCGAGGCGTCGCCCAGCACGTACACGGCGATCGGGATGCCGAGGTTGCCCGAGTTGACGTAACCGGAGCACAGTGCGCCGATCGTCGTACGGCCCACCCCCCAGCCGCGTACGACACCCACCGCCACGAAGACGCCCGCTGCCGCCGCCGTGCTCAGCGCGGTCACGATCAGGCGGCTGGAGAAGATCAGCGACAGATCGGTGCGGGCGAGCGTGGTGAACAGCAGAGCCGGTGAGGCCACATGGAACGCGAGTTTGGTCAGGACGTCCCGGCCGTGCTCGCCGAGGTGGCCGCCCCGGCCGATCGCGTAGCCGACGCCGATCACTACGGCGATGACCGCGAAGCCGGTCAGCACTCCCTGCACGGAGCCTCCTCGGAGGTGAGGAAGGCGTGCGGTCTCCAGGGCGGTGCCGATATGTGGGGCATACAGGCAACCCTCCGGGGAAGGCGGGCGCCGGGTCAATGTGATCCCGATCGGCGGACGGCAGGGGACGACGCCGACCGCGATGAGTTACGCCCACCCCGCCGGTCTACCGACCGTGGACGCCATGACACCCGCTGTACTCGTGCTGGCCGGCCCCGTCACCAGGGACGAGGTGACCGGGCTGTGCGACGACGTGCGGGCGCTGCTGGAAGCCGGCGGTGCCGGGACAGTGGTGTGCGATGTCGGAGGGCTCGGGCCGCCGGGGCTCGCCGCCGTCGACCTCCTCGCGCGGCTGCAGCTCGCCGCCCGGCGGGCCGGGGGCCGGATCCGGCTGCGCGACCCCGACCCCGGCCTACACGCCCTTCTCGACCTGGTCGGTCTCCGCTTCGAGACGGAGGGGCAGCCCGAACAGCGGGAACCACCGCTGGGTGTCGAGGAAGCAGTGGAACCCGGTGATCCGGCCGTCTGAGATCTCCAGGACCTGGACCGCCCAGGGAACGTAACCGCCCTTCTCCGGGTCCGGCTTGTACTGGGCGAACCCGGGCAGGCCGTTGACCTGGACCGGCACCAGATGCGAGCCCGCGCAGGGGGCGCCGAGCGTCGTCATGAAGCCGGTGATGTCCGACGGGCCGGTCAGCCACAGGTCGAACGGCGGCATCGTCATGACCGCGTCCTCATGCAGCAGGGCCGTCAGAGCCGTCATGTCGTAGCCCTCGAACGCCGCCACATAGCGGTCGAGCAGCTTCTGCTGCTCCTCGTCCAACGGGTCCGACACCGCCGCCTCCGCGCCGTGCTGCTCCCGCTCGGCGAGGGTCGCCCGGGCCCGCTGCAGCGCGCTGTTCACCGATGCGACCGTGGTGTCGAGCAGCTCGGCGACCTCGCTCGCCTTCCAGGCCAGCACCTCGCGCAGGATCAGCACCGCGCGCTGCTTGGCCGGCAACTGCTGCAGCGCGGCCATGAAGGCCAGCCGCACGGACTCCTTGGCCACGGCCGCCTCCGCCGGGTCGTCGGTCGTGGGCAGCACGCGCGCGTCCGGCATCGGCTCCAGCCAGGTGTTGTCCGGGCGGGGGGACAGGGCGGCCTGGGCGAGGGGGGTGGAATCCGTGAGGTCCATGGGCCTCGCGCGCTTGTTGCCGGCCGTCAGCATGTCCAGGCAGACGTTCGTCGCGATCCGGTAGAGCCAGGAGCGGAGGCTGGAGCGGCCCTCGAACTTCTCGTAGCTCCGCCAGGCCCGGACCATCGTGTCCTGTACCGCGTCCTCGGCCTCGAAGGAGGAGCCGAGCATGCGGTAGCAGTACCCCGTCAGCTCCGTCCGGTGTTTCTCCAGCCTGAGGTCAAGATCCGTCGTCACCGTGTCACTCATCGCCCACCCGCCCCTGTGGCCGTTCCTGTCCGCACGCGTCTTTGCGCCCAGCACGTTTGAAGCTATCGCAGGGCACTGACAATGGCGTGCCGAGTGGGTGAACGTGCAGGTCAAATGGGTCTCGCCCCCGCCGCCCCTACCCGTCCCGTCCCTGGGGGCTGGCCCCCGGGTCGGGACGGGTAGGGGCGGCGGGGGCGAAGGAAACGTCAGTGGACCGGCACCGGGCTCCGCCGCGCAGCGACCCGCGCCGCCCGCGACCCGAACACCGTGATCGTCACGACACCGAGCACCGCCAGCAGGCCGACGCCCACCGTCCCGCCCCAGCCCCCCGCGTGGAACGCCACCGCGCCGACCGTACTGCCCGCGCTGGAGCCGACGTAGTAGGCGGACTGGTAGAGGGCCGACGCCTGCGCCCGCCCCTTCGTCGCCGTCTTGCTGACCGCCGACGAAGCGACCGCGTGCCCCGCGAAGAAGCCCGCGGTGATCAGCACCAGGCCCAGCAGGACCAGCGGAAGGAAGTCGGACAGGGACAACACCAGCCCCGTGGCCGTCGTACCGCCCGCCGTGTACAGCGCCCCCCGGCGGCCCAGCCGACCGACCAGCCGCCCCGCCGTGGACGCCGACACCGTACCCACCAGATAGACCAGGAAGATCGACCCGATGATGCCCTGCGGCAGGCCGAAGGGTGCCTCGGTCAGCCGGTATCCGATCACCGTGTACACACCGCCGAACACCGTCATGAACAGTGCGCCGATCGCGTACAGCCGGCGCAGCAGCGGGTTGGAGAGGTGGTCGCGGACCGTGCGGGCCAGCACCCGCGGCCGCAGCGAGCCCGGCACGAAGTTCTTCGGCGCCGGCAGCAGCAGCCGGAAGGCCACCGCGCAGCCGACCGCGATCGCGCCGATCACGCCGACCGCGACCCGCCAGCCCCACTCCTGCGCGACCCAGCCGGTGATGACCCGGCCGCTCATCCCGCCGACGCTGTTGCCCGCGACGAACAGGCCGATCGCGGTGACCAGCGCCTTGGGCGTGACCTCCTCCGCGAGGTAGGCCGTCGCCGAGGCCGGCAGACCGGCCAGCGCGGCCCCCTGGACCGCCCGCAGCACCACCAGAGCCGTCAGCGAGGGCGCGAAGGGGACCAGCAGCCCGACCGTCACCGCGACCGCCAGCGAGGCCGTCATCACCGTACGGCGGCCGAATCGTTCCGACAGGGCGCTCATCGGCAGGACGAACACCGCCAGTCCGCCGGTCGCCGCCGCCACCGTCCAGCTCGCCTCGCTCGCCGCCACGCCGAAGTCGGAGGAGATCAGCGGCAGCAGGGCCTGTGTCGAGTAGAGGAGGGCGAAGGTAGCGACACCGGCGAGGAAGAGGGCGAAGCTCATCCGGCGGTAACCGGGACCGCCGGGGGCCACACGGGAGTCGACTACAGGGGCAGAGGCTGCGGCGCCCACGATGGTGGACGCCCCGGTACTGGCGGGAGACATGCCTCGAAGTTACGTACGCTCCCGGTCATCCGTCCAATGCATGGAATCGTCATAATCGTTCCCATGAAGCATCAGCAGAGGTCACAGGCCCGCCTGTCACCATCCGGTGACACAGAAGACATGGTGATGTCGCTGGCCCCGCGCCTGGCCTACTTCGCCGGCGTCGCCCGCACCGAGCACGTCACCCGCGCCGCCCAGGAGATGCAGGTCCCGCAGTCCACCCTGTCGCGGGCCATGGTCCGCCTCGAACATGACCTCGGCGTCGATCTGTTCGCCCGCCACGGCCGTACGGTCTCCCTCACCCCCGCCGGACGCACCTTCCTCGCCTCCGTCGAGCGTGCCCTCGCCGAGGTCGGGCGCGCCGCCGACGCGGTCCGCGCCGACGCCGACCCCGCCACCGGCAAGGTCGCCTTCGGCTTCCTGCACACCATGGGCGCCGAGACCGTCCCGGGCCTGATCCACTCCTTCCGCGCCGACCATCCCGGCGTCCGCTTCAGCCTCGTCCAGAACTACGGCGAGGCGATGATCGAGCGCCTGAGGGCAGGCGAACTGGACCTTTGCCTCACCTCTCCCGTCCCGGACGCCCCCGACCTCGTCGCCCGCCGCCTCGACGAACAGAAGCTCCGCTTGGTCGTCCCGGCCGACCACCGCCTCGCCGCCCGCCGCCGCGTCCGCCTCGCCGAGGCCGCCGACGAAACCTTCGTCACTCTCGAACCCGGCTACGGCCTCCGCCGCATCACCGACGACCTCTGCCAGGAGGCCGGCTTCAAACCGAGGGTCGCCTTCGAAGGCGAGGAAGCGGAAACCCTGAGGGGCCTGGTCGCGGCGGGCCTAGGCGTAGCCCTCCTGCCACCACCCGTCTTTCCTCGCCCGGGAGTCGTGGAACTGACGGTCACGGCTCCACGGGCGGCCAGGGAAATCGGCGTGGCCTGGCTGGACGGCCACCCGGACACACCCCCCGTGGCGGCCTTCAAGAAGTTCCTGCTCTCAAGACGGGGCAATCTGCTGCCGGGTTAGGGGCGCGGGGCTGTGACACAGCGGCTCCGCCGCGGGGCGCGACCAGCCACAACGAACCCGCAGCCCGAAGACAAGCCGGTAGCCCCCGGACCTACCGCCGCCGCCCGAACCCGGAAGCAAGCGGCATCCGCAACCCCAACGGCGGCGGCGCCGCCAACGCATCCCGAACCGGCCGCGACAACGCCCGCCCGAACAGCGCCCCCATCACGAAGTCCTCCGCCAGCGCGTGCACCTCCTCCCGGTGCTGATGCAACCCGTGCCCGTCGGAGTGCACTTCGAACCGGCACACGTCCCGGTTCGCCTTCTTCGCGCGCGCCGCCAGCCGGAACGACAACTCCGGGTCCGTACGTTCGTCATTCGTGCCGTGCACGATCAGCACCCGGCGCCCCACGAGCTGCTTCACCGGTTCGGGTGGCGCGGCCACGTCCTCCTCGGGCAGCCAGGGCGCCAGTGCCACCGCGGAGTTGACGGCCTCGTGCCCGCTCGCGTGCAGCGCGGCGCGGCCGCCCATGCCGACGCCCGTGAGGCAGACGGGGACGTCGCCGTAGCGCCGTACTGTCTCGTCGACCGCCCAGGCGGCGTCGTGGGCCAGATGCGCCTCGCTGCCGTTCCAGCCGCGATAGCGGTAGTGGACGACGTGCGTGGCCAGGCCGTCCTCGCGGCCCGCGCGGGCCAGGCGCCGTCCCAATGCCCTTACGGACGCGGTCGCCATCATCGGTGACGGTCTGCGGCCGGAGACCTCGTCGCCACCGGGGAGCAACAGCACCACCCCGCTCACCGCCGTCGGCTCCGGTCCCAGTGCCCGCCCCAGCCGGGCCGTGCGAACCGGCGTCGCTTGCTGTGCCATGACAGAACAGTGTCAGAAGGCGAGGTGTACGACACTGGTCCGTGCGGTCACCGTTACGTATCGACGATTTCGTACAGCGCGCGATCTACGCGCGTAGGCGTTAGAGTGCGGAAATGACGAGCCAGACTGCCCCGAAGGGGACCACCCCGAACTCGGACCAGATCCGCCGGGCGCCCAAGGTCCTGCTGCACGACCACCTCGACGGCGGCCTGCGCCCCGGCACGATCGTCGACCTCGCCCGGGAGACCGGGTACTCCGACCTTCCGGAGACCGACCCCGACAAGCTCGGCGTCTGGTTCCGCGAGGCCGCCGACTCCGGTTCGCTGGAACGGTACTTGGAGACCTTCTCGCACACCGTCGGCGTCATGCAGACCCGTGACGCGCTCGTGAGGGTCGCCGCCGAATGCGCCGAGGACCTCGCCGAGGACGGGGTCGTGTACGCGGAGGTGCGGTACGCCCCCGAGCAGCACCTGGAAGGCGGGCTCAGCCTCGAAGAGGTCGTCGAGGCCGTCAACGCGGGCTTCCGGGAAGGGGAGCGGCGAGCCCGCGAGAGCGGCCACCGTATCCGCGTCGGGGCCCTGCTCACCGCCATGCGGCATGCCGCCCGCGCCCTGGAGATCGCCGAACTGGCCAACCGCTACCGGGACCTGGCGGGCGGCGGTGTTGTCGGATTCGACATCGCGGGCGCGGAGGCCGGGTTCCCGCCCACCCGGCACCTCGACGCCTTCGAGTACCTCAAGCGCGAGAACAACCACTTCACCATCCACGCCGGCGAGGCCTTCGGACTGCCGTCCATCTGGCAGGCCCTCCAGTGGTGCGGCGCCGACCGGCTCGGCCACGGTGTGCGCATCATCGACGACATCCAGGTCCACGAGGACGGCTCGGTCAAGCTCGGCCGGCTCGCCTCCTATGTACGGGACAAGCGGATCCCGCTGGAGCTGTGCCCCAGTTCCAACCTCCAGACCGGAGCCGCCGCCTCGTACGCCGAGCACCCCATCGGGCTGCTGCGCCGGCTGCACTTCCGGGCGACGGTCAATACCGACAACCGCCTGATGTCGGGCACCAGCATGAGCCGGGAATTCGAGCACCTTGTCGAGGCGTTCGGTTACACGCTCGACGACATGCAGTGGTTCTCCGTCAATGCTATGAAATCAGCGTTCATTCCTTTCGATGAACGCCTCGCCATGATCAATGACGTCATCAAGCCGGGATATGCCGAGCTGAAGTCCGAATGGCTGTTCCAGCAGACCGCCTCCACCAGCGGTTCTGTGGGCAAGGAGGGCTGAGCCGAGGAAATTCCGGGCACCGGAATGCGGGCGGGCTTTCACGATCCGTCCGCATTTCGATGTTTGCGGCGGGTGCCGTCACGTGTTTACGGTCGTGGACCGCTCACATCCCCGTCATCCCATTCAAGGACGCGTTTTAATGAAGCAGTCTGCTGCCAAGACCCTCGGTGTCGCCGCTCTCGGTGCCGCCTTCGCCGCCGCCGGGGCGGGTGCCGCGAACGCCGCACCGGCCGTTCCGGACGCCCCCGAGGCGCTGGGCGCCGTCACCCAGACGCTGCCGGCGGAGAACGTCACGAAGGCGCTGCCGGGGGCCGGTGAGGCGGTGTCGCAGGCGCAGCCGGCGCTCACCACGAGCCTCGCCACCGTGCAGCCGGTCGCACAGAAGGTGCTCTCCGAGGGCCCGACCGCGCCGGTCGCCGGTCTGCTCGGCGGTCTCCCGGTCGGTGGCACCGGGCTGCCCACGAACAACCTGCCGGTGAACGGGATCCCGCTCGGCTGACCCGCACCGCCTCCGCACGCGCCGGTGGGGCGCACCCTTGGACACGGGGTGCGCCCCACCGGCGTACGTACGCCTACCAGGCGGTGCGCGTGGCCTTGTCCTCCGACGGGAACAGGATCCACAGCGCGATGTAGAGCAGGAACTGCGGGCCCGGCAGCAGGCAGGACACGAGGAAGATCACCCGCATCGTCGTGGCGGAGGTGCCGAAGCGCCGTGCCAGCGCGGCACACACTCCGCCGATCATGCGGCCGTTGGTGGGGCGGGCGAGGCGGGACATGGCTGCTCCTTCGTGAGCGTCTGTGGGAGGCGACCTTGTTGGCTGCCATCTGACAACCACGGTACGGAGACGAAGCGGGCAAAGCGTCGCTCTACGGTGCGATACCGACCCTGGGAATCGTCGGGGTCCGACCCTGAGGAGCCTCCTCCTGGCGGACGGAGCGGTGGTGTACGCGCTCCGTCCTGCGGCGCAGCCAGGCGCGGGCCACCGGCACGAGCGCCGCGTGCGTGAGGGCGACGCCCGCCGTGTTCAGGAGCAGCGAGTCTATGTCGACGACCTGTCCGGGCACCCCGGTCTGGAGCAGCTCGATGCCCAGGGAGATCAGGGCGGCGGCGGCCGTCGTACGGAGCAGGGAGGCGAGCGGGGAAACGGCGAGCCTGCCGTGTGCCATCGGGAGCAGTGCGCCCAGCGGGGCCAGCAGCGCCAGCCCCTCGGTGATGCGCCGGGCGCCCTCCTGCCAGCCGAGCGCCGTATCCGCTCGGATACCGGCCAGCGGATGAAGGTTGGGTGGCATCACCCAGGGGACGTCCAGCGGACGCAGCGTGAACCAGGCGACGAACGCGAGGTGTGCGACGAGGAGGACACCTCCGGTCACACGGATGCGAATCGCGGCACTGCCGCCGATGGAGCCTTGACGCTGCACGCCCCCCTAGACGCGGCCTCCGGCACGATCGGTTCCGGGACACCCAGAGGTACGTGCATGAGGCTTGCGCCACACGCCCCCCTTTTTTTTGGGGCTCGGTTCGCCTCCGGGGCGCCTCACTCGCCGGTGTCAGCCGCCCGCCACCTCGCTCGACGGTGGCTCCTTGCTGCCCGGGCGGGAGCGGACCTCGTCCGTGCACTCGTAGCGGCGCAGGGGCTCGCTGCCGGGGCCGCCGAGGATGACGGAGCCGTCGCCCTCCGCGGCCGCCGAGTCGGAGAAGGTGCAGACGAGCTGGGCGAGGGAGTAGGAGGTGAGGTCGCCCGGCCGGGTGCTCAGGCGCAGGGCGTCCGCGGGATCCCCGGGGCGCGGCCCGCTCACCGTCATGCCGCCGCGCACGTCGGAGGTGTAGCCGGCCTCCTTCTCCGCGGCCGACGGCGTCGCGGCGAGTTCGTCCAGCAGCTCCTGCGCGACCAGCACGCGCCGCGCGGAGTCCGCCGTACCGTCCGGGACGCGCACGGTCCGGTCGACGGTCACCAGAGACGAACCGCACAGCAGGAACACCTGGACCGGCAGCCCGCGCGAGGCCTGCGTGGTGATGTCCGGCTTGGAGAGGGAGCAGCGCACCCTGGAGGGCGCGGGACCGAAGTCGGTGGGCACCTCGGTGGCCCGGATGCCACACCCGGCGAGGAGCAGGGCGAGCACGGGGAGCGCCAGCACTCGGCGTACGTTCATCAGGCGTCCCCCCTGGCCTTCTCACCTTCGTCGGGCTCCTCCGTGAGCGGCGACGAGTCCCGCGGCAGCCGCAGGGTGAACACCGCGCCTCCCTCGGTGGAGTTGGCGGCGGTTATCCCGCCGCCGTGGATGTGGGCGTTCTCCAGGGCGATGGACAGGCCGAGGCCGCTGCCCTCGGAGCGCGGCCGGGAGGCGCTGGCCTTGTAGAACCGGTCGAAGACGTGCGGCAGGACGTCCTCGGGGATGCCCGGCCCGTGGTCCCGCACCTGGATGACCACCTCGTCGTCCGCCTCCCGCACGGCGATCCGCACCGGCGACCCGCCGTGCTTGAGCGCGTTGCCGACGAGGTTCGCCAGGATCACGTCCAGGCGGCGCGGGTCGAGGCGGGCGTGGATGCCGCGCTCGGCGTCCAGATCCACCGCGTCCAGCCAGGCCCGCGCGTCGATGCACGCGGTGATCTGGTCGGCGACGTCGACGTCGTCCAGGACCAGCCGCGCCGTGCCCGCGTCGAAGCGGGTGACCTCCATGAGGTTCTCGACCAGCTCGTTGAGCCGCCGCGTCTCGCTGACCACGAGCCGTACCGCCGGATCGACCATGGGATCGATGCCGCCCGACTCCAGCTCATCCTCCAGCACCTCCGAGACGGCGGTGATGGCGGTGAGCGGCGTCCGCAGTTCGTGCGACATGTCCGCCACGAACCGCCGGGACGCGTCCTCCCGCGCGGCCATGTCGTCCACCCGCTTCTCCAGCGCCGCCGCCGCGTTGTTGAACGTCCGTGACAGATCGGCGAGTTCGTCGGTCCCGGACACCTGCAGCCGCGTGTCCAGCTTCCCCTCGCCGAGCCGCCGGGCGGCGACACCCAGCCGGTGCACCGGCTTCAGTACGGTCGTGGAGGCCGCCTGCGCGAGCAGCGCGGAGCCGAGCAGCGCCAGGCCGGTGGCGATGCCGAGCGACCAGGCGAGCGAGTTGAGGTCCTTGGCCTCCGGTTCCAGCGACTTGAGCATGTAACCGGTCGGCCCGCCGCCGATCACCTTCGTGCCCGCCACCAGATACGGGGTGCCGTCGCTGACTATCCGCTGCCAGTACAGGTGGTAGGCGTACTTGTTGGTCGAGGTGACCCGCTGCTTCCTGTTCACCGCCTCGCGCAGGGAGGCGGGCACGTCCTGAAGCGAGAAGCCGTTCAGTGCGCCGGAGTTGCCGTACACCGTCGTGCCGCTCTCGTCCGCGGCGACCAGCAGCACGCTGAAACGCTGGCTGCTGTTCGCCATCTGGCCCGCGGTGTGCTGCAGTTCGTCCTGGCTGGGGTTCTCGGGCAGCGCGCCCGCGCGGTTCTGCATCTCCTGCTCGAAGTCGCGCAGCACCGCGTCCTGGGTACGGGTGAGCACCGCCTCGCGGTTGAGCCAGTAGGCGATGCCGGACGCGGACACGGCGGCGGTCAGCGCCACCAGACCGAACACGACGACCAGCCGCAGGCGCAGGCTGGTGAAGCGCAGCCGTGACCAGGTTCCCTTACGAGCCGCGGCCCAGCCGCGGACCCCCCCTTGCGCTTCGGTCACTGAGGACTGTCCAGCCGATAACCCACGCCCCGCACGGTACGGATCAGCGTCGGGGACGACGGCACGTCCTCGACCTTGGCGCGCAGCCGCTGCACACAGGCGTCCACCAGCCGGGAGTCGCCGAGGTAGTCGTGCTCCCACACCAGCCGCAGCAACTGCTGCCGGGACAGGGCCTGTCCGGGCCGGCGGCTCAGTTCGAGCAGCAGCCTGAGCTCGGTCGGGGTCAGCTGGAGGTCCTCGCCGTTCTTGGTCACGGTCATGGCCGCGCGGTCGATGACCAGCGAACCGAACGTGGCCGCGTCGTTCGCCTCCCGCTCGCCGCGCCGCAGCACGGCCCGGATCCGGGCGTCGAGGACCCGCCCCTGGACAGGCTTGACGACATAGTCGTCGGCACCGGACTCCAGCCCGACCACCACGTCGATGTCGTCGCTGCGCGCGGTCAGCAGAATGATCGGCAGCTGGTCCGTGCGCCGGATGCGACGGCACACCTCGAACCCGTCGATACCGGGCAGCATCACGTCCAGCACGATCAGATCCGGCCGCTGCTCACGCAGCAGCTTCAGGCCGTCCTCGCCGGTGGCAGCGGTGGCAACCCGGTGTCCCTGGCGCGTCAGAGACAGCTCCAGGGCCGTACGGATGGCGTCGTCGTCCTCGATCAGCAACAGGGAAGGCACGGGGGTCATTCTGGCCCATGGCGGGGTGGGGCTGCGACACCTGTATTTTTCCGACCCGAACCTGTATTTCTACCCGCCGGTAGCGCTCTCGTCTGTGTGGGGGCTGTGCCACGTCCGGGAGCGGCCTGCGAAGGGGGCCCTGTGACAGGTCTGTGACAGTCGGCGGACACGGCCATGAAGTGGCCCGGGCAAGCTTTTCGGCACAGGCAAGGAAGCAGCACGCAGGACCGAAACACCGGGAAGTCCACGACGGGGGGCGCGAGATGAACACGCTGCACGGCACCAGCGCGAGCGCAGTGATCACGCGTCTGCACGACGTGAACGGGGGCCGGGGTTCCGAGAAGTCCGCTGTTGATGGGGGTCCCTCCCGCGCGAGTGCATTCGAGCGTGGGGGAGGGCGGGGGTGCGCTCGCGGCGCCGGGCGTCAGCACACCGGGTACATGACGGTGGTTGACGGCTTCACGGGGGAAGCGCACGGGGGAAGCGCGTACAGGGAGGACACGGGGGAGCGTCGTTCGCTGTCGGAGGCGGAGTTCACCGCCTACGTCCAGGAGCGCCGCGCCTCCCTGTACGCGACCGCCTACCACCTCACCGGCGATCGCTTCGAGGCCGAGGACCTGCTGCAGAGCGCGCTGTTCTCGACGTACCGGGCGTGGGAGCGGATCAGTGACAAGGCCGCGGTCGGGGGCTACCTCCGCCGCACCATGACCAACCTGCACATCAGCGCGTGGCGCCGCCGCAAGCTGAACGAGTACCCGACCGAGGAACTGCCGGAGACGCCCGGCGACACGGACGCGATGCGCGGCACGGAACTGCGCGCGGTCCTGTGGCAGGCGCTCGCCCGGCTGCCGGAACTCCAGCGCACCATGCTGGTCCTGCGCTACTACGAGGGCCGCACGGACCCGGAGATCGCGGAGATCCTCGACATCAGTGTCGGCACGGTGAAGTCCAGCATCTGGCGGTCGCTCCGCCGGCTGCGCGAGGACGAGGTCCTCAGCTTCGGCCGTGACGAGGAAAGCGCCTTCGGGGAGCTCGTCGCCTGAAGGTTGGGGGGAAGCAAGTAACGGGGGAGCGGTAACCGGGGGGCCAACGGGGGTCACGGGGGACCAACGGGGGGCCATGGGGGGAAGCACGGGGGAGCACCAAGGGAGCGGGACTGGAGGGCCGGGGGGTCCGTCCAGTCCCGTTTTCGCGTGTACGGCGGTCAGCGGGCGGAGATCAACCCCGCGAGGCCGAAGTCGCCGCCGGGCGGCGTCCCGCCGCGGCCGAGGCCAGGCGGCCCAGGGCCTCCTCCTTGTCGCAGGCGTGGGCGCCCAGGGCCGTCTGGCGGGCCACGATGGAGCGTTCGGCGCGCATCAGGCGCCAGCCCCGGCGCAGGAGGAAGGGCACCGACTTGCGGCCCTCCCGCAGGTCGCGGAGGAAGCGGCGGCGGAAGGTGCGGACCGGGCCGCGGCTCAGGCACAGGGCGTCGGCGAGGACGTCGAGTTCCTGGCAGCGGGTGACGATCTCGGCCGCGAAGATGCCCTCCGCGATGAACAGCGGGGTGCGGCCCACCTCGACCGACTCCTCGCCGGTGCGGGCGCTCAGGGAGATGTCGTAGACGGGGATCTTTGTTCGGCCCGTACGGCACAGGTCTACGATCGCGGCGATCGCCGTGTCCGCGTCCCACGAGTCCGGGTGGTCCCAGTCGATGTCGGAGCTCCCGGCCACCAGCGGCAGCGTCGGGTCGTCGCCCTCCTTGTAGAAGTCGTCGAGCCGCAGGACCGGCAGGCCGGAGCGGGCGGCGAGGAGGGACTTGCCGGAGCCGGAGGGGCCGCAGAGCAGCACGACTCGCGTCGGTATGGGTGGTTGGGAGCTCACGGGACACCAGTGTGAGGCATCGATCGGCTCCCGCACGACCCCGCGGGTCGGCTTTGAAGCGCGCGTCACAGTTCAACTACCCTTCGTGTCGTCCTGATTACCATGCGCAAGTCGAAGCAAGCAGAAGGTGGCAGAAACGATGGTCCGACACGCGTCCTCCCAGAACCCGACCGCCCAGCGCGCCCTGGTCGCCCTCGCGACCGCGGGCATGGCCCTGGGAGCAGGCGCGGTGACGGCGTCCGCGGACACCGAGCCGGTCGTCGACGTGCTGCGCACCCGCCCGTCCTCGCTCGGCAACGTCGACCCGCAGGCCGGCCTCCAGGCTCTGACCGGCACCGTCGGCCACGTCACCGGCCCGGTCGCCGGCCTCAAGCCCAACCCCCTTGCCGGCACGGGAGTCGACCCGCTCGACAACGGCGTCGGCACCCAGCTCGCCGACTTCCAGCCGCTGACGTCGCAGGCGCTGACCGGGCCGGTCGCGCAGGCGCAGTCCATCGGGAGCGTGCCGGTGGTCGGGCAGGTGGCGGGGCTGCTGAACCACTGAGGACGGCAGGTGAAGAGCCGCGCCTCCCCCGGACGGAGGGGAGGCGCGGCTCTCCGGTCTTCGGTGAAGGTCGGGCCGGTCAGTAACCCGATCCGGACGCGCCCAGGGAACCCGTGGGGTGCCAGACCGTCTTCGTCTCCAGGAACGCCGTCATACGGTCGATGCCGGGCGTCGCCGACCAGTCGTCCACAGGCTGTGGACGAAGGACGCGCTTCAGGTTGTCCGCCGCCGCGATCTCCAGTTCCTTCGCCAGTCCGTCGTCGGTGCCGGCGCCGGCCAGATCGATCGCGTTGACGTCCTGGTGCGCCGCGAGGGGCGCCGCGATCTCCGCCGTACGGCCGGAGAGGACGTTGACGACACCGCCGGGCAGGTCGGAGGTGGCAAGGACCTCGCCCAGGGAGAGGGCGGGGAGCGGGGACTTCTCGCTCGCGATCACGATCGCCGTGTTGCCGGTCGCGATCACCGGGGCGACGACCGAGACCAGGCCGAGGAACGACGACTCCTGGGGGGCCAGCACGGTGACCACACCCGTCGGCTCGGGGGACGAGAGGTTGAAGTACGGGCCCGCCACCGGGTTGCCGCCGCCGACCACCTGGGCGATCTTGTCGGTCCAGCCCGCGTACCAGACCCAGCGGTCGATCGCCGCGTTCACCTGCTCGGCGGCCTTGGACTTCGAAAGGCCCTCGGCGTCGGCGACCTCGTGGACGAACTGCGCCTTGCGGCCCTCCAGCATCTCGGCGATGCGGTAGAGGATCTGGCCGCGGTTGTACGCGGTCGCGCCGGACCAGCCGCCGAACGCCTTGCGGGCCGCCACCACGGCGTCACGGGCGTCCTTGCGGGAGGAAAGGGGCGCGTTGGCCAGCCACTTGCCCTTCGGGTCCGTCACCTCGTACACCCGGCCGCTCTCGGAACGCGGGAACTTCCCGCCGACGTACAGCTTGTAGGTCTTGAACACACTGAGACGGTCAGACATCGAGGTACGCCTCCAGGCCGTGGCGACCGCCCTCGCGGCCGAAGCCCGACTCCTTGTAGCCGCCGAACGGCGAGGTCGGGTCGAACTTGTTGAACGTGTTGGACCAGACGACGCCCGCGCGGAGCTTGTTCGCCACCGCGAGGATGCGGGAGCCTTTCTCGCTCCAGATGCCGGCGGAGAGGCCGTACTGGCTGTTGTTGGCCTTCGCGACCGCCTCGTCCGGGGTGCGGAAGGTGAGGACGGACAGCACCGGGCCGAAGATCTCGTCGCGGGCGATGGTGTGCGCCTGGGTGACGTTCGTGAAGAGCGTCGGGGCGAACCAGTAGCCGGAGGAGGGGAGTTCGCAGGCCGAGGACCAGCGCTCGGCGCCCTCCGCCTCGCCCTGCTCGACGAGCGTCGTGATCCGGGACAGCTGCTCGGCGGAGTTGATCGCGCCGATGTCCGTGTTCTTGTCCAGCGGGTCGCCGAGGCGCAGCGTGGAGAGCCTGCGCTTCAGCGAGTCCAGCAGCTCGTCCTGGATCGACTCCTGGACCAGCAGCCGGGAGCCCGCGCAGCAGACCTGGCCCTGGTTGAAGAAGATGCCGCTCACGATGCCCTCGACGGCCTGGTCGATCGGGGCGTCGTCGAAGACGATGTTGGCGCCCTTGCCGCCGAGTTCGAGGGTGACCTTCTTCTTCGTGCCCGCCACCTGGCGCGCGATGGCCTTGCCGACCGCCGTGGAGCCGGTGAAGGCCACCTTGTTCACGTCGGGGTGCTCGACGAGCGCCGCGCCCGTGTCGCCGTATCCCGGAAGGATGTTGACGACGCCCTTGGGCAGGCCCGCCTGGCGGCAGATGTCCGCGAAGAACAGGGCGGACAGGGGGGTCGTCTCGGCGGGCTTGAGCACCACCGTGTTGCCGGTCGCGAGAGCCGGGGCGATCTTCCAGGCCAGCATCAGGAGCGGGAAGTTCCAGGGGATGACCTGGCCCGCCACGCCGAGGGGCCGGGGGTTCGCGCCGAAGCCGGCGTGGTCGAGCTTGTCGGCCCAGCCCGCGTAGTAGAAGAAGTGCGCGGCGACCAGGGGGAGGTCCGCGTCGCGGGTCTCCTTGATCGGCTTGCCGTTGTCCAGGGTCTCCAGGACGGCCAGTTCGCGGCTGCGCTCCTGGATGATCCGGGCGATGCGGAACAGGTACTTCGCGCGCTCCGAGCCGGGCAGTGCCGACCACTTCTCGAAGGCCCTGCGGGCGGCCTTGACCGCGCGGTCGATGTCCTCCGTGCCGGCCTGGGCGATCTCGGACAGCACTTCCTCGGTGCTCGGCGAGACCGTCTTGAAGACCCTGCCGTCGGCCGCCTCGGTGAACTCGCCGTCGATGAACAGGCCGTAGGACGGGGCGATGTCGACGACCGAGCGGGACTCGGGGGCCGGTGCGTACTCGAATACAGAACCCATGGTGATCAGTCCACCGTCACGTAGTCGGGGCCGGAGTAGCGGCCGGTGGCCAGCTTCTGGCGCTGCATCAGCAGGTCGTTCAGGAGCGAGGAGGCACCGAAGCGGAACCAGTGGTTGTCCAGCCAGTCCTCGCCCGCGGTCTCGTTGACCAGAACGAGAAACTTGATGGCGTCCTTGGAAGTGCGGATCCCGCCGGCCGGCTTCACGCCGACCTGCACCCCGGTCTGGGCGCGGAAGTCGCGGACGGCCTCCAGCATCAGGAGCGTGTTCGCGGGCGTCGCGTTGACGGCGACCTTGCCGGTGGACGTCTTGATGAAGTCGGCGCCGGCGAGCATGCCGAGCCAGCTGGCGCGGCGGATGTTGTCGTACGTCGACAACTCGCCCGTCTCGAAGATCACCTTGAGGCGGGCGGAGGACCCGCAGGCCTCCTTCACGGCGATGATCTCGTCGTACACCTTCATGTAGTTCCCCGCGAGGAACGCCCCGCGGTCGATGACCATGTCGATCTCGTCGGCACCCGCGGTGACCGCGTCCCGGACGTCCGCCAGCTTCACGGAGAGGGCGGCCCGGCCGGCCGGGAAGGCGGTGGCGACCGAGGCGACCTTCACGGAGGAACCGGCGACGGCCTCCTTGGCGGTGGCCACCATGTCCGGGTAGACACAGACGGCCGCGGTCGCCGGGGTCGTACGGTCGGTCGGGTCGGGGCGGACCGCCTTCGCGCCGAGCGCCCGGACCTTGCCCGGGGTGTCCGCGCCTTCCAGCGTCGTCAGGTCGACCATCGAGATGGCGAGGTCGATCGCGTACGCCTTGGCGGTCGTCTTGATGGAACGGGTGCCGAGTGAGGCGGCGCGCGCCTCCAGGCCGACCGCGTCGACGCCGGGCAGCCCGTGGAGGAAGCGGCGCAGCGTGCTGTCGGACGCGGTGACGTCGGCGAGAGCTTTTGCAGCAGCAGGTGCAGTGGTGGGCATGGTCACCAGACGAGCATATCTACGCGCGTAGCGGCTGTACACCCCGACAGACATATCAGGTGCTCATCCGGTACGGCGGCCCGCGTACGACCCTCACCGGGGCCTTCGGGCAGAATCGGAACCATGACGACCCCGCAACCCCAGTCTCCAGCGCCGCGGCCCTCGGCACCCCAGCTGCCGGACCGGATCTACCGGTCGCCCGCGGGCATGGCCGGCGGTTTCCTGCTGCTCGGCATCGCCGGCTGGCTCGGCGTCGACGCGATCGTCTCGGGGGAGGGGCGCACGCCCTGGCTGGCGCTCGCCGCGCTGATCCTCCTGGTGCCGTTGGTGGTGGCCTTCACGCTGCGGCCCGCCGTGTTCGCCAACGAGGAACGGCTGCGCATCCGCAATCCGTTCCGCGTGATCGTGTTGCCGTGGGGGCAGGTCGAGCTGCTGCGCTCGGGCTACTCGAACGAGGTCATCGCCGACAGCAGGAAATTCCAGCTGTGGGCCATTCCCGTGTCGCTGCGGGGGCGCAAGAGGGCGGCTCGGCGGAAGGAGCGGCAAACCGCGGAGGGCGCCGGGCGGCGTGGCGCGTTCGGCGGGGGGCTGTCCGGGCTGTCCGGGTCCGGGGGGATGCGGGGCGGTGGTCGGGGTGCGGTACCGGACGGGCCCCCGCGCGCCGAGACCGACCGGGCCATGGACGAGCTGCGCGAGCTCCAGGAGGCTCAGGCGAAGTCGGAGGCGGCGCAGGGCGAGGTGACCGTGCGGTGGGCCTACGAGGTCGTGGGGCCGGCGGTGGCCGGAGCGGTGCTGCTGGCGATCCTGATCGCCGGCGGGTGATTCCGGTTCCACCGTTGCCCGGAGTGCGGAGCGAGGCGTGGTGCCCACGTCAAGCTGCCTGGGGAAATCGCCCGATGGGGGCCCTGAGTTTCCTCGGGGGCGCCCCACCGTGCCGTCGCTCGCGGCTCAGATGCCGGCCGCCGTCGAGAGGTCCCGCTTGATCGTCGCCAGCAGGTCCGTCGCCTTCGCGCGGGCCGCCGGGAGACCGGCGTGCGCGGCGACCGGGACGACGACCTCCAGGTAGCACTTCAGCTTCGGCTCCGTCCCGCTGGGGCGGACGATGACCCGGGCGCCGTCCAGCGTGTAGCGCAGGCCGTCGGTGGGCGGCAGCTTGTCCGTGCCCCGGGTGAGGTCCTCGGACCTGGTGATCGGCAGTCCCGCGAGGTGGGTCGGGGGCTGTTCGCGCAGGCGACGCATCGCGGCGGCGATGACCGACAGGTCCTCGACGCGGACCGCGAGCTGGTCGGTGGCGTGCAGGCCGTGCTCGACGGCGATGTCGTCGAGGAGGTCGAGGAGGGTGCGGCCCTCTTCCTTGAGCGTGGAGGCGAGTTCCGTGATCAGGAGGGCGGCCGTGACGCCGTCCTTGTCGCGTACGCCGTCCGGGTCCACGCAGTAGCCGAGGGCCTCCTCGTAGCCGTAGCGCAGGCCCTCGACGCGGGCGATCCACTTGAAGCCGGTCAGGGTCTCCTCGTACGGCAGGTTCGCCTTCTCGGCGATACGGCCGAGCAGGGACGAGGAGACGATCGACTCCGCGAAGGTGCCGCGGGCTCCGCGGGCGACCAGGTGGGTGGCGAGGAGGGCGCCGACCTCGTCGCCGCGGAGCATCCGCCAGTCGCCGTCGTCCTTGACCGCGACCGCCAGCCGGTCCGCGTCCGGGTCGTTGGCGATGATCAGGTCGGGGTTCGTCTCACGGGCCTTCGCGAAGGCGAGGTCCATCGCGCCGGGCTCTTCCGGGTTGGGGAAGGCGACGGTCGGGAAGTCCGGGTCGGGGTCGGCCTGTTCGGCGACGAGGGCGGGCCGCGGGAAGCCCGCGCGGGCGAAGGCGGCGAGGAGGGTTTCCTTGCCGACGCCGTGCATCGCCGTGTAGACCGTGCGGGCCGTGCGGGGCGAGTCGGGGGCGAGGACGGCGTCCGTGCGGGCGAGATAGGCGTCGAGGACGGCGTCGTCGAGGGTCTCCCAGCCGGTGGTGGGGCGGAAGACGGTGGTGAGGGACGGGATGGCGTCGATCTCGGCCGCGATCTCGGCGTCCGCCGGGGGCACGATCTGGGAGCCGTCGCCGAGGTAGACCTTGTAGCCGTTGTCGCGGGGCGGGTTGTGGCTGGCGGTGACCTCCACGCCGGCGACCGCGCCGAGGTGCCTTATGGCGAACGCCAGGACGGGCGTCGGGAGGGGGCGGGGGAGGACGGCCGCGCGCAGGCCCGCTCCCGTCATCACGGCGGCGGTGTCCCGGGCGAAGTCGGCGGACTTGTGGCGGGCGTCGTAGCCGATGACGACGACTCCGTCCGTGTGGCCGTTCTTCTTCAGATACGCGGCGAGACCGGCGGCCGCCCGGATCACCACGGATCGGTTCATCCGCATGGGCCCGGCGCCGAGCTCGCCTCTGAGGCCCGCCGTACCGAACTGGAGGGTTCCGCTGAACCGTTCGGCGAGCTCGGCGACGTCCTTGGCGTCGATCAGCTCGGCGAGTTCCTCACGGGTCTGCGTGTCGGGGTCCTCGGCGAGCCATGCCTTGGCCTGTGCGATGACATCGGCGTGCACGATCGGTCAACCTCTCGTTTCGGTTTGTCGGTGGCTGCGGGACGGGTTTCTCGCCCCCGCCGCCCCTACCCGTCCCGTCCCTGGGGGCTGCGCCCCCAGACCCCCATCGGCCCGAAGGGCCTCGTCCTCAAACTCCCCCAGAGGGGGGACCCCCAGACGGTCTGACGTCAGCGGTCGGCGCTTGAACCGCGGGTGGCTACAGCCGGCCCAGCACCTGGGCCAGCAGTGCGCCCATCCGCGTCGCCGAGTCACGGCCCGCCTGCAGGACCTCCTCGTGGTTCAACGGCTCGCCCGTCATGCCCGCCGCCAGGTTCGTGACCAGCGAGATGCCCAGCACCTCCGCACCCGCCTCACGCGCCGCGATGGCCTCCAGCACCGTCGACATGCCCACCAGGTCCGCGCCGATGACCCGGGCCATGCGGATCTCCGCCGGCGTCTCGTAGTGCGGGCCGGGGAACTGGGCGTAGACGCCCTCCTCCAGCGTGGGGTCGATCTCCTTGCACAGGGCGCGCAGGCGCGGGGAGTAGAGGTCGGTGAGGTCGACGAAGTTGGCGCCGATGATGGGGGACGTCGCCGTCAGGTTGATGTGGTCGCTGATCAGGACCGGCTGGCCAGGGCGCATGCCCGCGCGCAGGCCGCCGCAGCCGTTGGTGAGGACGATCGTCTTGCAGCCGGCGGCGGCGGCCGTACGGACGCCGTGCGCGACCGCGGCGACACCGCGGCCCTCGTAGTAGTGGGTGCGGCCCAGGAAGACCAGGGCCCGCTTCGCACCGATCCTGTACGAGCGGATCGTGCCGCCGTGGCCCTCGACCGCCGGCGGCGGGAAGCCCGGCAGTTCGGTGACCCGGAACTCGGCGTCGGGAGCACCGAGGGCGTCGACGGCCGGCGCCCAGCCGGAGCCCATCACGAGGGCGACGTCGTGGGTCTCGGCGCCGGTCAGTTCGCGCAGGCGCGCGGCGGCGGCGTCGGCGGCGGCGTGGGGGTCGCCCTGGATGTCGTCCGGAAGAAGAGATGCGTTCACGCGACGAGGGTAGCCGTTCTGGGCCTACGCGCGTAGATGACAGAGCCCGCGGATGGGGATCGTTGTCTTGTCGTTTCCAACGAGATTTCCGCCGGGACCGTCGCCCCCGGCGGCCTCAGCAGGGGTGTTTTCGCAGCTGCATCACATAGTCGTGCGGTGCCCCCGCCGACTCCGCCGCGTCCGCGACCTCGCCCAGGTAGCGGGCCGAGGGCAGGCCGCCCTCGTAGCCGTTGAGGACGTACACCCAAGCCGGCTCCTGGCCCTCCAGGGTGTGGACGCGCACGCGCATCCGGCGGTAGATGTCGAGGCCGACGCCCTCCCAGCGGTCCATCGAGTCCTCGTCCATGGGCGCGAGTTCGTACAGCGCGACGAAGACCTGGGCGCCGGGCGCCTCCACGATCGTCGCGAGGGCGCCCTCCCAGCCCATGTGTTCGCCGCCGAAGGTCAGCCGCCACCCGTTCAGCCAGCCCGTCGCGCGCAGCGGTGAGTGCGGGGCGCGGCGGGTCATCAGCCGCGCGTCGAGGTTGCCGGCGTACGCGGCGTAGAGCGACATGGGTCGAGGGTACGGCAGCTGTTTCCCGTGTCTCTCCCGTAACGGAGGTAACAGATGGGCCTTCGTGTCGCCCCCGGGGCGGTGGCACCCCGGCGCGTGCGGGAGAATGGAGTACGTGACTCGGATCGTGATCATCGGTGGCGGACCCGGCGGATACGAGGCGGCCCTGGTGGCCGCCCAGCTCGGCGCGGAGGTGACCGTCGTCGACTGCGATGGTCTGGGCGGGGCGTCGGTGCTCACCGACTGCGTCCCGTCGAAGACTCTCATCGCCACGGCCGAGGTGATGACCACCTTCGATTCGTCGTACGAAGAGCTGGGGATCATCGTCGCCGACGACACCCCACCGATGGAGCAGGCCGCCCGGGTGGTGGGCGTCGACCTGGGGAAGGTCAACCGGCGTGTGAAGCGGCTCGCACTGGCGCAGTCGCACGACATCACCGCCTCCGTGACGCGTGCCGGCGCCCGGGTGCTGCGCGGGCGCGGGCGCCTCGAGGGCATGCAGGCCCTCGACGGCTCGCGGAAGGTCGTGGTGCGTGCCGCCGACGGGACGGAGGAGACCCTCGTCGCGGACGCGGTGCTCATCGCCACCGGCGGTCAGCCGCGTGAGCTGGAAGACGCCCAGCCCGACGGCGAGCGCATCCTCAACTGGACCCAGGTCTACGACCTCGACGAGCTCCCCGAGGAGCTCATCGTGGTCGGTTCCGGTGTCACCGGCGCCGAGTTCGCCGGTGCCTACCAGGCGCTCGGCTCCAAGGTCACCCTCGTCTCCTCCCGCGACCGGGTCCTGCCCGGCGAGGACCCGGACGCCGCCGCCGTACTGGAAGAGGTCTTCCGGCGCCGTGGCATGAACGTCCTGGCCCGCTCCCGCGCCCAGTCCGCCAAACGGGTCGGCAACCGGGTCGAGGTCACGCTCGCCGACGGGCGGGTCATCAGCGGCTCGCACTGCCTGATGGCCGTCGGTGCCATCCCGAACTCCGCGGGCATGGGCCTGGAGGAGGCCGGCGTCAAGCTCCGCGAGTCCGGGCACATCTGGACCGACAAGGTCTCCCGGACCACCGCCCCCGGCGTGTACGCCGCCGGCGACGTGACCGGCGTCTTCGCTCTCGCCTCCGTCGCGGCGATGCAGGGACGTATCGCCATGTACCACTTCCTCGGCGACGCCGTGGCCCCGCTGAACCTCAAGACGGTCTCCTCGAACGTCTTCACCGACCCGGAGATCGCCACCGTCGGCTACAGCCAGTCCGACGTCGACTCCGGCAAGATCGACGCCCGGGCGGTGAAGCTGCCGCTGCTGCGCAACCCGCGCGCGAAGATGCAGGGCATCCGGGACGGCTTCGTCAAGATCTTCTGCCGCCCGGGTACCGGGATCGTGGTCGGCGGTGTGGTCGTGGCGCCGAAGGCCTCGGAACTGATCCACCCCATCTCGATCGCCGTCGACAACAATCTGACGGTCGAACAGATCGCGAACGCGTTCACCGTCTATCCGTCCCTTTCGGGGTCGATCGCCGAGGTCGCACGGCAGCTGCACACCCGTAAGGCGGGCGACGAAGGCTGACGGCCGAGGACGGCCGAAAGCGATTCCCCGCTGGTCACGGGGAGTTGTCGCGCATGCGTGCGGCATAGGCGCCGGGATTAGGCCCTATACCACTTGCCGCCCTGGTGTGCGAACAACTTCTGTAATTCGGCGCAAACTGCTGAAACCAGACGGTCGTTGGGGTTACTGTCAGTTTCGTGTTCGCTGCAGAACGTCGCCAATTGATCCTCGAAATGGTGCGAGCGAACGGGGCCGTGTCGCTCCGTGAGCTCGCCCGCGTCGTCCAGACCTCCGAAGTGACCGTACGGCGGGACGTGCGCGCGCTGGAGGCAGAAGGACTCCTCGACCGCCGGCACGGCGGTGCGGTATTGCCGGGCGGGTTCACGCGAGAATCCGGCTTTCCGCAGAAATCCCATCTCGCGACCGCCGAGAAGACGGCCATCGCCGATCTCGCCGCGAGCTTCGTCGAAGAGGGCGAAGCCATCGTGGTCGGTGCGGGAACCACGACACAGGAGCTGGCCCGCCGGCTCGCCCGGGTGCCCGGGCTGACCGTCGTCACCAACTCCCTGTTGGTGGCCCAGGCGTTGGCCCACGCCAACCGCGTGGAGGTCGTGATGACCGGCGGTACGCTCCGTGGTTCGAACTACGCCCTCGTCGGCAGCGGTGCCGAACAGTCCCTCCAGGGGCTCAGGGTGTCGCGGGCCTTCCTCTCCGGGAGCGGACTGACCGCAGAGCGCGGGCTCTCCACGTCCAACATGCTCTCGGCGTCCGTCGACCGGGCGCTGGTGCAGGCCGCCTCCGAGGTCGTGGTCCTCGCCGACCACACCAAGCTCGGCACCGACACCATGTTCCAGACCGTGCCGACGGACCTCATCACCCGCCTCGTGACGGACGAACCGCCCGGCCACGACGACCGCGCGGCCACCGAGCTCCAGGCCCTCGCCGACCAGGGGGTGCAGATCGCCGTCGCCGGCGCGTCGGAGCAGCCGGGGGGTGATCAGGTCCCGGTGCGTCGGCAACAGCGTCGGGACGTGCCCCTGCCGGGCCCGCGCCGCGGCCAGGTCCCGGGCGCCGGCCCGGGCCTCCGCTCCGCCACGGCCCTGGGCGAGCAGACGCCCGGCACCGAACGGGCGCGGGTCGCCGACCTCCGCCGCCGCTGACGGCACGCCCGGGAACAACGGCGGCCCGGCGGGGCTCCGCCGTAGCCGTGAGGGCGCGCGAGAGGGGTTCCCGGGGCCGCAACGGTCCCGGTCCGGGCGGCCTGGCTGCTGCCTGCCTTCCTGATGACGGCCGTCGCCTTCGGTGTCGCGGGCCTCGTCATCGGCACGCCACGGCACCGGCTGGGTGCGGACCCAGGAGACCGACCGCGAGAGACCGACGGGGCACGGGGACAACGAGGCGCCCGGCGGGCTGATCGCTCAGTCCGCCGGGCGCCTCGGGATGTCGTACCGGACTCCGGTATGTCGTACCGGAAGGCCGTCAGTCCTTGATCTCGCAGATGGCGGCGCCGGAGGTGATGGACGCGCCGACGTCGGCGGACAGGCCCTTGATGGTGCCGGCCTTGTGCGCGTTCAGCGGCTGTTCCATCTTCATCGCTTCGAGTACGACGATCAGGTCGCCTTCCTGGACCTCCTGGCCCTCCTCGACCGCGACCTTGACGATCGTGCCCTGCATGGGCGAGGCGAGGGTGTCGCCGGAGGCGGCCGGGCCGGACTTCTTCGCCGCGCGGCGCTTGGGCTTGGCGCCCGCCGCGAGGCCGGTGCGGGCCAGGGACATGCCGAGCGAGACCGGGAGGGAGACCTCCAGGCGCTTGCCGCCGACCTCGACGACGACCGTCTCGCGGCCCGCCTCCTCGTCGACCTCGGTGTCCGCGGGGGCGGTGAAGGGCTTGATGTCGTTGACGAACTCGGTCTCGATCCAGCGGGTGTGGACCGTGAACGGGTCGGCGGAGCCGGTGAGCTCGGGGGCGAACGCCGGGTCCCTGACCACCTTGCGGTGGAAGGGGATGGCGGTGGCCATGCCCTCGACCTGGAACTCCTCCAGGGCGCGGGCGGCGCGCTGCAGGGCCTGCTCGCGGGTGGCGCCGGTGACGATCAGCTTGGCCAGCAGGGAGTCCCAGGCCGGGCCGATGACCGAGCCGGACTCCACGCCCGCATCCAGGCGCACGCCCGGGCCGGACGGCGTGGCGAAGGTGGTGACCGTGCCGGGGGCCGGGAGGAAGCCGCGGCCCGGGTCCTCGCCGTTGATGCGGAACTCGAAGGAATGGCCGCGCAGCTCGGGGTCGCCGTAGCCGAGTTCCTCGCCGTCGGCGATGCGGAACATCTCGCGCACCAGGTCGATGCCGGCGACCTCCTCGGTGACCGGGTGCTCCACCTGGAGACGCGTGTTGACCTCCAGGAAGGAGATGGTGCCGTCGGCGCCGACCAGGAACTCCACGGTGCCGGCGCCGACGTAGCCGGCCTCCTTGAGGATGGCCTTGGAGGAGGCGTACAGCTCGGCGACCTGCGCCTCGGACAGGAAGGGGGCGGGGGCCTCCTCGACCAGCTTCTGGTGGCGGCGCTGCAGCGAGCAGTCACGGGTGGACACGACGACCACGTTGCCGTGCTGGTCGGCCAGGCACTGCGTCTCGACGTGCCGGGGCTTGTCCAGATAGCGCTCGACGAAGCACTCGCCGCGGCCGAACGCGGCGACCGCCTCGCGCACCGCCGAGTCGTACAGCTCCGGTACCTCTTCGAGGGTGCGGGCGACCTTCAGACCGCGACCGCCGCCGCCGAAGGCGGCCTTGATCGCGATGGGCAGGCCGTGCTCCTGGGCGAAGGCGACGACCTCGTCGGCTCCGGAGACCGGGTCGGGCGTGCCGGCGACCAGCGGGGCGCCGGCGCGCTGCGCGATGTGCCGGGCGGCCACCTTGTCGCCCAGGTCGCGGATGGCCTGCGGCGGCGGGCCGATCCAGATCAGCCCCGCGTCCCCGACCGCCTGGGCGAACTCGGCGTTCTCGGAGAGG
This sequence comes from Streptomyces sp. NPDC006602, assembly GCF_042870385.1. Taxonomy (NCBI): domain Bacteria; kingdom Bacillati; phylum Actinomycetota; class Actinomycetes; order Kitasatosporales; family Streptomycetaceae; genus Streptomyces; species Streptomyces sp. NPDC006602. Next base: position 512,732 of record NZ_JBIAHG010000003.1, on the reverse strand, counting down.
AATCCGTAGCCGGGATGGATGGCGTCGGCGCCGGACTCGCGCGCGGCGTTCAGCACCTTCTCGATGTCGAGATAGCTGGTCGCGGGAGTGTCACCGCCCAGAGCGAACGCCTCATCCGCGGCGCGGACATGCAGAGCGTCCCGGTCCGGGTCGGCGTAGACGGCCACGCTCGCGATACCGGCATCCCGGCAGGCCCGGGCCACGCGGACAGCGATTTCGCCACGATTGGCGATGAGCACCTTGCGCACGATTGAGGCTCCCTCCTTGAAACAAGCCGAGTTTAGGGACTGCCGACACGACACTTCGACCCGTCCCCACTGGTGAGCTTGCCCACACGGAGCGTGATACGGGGCTCGCCCGACCGCGAAATCCCTTGTCGCACCTAGGTGGGCAGGGCTCCTGACGAAACCCTAGCCCTCCTTTGTGGCCAAGGTCTCTATGAGAGCGTGCTGCGCGCCACAGGGTTTCTTTGTGGAGTCCCTACGAATGGCCCAATGATTCTTTGCCCGGCGCCGGACTCTTGTCCGTGGGTTTACCCGTTAGTAGCGTTCGGGTTGTCCCGAACGTACTCGGGGTAACGGCAGCCTTGCTCGAGTGGTACTCGAAAAGCTCGGAAGTGGGTGGGACCGGTGGTGCGCAGACCGGTGGCGTGGATCGTGGCGGTCGTGCTCTTCGTCGAGGCGCTCGGGGTCGTCGGGCTGAACTGGCTCCTGGGGACCGTCGTCGACAACCAGCAGATGTCCCTGGCCGGCCTCGACCCGGACGTGATGTCCACGTCCTCGAAGGTCAGCGGCTTCGTCTTCGGCCTCTACTTCGTCCTGTGCGGCCTGGTCGCCCTGCTGGTCGCCCTCCGCAACCGCCCGCCGGCCGGCCTCGGCCGCGTCCTGCTGATCAGCGCGGCCGTGGTGCACGGGCTGCTGGGCGCGTTCGCGTGGGGGCTGATGGGCCGGCCCGAGTTCCTCTTCATGATGGTCGTGCTGGCGCTCATCGTGCTGCTGCTGATGACCTACGACAGGCAGGGCGAATCCGGGTCGAGGCCCGAGCCCGCCGACGAGGCGCCGGGCGGCACCGAGGGCGGCGACGGCTCACCGCTCGCGCCCCCGCAGGCGCCCAGCACGCCCTGATCGCCTCTCCCGGTCACTTTTCCCCGGGGGCCCACAACTCCGTGATGCCGACGCCCAGTTCGGCCAGCAGTCGCCGAACGAGGGGCAGGCTGATGCCGATCACGTTGCCGTGGTCGCCGTCGATGCCGTCGATGAAGGGGGCCGAGCGGCCGTCGAGGGTGAACGCCCCGGCGACGTAGAGGGGTTCGCCCGAGGCGACGTACGCGGCGATCTCCTCGTCGGTGGGCTCGCCGAAGTGGACGACGGTCGAGGCGACGCCCGAGGTGTAGCGCCCGGTGGCGGTGTCGTGGACGCAGTGGCCCGTCTGGAGCGTCCCCGCCCGCCCGCGCATCGCCTTCCACCGAGCGGTGGCCTCCTCGGCGTCCGCCGGCTTGCCCAGGGCCTCGCCGTCCAGGTCGAGCACCGAGTCGCAGCCGATCACCAGGGCGCCCTTCACCTCGGGCTTCGCCGCCACCACGGACGCCTTCGCCTCGGCCAGGGCGAGGGCCAGCTCGGCAGGGGTGGGCGCGCTGACGGCGTCCTCGTCGACGCCGCTCACGATCACCTCGGGGTCGAGTCCGGCCTGGCGCAGCAGGCCGAGCCGGGCGGGGGACTGGGAGGCGAGGACGAGTCGGCGGCGCGGCTGATCAGTCATGCGGCCAGGGTATCGGCGGCCGTCGCGGAGGTCTCACCTCACTCCGAGGACGATCATCGCCAGCACCATGGCCAGCGCCATGAGGACGCCCAGCCGCCGAAGCATGTTCTGCGTGTCACGCAGTTCCTTGGGCGGCTCGTTCTCGGGGTCGGACCACAGCATGGTGTCCAGGGTGCGGCGGTTTCGTGGAGGGCGCCTGAGTACGCGTACTCAAATACCGATGAGCAGCCGACGTACAAGCCGGCGCCGGTGGTGGGGCGGCGGACGTCATCGCCGGGTACCGGCAGCTGATACGGCAGGCCAAGGGACTGAGGGTCGTCGGCGCGACTCTGCTGCCCTTCGGCGGCTCCGACCACTTCGGCGATCACCTGCACCCGAACGACGTCGGGTACGAGGTGATGGCCGAAGTGTGGTCAACAGCTTTCTAACCGGGCCAGTAGGTGCGGCCCCACGCCGTCGGGCCCGGCTGCGGCAGCCGGTGTGCCGCGATGCGGGACGGGTCCGACCACGCGTCCCTCGGGCTGGGCGCGCCGGGCGGAGTCTCTGCTGCCGCCGCGGCGCGGGCGCGGACCACCGCCAGGGCGGCGGCCAGCTCCTCCGGGGTCGGGTTGCCCCGTACGACCTTGATCGTCATGACGGCTCCTAGAGGGGGATGTTGCCGTGCTTCTTCGGGGGCAGGGATTCCCGCTTGGTACGCAGTTGACGCAGGCCCCGTACGACGTGCCGACGGGTGTCCGACGGCATGATCACGGAGTCGACGTAGCCGCGCTCGGCCGCGATGTAGGGGTTGAGGAGGGCGTCCTCGTACTCCTGGATGAGCCGCGCCCTGGTCGCCTCCAGTTCCCCGGCGGCCTCCGCCTCGGCGATGGTGCGGCGGTGCAGGATGTTGACCGCGCCCTGGGCGCCCATCACGGCGATCTGGGCCGTGGGCCAGGCCAGGTTGAGGTCGGCGCCGAGGTGCTTGGAGCCCATGACGTCGTAGGCGCCGCCGAAGGCCTTGCGGGTGATCACGGTGATGAGCGGGACCGTGGCCTCCGCGTAGGCGTAGATCAGCTTGGCGCCGCGGCGGATGATGCCGTCGTGCTCCTGGTCGACGCCCGGCAGGAAGCCGGGGACGTCCACGAAGGTGATGACCGGGACGTTGAAGGCGTCGCAGGTCCGCACGAAGCGGGCGGCCTTCTCGCTGGCCTTGATGTCGAGACAACCGGCGTACTGCATCGGCTGGTTGGCGACGATGCCGACGGGGCGGCCCTCCACCCGCCCGAAGCCGGTGAGGATGTTCGGCGCGAACAGCGGCTGCGTCTCGAAGAACTCGGCGTCGTCCAGGACGTGCTCGATCACCGTGTGCATGTCGTACGGCTGGTTCGCGCTGTCCGGGACGAGTGTGTCCAGCTCGCGGTCCTCGTCGGTGACGGTGAGGTCCGCCTCCTCCGGGAACGCCGGGGCCTCGCTGAGGTTGTTGGACGGCAGGTACGACAGCAGCTGCTTGACGTACTCGATGGCGTCCTTCTCGTCCCCGGCCATGTGATGCGCCACGCCGGAGGCGGAGTTGTGGGTGCGGGCGCCGCCCAGTTCCTCGAAGCCGACGTCCTCGCCGGTGACCGTCTTGATGACGTCCGGGCCGGTGATGAACATGTGCGAGGTCTGGTCGACCATGACGGTGAAGTCGGTGATCGCCGGGGAGTAGACCGCGCCGCCCGCGCAGGGGCCGACGACCAGGCTGATCTGCGGGATCACGCCGGACGCGTGGGTGTTGCGGCGGAAGATCTCGCCGTACGCGCCGAGGGAGGCCACGCCCTCCTGGATGCGGGCGCCGCCGGAGTCGTTTATGCCGATGACCGGGCAGCCGGTCTTCAGCGCGAAGTCCATCACCTTGACGATCTTCTGGCCGTAGACCTCGCCCAGGGCGCCGCCGAAGACGGTGAAGTCCTGGGAGAACACGGCGACGGGACGGCCGTCGACGGTTCCGTACCCGGTGACGACGCCGTCGCCGTACGGGCGGTTCTGGTCCAGGCCGAAGTTGGTGGAGCGGTGCCGGGCGAACTCGTCGAGCTCGACGAAGGATTCCTCGTCGAGCAGGAGCTCGATCCGTTCCCGGGCCGTCAACTTGCCCTTGGCGTGCTGCTTCTCGACGGCGCGTGCGGAGCCGGCGTGCGTCGCTTCCTCGATGCGGCGCTGGAGATCCGCGAGCTTGCCCGCGGTGGTGTGGATATCGATCCCTGGGATCTCGTGACGCTCTTCCGGCTCGGACATCGGGATACGGCTCCCTGCCTGCTCAAAAGGGGGGACGATTACTCATCCGTAGCGTAGTGGGGTGCCTACTAATCAGCAGTGCGGCGTTTGCCACACCTAGGGTGGCTTGCATGACGCCGCGCGATGACTCAGACGACAGCCGTTGGTCCGACCTGGAGCGCCCTCCACTCAATGGTGCCTCGCTGCGCAGGGCGCTGGTGCGGGACGGCGGGTTGTGGTCCGGGATCGAGGTGGTGCAGCACACCGGCTCCACCAACTCCGACCTCGTGGCCCTCACGGCGGAGGGCAAGGCGGCCGAGGGCGCGGTCCTGGTGGCGGAGGAGCAGTCGTCCGGGCGGGGCCGCCTCGACCGCCGGTGGACGGCACCTGCCCGCTCGGGGCTGTTCTTCTCCGTCCTGCTGAAGCCGAGCGGGATCCCGGTGGCCCGCTGGGGCTGGCTGCCGCTGCTCACCGGGGTGGCGGTGGCGACGGGGCTGTCACGGGTGGCGGGCGTCGATACGGCACTCAAGTGGCCGAACGACCTGCTGGTGACCGTGGGGGGCGAGGAACGCAAGGCCGGCGGCATCCTCGCCGAGCGGGCCGGGGACGACGGGGTGGTCGTCGGGATCGGCATCAACGTCACCCTGCGCGCGGACGAGCTGCCGGTGCCGCAGGCCGGGTCGCTGGCGCTGGCGGGAGCCGTGAGTACGGACCGGGATCCGCTGCTGCGGGGGGTGCTGCGGTCGCTGGAGGACTGGTACGGGCGCTGGCGGGGTGCCGGGGGTGATCCGGCGGCGAGCGGGCTGCAGGAGGCGTATGCGGCGGGGTGCGCGACGCTCGGGCGGACGGTGCGGGCGGAGTTGCCCGGGGGGCGGTCGGTCGTGGGAGAGGCGGTGGCGATCGACGGGGACGGGCGGTTGGTACTGGCGACCGGTGACGGGGTGCAGGAGCCTGTGGGCGCGGGGGACGTCGTACACCTTCGGCCGGCGTGAGCCGGGTGGGCGCCCGGCGCTGGTGCGGGCCTCGCCTGGGGGCTCCGCCCCCGAACCCCCGACCCATGCCCACCCCCCACCCGACTCGTCGGAGGAAAGGCCGGCCACACAGGCCCCCGGACTTCCGGCCGCACAGTCCGGCTCGCCTCGCGGAGTGAGCTGGCGCACACCTGCCGTAGAGTTGAGGCCGGTCGATACCTGACCGTGACAGATCGGAAGGGCAGCAGGCGTGACCGTCGACGACACGGGCTCCGGCGCGGACGCGGACGGCCGGGCAGACCCCGATGCCGCCGAGTCCGGAGAGGGCGAGGACCCGCTCGCCCTGCGCATCGAACAGCTCATCCTGGGCGCCGAGCGGCGCTACACCCCCTTCCAGGCGGCCCGTAGCGCGGGCGTCTCCGTGGAACTGGCCACTCGCTTCTGGCGGGCCATGGGCTTCGCCGACATCGGGCAGGCCAAGGCGCTCACGGAGGCCGACGTGCTCGCGCTGCGCCGGCTCTCCGGTCTCGTGGAGGCGGGGCTGCTGAGCGAGGCGATGGCGGTGCAGGTGGCCCGGTCCACGGGGCAGACCACCGCCCGGTTGGCGGAGTGGCAGATGGATTCGTTCCTGGAGGGCCTGACCGAGCCGCCCGAGCCCGGCATGACCCGCACCGAGGTGACGTACCCGATCATCGAGCTGCTCCTGCCGGAGCTGGAGGAGTTCCTCGTCTACGTCTGGCGCCGCCAGCTCGCCGCCTCGGCCGGCCGGGTCGTCCAGACCGCCGACGACGAGGAGATGGTCGACCGGCGCCTGGCCGTCGGCTTCGCCGACCTGGTCGGGTTCACGCGGCTGACGCGTCGTATGGAGGAGGAGGAGCTCGGCGAACTCGTCGAGGCCTTCGAGACCACCGCCGCCGACCTGGTCGCCGCGCGCGGCGGACGGCTCGTCAAGACGCTCGGCGACGAGGTGCTGTACGCGGCGGACGACGCCGGCGTCGCCGCCGAGATCGCCCTGAGGCTCATCGAGACCATGGCGAACGACGAGACCATGCCGGAGCTGCGCGTCGGCATAGCCTTCGGCACGGTCACCACCCGTATGGGCGATGTCTTCGGTACGACGGTGAACCTCGCCTCCCGGCTGACGTCGATAGCCCCGCGCGACGCCGTCCTCGTCGACAGTGCCTTCGCGGAGGAGCTGATCCGCACCGGCGAGGCCCCGGCCTCCGAGGCGGAGGCGGCCGAGGCCGCGGCGACCGCCGAGAAGGAGGGCGAGGAGCCGCCGACGTACCGCTTCGCGCTGCAGCCGATGTGGCAGCGGCCGGTGCGCGGGCTCGGCGTGGTCGAGCCGTGGCTGCTGACGCGGCGGAACAGGGAGTCGTAGTTCCCGATGGTCCCGGGCGGCCCCCTCAGTAGTGGTGCCGGGCTGCCGGCGGGTCCACGCACACGGCGATGACCGGCACGCACAGGCCGGGCCGGTCCGGGTGGTCCGGCTGCGGGGCCGGGGGAGGCGTGGTCCTGCTCGGCGTGGGGGTCGGGGCGGGCTGCTGGGTCGTGCCGGTGGATGCCGAAGGGTGAGGCGCGGGGGTGGGCGTTGCCGCGCCGGTCGCGTTCGGTGCGTCCGGGACGGTCGTGGGCGGCGTCGGGCGGGACGATCTCGCGGTCGGGGTGGGGGTGAAAGACACGCCCGGGGTGGGCAGTGCGCTCGGACCGCCCATGACGGTGGTCGCCGACGGGCTCGCCGTGGGGACGGTGGCCGCGACGGTGGCGGCGGCGTTGGTCGACAGGTCCACGCCGGTCTCCGGGTCCACGCGGGGTTCGGCCTCCGCGGCGCCGAGGCCGCTGACGCCCGTGTCCGGGACCATCCGTACGAGGCTCAGCGCGCCCGCCGCCAGGGCCAGGCCTCCCGCCGCGAGCAGCACCTTGCGGGGACGGGGACGGCGATGCCGGCCGCGGGGACTCCACGGCCGGGTGCAGATGCCGTGCGACTCCTGCGTCGGGGTCCCACCCTCCGCGCCGTCTCTCTCCGCCGTCGCCGATGGCGTGTCGCTCATCGTCATCGTGATCCCTCCCCGTGCGCTCACGCCTCCTGTGCGCTGTGGCGGACGCACGTTATGCGCTCCCTTGGGCGGTGGGTCGGGAGTTGGGCGGGATGTCACTCGAACGGGGTGTCGGGTGCGGACAAACCCGCCCGGCCTTTCCCCTGCGGGGCCCGGCTGCGATGATCGGACCAACGGAAGTTAACCGTCGTTAACCGGGAGGGTGCCATGAGCGACATGAGCGAGGAGCGGTTCGGGGACTTCGTGCTGGTACGGCGACACGTGGACGGGGCTGACGAGCATGTCGCGGAGCTGGCCCTGGACCGGCCCAAGGCCATGAACGCCGTCTCGACGGAGCTGGCCCGGTCGCTCGCCGGGGCATGCGCGGCGCTGGGTGCGGATCGTGACGTACGGGTGGTCGTGGTGACCTCCACCCACGAGCGGGCCTTCTGCGTCGGGGCCGACCTGAAGGAGCGGAATTCCTTCACCGACGCGGATCTGCTGCGGCAGCGGCCGGTGACGCGCGGGGCGTACACAGGGGTCCTGGAGCTGCCGGTGCCGACGATCGCGGCCGTGCACGGGTTCGCCCTGGGCGGCGGCTTCGAGCTGGCGCTCGCCTGCGACCTGATCGTGGCGGACCGTACGGCCGTGGTGGGGCTGCCGGAGGTGTCGGTCGGGGTGATTCCGGGGGGTGGCGGTACGCAGCTGCTGCCGCGGCGGGTGGGGGCTGCCCGCGCGGCCGAGCTGATCTTCACGGCGCGGCGGGTGGAGGCCGGGGAGGCGGCTGCGCTGGGGCTCGTGGATGTGCTGGTGGAGGAGGGGCGGGACCGCGAGGAGGCGTTGACGCTGGCGTCCCGCATCGCGGGGAACTCGCCGGTGGGGCTGCGGGCGGCGAAGAAGGCGTTGCGGTTGGGGCCGGGGCTGGATCTGCGGGCGGGGCTGGAGGTGGAGGACGCGGCGTGGCGGGCGGTGGCGTTTTCGGGGGACCGGGCGGAGGGGGTGGCGGCGTTCAACGAGAAGCGACGGCCTTCCTGGCCGGGGGAGTAGGGGCGCCGCCTTTTCGCACGAGCTACCAGGGGGCTCCGCCCCTGGACCCCCGGCCCATGCCCACCCACCACCCGACTCGGTCGGTCAAAAAGTGGCCCTCGCCCAGTGGTGCACCTGTGGACCAAGGGGCGGAGCCCCCAGGGGTGGTCACCCCTGCGGCGCGGAAAGTGACCGGTTCGTCCTGAACCTCCCTAACCTGGAGTAATGGGTGAGGACAGTCGGCTCGCGGGCGTCGTCGCGTTGGCTCAGGGCATGGCCGCGGCGCACAGCTCGCGGGAGGTGTGGTGGGCTGCCGCGAGCGGAGGGTGCCGCGCGCTCGGCGGGAGCTTCGCCGCGCTGTCCGTGTGGGAGCGGGAGCTCGGCCGGCTGCGGGTGCTGGTGAACGTGGGGGAGCGGGCCGAGGACGAGGACGAGTTCCCGGAGGACGAGGCCTACCCGGTCCACCAGTTCGCGGAGATCACCGAGTTCCTGCACGAGCGCTGGGCCGGGGGCGGCGAACCCCACGCATGGGTCGAGACCGCCGAAGGACCTGCCGCCGGACGCCGCCCCGGTTACGTCCATCAGCGCGTCGCCGCCCTGCGGCGCAGAGGCCGCGGCTGCTGCGTCATCGCGCCGATCGTGCTGCACGGCCGGGCCTGGGGCGAGCTCTATGTCGCCCGTCCCGTCGGCGCCCCCGTCTTCGGCCGTGAGGACGCCGACTTCGCCACCGTCCTGGCGTCCGTCGTCGCCGCCGGTATCGCCCAGACCGAGCGGCTGGAGGAGGTACGGCGGCTGGCGTTCACCGACGCGCTGACCGGCCTCGCCAACCGCCGCGCGGTCGACGTCGGCCTGGACGAGGCCGTCGAGCGGCACCAGAAGGACGGGGCGGTCGTCAGCCTCGTCGTCTGTGACATCAACGGCCTCAAGCGTGTCAACGACACCCGCGGCCACGCGGTCGGCGACCGCCTCCTCGAACGCTTCGGCTCGGTCCTCTCCCTCTGCGGCGCCATGCTCCCCGGCGCCCTCGCCGCCCGCCTCGGCGGTGACGAGTTCTGTCTGCTCGCGGTCGGACCGTCGGCCGACGAGGTCGTCAAGGCGGCCGACGAACTGTGCCGCAGAGCATCCGAGTTGGAGCTGGGGGAAGGGGTCGCCTGCGGGGTCGCGTCCACCGAGGACCCCATCGGGCCCGTGGCCTCCGCCCGGCGGCTGTTCCGGCTGGCCGACGCGGCTCAGTACCGGGCCAAGGCCGAGCGGGCCACCCGGCCGGTCGTCGCCGGACGGCAGGGGCCCTGCGATCCCGTCGTACGTCTGGCCGACGAGCCCTCCGCCGACCAGCCGCCCGGCGAGCGCCGCCGCTTCCGTGGGCGTGGCTGAAGTGTGACCCATTGGTAAGGGGCAATCCCGGCCCCCACTGGTGACATCCTGGAATTCACTGCGTACGCTCCTGAATATGGATATGCACACTGTGGTGGTGGGGACCACCGGGGTCACCGCGTCCGACGTCCTCGCCGTGGCGCGCGCCGGCGCCCGGGTCGAGCTCTCCGCGGAGGCGGTCGCGGCCCTCGCCGCGGCCCGCGGCATCGTGGACCAGCTTGCGGCCAAGCCCGAACCCGTCTACGGCGTGAGCACCGGCTTCGGTGCCCTGGCGACCCGGCACATCAGCCAGGAACTGCGGGCCCAGCTGCAGCGCAACATCGTCCGCTCGCACGCCGCCGGCATGGGGCCGCGGGTGGAGCGGGAGGTCGTACGGGCCCTGATGTTCCTGCGGCTCAAGACCGTCTGCTCGGGACACACCGGCGTACGCCCCGAGGTCGCGCAGACCATGGCCGACGTCCTGAACGCCGCCATCACCCCGGTAGTCCACGAGTACGGCTCACTCGGCTGCTCCGGCGACCTGGCCCCGCTCTCCCACTGCGCCCTCACGCTCATGGGCGAGGGGGAGGCCGAGGGTCCGGACGGTGGCGTACGGCCCGCGGGCGAGCTTCTCGCCGAGCACGGGATCGCCCCCGTCGAACTGCGCGAGAAAGAGGGCCTCGCCCTCCTCAACGGCACCGACGGCATGCTCGGCATGCTGGTCATGGCCCTCGCCGACCTGGACACCCTCTACAAGTCCGCCGACATCACCGCGGCCCTCACCCTGGAGGGTCTGCTCGGCACCGACAAGGTCCTCGCCCCCGAACTGCACGCCATCCGCCCGCACCCGGGGCAGGGCGCCAGCGCCGCCAACATGCTGGCCGTGCTGAAGGGTTCGGAGCTCACCGGGCACCACCAGGACGACGCGCCCCGCGTCCAGGACGCCTACTCCGTGCGCTGCGCCCCGCAGGTCGCCGGCGCCGGACGGGACACGCTCGCTCACGCCCGCCTCGTCGCCGACCGCGAACTGGCCTCCGCCGTCGACAACCCCGTCGTCCTGCCCGACGGACGTGTCGAGTCCAACGGCAACTTCCACGGCGCCCCGGTCGCCTACGTCCTCGACTTCCTCGCCATCGCCGCCGCCGACCTCGCCTCCATCGCCGAGCGTCGCACCGACCGGCTGCTCGACAAGAACCGCAGCCACGGGCTGCCGCCGTTCCTCGCCGACGACCCGGGCGTCGACTCCGGGCTGATGATCGCCCAGTACACGCAGGCGGCGCTGGTCAGCGAGATGAAGCGGCTCGCCGTACCGGCGTCGGCGGACTCGATCCCGTCCTCCGCGATGCAGGAGGACCACGTCTCCATGGGGTGGTCGGCCGCCCGCAAGCTGCGCTCGGCCGTCGACAACCTCACCCGGGTCATCGCCATCGAGCTGTACGCCGCCACGCGCGCCGTCGAACTGCGCGAGGGGCTGACCCCGGCGCCGGCGTCCCGGGCGGTCATCGACGCCGTACGGGAGGCCGGGGTGGAGGGCCCGGGGCCGGACCGGTTCCTCGCGCCCGACCTCGCCGCGGCGGACGCGTTCGTACGCGCCGGGCACCTGGTCGCGGCGGCGGAGACGGTCACCGGGCCGCTGCGGTAACAAGAAGAACGGGCCTTGTCGGTCGGGAGACCGACAAGGCCCGAGGGGTCACTTGAGCTTGGCGGCCTGCGCGTCGATCACGGCCGCCGGGACGTCGTACGGCTTGCCGGAAGAGAGAAGCGCGAAGTTCACCGAGTAGTACGTGGCGATGGTGCTGCCGTGCCGGACCACCTCGGTGTGGAAGGTGCCCGACTCGCCGTCCGCCCCGGAGTCCACGGCGAACGCCACCGACTCGTCACCCGCGCCCGAGGCCTTCTCGGAGGTGATTTTGGAGATCTTCGTGTCCGTACCGTCGGCGGTGAAGCCGAATCCGCCCGAGCAGGCCGCGACCCCGTCGGAGACGGCCTTGAAGGCCTTCTCCGCGCCGTCACCCTCGTACGAGGAGAGGCCCACGTAGGTCGCGGTGAGGTTGAAGGCCTCGGCGAAGTCGTCCGTGGAGGGGGCGTCCGTCGGGGCGTCCTCGGTGACGGTGTTGCTCGCGTTCGCGTCCGTGTCGCCCGGTGGGAGCGCGGCCATGGCGTAGGCGACGGGCTCGCACTCGGCCTTGTCGATGTTCTTCAGCACGCTCTTGGCCTTCGGCAGGGTGTTGTCGCCGGAAGTGACCTTGTAACCCTTGATCTCGCCCTGCGCGAGCAGCAGCTTCTCCAGCTCCGCGGCGCTGTATGCCTTCGCGACCGTGGTCGCGGCCGGCGACGACGAGGAGGCCCCGGAGCCGGCGGAGTCCTTGGAGTCGTCCGACCCGTCGTCGGAGCACCCTGTGACGAGGGCGAGCGACAGCACGCTCACGGCAACCGTGGCGCCCATGCGCGCGCCCGATGATCTCTTCATGAGCGGACTATGAAGGCTTCTTCAAGAACGCGTCAAGCGAGTTCAAAAACCGAGGCGTTCCCGCCGTACCGAATACACGACGAACCCGGCGCCCATGGCCAGGAACAGGGTCCCGCCGGCGATGTACGGAGTGGTGTCGAAGCTGCCCGTGTCGGCGAGATGGGTGCCCTCGCCGGTGGTGCTGCCGATGTCCGTGGATGCGGCCCGTGCCTGGGTCGTGACCTGCGACGTCGGGGTCGCGGAGGGCTGCGTTCTGGCCGGCTCGTCCCCCGTCGCGTTCGCGGAGGGGACGAACCACAGGGCGCCCAGAAGGGTCCCCGCGGCGGTGGCGGTCAGCAACGGACGGCGAACGGATGACACGGAATATCTATCCCCTTGTGGCGCTGGCGAATTGGCCGTGTACGGCGATGTTAGTGAAAGGCGCGGGTCACGGGAAAGTGACGGGAGGCAAGAGTCGTACGCTCCGGGACATGAGCACTCCAGAGACATCACGATTTGTACGGCTTCGTGTCGAGCTGGTCCTCGAGGTCGACGACGCCGGGGCCGTCACCGAGGCCGCGCTGGGGCGGATCGCGGACGACACCGACATGCCGGCCGACGAACGGGCACACGCCGAGAGCGCTGTGACGGAAGACACCGCGGAGGGCCTCGCGTACCTCGTCGACCCGTTCGACCTGGTCAGCGAGATCCCGGGGGTCGAACTCGCACAGGCGTCCTGGTCCAGCGAGCGGATCGACTACGACCCCGATTCGCCCAACTGGGACCTCGACGACGATGATGTCGACGCAGAAGACGAGACGGCGGACGAAGACGAGTACGACGGCGACGGCGATGTCGCGCACGACCACGAGGACGAGCGGGTCGGCTGACGTTCCTTGGGGAAATCGTGACCCCGGACGGCAACCGCTGTCCGGGGTTTCGTCGTCTCATGGGGCGCACGGACCGACACCGGCACCACTCGCCTCCGCGAACGTGGTGTGCCCCACACCTTCGGAGCATGTGGAACGGGACGAACCGGTCGTAGCGTTAAAGGTTCTTGACGGGGACTCTCTGGGGTTTTGGGGATTCGGCAACGATGGAGAAGCGTGTGATGACCAACAGTAGGCGGCGCAAGGGCCTGACGGTCGCGTCCGCACTGCTCGGCGGTGTGTTGGTGCTTTCGGCGTGTTCCAGCGGAGGAGACGACTCCTCCGCGAGTGACGGCGGCAAGGACACCTCACAGGCCAAGGTCGACGAGGCCGCGGCCGAGAAGACCTCCGAGGCCCAGATCAAGATCACGCCGAAGGACGGTTCGGACAACGCCTCCATCAACAACTCCGCCGCCGTCACCGTGAGCAAGGGCACGCTCACCGACGTGTCGATGACGACCGCAGACGGCACCGCGGTCACCGGCGAGATATCCGCCGACAAGACCAGCTGGAAGCCCACCGTCCAGCTGGAGCGGTCCACCACCTACAAGCTGGCGGCGGAGGCGAAGGACGCCGACGGCCGCGTCGCGCACGAGAACGCCTCGTTCACCACGGTCTCCCCGGCCAACAGCTTCATCGGCACCTTCACGCCGGACGACGGCACCACCGTCGGTGTCGGCATGCCCGTGTCGATCAACTTCGACAAGGCGATCACCAACAAGTCGGCCGTCCAGAAGGGCGTCACCGTCTCCTCCACCAGCGGGCAGGAGGTCGTCTGCCACTGGTTCAACACCAACCGCATGGACTGCCGGCCCGACGACTACTGGCAGGAGAACTCCACCGTCACGCTGAAGCTCGCGCTCGACGGTGTCGAGGGTGCCGACGGGGTCTACGGCGTCCAGCAGAAGACGGTCACCTTCAAGATCGGCCGCAACCAGGTGACGTACGTCGACGCGAAGACCAAGCAGATGAAGGTCACACAGGACGGCAACACCGTCAAGACCATCCCGATATCCGCCGGTTCGCCCGACAACCTCACGTACGAGGGCCAGATGGTGATCTCCGAGAAGTTCAAGGAGACCCGGATGAACGGCGCGACGGTCGGCTTCACCGACGACGACGGCAAGGGCGAGTACGACATCAAGGACGTACCGCACGCCATGCGTCTGACCACCTCCGGCACCTTCGTGCACGGCAACTACTGGGGCGCGAAGTCCATCTTCGGCAGCGTGAACACCAGCCACGGCTGTGTGGGCCTGTCGGACACCAAGGGCGCGAACGACCCGAACACGCCGGGTGCCTGGTTCTACAACAGCTCGATCATCGGTGACGTGGTGGTCGTCCAGAACACCGGCGACAAGACGGTCGCGCCGGACAACGGTCTGAACGGCTGGAACATGAGCTGGGCCGACTGGAAGGCCGGTTCGGCGGTCTGAGCCTCGGGCCCGACCGACTCCGACCGACCTGGAATTCACAGCTTTCCGATGCCGCCCCCAGGGGCGGCATCGGTGTTTCCGGGGCCCATCTCAGCCTTCTCATGCTTCTCTTATTTCAGCCTTATCCCTTCATCACACGCCGTACCTACCTTGCGGCCATGTTCTTCACCTACCTGAGGCGCGAGCTGCGCCGCCGCAGAAAAGCGGCCCTCGTCGTCGCCTCCGGCCTCGCGCTGGGTATCGCGCTCGTCATCGTGGTCAATTCCGTGTCCTCCGGCATGGGCAAGGCCCAGGACAAGGTCCTCCAGTCCCTCTACGGGCTGGGCACGGACATGACCGTCACCAAGGCGGCCCAGCCGCAGGCCAGTGCCTCCGACCGCCCGCGCTTCCAGTTCGACGCCCAGGACGGCGACTCCGACGCGGAGCAGAGCACCGACCGCGTCCTGGTGCAGGGCTTCGAGACCCTCTCCACCGCGACCGTCGCCAAGGTCGGCGAGCAGACCGGCGTCTCGGACGCGGTGGGCGGCCTCAGCCTGCAGGTCATCAAGGTCAACGGCCAGTTCACCCGCGGCCAGGTCCAGCAGGGCGAGGGCGGCGACCAACAGGGCGCTCCCGGCGGCACGGGCCAGCCGCAGGGCGAAGTACAGGGCGGCGGCGCCAACTTCGACGTCGACAACTACTCCGTCTACGGCACCGACGTCACCGAGTCGGCCCTCGGCCCGCTGACCTCCTCCAAGATCACCAGCGGTCGTACGTTCACGTCGTCCGAGACGAACGCCAAGGTGGCCGTCGTCGACTCGGCGTACGCCAAGGAGAAGAAGCTCAAGGTCGGCAGCACGGTCACCATCAAGAGCGTCAAGTACAAGGTGATCGGCGTCGCCACGGCCGACAGCGGTGACGCGGCGGCCAACGTCTACATCCCCCTGACGCAGGCCCAGACCCTCAGTGACGCGAAGAACAAGGTCACCACGATCTACGTCCAGGCGACCGACTCCCAGAAGATCGGCAGCGTCAAGTCGACCATCCAGAAGAACATCTCGGGTACGACGGTGACGACCTCGGCGGACCTCGCGGACACCGTGTCCGGCTCCCTCTCCACCGCCTCCTCCCTCGCCACCAGCGTCGGCAAGTGGCTGTCGATCGCGGTGCTCATCGCCGCGTTCCTGGTCGCCGGTCTGCTGACCTCCTCGGCGGTGTCCCGCCGGGTGCGCGAGTTCGGCACGCTGAAGGCGCTGGGCTGGAAGTCGGGGCGGGTGACCCGGCAGGTGGTCGGCGAGGCGATGGTCAACGGGCTGCTGGGCGGTGCGCTGGGCATCGCGCTCGGCCTGGCGGGAGCGTACGTGGTGACGGCCATCAGCCCCACGCTGCAGGCGCAGTTGGGCGGGGGCGGGGGCACGGGCGGTCCCGGCGGGGGCGGCGGCTTCGGCGGCCCCGGCCGCCAGGCGGCGGCCAAGACCCTGGACGTGGCCCTGACGGCACCGGTGAGCGTGACGACGGTAGCGATCGCGGTGGGGCTCGCGGTGGCGGGCGGCCTGATCGCGGGTGCGTTCGGCGGATGGCGTGCGTCCCGTCTGCGACCGGCGGATGCGCTGCGGCGCGTCGAGTAACGCTCACCTTCGGCCGGCGGGACTGTACCTCCCCAGGGGCGCGGGGAACTGCGCGACCAGCCCCCACCGGCCCGCAGTCACGAGCAATCCGCACCACCCCGAACCCCACCCAGGAGCACCCACCATGTACGAACTCAAGAGCGTCACCAAGCGCTACACCCGCGGCAAGGAAACCGTCGACGCCCTCGACGGCGTCGACCTCACCATCGCCGACGGCGACCGCCTGGTCATCCAGGGCCCCACCGGCGGCGGCAAGTCCACGCTGCTCCAGATGCTCGGTGGCCTCGACCGGCCGACGTCCGGTGAAGTCGTCCTCGACGGCACGGACATGGCCAGGCTGTCCGAGGCCCGGCTCACCAAGGTGCGCAGCGAGAACATCGGCTTCGTGTTCCAGAGCTTCAACCTGATCCCGACGCTCACCGCGCAGGAGAACGTCGAGACCGCACTCGTTCCGCTCGGCGTGAAGGTGAAGGACCGGCGTGAACGGGCCGCCGAGGCGCTGAGGTCGGTCGGGCTGGGCGAGCGGCTCGGGCATCTGCCGGGCGAGATGTCCGGCGGCCAGCAGCAGCGCGTCGCCATCGCCCGCGCGCTGGTCAAGCAGCCGAAGGTGCTGCTGGCCGACGAACCCACGGGAAACCTCGACGAGTCGATGCGCGACGAGATCATGGACGTACTCGAGACCATGTGGAAGGAGCTCGGGCTGACCTTCATCATGGTCACCCACGACTCCTCGATCGCGAAAAAGGCCCCGCGGGTGGCGACGATCCGCAAGGGGAAGATCACGGTGAAGGAGAACGCCGCCTCGTAGGGACGACATTCGGAAATGGCCGGGGTTATTCGCTTACCCGGCGATCGTGTAACAGACCCTTCCTGTCAGCCGCCTGTCTATTGAGGTGCTTGAACACCCCCCGGCATACTGCGAGTTCCGGGGGGTGCACGGGCATGCGTGCGTAATCGCCCCCGGCCGGACGAACGGGGAATTCGTCCGGTACTTCTGCAAGGGGGAAACTTGCGCAGACAAGTGAAAAGAGCGTGCGCGGCCACGATCGCCACGGCGGCCGCCGTGGCCCTGGCGGCGGGCATGACCAGCCCGGCGTCGGCGAAGCCCGAGCAGCGTGCGACCGACGCTGCCCCGCTCACGTCCCACCACCGCATCACCCTGATCACGGGTGACCGCGTGTCCGTCGACTCCAAGGGCCGCGTCGTCGGCCTGGAACGGGCGAAGGGGCGCGACCACATACCCGTACAGATCCGCAAGGTCGACGGCCACACGCTCGTCATCCCGGCCGACGCGGCCCATCTGGTCGCCACCGGCAAGCTCGACCAGCGGCTCTTCGACATCACCGAGCTCAACAAGTCGGCGACCCGCACCTCCCAGAAGAACGGCCTGAAGGTCATCGTCGGCTACCAGGGAGCCGCGACCGCCACCAAGGCCGACGTCCGTGACGCGGGCACCCTGCGCCGGACCCTGAAGTCCCTGAACGCCGACGCGGTGCAGACGCCGCAGCAGGACACGCCCGAACTGTGGGACGCGGTCACCAACGGTGACAAGACGGCCTCCGGCGTCGCGCACGTCTGGCTCGACGGCGTCCGCAAGGCCACCCTCGACAAGTCCGTGCCGCAGATCGGCGCCCCCAAGGCGTGGGCCGCCGGATACAACGGCAAGGGCGTCAAGATCGCCGTCCTGGACACGGGTGTCGACGCGACCCACCCGGACCTCAAGAACCAGGTGATCGCGGCCAAGAACTTCTCGACCTCCACCAACGACAAGGACCACGTCGGCCACGGCACGCACGTCGCGTCCATCGCGGCGGGCACCGGCGCCAAGTCCGGCGGCAAGTACAAGGGTGTGGCACCCGGCGCGTCGATCCTCGCCGGCAAGGTCCTCGACGACACCGGCTCCGGCGACGACTCAGGCATCCTCGCCGGTATGGAGTGGGCAGCCGAGCAGGGCGCCGACGTCGTCAACCTGAGCCTGGGCGGCCAGGACACGCCCGAGCTCGACCCGCTGGAGGCGGAGGTCAACAAGCTGTCCGACGAGAAGGGCATCCTCTTCGCGATCGCGGCCGGCAACTCCGGTCCGGAGTCGGTCGGTTCGCCGGGCAGCGCGGACGCCGCGCTCACCGTCGGCGCCGTCGACGACAAGGACAAGCTCGCCGAGTTCTCCTCGACCGGCCCGCGCCTCGGCGACGGCGCCATCAAGCCGGACGTCACCGCGCCCGGCGTGGACATCACGGCCGCGTCCGCCAAGGGCAGCCTCATCGAGCAGGAGGTCGGCGAGAAGCCGGCCGGCTACCTGACCATCTCCGGTACGTCGATGGCCACCCCGCACGTCGCCGGTGCCGCCGCGATCCTCAAGCAGCAGCACCCCGACTGGACCTACGCCGAACTCAAGGGCGCACTGACCGCCTCCGCCAAGGGCGGCAAGTACACCCCGTTCCAGCAGGGTTCGGGCCGCATCCAGGTCGACAAGGCCATCAAGCAGACCGTGATCGCCGACCCGGTGTCGGTGAGCTTCGGCACGCAGCAGTGGCCGCACACCGACGACAAGCCGGACACCAAGCAGCTGACGTACCGAAACCTCGGTACGAAGGACGTCACGCTCACCCTGTCGGCGACCGCCACCAACCCCAAGGGCGCGGCGGCTCCGGCCGGCTTCTTCAAGCTCGGCGCGACGAAGGTGACCGTCCCGGCGAACGGCGGCAAGGCGTCCGTGGACGTCACCGTCAACACCAAGCTGGGCGGCACACTCGACGGCGCGTACTCCGCGTACGTGACGGCGACCGGCGGCGGCCAGAGCGTCCGTACAGCCGCGGCGGTCAACCGTGAGGTGCAGTCGTACGACGTCACCATCAAGCACGTCGGCCGCGACGGGCAGCCCACGGACGGTTACAACACCATTCTCCTCGGCTACTCGGGCCTGGGCGACGGCCGGGCCTACCAGGTCCCGACGGCCGCCTCCGGCACCACGACCATGCGGCTGCCCAAGGGCACCTACCTGTTGGACGCCTGGATCGCGAAGGACTTCGTGAACCTTGAGGGCGGCCTCGACTGGCTGGTCCAGCCGAAACTGAGCGTCACCAAGAACACCTCGGTGACGATCGACGCCCGCAGGACCAAGGCGGCCGACATCACGGTGCCGGACGCCCAGGCCAAGCAGACGGCCGCGATGAGCAACTACTTCTACGAGCCGGCCGGCATCGGCATCGGCATCGGCCTCGAGTCCTTCGCCGACCTGCGCATGGCCCACCTGGGCGGGGAGGTCACCGGCCTTTCGCAGACCTGGAACGGTCAGTGGACCAAGGGCGCGAACGCCGAGTACGACGTGGCCACCACCGCCAAGGTCAAGAAGATCCAGGGCGACAAGGTCCGGCACTTCAAGGCGAGCGAACTCGCCACGGTGAAGAACAACCTCGGCGCCGCCGCCTCCGGCAAGTCCGGCGGGCTCGTCACCTGGGGCTTCTTCCCCGAGGACTTGGTGCTGGGCTTCCCGGTGGAGCAGAAGCTGCCGGGTGCGCGCACGCTGTACCTCTCGACGGCCGACAAGATCCAGTGGACCTTCGACCTCGAGCAGTACAGCGGCAAGGACGCGGACGGCTTCCCGATCGTCGACGCGTTCTACACGCTGGGCGACCCGCAGACCTTCAAGGCGGGCAAGAAGTACACGAAGACCTTCAACACGGCGGTCTTCGGCCCGCACCTGAACGCGGACTACGGGCTCTTCCGCGACGGCAACACCATCTACGGCCTGCTGCCGCTGTTCGCCGACGGGGCCGGCCACGCCGGTTCCTCGGACTTCACGTCGGTGGCCACGTCGCTGTACCGCAACGGCACCAAGGTCGGCACCAACGCCGACCCGCTGTTCGGTGAGGGGATCTTCAAGGTCCCGGCCGGTGACGCCCAGTACAAGCTGATCACCTCGGTCAAGCGGAGCGCCAAGGTCGCCGCCGCCTCCACCCGGATCGACGCGAGCTGGACCTTCCGCTCGAAGAAGCCGACCGGAGACGACACGGCCACCCTCCCGGCCTCCACGGTCCGCTTCAAGGCCAAGACGGGCCTGGACAGCAAGGTCGAGGCGGGCAAGACCGTCTCGATCCCGGTCACCGTCGAGGGCGCGGCCAAGGGCTCCAACCTGAAGTCGCTGGCGGTGTACGTGTCGTACGACGGCAAGACCTGGAAGAAGGTCACCGTCAAGGACGGCAAGATCACCGTGAAGAACCCGGCGAAGGGCAAGGCCATCTCCTTCCAGGCAAAGATCGCCGACAAGAAGGGCAACAAGTCGACGATCTCGATCTACAACGCGTACTACGGCAAGTGATCTACAACGCGTACCACGGCACGTGAGCCGTACCAGTACGACGGGTGAGTAGGCCCTGAGCGAAAGGCCTGCCGGAGGTACAGCCTCCGGCAGGCCTCTCGTGTTTGTGTGGGCACATGACGACTCAGACCGTCGAATACGTCCGGTACCGCATCCCCGAAGAGCAGTCGGCGGTGTTCCTGTCCGCCTACACCAAGGCCGCCGCCCTGCTGGCCGCGGCGCCGCAGTGCGTGGACTTCGAGCTGGATCGATGCGAGGAGGACTTCGAGCACTTCGTCCTGCGCATCACCTGGACCTCGACCGAGGACCACCTGGAGGGCTTCCGCAAGTCGGAGCTGTTCCCCGACTTCCTCGCCGAGATCCGGCCGTTCATCCCGTACATAGAGGAGATGCGGCACTACAAGCCGACCACGGTCCGCGGCACGGGCTCCGCCGTGCCCACGCTCTACGAGTGGGCGGGCGGCGCGGAGGCCTTCGCCCGGCTGACGACGGTCTTCTACGAGAAGGTCCTCGCGGACGACGTGCTCGCCCCCGTCTTCGCGGGGCTCGACCCCGAGCACGCCGAGCACGTGGCGCTGTGGCTCGCCGAGGTGTTCGGCGGTCCGCCCGCCTACTCCGAGACCCAGGGCGGGCACGGGCACATGGTCGCCAAGCACATGGGCCGCGGGATCACCGAGCCGCAGCGGCGCCGCTGGGTGAACCTGATCCAGGACGCGGCGGACGAGGCGGGCCTGCCGACGGACGCCGAGTTCCGTTCGGCGTTCCTCGCGTATGTGGAGTGGGGCACGCGGCTGGCCGTGTACTTCTCCGGCCCGGACGCGACGCCGCCGGCGGAACAGCCGGTGCCGAAGTGGACGTGGGGGGCGGCACCGCCGTACCAGGGCTGACGCGGGCACCCTGCTGCGCCGCGTCGGCGCCGGTGCTTTCAGGGCGCCGGTGCTCTCAGGGCGCCGGCGTCGAAGTCCCCGTACCGGCCCGCGTCGCGTCCGTGCCCCAGCTGGCCAGCAGACGCAGGGCTTCGGCCGACGGGGAGCCCGGCTCGGCGTGATAGGTGATCAGGGACTGCTCGTGGTCGTCGATCAGCTTGAACGTCTCGAAGGAGAGTTCCAGCCGGCCGACGAGCGGATGCTGCATCCGCTTGACGCCGTGGCTCTTCTCCTTGACGTCGTGGGTGGCCCACAGCCGCCTGAACTCCCCGCTCTTCACGGAGAGTTCGCCCACCAGGGCGGACAGCCGCGGGTCGTCCGGGTGGCAGCCCGCGTCCATCCGCAGATAGCTGACGATGTCGGTCGCCTTCTGCTCCCACTCGACGAACAGCTCGCGGTACTCCGGCGTGAGGAACACCATCCGCGCCCAGTTCCGTTCCTGCGGCGGCAGCCGCGCCCAGTCGCCGAAGACCGCCGCGGCCATCCGGTTCCAGACGAGGATGTCGGAGCGCCGGCCCACGATGTACGCGGGAATGCCCTCCATCGTGTCCAGCAGCTGCCGCAGCGCACCCCGCACCTGGTGGCTGGGGGCGGCCTGCTTCTTCTTGTGCTGCTTGGGCTTCGCCAGATGCGTGAGATGGGCGTGCTCGGCGTCGGTCAGCCGCAGCGCGCGGGCGATGGCGTCGAGGACCTCCGTCGACACGTTCCGCCCGTTGCCCTGTTCCAGGCGTGTGTAGTACGCCACGGACACCCCGGCCAGCTGTGCCAGTTCCTCCCGGCGCAGCCCCGGCACCCGGCGGTGCCGCCCGAAGTCCGGCAGCCCCACCTCCTCCGGCTTCAGCCGGGCCCGCCGGGTGCGCAGGAACTCGCTGAGCTCGGCACGCCGGTCCAGGGACCCACCGGCCTCAGGGGTGGGTCCCGGCGCGGGTTCGGGTTGTACGTCCATGCCTCCAGTATTCATGGTCGTACGCACAGCAGCCTGACCCCGCCAGTGGTAGGACCAGCGGACATAGGCCGAGCCGTGGCCTGGGTGAATGTCGATCCGTAGGGCAGGCTGGTCTCCGTGCCCGGTCGGAAGGCAGCCGGGCGCGACACCATCGCTAGGAGAACCCCCGGCATGACCACTGTTGCTGCGTACGCCGCCCCCGCCCCCAAGGCTCCGCTGGAGCGCACCACCATCGAGCGTCGTGCGGTCCGCGAGTTCGATGTCCTGATCGACATCAAGTTCGCCGGTATCTGCCACTCCGACATCCACCAGGCCCGTGAGGGCTGGGGCGAGGCGATATTCCCGATGGTCCCGGGCCACGAGATCGCGGGCGTCGTCTCCGAGGTCGGCCCCGGCGTGACCAAGTTCAAGGTCGGCGACCGGGTCGGTGTCGGCTGTCTCGTCGACTCCTGCCGTGAGTGCGACAACTGCAAGGCCGGCCAGGAGCAGCACTGCACTGGCGGCTCGGTCGGCACGTACAACGCCATCGGCAAGGACGGCGAGCCCACGTACGGCGGCTACTCCACGCACGTCGTCGTCGACGAGAACTTCACCGTCCGCATCCCCGACGGCCTGTCCCTGGACGTCGCCGCGCCGCTGCTGTGCGCGGGCATCACCACGTACGCGCCGCTGAAGCAGTGGGGCGCGGGGCCCGGCAAGAAGGTCGCGGTGATCGGCCTGGGCGGCCTCGGTCACATGGGCGTCAAGATCGCGCACGCGCTCGGCGCCGAGGTCACGGTCCTCTCGCAGTCCCTGCGCAAGAAGGACGACGGCCTGAAGCTGGGCGCCGACCACTACTACGCGACCAGCGACCCGAAGACGTTCGAGGAGCTGGCCGGCTCCTACGACCTCATCGTCTCCACGGTGTCCGCCCCGCTGGACTTCGGCGCCTACCTCAGCCTGCTGAAGACGGGCGGCGCCCTGGTGAACGTGGGCGCCCCGGAGGAGCCCATCGCGCTGAACCTGTTCTCCCTCATCGGCGGCAACAAGATCCTCGCCGGTTCGGCGATCGGCGGCATCGCCGAGACCCAGGAGATGCTGGACTTCTGCGCGGAGCACGGCATCGGCTCGGAGATCGAGCTGATCGGCGCGTCCGAGATCAACGACGCGTACGAGCGAGTGGTCAGCAGCGATGTGCGGTACCGGTTCGTGATCGACACGGCGACGATCTGATCCTGGTCGTGTGAGCGAGGGCCCCGGGTGTTGGTTTCCCGGGGCCCTTCACCGTGTCGCCGTACGACGCCCCAGCAGCCACAGCAGATACGGCCCGCCGACCAGGGACGTGAGCGCGCCGACCGGAATCTCCAGCGGGGGCAGCAGCGTGCGGGCCGCGAGGTCGGCGGCGACCAGGACGAACGCGCCCGTCAACGCCGAGCACAGCAGCGGCAGTTGAGGAGTCCGGGTGATGCGGCGGGCCAGCTGGGGCGCGGTCAGCGCGACGAAGCCGATCGGTCCCGCGGCGCCGGTCGCCGTGGCGGCGAGGACGACCCCCAGCACGGTGAGGCACAGCCGGACCCGAACCCGATGCCCCAGGGCCCGCGCCGTCTCGTCCCCCAGCGCCAGCGCGTCCAGCCCCCGAGCGCAGGCCAGCACCAGCACCGCACCCCCCGCCAGGAACGGCAGCATGCGTACGACCGTGTCCGCGTCCCGCCCGCTCAGCGCCCCCACCTGCCAGAACCGGAACTGGTCGAGCGTGGCGGAGCTGGAGGTGAGGACGACGGTCGTGCCCCCGGCGGTCATCGCGGAGAGCGCAGTCCCCGCCAGCGCCAGCTTCACCGGCGACGCCCCGTCCCGCCCCCGCGCGGCGATCGCGTACACCAGGAACGCGGCGACGACGGCACCGGCGAAGGCGTACCAGACGTACCCTGCGAAGCCGTTCGCCAGCCCGAACCCGATCGCGAGGACGACCCCGGCCGCGGCGCCCTGGCTCAGCCCGAGGATGCCGGGATCGGCGAGCGGATTGCGGGTCACGGCCTGGAGCGCGGCGCCCGCGACGCCGAGCGCGGCACCAGCTGTCAGCCCGACCTCGGTACGGGGTACCCGCAGCGACCGTACGACCAGGGCGTCCGGCGAACCCCCGCCGTGCAGCAGGGCGTCGAACACGGCCGACAGCGGCACCGCGCGGGTGCCGGCGGCGAGGCTGAGCATGCCGACGGCGGCCACCGCGAGGACGGCCGCCGGCCAGGCGAGGCGTTTCGGGCTCACTTGCCGATGTGCTCGGCGAGCTGTCGTATCACCAGACGCGCGGCGGTGGGACCGGCGTTGAGGTACCAGGGGTCGTCGTCGACCTTCACGGCCTGTCCCGCCACGACGGCCTTCATCGACTTCCGCAGCGGCCCGGCGACGATACTCGCGGCGTCGGTCTCGGACGCGTCGCCCTGGACGGAGTAGAAGATCCAGTCACCGTCGGCGGTGTCGACGCTCTCCGGGCCGATGTCCTCGGAAATCGCGTTGAACTGCTGCGACTTGGGCCGCAACAGTCCCATGTCGACGGCGATGGACCCGGTGAAGGACGAGACGCCGAACATCCGGGTGCGGTCGGGCGTGAACCTGACCATGGAAATGGTGGGGCCGCCGAGGTCAGCACCCTTCGCCGTGGCGTCGGCGGTGATGTCGTCCAGCATGTCCTGGGCCGCCTCGCCCTTGCCGACGGCCGCGCCGACGAGGAGCAGGTCGCGCTTCCAGTTGATGCCGTTGCCCGCGGTGATCACGGTCGGCGCGATCTTCGACAGCTTGGGGTACAGCTCGCCGAGCGAGTCGTTGGCGAGGATCAGATCCGGCTCGGCCGCGGCGAGGGACTCCAGGTTGGGCGCCTGCCGGGTGCCCGCGTCGGTCATGTCGGCGAGCCGCGCCTTGTCCTTCGGGAAGGCGTCGGCGAGGTAGTCGGGCACGAGCCCGGCGTTGTCGGCGCGCGTCGTCGCCGTGGGCACGATCCCCAGGGACAGCAGGTCGTCGAGCTGCCCCGTGCTGAGGACGGCGATCTTCTTCGGCTCGGCCTTGATGGTCGTCGTGCCCTGCACGTGGGTCACGGTCCGCGGGAACGTTCCGTCGGTGTCGGGGTCGGCACCCATGCCGTCGGCGAGCGCGCTCGGCGCGGCGGACGGCCCTTCCGTGGCCCCCTTCGAGGCACCCATAACGGGGTTGCGGGCCCCGTCCGCCTTCGCCGCGCTCTCACCGCCCCCGTCCGAGGACGAGCAGCCGGCGAGCAGCCCTCCGACCACGGTCGCGGCCAGGACGGCCGTCACTGCTGATGCACGCACGAGGACTCCGACGCTGTGGTGGTCCACCGATGGTGCCGGCACCGTTGCACTGCTTTACCAATGAACCAGTTTGCTAAGGCAAGGCTTACCTTAACCTGCCGCGGAGTATGGTCGGTACGGAGGAGGCCCGCACTCGGCGCGAGGAGGCCCGCACGATGACCGTCCAGCTGAACCACACCATCGTCGCCGCACACGACAAGCACGCCTCGGCCCGGTTCCTCGCCGACATCCTGGGACTCGGAGTGGGCCCGCAGTACGGCCCCTTCATCCCCGTCGAGGTCCCGAACGGCGTGACCCTCGACTACATCGACACCCCCGGCCCGATCACCCCGCAGCACTACGCCTTCCTCGTCTCCGAGGACGACTTCGACACGATCTTCGCCCGTGTCCGGGCCGCCGGCCTGACGTACTGGGCGGACCCGTTCCATCGCCGGGTCGGCGAGATCAACCACAACGACGGCGGCCGGGGCACGTACTTCGACGACCCGAACGGCCACAACCTGGAGATCCTCACGCGACCGTACGGCAGCGGCAGTTGACGCCTTCGGGCTCGGCCGGCCGCCCCGTCCCTCCGCCGGTCTCGCGGGGCACCGCGGTCGGCGGAAGGACGGGAACCGCCCAGCCGTTAGGGCAGCTTGACGAAGGGGGACAGGAACGCCCGGGCTCCGGGGGCGTCGAGGCGGTAGGCCACGTTGGTGGCGTAGCACGGTGTGTCGCCGGTGATCGTGGTCGCGGCGAGGATGTTCTTGCCGCCCACGACCGCGAAGTTGGGGCCGCCCGAATCGCCGTAGCAGGCACCGCCGTTGCCCTGGGGTGCGGTCATGGCCAGCCGTATCCACGCGTTGTTGAGGGCGTCGAAGGTCACCGGGGCCTTCATGCGGACACCACCGCCCGGGTGGGTCTGCCCGCCCGGTCCGTTGACGGCCTCCTGGGTGCCGTACCCGGCGACGAACCAGTCGGTGGCGTTGAGCCCTTGAGGGCCGAGTGCCCCGAACTGGTCGGCGGTCGGGAGGGTCGCCGGGGTGAACGTCCAGCGCGCCTTGAGCTGTTGGGCGGGCAGATCGATCACCGCGATGTCGTGCGGGTCGGAGGCGGGGCCGGGGTAGGCGGGGTCGGTGTGGGCGGTGCCCTGGACGCCGACGGCCTTGGCCTGCGCGGCCGGATCGCCCGGGTACTGCTTGGCAGCGGCGTCGAGTCCGGCCTGGACGTCCTGGTCAAGGGACACGTAGAACTTCACGTTGGCCGGCCAGTCGGTGGTGCAGTGGGCGGCGGTCAGGAAGGTGTTCCCGTCGATCATGGTGCCGGAGCAGACCCAGTCGACGCGGTCCGGGGTGGCCGGGTTGGCGTCGTTGTCCCAGGTGGCGACCAGGGCGCCGACCTCGGTGCGCTCCGGCGCCGGGGTCGCGTTGTAGGAGTTGATCGCGGACGAGGGCAGCGCGGTCGCGAGCACGGCGGCGCAGGCGGCCGCGGCGACGGCGGTGATGCGGGCCATGAAGGTGGTGCGGGCCATGGTGGTGGCACGTCTGTCGTTCAAGAGAAAACCCTTCGGCTGGGTGGGACGGGTGTTCTCCTGTGGGGGGTGAGCAGCGATCAGTGAAGCGCCTGCGGCCGATCGCGGCAAGAGGGCGGCGCGTTCATCGCGAAGCGAGCGGGATCAGGCGCGCAGACCATTGAGGCCGTCGTAGGCGGACATGACGATCTCCAAACCCCGCTGGTCCTCCGCGGGTTCGCGCATCTGATGCGTCACGTACGCCACCACCGTGCGCGCGTCGGGTTCGATCATCACCAGTGAGCCACCCCAACCGCCCCACCCGTAGGTGCTGCCGAACAGCCCGTAGCCCAGGCCGTAGCGCACCGGTATGCCCAGGATCCGGTCCTCGCCGCTGAACTGCTCCACCCAGGCGCGGTCACAGCCCGCCCGCGACAGCAACCGCACCCCGCGCACCGCTCCTCCGCAGGCCATCACCGACTGCGCGAGGGCGACCGAGCGGGCATTGCCGAATCCACTCGCCGCGGGGATCTGCGCGCGGCGCCAGGCCACGCTGTTCCCGTCGCGGACCTGTATCCCGGTCCCGGCGGACGGGTTCGCGCCGCTGCCGGGCGCGCTCGCGGTGTAGTCCTCGTCCCGGGACGGCGGCGGGACCGTGAGCGCCACGCGGTGGCCGGCGAACTGAGGTGGTATCTAGCCCCCACCGGGCCGTCGGAGGCAACCGAGATTCCCTCGACGGCTGAGCGCGGGGCTACGTCTCCTTGCTCACCGAGGTCTTCGTCGGCGGGGAGTCCTGCGTGCCCATGTCGAGACGGAACGGCGGGTACTGATCGGTCAGTAGGGCGGCATAGGCGGTGACCCGCGCGACCCAGCGGGCCAGGCCGATCAGGAAGTCGAAGAGGTGGACCGGATAACGGGCGGTGAACGCCAGGATGATCACGGCGACCAGGGAGAGAAAGGGAATCAAGCCACCGCCGTGCCAGCCGCTTCCTCCTTCCCAGGCCCAGCCCCACTCGCCGACGAAGATCCCGACGACGACGTACTGCGGAATCACCAGCAGCCACCACTTCACCAGCACCAGGCCGCGGGAGAGGCGCTCGGGATAGGCGACGTCGAAATGCGCCGGATAGTCGGGCACGTCCGCGAGGGTGAACGGCGGATACCGGTCGGTGCCGAGCGCGGTGTGGGCGTAGTAGCTGACACGCCAGTTCCAGCGCATCACGCCGACACTGAAGTCGAAGAGGGACCGGGGGTATCGGCCGGTGAACAGGATGGCGAAGAACGCGATGACGGTCACGACGACGAACGCGATCCACAGGAAGAACAGCACGATGTAGTGCGGGATGGCGAGGAGCCACTTCACCAGCCACAGCCATCTGGACAGCCGGGGATCGAGAAACGCTTCGAGACGCACAGGTGACGCGGCAACCGGGACCATGCGGCGCAACTCCCTTCGAGCCTCCCCCCAGCCTGGCGCCCACCGTCCGTCAGCTTCCCCGCACGGGCAGGTGACCAGGTGTTTTCCGGATCATGAATCCAGGCTCGCACGCGAGGCGGAAGGCCGCGACCGGGGCTGGGCGTGCCCGCGGGGCGCGATGCGGACGATGACGATCAAAGGGGCGCGGGCTGGTGATCGGGACCGCAGGGCCGGTCGGACGGCACGGAATCGCCGGGGCCCCTCGCGCGTTGAGCGGGGTGGGCCGGGATGCCGGTGGTGTGTGAGCCGAGCAGCCCGAGCGACCGAGCTGACTGATATTGGAGGGGCCGTAATGGCTGTGCAGACGCAGAGGGCCGTGCTGGCGGGCGGGTGCTTCTGGGGGATGGAGGAGCTGATTCGCCGACTCCCGGGCGTGACGGCGACCCGGGTCGGATACACCGGGGGTGACGTGCCGAACGCGACGTACCACAACCACGGCACGCACGCGGAGGCCATCGAGATCCTCTTCGACCCCGCGAAGACCGACTTTCGAGCGATCCTGGAGTTCTTCTTCCAGATCCACGACCCGAGCACCAAGAACCGCCAGGGCAATGACATCGGCCTCAGCTACCGCTCGGCGATCTACTACGTGGATGACGAGCAGAAGCGGATCGCCGAGGACACGATCGCGGATGTGGACGCCTCCGGACTGTGGCCGGGCAAGGTCGTCACCGAGGTAGAGCCGGTCGGCCCCTTCTGGGAGGCCGAGCCCGAGCATCAGGACTACCTCCAGCGTTACCCGGACGGCTACACCTGCCACTTCCCGCGCCCGGGATGGCGGCTGCCCGCCCGCGCGGAGGGCTGACCGCGAGGCGGCCCGGCGGAAGGCGGAGGCTGACTGGCCGAGACTCCGCAGCAGGGCCGCGCTTGCGCCGCCGGGACCGGCGGTGCCCCGCTGTGGACGAAGGGTGCCGACAGCGCTTGACGCCCGTCCCGGGGAGCCTTGCCGCCATGTGCTCCGTAGGTGGCAGTACGGGCTTACTCAGGCTGAGTTGAGTATCTGCGCTCATGCCCGGCCGGCCCTTGGGCGGCGAGTATCGGTGCAACGGCGCAGTCGAAAGGCGCCGGCCCGATCCAGCTCAGACGCCTACGGAGATTCTCATGTCCCGACGTATTGCTCTGTCCGTGGCCGCCGGTGTCGTTGTCCTCGGTGGCGCCGGTGCCTTCGCTCTCGCCTACGCCGGGGAGGAGCCTGCGCCGCTGGCGCACAGTACTGCCCGCTACACCGCTCCCGACGGCGACCGCGACGGCTCGTTCACCTTCGCCACCGACGTCACGGTTTCCTCCGGTGTCAAGAGCGTGAAGGTGCTGGCATGGCCGGAGAGCTCGTTCTCCGCCAAGAACAAGCTGACCGCCAAGGACATGGCCGACGTTGACTCGGCCGTCTGCAAGCCCTCCGGGGAGGACACCGCGCACTGCACCTACAGCGTCAAGGTCACCGGAGCCGATGCTGAGTCGTCCCCGCGCGGTGCCTGGCACGTCGCTGTCCTGGTCACCGCGCAGGACGGCACCACGAACCTGGACACCAAGGCGGCCGACTTCACCGTCAAGTAACCCGGACGGCCGGGGACCGAGAACGTCGGCTCCGGGCGGTCCTGGAGCGCCTGCTCGCAGGTGGTTCCGGGCCGCCCCGAATGCCGGCCCGGCGTCGTCAGCCCGACGCCGTCTCGTCCACGTTCGCCAGGCTGAGGTCGCTCATCCGGCAGAACTCACCCGCCGGGTCACCGCGGTAGCGCCACGGGAGGGTGCCGACGTACCTGTCCACCAGGCGGAACTGCTCGACGGCCGCCTCGTCCCGGTCCTGCAGGCACAGGTAGAAGGCCGGCAGGTGGCGCACTTCCGGCAGGCGCGGGTGGGCCGGGTCCGCGACGCGAACTCGCGGGCCGGCTTCTCGGAGCCGCGGACGCCCTCAGTTCGGCAGCGTCGCCGGGCTGCCCCCGTTCGCCTCGTAGCCCGCCACCGCCAGCGCCCGGTAGACCGCGAACTCCGCGGCCGGGTCCGGGGACAGCGTCCAGGGGAGGGCGCCGACATGGCCGTCGATGTGTATGAGCTGGCTCATCGCCTCCGCCCAGCGCTCGGCGCGGACCAGGAAGAAGACCAGCAGATGGCGGACGTGCGCCAGCATCGGGTCGTCGGCGCGGGCCGAGTGGACGGCGTGCAGCGCGCCGTGGATCGCCTTGGTCACGACCTCGCTCTGGTAGAAGCCGCTGACCAGGTTCACCTCGGGAAGGTGCTCGAAGACCGCGAAGAGCGGCATGGCCGCCAGGAGGGACCCCCGGGGCGCTCTCGCCGCGGCCGCCTCCGCGAAGCCGTACGCCTGCTCGCGCGAGCCGTGCCACTTCTCGCACCAGTAGTGCAGGGCGGCCAGATGCGCCCCCATGTGGTTGGGGGCGCGGTCCAGGATCTTCAGCCAGAGCTGCTCGAACTCCGGCTGGGAGTACGCCAGGCCGCGCGCCACCGAGAGCTCGATGATGTACGGGATCGGGTCGCCCGGGGCGAGCAGAGCCGCGTCACCGACCGCGGCCTTCGCCTCCTCCATGATGATCCGGAACTCGTCCGTGCCCGGCGTCGACGTCCGCCACGCCTGCTGGACCAGGAACTCCGCGTGCACAGCCGCGCCGCCCGCGTCCTTGGGCGCCTCGGCCCGCCACACCCGCAGCCACTGCCCGCCCGGAGTCTCGCTGACCCCGCCGGGCCGCAAGCTCAGCTCCAGCGAGGCGGCGCCGGCGAAGGCCTGCACGCGCTGCCAGCGCAGCTCGCCCGCGGCCTCCGTGCCGGCCAGGAGCTGGGCCGCCGCCCGGTGGTCCTGGGTGCGCTGCACCAGATCCAGTACGTCCACCAGATCCTGGTCGGGACCGGGCATCCGGACGTCCAGTTCCTCCTGCTGCAGGAAGCCGTAGTTCGCCGGGTCCGCCGCATCCGGGTGGCCGGGCGGGACCTGCTCGATCATGCCGCGCCTGCGCCGCGTGAAGGGGAGCAGCACGAAGCCGAGCATGACCAGTGCGATCAGGACCCAGAGAATTTCCATGTCTCAAGGGTTCCAGACGCCTCCGACAATTGGCGAACCCGGTCGGCGGCCTGTGGAAAACTCCCGCCGAGGGCCTGTGGAAAGCGTCCGCGGCTCCCCTCCGTGGCCCCGCCGACCTCGGCGTCCGGCATCTGCCCCGCCAGCGCACTACGCTCGGTGCCCATGAGCGACAGGCACATCAGTCAGCACTTCGAGACCCTCGCGATCCACGCGGGCAACACCGCGGATCCCCTCACCGGCGCGGTCGTCCCGCCGATCTACCAGGTCTCGACCTACAAGCAGGACGGCGTCGGCGGCCTGCGCGGCGGCTACGAGTACAGCCGCAGCGCCAACCCGACCAGGACGGCCCTGGAGGAGAACCTCGCGGCCCTGGAGGGCGGCCGCCGCGGGCTCGCGTTCGCGTCCGGACTGGCGGCCGAGGACTGCCTGTTGCGTACGCTGCTCAGCCCCGGCGACCACGTGGTCATCCCCAACGACGCGTACGGCGGCACGTTCCGTCTCTTCGCGAAGGTCGTCTCCCGGTGGGGCGTGGAGTGGTCGGTCGCCGACACCAGCGACCCGGCCGCGGTACGGGCCGCCATCACCCCGAAGACCAAGGCGGTGTGGGTGGAGACCCCCTCCAACCCGCTGCTCGGCATCACCGACATCGCCGTCGTCGCCCAGGTCGCCCGGGACGCGGGTGCGCGGCTCGTCGTCGACAACACCTTCGCCACGCCGTACCTGCAGCAGCCGCTGTCGCTCGGCGCGGACGTCGTGGTGCACTCGCTGACGAAGTACATGGGCGGCCACTCCGACGTCGTCGGCGGCGCCCTGGTCGTCGGCGACCCGGAGCTGGGCGAGGAGCTGGCGTACCACCAGAACGCGATGGGCGCGGTCGCCGGGCCCTTCGACTCGTGGCTGGTGCTGCGCGGCACGAAGACGCTGTCGGTGCGCATGGACCGGCACAGCGAGAACGCCACCAAGGTCGCCGACATGCTGAGCCGGCACGCGCGCGTGACGAACGTCCTGTACCCGGGTCTGCCCGACCACCCGGGTCACGAGGTCGCCGCCAAGCAGATGCGGGCGTTCGGCGGCATGATCTCCTTCCAGGTCGCGGGCGGCGAGGAGGCGGCCGTCGAGGTCTGCAACCGCGCCAAGGTGTTCACGCTCGGCGAGTCCCTGGGCGGCGTCGAGTCGCTCATCGAGCACCCCGGACGCATGACGCACGCCTCCGCGGCAGGCTCGGCCCTGGAGGTGCCCGCCGACCTGGTACGCCTGTCCGTGGGCATCGAGAACGTCGAGGACCTCTTGGAGGACCTCCAGCAGGCGCTCGGCTGAGTCCTCGCCTCCCGGGTGCCTGCCGGGCTCACCAGCCGGTGAGCGGTGGGGTCGTCTCCGACGGCGGCTCCACCCAGGGCTCGACCATCAGCGCCCACACGACGAAGGCGACGATCACGGTGGCGAGCAGCAGCCACAGCAGACGCCGGGCGGCCCTCCTGCGGCGCAGCATGCGGCCGCCGCGTCGCACGACCTCCCCGTACAGCTCCGGGGGCACGGAGGGCACCGACCGCTCCATGATCCGCCGTGCGGTGGCCTCCCGCTGGGGCCGGTTCATGTCCGCCTCCGGATGCCGGGCCACCGCGGGCCGCCGACTCGCGCCGGGTCCACGTCATGCGGCCGCCTCATGACGGTGCCACCCTCGCCCCGGCCACCGTCGGCGCCGGGCCACGGGGCGGATGCAGCAGGGTCGTCGTCGCGCGTTCGCAGAGAGCGCGGACGCGTTCCACGGGGAGGCCGAGGAGGGCAGCCGCCTGCTCCTCGGCGACGCCCTCGTACAACCTGAGGACGAGGACCAGACGTTCCTGCGGGGTGAGCCGGGCCAGGGCGCCGGCCGGCTGCCGGCGGGCCCGGACCGGGCCCCCGTACTGGTGCCACGCGCCGCGCGCGAAGCGGGTGGCCAGGTACTGGCGGGCACGGTCGTAGGGGTCCTCGCCGCGCAGCCGGTCCCAGCACGCGTACGTGTGCGCCAGGGCCAGCGTCAGCAGGCGCCGCGCGCGCGGGTTGTCGTGCGGCTCCTCCGCCGTGAGGAGCGTGGCGGCGTGCAGCAGCCGCCCGGCCGCGCCCGCGACGAACGCCTCGAACTCCCGGGCCCGGCGGGCGTCCTGTGCCGCTTGCCGTTGCCGCATCGCGCCTCCCGCCTGAGGGCGACCCTGAGGGGAACGGGTCCGGCCGCCTACGGCATGCGAAGCCGTGTACGACTGGGACCCGATCTCATATGAGGCCAGGCGCGGCCCGTTGGTCAAGAGCCGCGCACGGCCGAGAGCATCGCGCCGGTGGGCCCGGTGTGCCCCTGGTGGGCGCTCAGGAGGCCGACGGCCCGTCCGGTACGTCCTGGGTCGCCATCCGGGCGGAGAGGGCGGTGTTGAAGCGCGTGAGGAGCGTGCAGAACGTCTCGCGCTCCTCGGGCGCCCAGTCGTGTGTCAGCTCGGCCATCAACTGACGCCGGGACGAGCGCACTTCCTCCAGGCGGGACAGCCCGCGCGGGGACAACTGGAGCACCACCGCGCGCCCGTCCTCGGGGTGAGAGGTCCGCTTGACGAGCCCGGTGTCGACGAGTGGGGCCACCTGCCGGGTGACCGTCGAAGAGTCGATCCCCATGCTCGCGGCGAGCGCCTTGACGCCCATCGGGCCTTCCTTGTCGAGCCGGTTGAGCAGCAGGTACGCGGCGCGGTCCATGGAGTTGCGCACCTGCCCCACGCCGCCGAGCCGGGTCTGTTCGGCACGTCGGGCGAACACCGCCACCTCGTGCTGCAGCGTGTCGAGGAGACCGCTGTCACCGACGGTCGTCATGTCCATCGACATTTCAGGTGTTGTGGGCATGGCCGGGGGCTCACTTCGTGAAGGGGGTGCTGGATTGGGGGACAGGGTACGCGGCCCGGAGGCGGGCCGTACCGGGGCTGCGCAAACCGGTCTCGGAGGTTGGTCACAGCGGCGGTCCGCGCGTGTGAACTGCGAGACTTGAGTCATGAACTACCGTGAGGCCCCCTCCGTGCCGCCGGTGACGCTCGACGACGTGCGCGGCGCCCAGAAGATGCTCTCGGGCGTGGCGCGGGTGACCGCGATGGAGGGCAGCCGGCACCTGACCCAGCTGGTGGGCGCGCCGGTTCACTTCAAGTGCGAGAACCTCCAGCGGACGGGATCGTTCAAGCTGCGCGGCGCGTACGTCCGTATCGCCGGACTGCTGCCCGAGGAGCGGGCCGCCGGTGTGGTGGCCGCGAGCGCGGGCAACCACGCCCAGGGCGTGGCGCTGGCGTCGTCGCTGCTCGGCGTGCGGTCCACGGTGTTCATGCCGAAGGGCGCCCCGCTGCCGAAGATCAGCGCCACCAAGGAGTACGGCGCCGAGGTGCGCCTGCACGGGCAGGTGGTCGACGAGACGCTGGCCGCCGCGCAGGAGTACGCGGAGGCGACCGGCGCGGTGTTCATCCACCCGTTCGACCACCCTGACATTATCGCCGGTCAAGGCACGGTCGGCCTGGAGATCCTGGAGCAGTGCCCCGAGGTGCGCACGATCGTCGTGGGTATCGGCGGGGGCGGGCTCGCGGCCGGAGTCGCGATCGCGGTGAAGACGTTGCGGCCGGACGTGCGGATCGTGGGCGTGCAGGCGGCGGGCGCGGCCGCGTACCCGCCCTCGCTGGCGGCCGGGCGGCCGGTGGTGATCGACAACCCGGCGACGATGGCCGACGGCATCAAGGTCGGGCGGCCCGGCGATGTGCCGTTCGGGATCATCGGCGAGCTGGTGGACGAGGTGCGCACGGTGACGGAGGACGAGCTGTCCACCGGGCTGCTGCTGTGTCTGGAGCGGGCCAAGCTGGTCGTCGAGCCGGCCGGGGCGAGCCCGGTCGCCGCGCTGCTGAGCGACCCCGGTTCTTTCGAGGGGCCGGTCGTGGCGCTGCTGTCCGGCGGCAACGTCGACCCGCTGCTGATGCAGCGCGTCCTGACCCACGGTCTGGCCGCACAGGGCCGCTACCTGGCCGTACGCCTCCGGCTGACGGACCGTCCCGGCGCCCTCGCGACGCTTCTCGGGGTGTTGTCAGTGGTGGACGCTAACGTCCTCGATGTGGGCCACGTACGGACCGATCCTCGGCTCGGGCTCACGGAGGCGGAGGTCGAGCTGCATCTGGAGACCAAGGGTCCGGCGCACTGCGCCGAGGTCGGTCACGCCCTGCGCGACGCGGGCTACACGGTCATCGGCTGAGGTCGGACGACTCTTCGTCACCCGATCGGGTAAGTCCATTGAGGGACGCGATACATCGCGTTATGGTGTGTCTCGTGCCACTCGCTCGGCGCCGGTTCACCCACCCGGCGGAACAAGACGTACATCCTAGGCTTTACGAAGCTTCCTCAACGACGTGGAGACTCATATGCCAGGCGCCATCTACGCCGAAGGCCTGGTCAAAACCTTCGGCGACGTAAGGGCTCTGGACGGCGTCGACCTCGATGTCCCCGAGGGCACCGTGCTGGGCCTGCTCGGGCCGAACGGCGCGGGCAAGACGACCACCGTCCGCTGTCTGACGACCCTGCTGCGCCCCGACAGCGGCAAGGCGGTCGTCGCCGGCCTCGACGTACTGAAGCAGCCCAACGAGGTACGGCGCTCGATCGGCCTGTCCGGCCAGTTCGCCGCGGTCGACGAATACCTCACCGGCCGCGAGAACATCCAGATGGTCGGCCAGCTTTACCAGATGAAGGCCAAGGCCGCGAAGGCCCGGGCCGAGGAACTGCTGGAGCAGTTCCACCTCACGGACGCCGCCGACCGCCCCGCGAAGACCTACTCGGGCGGCATGCGCCGCCGACTCGACCTCGCCGCGGCGCTCGTCGTGTCCCCGCCCGTGATGTTCATGGACGAGCCGACCACCGGCCTCGACCCGCGCAACCGCCAGCAGCTGTGGGAGGTCATCAAACAGCTGGTCTCCGGCGGTACGACCCTGTTGCTGACCACCCAGTACCTCGAAGAGGCCGACCACCTCGCGCACGACATCGCGGTGGTCGACCAAGGCCGGGTCATCGCCCGCGGCACTTCCGACCAGCTCAAGGCCCGCACCGGCGGGGAGCGCGTCGAGGTCGTCGTGCACGAGCGCGAGCACATCCCGACCGCCCGCGAGGTGCTGGCCGGCTTCGGCAAGGGCGAGACCACCGTCGAGGAGCACACCCGCAAGCTCACCGTGCCCGTCACCGGCGGCGCGAAGCTCCTCGCCGAGGTCATCCGCGAACTGGACGTCCGGGGCATCGAGATAGACGACATCGGCCTGCGCCGCCCGACCCTCGACGACGTCTTCCTCTCCCTGACGGGCCATGTGGCGGAGGCCAAGGACGAGCAGAACGGCGCGGACACCAAGGACACCAAGGACGCCAAGGACCGCCGGCACAAGAAGGAGACCACCAAGTGAGTGCCGTCACCGACGCCGTGCGGATCACGGCGCCCACCAACCCCGTCACCCAGTCGATCCGCGACTCGCTGGTCGTCGCCAAACGCAATCTGATCCGGATGTCCCGCATCCCGGAGATGGTCATCTTCGGGCTCATCCAGCCGATCATGTTCGTGGTGCTGTTCAGCTACGTCTTCGGCGGATCGATGAACATCGGTGGCACCACCGAGCCCGATGTCTACCGCGAGTTCCTCATGGCGGGCATCTTCGCGCAGACGGTCACGTTCGCCACCGCGGGCGCCGGCGCGGGCATCGCCGACGACATGCACAAGGGGCTCATCGACCGGTTCCGCTCCCTGCCCATGGCGCGGGGCGCGGTGCTGACCGGGCGGACGCTCGCCGACCTGGTGCAGACCGCGCTCACCCTGTTCGTGCTGGCCGTCGTCGCCCTGCTGGTCGGATGGCGGACCCACACCAGCGTGGGTGAGGTCCTCGGCGCCTTCGGGCTGCTGCTCCTGGCGGGCTACGCGTTCACCTGGATCGGCGCGGTGATCGGCCTGTCCGTGCGCACGCCCGAGGCGGCCACCTCCGGCGGACTCATCTGGCTGTTCCCGGTGACGTTCATCTCGAACGCGTTCGTGGACTCCAGCCGGATGACGCCCTGGCTGCGGCACGTCGCCGACTGGAACCCTTTCAGCGCCACCGTCCAGGCCTGCCGCCAGCTCTTCGGCAACCCCGGGGTCTCGACCTCGGACGCCTGGCCGATGCAGCACCCCGTGTGGGCCTCGCTGCTCTACTCGGTCCTGATCATCGCCATCTTCAGGACCCTGGCAGTACGCAAGTACCGGTCCGCGACGGCCTGACACGACATGACGGGCGCCTGAGACGGCATGACGACACCCCCGGCGTCAGCAGGCGCCGGGGGCATGGCCAAGGACGTGCGGGGAAACCGGGTCAGCCGCTGTAGGGCTCGGCCTTGAGGATCGTCACCGAGGCCTTCTTGCCGTTCGGCAGTTCGTACTGCGCTTCCTCGCCGACCTTGTGGCCGATCACGCCGGATCCCAGCGGGGACTGGGGGGAGTACGTCTCGACGTCGGAGCTCGCGTACTCGCGCGAGGCCAGCAGGAAGGTCATCGTGTCGTCCTCGTCACCGTCGAAGGCGATCGTCACGACCATGCCGGGCGCCACCGCGCCGTCGGTGGAGGCCGGGGCCTCACCGACCTTGGCGTTGTCCAGGAGCTGGGTCAGCTGGCGCACGCGGAGCTCCTGCTTGCCCTGCTCCTCCTTGGCCGCGTGGTACCCGCCGTTCTCGCGCAGGTCCCCCTCCTCGCGCGCGGCCGCGATCTTGGCGGCGATCTCCGTGCGCGCAGGACCAGACAGGTACTCCAGCTCGGCCCTCAGCTGGTTGTACGCCTCCTGGGTCAGCCAGGTGACGTTCTCGCTGGTCTGGGTCACAGGTGCTCCTCGTAGGTACTGGGAATACAAAGCATCGCCCTACCCAGAAGAATGTTCCTTCACGGATGGGCGAAACCACGAGCCTAACAATTCAGCGGCCCAAGGGGGAGGACATAAGCCTCAGAATCCCGTCGTGGCAGGTCAGCGCCCGCGCATCGCGGTCGGCCTCAGTCGGCGTGGCAGCCGAGCAGCTCGGCCGTCGTGCCCGGCGACGTCGTGCGCAGTGTGACGACCTTGTCGATGCGGGTGGCGTCGCCGTCGAAGTGGAAGTCGGCACGGCCCACCTCGGCGCCGGTCTCCGCCTGGGAGCGCAGGGTGCAGTAGCCGCTCGCACCGGAGTCCTTGCGGACCTCCAGATGCACCTGCACCGCGTCCTTCCCGGGCTCGAACGTGATCACCTCGGCGCTGATCTTGTTCTGGCCGACGTAGTGGTACGCGAAGTAGCCGACGAGGGCGAGCAGCAGGGCGGCGAGGACGGCACCGGCGATCCTGAGCCTGTGGTCGGCGCGCTCGTCCGAGGAGCGGCCGTAACGGCCCTCGGGCAGTCGCGTGCTCGCCGTGCTCATGGTCATCCTCTCGGGCAGGGCTCCCGAAGTGTGGGCCCCGGAATTATTGGCCCTCCGATTCGGTCACTATAGAAGGCCCCGCCCGCCGCCCGACCCGCCACCCCTCAGGGACGTCCCTCAGCGACGTCCCTGAGGGACGACACCAATTGAATGCCCGTTCACACCGGGCGCCGACTTACAAGGATTGAGTCTTGACTGACCAGCTGCGACTGATGGCCGTGCACGCCCACCCCGACGACGAGTCGAGCAAGGGCGCGGCCACCATGGCGAAGTACGTGTCCGAGGGGGTGGACGTGCTCGTCGTGACCTGCACGGGCGGGGAGCGCGGCTCCATCCTCAATCCGAAGCTCCAGGGCGACAAGTACATCGAGGAGCACATCCACGAGGTACGCAAGAAGGAGATGGACGAGGCCCGCGAGATTCTCGGCGTCAAGCAGGAGTGGCTCGGTTTCGTCGACTCCGGCCTCCCCGAGGGCGACCCGCTGCCTCCGCTCCCCGAGGGCTGCTTCGCCCTGGAGGACGTCGACAAGGCGGCCGGCGAGCTGGTGAAGCAGATCCGCTCCTTCCGTCCCCAGGTGATCACCACCTACGACGAGAACGGCGGCTACCCGCACCCCGACCACATCATGACCCACAAGATCTCGATGGTGGCGTTCGAGGGCGCGGCGGACACCGAGAAGTACCCGGAGGAGGAGTTCGGACCGGCGTACCAGCCGCGGAAGCTCTACTACAACCAGGGCTTCAACCGCCCGCGCACCGAGGCGCTGCACAACGCGCTGCTGGAGCGCGGCATGGAGTCGCCGTACGGGGACTGGCTCAAGCGCTGGGACGAGTTCCAGCGTGACGAGCGGATCCTGACCACGCACGTCCCGTGTGCCGACTTCTACGAGATCCGCGACAAGGCACTGATCGCGCACGCCACGCAGATCGACCCCGACGGCGGCTGGTTCCGCGTCCCGATGGAGATCCAGAAGGAGGTCTGGCCGACGGAGGAGTACGAGCTCGCGAAGTCTCTCGTCGATACCTCCCTCCCCGAGGACGACCTCTTTGCGGGCATCCGCGACAATGCCTGACATGAGCGCAAGCACAAGCCTGGCAATGACACACCTCGTCACCTTCGCCAAGGAGGTCGACGAGGACAAGGTCACCCCCGGCGTCCTCGGCTTCATCGTCTTCGCGGCGATGGCCCTGGCGGTGTGGGCCCTGATGAAGTCGATGAGCAAGCACATGGGCAAGGTCGACTTCAAGGAGACCCCGGACGCGCGGGCGAAGGCGGGGACAGAGTCCGAGGACACCTCCGCCGGGCCCGGGGCGAAGCAGGGCTGACGGTCCGCCCACCGGTCTCCGGCGGGCGGACCCCTTCCCGTAGTGCGTGTCGCGCAGCGGCCCGGAGACCGCGCCGGCGGGGCGTCGCTCAGGCCCCTGCCCCCACCGCGACCCCCATCACCTCGCGGGCATGCCTCCCCGGCACCATTCCCAGCCGCCAGGCCTGCCAGCCCGCCTCCAGGTTCACCCCGCGCTCGAGCAGCAGCTGATACGCCTCCACGTAGTCGTCCAGCTTCTCGTCCCGGGCCGGATGCCCCGCCCGCCCCAGCTGCGCCAGCTCCTCCTGTGCCACGGCCGTACCGACGTCCACGCCACCCGGGGCGGCGTACGGCAGCAGCGTGCAGCGCAGGAAGCGGGCCCAGTCCTCGCCCCGCCGGTCCCCGTACGAGGTGAACAGCGCCACCGCCTCGTCGCACAGGGCGAGGGCCTGGGGGGTGCGGGCGTTGCCGGCGTCCACGACCGCGAGCTCCAGGCACGTCCACGCCTCCCCGTGGGCGACGCCGATGCGCTGGAAGTCGGCGCGGGCGTCGACCAGGAGCTGGCGGGCGAAGCCGGAGTTCCGCAGCGACCCGGTCTGCGCCGCCCTTTGGTCGCGGGTCACGCGTGCCGAGTGGTGGCGGGCGCAGGCCAGGCCGTAGACGTCGCGGATGCGGGAGAACATCGTGCGGGAACGCTCGAGTTCGCGGACCGACAGGTCCAGGTTGCCGGTCTCCTCCAGGGCCTGGCCGAGGTAGTACACCGTCCACGCCTCGCCGCGCGCGTCCTCGTTGTCGCGGTGCCGGGACGCCGCCTGGCGCAGCCCGTCGACCGCCGCCGACGCGTCACCGGCGACCAGGCGGGCGCGGGCCAGCTGGGTCAGGGCCCAGGCCTCGCCGCGGGCGTCGCGGGTACGGCCGTACAGGTCGAGGGCCGTGCGCAGCTCCTGCTCGGCGCGCGGTACGTCGCCCATGCGCAGGCCCAGTTGGCCGAGCTGGAAGTGGGCCCAGGCCTCGCCGTGGACCGACTCGCCGGCGCGGTGCAGGAGAAGGGACTGGGTCAGCAGGTCCATGGCCTCGGCCAGTCTGGAGCGGTCGCGTTCGACCGCGGCCAGCGCGTGCATCGTCCAGGCGCGGTCGGTGGCCAGTTCGGGGGCCGACTGCAGGTCGAGGGCCTCGCGCAGCTTCGACGCCGCCTCCGTGAGATTCCCCTGGTGGTGGAGCGTGATGCCCAGCGAGCACAGGGCCCGGGCCGCGCCCGCGTCGTGGTGGGCCTCCATATAGAGGTCCACCACCGAGGTCAGCGTCGTGCGCGCCTTGTCCAGCTCACCCAGCTGCCGCGCCGCGATGCCCGTGCGCCACTGCACCGAGCGGACGAGCAGGCCCTGGTCGACCGCCTGCGCCAGCTCGCTGATCTCGCCCAGGCGGTACAGGTCGCCGCGCAGCAGGCAGTAGTCGCACAGGGCGCCCAGCAGGTTCAGCACGGCGCCCTGGTTCACGCCCTCCGCCTGCCTGAGTGCCGCCGTGATGAAGCTCGACTCGTCGTCGAGCCAGCGCAGAGCCTCGTCGAGGGAGTGGAAGCCGTGCGGGCTGAAGCGGTCGGAGCGGGTCGACATGTTGCCGTCGACCAGGCGCAGCACCGAGTCCGCGAGGTCGGCGTAGTTCACGATCAGGCGTTCCTGTGCCGCCGTGCGCTCGGAGGGTTCCTCCTCGTCCAGGAGGCGGGCGTGGGCGAAGGCGCGGACCACGTCGTGCAGTCGGTAGCGGCTGCCGCGGACGTGGTCGATGAGGCCCGCCCGGGCCAGTGCGACCAGGTGGCGGGTGGCCTCCGTCTCGTCCGTGGCCAGCAGTGCGGCGGCCGCGGCGGCGCCGAGGGAGGCGCGGCCGGCCAGGGCGAGGCGGCGCAGCAGCCGGCGGGCGGTGTCGCTCTGGTCGGTGTAGCGCAGCCACAGGACTCTCTCGGCGGGCTCGACCGGGCCGTAGGCGGCGAGGTCCGTGGCCAGTTGGCGGGCCGAGCGGGGGCCGAGCGAGGAGCCCGCGATGCGCAGGGCGAGGGGCAGGCCGCCGCACAACTGGCTGATCCGGTCGGCGGATTCGGCGTCGTAGGGACCGGTGGTGTCCTGTGCGGCCGAGCCCAGCAGCTCCTCCGAACCGGCGGGGTCCAGGGTCTCGACGGGCAGCTCGTGCACCCAGGCGGCCAGGTCGGCGGGCAGGTCGAGCGGCTCGCGGGCGGTGACCAGGACCAGGCTGTCGGAGCGCTCGGGAACGAGGGTGCGCACCTGCTCGGGGTCCGAGGCGTCGTCCAGGACGATCGTGACGGGCAGGCCGGTCAGATGCTGGTGGTACAGCTCGCTCAGCCGCTTGACCTGCTGGTCCGCGGAGGAACGCTCACGGAAGAGCAGCTGTTCGCGGGGTGCGCCGAGACGGTTCAGGAGGTGCAGCAGCGCGTCGCGGGTGGACAGCGGCTGCTCGTCCGCGGTGTCGCCGCGCAGGTCCACGACGCACGCGCCGCGGAAGTAGTCCTTCAGGTCGTGGGCGGCGCGCACCGCGAGTGTCGTACGACCGCTGCCGGGCGCCCCGTGCAGGACGACGACCGTCGGCCGGGTCTCGGTGCTCGCACGGGCCGCCTGCACCCACTGCCGGATCCGCGCCATCTCCTGACGGCGGCCCGCGAAGGAGCCCGCCGGCTCGGGAAGTTGACCGAACGACTGCTCCAGCACGTTCCGTCCGCGGGCCGCCGCGCTCTTGTCGGTGCCCTTCAGCCGCGGACCCGTCCGCTTCGGTCCGGTCGAGGCGTTCCGTACCCGCTGCTGGTCGAGGTAGGGGCGGATGCCGCGTACTTCGAGGGCCGTCAGCCACTGCAACCGCAGCTGTTCGGGGCCGCCGGGCTGGCTGATCGCGCCCGCGCGGTGGTGTGCGGCGGGCAGATGCGAACCGGCCACCTTCACCACCGTCGCCGCGGCGCCCACCACCCCCACGGTCACCCCGGCGGCCAGCGCCGTGTTCGCGCCGGTGCGGAGGGCCAGGTCGGCGACGGTGGCCGCGACCGCGGCGACGCCCGCCACCAGCAACGGAGTTCCGCCGCCCTCGCGCGCGTAGCGCTGCCCGAAGGTGAGCCGGCCGGCCTCCGACTCCTCCAGGGCGCGGGTGTACGCCTCGTACTCCTCGGCGGCCGTCTGCGCCATCGAGTCCAACGCCGCACGGGCCCGCGACAGCAGCACGGCCCCGTCGGTACGCCCGCCCGACCGGCGTACCTCCTCCTCCACGGCCCGCGCCAGCAACCGCTCGGCCTCCGCGCGATGACTGTCCCGCATGTCATGTCCCCCTCCGCGGCAACGACTCTTACTCCGTGGTTCCTTGGTCGTTCCTTGGTCAAGTGTGCTGCGGACGGGGCCTCGGGGCGAGAGGGCGACGGGCTTCGATCGCCTTGTCGAACGCGCCGGGAAAACTCGGCATCACC
Source organism: Streptomyces sp. NPDC006602 (assembly GCF_042870385.1). Taxonomy (NCBI): domain Bacteria; kingdom Bacillati; phylum Actinomycetota; class Actinomycetes; order Kitasatosporales; family Streptomycetaceae; genus Streptomyces; species Streptomyces sp. NPDC006602. The sequence goes on along the minus strand of NZ_JBIAHG010000003.1, from coordinate 469,268 downwards.
CTCCGGGAGACGCCTGCCGCCGGACAGACCGGGTACTGCGGCAGGATGGACACCATGCCGAACCGACTGGCCCATGAGACGTCCCCCTACCTCCTCCAGCACGCCGAGAACCCCGTCGACTGGTGGCCGTGGTCGGCGGAGGCCTTCGAGGAGGCGCGCAAGCGGGGCGTGCCCGTGCTGCTCAGCGTCGGTTATTCGAGCTGCCACTGGTGCCATGTGATGGCGCACGAGTCGTTCGAGGACCAGGAGACCGCCGACTACCTCAACGCCCATTTCGTCAGCGTCAAGGTCGACCGCGAGGAGCGTCCCGACGTGGACGCCGTCTACATGGAGGCCGTGCAGGCCGCGACCGGGCAGGGCGGCTGGCCCATGACGGTGTTCCTGACGCCGGACGCCGAGCCCTTCTACTTCGGAACCTACTTCCCGCCCGCCCCCCGCCAGGGCATGCCCTCCTTCCGGCAGGTCCTGGAGGGCGTGCACAGCGCCTGGACCGACCGGCGGGACGAGGTCGCCGAGGTCGCCGGGAAGATCGTGCGGGACCTGGCGGGTCGCGAGATCTCCTACGGCGACAGCCAGGCACCCGGCGAGGAGCAGCTGGCCGCGGCGCTGCTCGGGCTGACCCGGGAGTACGACCCGCAGCGCGGCGGGTTCGGCGGGGCGCCCAAGTTCCCCGCGTCCATGGTGATCGAGTTCCTGTTGCGCCACCATGCGCGGACGGGGGCCGAGGGCGCCCTGCAGATGGCCCAGGGCACCTGTGAGCGCATGGCCCGCGGCGGCATCTACGACCAGCTCGGCGGCGGGTTCGCCCGCTACTCCGTCGACCGCGACTGGATCGTGCCGCACTTCGAGAAGATGCTGTACGACAACGCGTTGCTGTGCCGCGTCTACGCGCACCTCTGGCGCTCCACCGGCTCCGAGCTCGCCCGCCGGGTCGCCCTGGAGACCGCCGACTTCATGGTGCGGGAACTGCGGACGAACGAGGGCGGGTTCTCCTCCGCGCTCGACGCCGACAGCGACGACGGGACCGGGAAGCATGTCGAGGGCGTCTACTACGTGTGGACGCCCGGGCAGCTCCGCGAGGTGCTCGGGGACGAGGACGCCGAGCTGGCCGCCCAGTACTTCGGCGTCACCGAGGAGGGGACGTTCGAGCACGGCTCCTCCGTCCTCCAACTCCCGCAGCAGGACGTGGTCTTCGACGCCGACCGCATCGCTTCCATCCGCGAGCGCCTTCTTCACAAGCGGAACGACCGCCCCGCACCCGGCCGCGACGACAAGGTCGTCGCCGCCTGGAACGGGCTGGCGATCGCCGCGCTCGCCGAGACCGGCGCCTACTTCGACCGTCCCGACCTGGTCGAGGCCGCGCTGGGAGCCGCCGACCTCCTCGTACGGCTGCATCTGGACGAGCATGCCCGCCTCGCCCGCACCAGCAAGGACGGGCAGGTCGGCGCGAACGCCGGGGTGCTGGAGGACTACGCCGACGTGGCGGAGGGCTTCCTCGCGCTGGCCTCCGTGACCGGCGAGGGCGTGTGGCTCGAGTTCGCCGGGTTCCTCCTCGACCACGTCCTCACGCGGTTCACCGACGACTCCGGCAGCCTCTACGACACCGCCGCCGACGCCGAGAAGCTGATCCGCCGGCCTCAGGACCCCACCGACAACGCCACCCCGTCCGGCTGGACCGCCGCCGCCGGCGCCCTGCTGAGCTACGCCGCCCAGACCGGCGCCGCACCCCACCGCACCGCCGCCGAGAAGGCACTCGGCGTCGTCAAGGCCCTGGGCCCGCGCGTCCCCCGCTTCATCGGCTGGGGGCTGGCCGTCGCCGAGGCGCTGCTCGACGGGCCGCGCGAGGTGGCGATCGTGGGTTCGAGCCTGGACGACGAAGGCACAAGGACCCTGCACCGTACGGCACTTCTCGGTACCGCCCCCGGCGCGGTCGTCGCCGTCGGCACCCCCGGAAGTGACGAGCTGCCTCTCCTCGCGGACCGGCCGCTGGTCAACGGTGAACCGACCGCGTATGTCTGCCGTAACTTCACCTGTGACGCTCCGACGACCGATCCCGAACGGTTGCGTACGACGCTGAGCGGCTGAAACGGAAGAGGAATACATGCTTCCGTCACCCGAACGTGACCATGTGCTCGGATACGTCCCGGAAGTCACCGCACCGTTCCGAAACACGTTATTTATCAGGGGAGTTCCTGGGCTTCACAGTTCCCACCTAAATTCTGCACAGTGACGTGGCGGAGGGGACATTCCGTCGCGACGGGGTTTGGGATCTGGGGGGATCTGTTGCTGACGTCTGTACTCATCGCTGCCATTTCGCTGGCCTTGTTCTGGATGGCGGCCTTCACCCTGTGGTGGCAGATGCACGCGTGGCGTACGCCCGAAGTGCTCGCCTCCACCCGCTTCGACAGACCGGACGGCGGGGAGAGCCTGTCGTTCTCGCTGCTGGTTCCGGCCCGGCACGAGCAGGCCGTGCTCGACCACACCATCCAGCGGCTGCTGGAGTCGAGCCACACCGACTTCGAGATCATCATCATCGTCGGCCACGACGATCCGGAGACCACGGCGGTCGCCTGCGACGCCGCGGAGCGCGACCCGCGCGTGCGGGTCGTCGTCGACACCCATGCGAAGAAGAACAAGCCGAAGGCCATGAACACGGCGCTGCCGCACTGCCGCGGCGACGTCGTCGGAGTCTTCGACGCCGAGGACCAGGTCCACCCGGAGCTGCTCGCCCACGTCGACCACGCGTTCCGGACGACGAAGGCGGACGTTGTGCAGGGCGGCGTCCAGCTGATCAACTTCCACTCCAGCTGGTACAGCCTGCGCAACTGCCTGGAGTACTTCTTCTGGTTCCGCTCCCGGCTGCACCTGCACGCGCAGAAAGGGTTCATCCCGCTAGGCGGCAACACCGTCTTCGTACGGACCGACGTCCTCAGGGAAGCCGACGGCTGGGACCCCGACTGTCTCGCCGAGGACTGCGACCTGGGCGTGCGCCTGTCCAGCGTCGGCAAGAAGGTCGTCGTCGCCTACGACTCCGACATGGTGACCAAGGAGGAGACCCCCGGTTCGCTGATGTCGCTGCTCAAGCAGCGCACCCGCTGGAACCAGGGCTTCCTCCAGGTGTACCGGAAGAAGGACTGGAAGCAACTGCCGGGATTCGGGCAGCGGATGCTCGCCCGCTACACCCTCATGACGCCGTTCATGCAGGCGTTCACCGGCGTCATCATCCCGCTCAACGTGGCCATCGCGCTCTTCCTCGACGTGCCCGTGAGCATCGCCTTCGTCACCTTCCTCCCCGCCGTGACCGCCCTGGTCACCTTCGTCTTCGAGCTCGTCGGACTGCACGACTTCGGCAAGCAGTACGGGCTCCGCGTCCGCTTCGTCCACTACCTCAAGCTCGTCGTGGGCGGCCCCTTCTACCAGGTGCTCCTCGCCGGGGCCGCGGTCCGCGCCGTCTGGCGTGAGCATCGCGGCCGTAACGACTGGGAGTTGACCACTCATGTCGGCGCGCATCTCACACCGTCCGAAGTGACCCGAGAGGACGTCCCTGCGTGACCTCCACCCTTTCCGCGGTGACCGCTCCCCAGGTCCCCGCGCAGCGGCAGCCTGTGCCTGAAACCGGTTCGGCCGGTCGAACAACCCCGCCCGGCCGACTCCGCTCCTCCCGCGCCGACCTCCTGCTCTGCGGTCTCCTCCTGGTGGCGATCCTCGTCGTGCAGGGCTGGAACATCGCCGACTACCCGACGCTCAGCGACGACGAGGGCACCTACCTCGCCCAGGCCTGGGCGGTCCAGGAGGGCAAGGGCCTCGCCCACTACACCTACTGGTACGACCACCCGCCGCTCGGCTGGATCCAGATGGCCCTGCTGACCTGGATACCGTCGATGATCAGCCCCGGGTCGATGACGGTCGGCTCGATGCGCGCGACGATGCTGGTGATCAGCGGCATCAGCGCGGTGCTGGTCTACGTCCTCGGCCGGCGCCTGTCCCTGCCCCGCTGGGCCGCCGCACTCGGCATGGTCCTCTTCGGGCTCTCGCCGCTCTCCGTCGTCCTGCAGCGGGAGATCTTCCTCGACAACCTCGCGGTGATGTGGACGCTCGTGGCGTTCACCCTCGCCGCCTCCCCGAGCCGCCACCTCTGGCACCACTTCGGGGCCGGCATCGCGGCCGCCACGGCCGTCCTCACCAAGGAGACGATGCTCGTCATCCTGCCGGCGCTGCTGCTCACCATGTGGCGGCACAGTCACCGCGACACCCGGAAGTTCGCGCTCACCGGCGCCATCACGGCCTGCACGCTGATCGGCTTCTCGTACCCCCTCTTCGCCCTCCTCAAGGGCGAGCTGCTGCCCGGCGGCGGGCACGTCTCCCTCTGGGACGGCGTCACCTACCAGATGACCCGGCCGGGTTCGGGCTTCATCCTCGACCAGGGCTCCGGCTCGCACGGCGTCTTCCAGTCGTGGCTCTACTACGACCGGGTCCTGCCCCTCGGCGGCCTCGCCGGCGCCCTCCTGCTGCTGGCCACCTGGCGCTGGTCGGTCACCGCCCGCGCCCTGGCCGGACCCGCCCTGACGGTGGCGATACTCGCCGCCCTGGCCCTGCGGCCCAACGGCTACCTGCCCGCCATGTACGTCATCCAGGCGCTGCCCTTCCTCGCCCTCGTCCTCGCCGGAGGCACCGCCTCCGTCACCCACGCGGTGCTGCGCAGGTGGCGGCGCCCCGACGAGCGGCAGTGGAAGACGGGCGGACGGTACGCCCTCGCCGCGGTCCTCGCCGTCGCCGCCGGCGCCTACGTCGTACCGCGCTGGTACGACGGTGACCACACCGCCGTCACCGCCAACGCCAACGCGCCCTACCAGGCCGCCTCGAAGTGGCTGAGCACCGAGGTGGAGGACCCCGAGGACACCCGGGTCCTCGTCGACGACGCGATGTGGCTGGACCTGGTGCACGCCGGGTACCGGCCCGGGCTCGGCGTCATCTGGTTCTACAAGGCAGACCTCGACCCGGCGGTGACCAAGACCATGCCGGGTGGCTGGAAGGACATCGACTACGTCGTGGCCTCCCCGACGGTACGGCGGGACGCGGTCGACCTGCCCAACGTCAAGGCCGCCATCCAGCACTCGACGCCGGTCGCCGTCTTCGGCACCGGCGAGGACCGGATCGAGATCCGGCACATCCAGGACACCTCCGGAGGCGCACGATGACGCAGGAGTACACCGCCCCCGGTGAGTTGGGGGATCCCGCCGTACGGGCCGCGGAGGTGCCCGAGCCGGGTGCCGTCACCATCGTCGTCCCGACCTTCAACGAGTCCGCCAACATCCGCGAACTGCTGCACCAGATCACCGAGTCGGTGCCGTCCCGGCTGCCCTGCGAGGTCGTCTTCGTGGACGACTCCACCGACGACACCCCCGAGGTCATCCACGAGGCCGCGAAGGACTGCCCCTTCCCGGTGACCGTCCTGCACCGGGAGGAGCCGGTCGGCGGGCTGGGCGGCGCGGTCGTCGAGGGCATCAAGGCGGCCGGCTCGGGCTGGATCGTCGTCATGGACGGCGACTGCCAGCATCCGCCGTCCCTGATACCGGAGCTGGTGGCCACCGGCGAGCGGGCGAACGCCGGTCTCGTCGTCGCCTCCCGGTACATCAAGGGCGGCAGCCGCGCCGGACTCGCGGGCAACTACCGGGTCGCCGTCTCGCGCGCCGCGACCTGGCTGACCAAGTCACTCTTCCCGCGCAGGCTGCGCGGCATCAGCGACCCGATGAGCGGGTTCTTCGCCATCCGGCGCAGCGCGGTCACCGCCGACGTGCTCCAGCCGCTCGGCTACAAGATCCTCCTCGAACTGGCCGTCCGCAGCCGTCCGCGCGGGGTGAGCGAGGTCCCGTTCGTCTTCCAGGAACGGTTCGCCGGGGAGTCCAAGTCGAGTGCCCAGGAGGGCCTGCGTTTCCTGCGCCACCTGGTCGGCCTGCGCTCCGCCTCGCCGGTCGCCCGCATGGTCGGCTTCGGCCTGATCGGCGCTACGGGATTCGTGCCGAACCTGTTCGGCCTGTGGGCGCTGACCGCGGTCGGCATGCACTACCTGGCGGCGGAGGTCCTCGCCAACCAGCTCGGCGTCGCCTGGAACTTCGTGCTCATCGAGCACCTGCTGTTCCGCGACCGCCGCCGGCACCGGCAGTGGTGGGACCGCGTCGGCAGGTTCGCGCTGCTCGCCAACGCCGATCTGGTGCTGCGGATCCCGCTGATCGCCTTCTTCGTCCACCGCTTTGACATGAGCGCGCTGTCCGCGACCGCGCTCGCCCTGGTGACGACCTTCGTCCTGCGCTTCCTGGGGACCGAAGCGCTGGTCTATCTGCCGCGAAGGGGCCGCGGGGGCCTCGACAGCGGAACTACCGCAAGGAGAGCCGCGTGAACAGACGTGTACTGACCAGATATCGAAGAAGAACCGCCCTAGTCGGGGTCGGCGCGCTCACCGCCGGCCTGCTCCTCACGTCACCGCAGACTGCCTCCGCCGCCAACCTGGTCAAGAACGCCGGCTTCGAGACCGCCGGCAGCGGTGACATGCCGTACTGCTGGGAGAAGTCCGGCTGGGGCGACAACGACTTCACCTTCACCACCACCTCCGACGCCCACTCCGGCTCCAAGGCCATGAAGGTCGCGCTCACGCGCCGCGTCAACGGTGACCGCAAGGCGCTGATCACCGAGACCGCCGAATGCGCGCCGACGGTGACCGCGGGCAAGCAGTACGACCTCGGGCTCTGGTACAAGTCGACCACCCCGGACACGTCGCTGACGCTCTTCCGGCACGACGCGACCGCGGGCTGGCAGTACTGGACCGACCTGAAGACGCTGGAGATGTCCTCCACGTGGTCCCAGGCCGCGGTGCGCACCCCGGCGGTTCCCGTCGGCACCGACCGCATCACCTGGGGCGTCTCCGTCTACGGCACGGGCTCGGTCACCACCGACGACTACACGATGGACCAGGTCGCCGACCCGGTCCCGCCCGCCGCCTGCACGAGCACGGCCGAGGAGTGCGCCAACGGCAAGTGGACGGTGCTGCCCACGCAGAACCCCGTCCGCTCCATGCACTCCGTGGTCCTCAACAACGGCAAGGTGCTGTTGATCGCGGGCTCCGGCAACAGCGAGGAGCAGTTCAACGCGGGCACGTTCACCTCGGCGGTGTACGACCCGGTCAATGGCACGTACAAGGTCATCCCCACTCCGAAGGACATGTTCTGCTCCGGGCACGTCCAGCTCCAGGACGGGCGTGTGCTGGTGATGAGCGGCAACAAGGCGTACCCGGTCCCGGGCGGGCACGGCTACGAGGGCTTCAAGGACTCGTACATCTTCGACCCGGTCACCGAGACGTACGGCAAGACCAACGACATGAACGACGGCCACTGGTACCCGTCGGCGACCGAGCTCGGCAACGGTGACGTCATCTCCTTCGGCGGGCTGAAAGAGGACTCGACCGGCTCGGTGACCGCCGAGTACTGGTCGGACGCCGAGCAGCAGTGGCAGCCGCTGTGGAAGGTCAACCAGACCTGGTCGTACTGGGGTCTGTACCCGTCGATGGTCCTGATGCAGGACGGCCGCCTCTTCTACACGGGCAGCCATGTCTTCGGCAACAACATCCCGGGCACGGGTTCGGCGATCTACGACTACAACGCCAACACGGTCACGTCCGTCCCCGGCCTGCAGAAGAAGGACGAGCGCGACCAGTCGGCGAGCGTGCTGCTGCCTCCGGCGCAGGACCAGAAGGTCCTCACCCTAGGCGGCGGCAACATCGACTCCAACCCGGACGGCAACCGCCTGACGGACATCATCGACCTCAAGGCCGCGAACCCGTCGTACGTCGCCGGGCCCCCGCTGCCGCAGGGCACCGTCGACCTCGGCAACGGCAAGGTGGCCGAGACCGGCAACCAGGGCAAGATGTACGTCTCCGCCGTACTGCTGCCTGACGGCAAGGTGCTGGAGACCGGCGGCGCGCTGCACAACCGGGCCGACCCGGTCTTCGAGTCGTCCATCTACGACCCCGGGACCAACACCTTCGACCCGGTGGCCGCCGACCCCCAGGCACGCGGGTACCACTCGTCGTCGTTCCTGCTGCCCGACGGCCGGGTGATGTCGACCGGCGACAACCCGGGCAACGGCACCTGGAACCACAACGTGTCGATCTACACCCCGCCCTATCTGCTCAAGGGCACGCGCCCGTCGATCACTTCGGTGATCGACACCGAGTGGAACTACGGCGACACCCAGCGGATCACTGTCGACCGGCCCATCGCCAAGGCGGAGCTGATCCGTCCGGCCGCGGTCACCCACTCCTCGGACCCCAACCAGCGGTTCGTGGATCTGCCGCTGTCGGTGGACGGCAACAACGTCGACCTGAACGTGACGAGCAACCCCAACCTGGCCCCGCCCGGCTGGTACATGCTCTTCGCGGTCGACGCCAACGGCGTGCCGTCGGTGGCCAAGTGGGTGCACCTCCAGGGTCCGGCGGCGCTCAGCGCCACCTCCGCCTCGGCGCACATCCACTCCTTCGCCGACTCGCTCGAGGGCGCCGTCACCGAGCCCGGCACGAAGAAGACCTCGCAGAAGGTCAGCCCGGCCATCTCCGGCTGCGACCGGCACTACGGCTCGATCAACGTCTGTGTGCCGACCGTGTTCCCGGACCAGGTCAAGAAGACGACGGCCGCCCGCTGCGGCTGGCTGAAGGCGAACCACTACGGCCGCCTGAAGGTCAACGGCAAGGACGACCCGCTCAGGCTCGACCGCAACAAGGACGGGATCGCCTGCGGAAAGGGTGACGTGAAGAAGAAGAGCTAGCGGTCACGCCGCTCAGCGGTCGCCCGCGAACTCCTCCAGGGCGCGCTCCACGATGGCCTCAAGCTGCTCGTGGTGCGCGCCCTTCCAGTACGCCCGGCCGCACTCCCGGCACTGCGCGAAGAGGTCGTACGTCCGCTGCGTCCCGCCCTGCAGCTGGTCGGCGACCTCCTCCTTGGTGGCCTCCCGGAGCAGCCCGTTGCAGGCGGTACACCGGGTCCAGGGCCTGAGCTCGGGGCGGAACCGGTCCAGGACGTCCCGTAGCTGGTCCTCGGGGCGGGTGCTGTAGACGAACGCCCCCACCCACAGCTCGCGGCGGCGCAACAGGCCCCGATCCCGGCTGAGCATGACGCGCCGCTCGGCCGCCGAGCGGGCGGCGAGGACGGGATCGCCGATGTCGGTCGACTCGTACGCCGTGTCGACGCCGAGCAACCGCAGCCGTCGGGCGAGGGTGCCGAGATGGACGTCGAGGAGGAAGCGCAGCGGAGCGCCGGGGACCTGCTGGGGGCGTTCGACGGGGCGTACGCGCACCGACTCGCCCGCCGCCGGGACGTGCGACACGGCGACCTCACGGCCGTCCACGACCAGCGAACCGACCTCGGTCAGCGGGACGCCGAGGGACTCCACGACATGGCCGAGGGTGGAGACGCCGTCGGTGGCGACCCGAGTGGCGCCGGACCGTCGTCCCTGGGGGACGAACAGGGTGAGTTCAGGGGCGAATGCGACGTGGATCTCCGGTGCTGCGGTCACCGGATCAGGATGTCATGACCCCCGGCGCCGGCCTCAGGGCCTTTCCGGGGTGAGGCCGTGTTCGACGACGTCCAGGGCGCGGTCGAGGAGGTCGGGGAGGTCGTCGCGGAAGTCGTTCTCGGCCCAGTACAGGGAGACCTCCGCGAGGCCGCCGATCAGGGACATCGTGTAGACCCGCACCTCGAGGCTGTCCTCCGGGCGACCGGTGCGGGCCGCGACGGCCGAGGCGAGGAGCCTGCCGGTGACCGACATGCTCTCCATCATGCGGGCGCGCACGGCGGGCACCTGGACCATCAGGTGGGACCGCACCCGGGTCACCTCGGGCTCCTGGGCCGCTCCGAGGCCGATGGTCTTGCGCATGACGTACCGCAGGGAGTCCGGCCACGGCTCGTCCGCCGACCGGGCCTTCAGCTCCTCCAGGAGGATCGAGTCGTACTCGTCCGTGAGGACGATGTCCTCCTTCGTGGGGAAGTACCGGAAGACCGTGGACGGCGACACCTCGGCGCGCTCGGCGATCTGCTCGATCGTCGTGGCGTCGTACCCCTGCTCCTCGATCAGCGCGTACGTCGCGTCGCGGATCGCCGTCCGGGTCTTGATCTTCTTCCGCTCACGAAGTCCCAGCTGGGGACGGTCGGTGGGGGGAGTGGTGCGTGCGGGCGTCATGAGGGTCATTGTCGGGCATCGACCTCGGCGTCAGCCATGTCCGGGGTCTCGGCGCTCTTGGTGGCGGACCCCCAGCCGGCCCGGTCGCGGGGCAGCGCGCCGAGGGCGCCGTTCATCGCCGGGACGACCGAGAAACCGCAGCCGACGCCGGCGATCGAGAGCCACAGCGCGGTGAAGCCGGAGCCGGAGTCGACGGTCGTACGACTGCCGAGCAGCGCGGCGAAGGCCAGCACCACCAGGCCCGCGCTGACAGCCGCACGCGAACCGAACCGCTCGACGACCGGCTGCGCGCTCCGCGCGGCGACCATCAGTCCGCCCATCATCGGCAGCAGCCGCAGACCGGTGCCGAGGGCGTCGTGCCGAGGATGAGCATGCTCGCGACGAGGGCGGCGAGGGCACCACCAGCGGCGGGGATCGGGCTGTACTACCTCGAGAAGTTCAGTGACAGTAGCAATGAAATGAGAGTAACTCTCAAAAATTATCCACTGTCAATCTGTGGGACTGTTCTCGGGCATGCGAAAAGGGCCACGGCTCAAAAGTCGTGGCCCTCGGCTGTCCTCGAGAACGGGGTGCTACGTGTGCTGGTACGCCACCAGTGAGATCCCGACGTAGTGCGCGATGAACGCCGCCAGGGTGAGGGAGTGGAACACCTCGTGGAAGCCGAACCAGCGCGGTGACGGGTTCGGGCGCTTGAGGCCGTAGATCACTCCGCCCGCGCTGTAGAGCAGGCCGCCCACGATCACCAGTACGAGGACGGTGATGCCGCCGGAGCGCATGAAGTCGGGCAGGAAGAAGACGGCCGCCCAGCCCATCGCGATGTAGCAGGGCGTGTAGAGCCAGCGCGGGGCGCCGACCCAGAAGACACGGAAGGCGATGCCCGCCACGGCCGCCCCCCAGATGCCCCACAGCAGCCACTGACCCTTGGCGTCCGGCAGGAGCAGCATCGTCAGCGGCGTGTAGGTGCCGGCGATGATCAGAAAGATGTTGGCGTGATCCAGTCGTCGCAGGACGCCGTCCATCCGCGGGCTCCAGTTGCCCCGGTGGTACAGCGCGCTGACGCCGAAGAGCAGGCAGGCCGTCAGGGCGAAGATTCCGCAGGCGAGGCGGCCTCTGGGGGAGTCGGCGAGGGCGGTGAGCACCAGCCCCGCGATGAGTACGGCCGGAAACATACCCAGGTGCAGCCAACCGCGGAGTTTGGGCTTGACCGGGTGCGGCAGGGAGGTCGCGACGGGACCGCGGCCTGCGGCCGGGGTGTCCGTGGTCGCGTCGGGGTCGGACGCAGTCATGCGGGCATCGTACCTACGGAACCGTAAGTTGCGGGTCAGTGGGACTCGTTGGCCGATGAAGAGTGGCCATCATCTCACGGGGGTTTGGCGGGAGTCCCGTCCGTGTCGTTTCAAAGACGGTTCAGCTGAATCCCAAGTGGACGCAAAGTGGCGATTTTACACGTGGCAATCCTCACTCCGCTCATTTGTACGGCCCTCTGGACAGATGGGCGTACTCGTCGGATGATCAAATGAGTGCGGTCGGCACCGGATGAGCGCCAGAGGGAATCGACGCGAAGCATCCGGGCCGCGGCCCCCACGGGGCAACAAAGGACAAAATCCCTCACTTAGGAGCAATCGTGGCGCGCGACATCGCGGCTCCCCCCGTCATCCCCACCACCCACAAGGAACTGGTCTCGTGGGTGAACGAGATCGCAGAACTGACGCAGCCGGACAGCGTGGTCTGGTGTGACGGATCAGAGGCCGAGTACGAGCGCCTGTGCGAGGAGCTCGCGGCGAAGGGCACCTTCAAGAAACTCGACCCGATCAAGCGGCCCAACTCCTACTACGCCGCCTCCGACCCGACCGACGTCGCCCGCGTCGAGGACCGGACCTTCATCTGTTCGGAGCGGGAGGAGGACGCCGGCCCCACGAACCACTGGAAGGACCCCGCGGAGATGCGGGAGATATTCCAGGGCTCCGAAGGCCAGGGCGGCGTCTTCCGCGGCTCGATGCGCGGCCGGACGATGTACGTCGTCCCGTTCTGCATGGGCCCGCTGGGCTCGGACCTCTCCGCGATCGGCGTCGAGATCACCGACTCCGCCTACGTCGCCGTGTCCATGCGCACCATGACCCGCATGGGTCAGCCGGTCCTGGACGAACTCGGCTCCGACGGCTTCTTCGTGCGTGCTGTGCACACGCTCGGGGCGCCGCTGGAGGAGGGCCAGGAGGACGTTCCCTGGCCGTGCAACTCCACGAAGTACATCTCGCACTTCCCCGAGACCCGCGAGATCTGGTCCTACGGCTCCGGCTACGGCGGCAACGCCCTGCTCGGCAAGAAGTGCTACGCCCTGCGCATCGCGTCCGTCATGGCCCGCGACGAGGGCTGGCTGGCCGAGCACATGCTGATCCTGAAGCTCACGCCCCCGCAGGGTGAGTCCAAGTACGTCGCCGCCGCCTTCCCGAGCGCATGCGGCAAGACCAACCTCGCCATGCTGGAGCCGACCACCCGCGGCTGGACGGTCGAGACCATCGGTGACGACATCGCGTGGATGCGGTTCGGCGAGGACGGCCGCCTGTACGCGATCAACCCCGAGGCCGGTTTCTTCGGCGTCGCGCCCGGCACCGGTGAGCACACCAACGCCAACGCGATGAAGACGCTGTGGGGCAACGCCGTCTTCACCAACGTGGCGTTGACGGACGACGACGACGTGTGGTGGGAGGGCATGACCGAGGAGCCCCCGGCCCACCTCACGGACTGGAAGGGCAACGACTGGACGCCGGAGTCCAAGACCCCGGCCGCCCACCCGAACGCCCGCTTCACCGTCCCCGCCTCGCAGTGCCCGATCATCGCGCCCGAGTGGGAGGACCCCAAGGGCGTGCCGATCTCGGCGATCCTCTTCGGCGGGCGCCGCGCCAGCGCCGTGCCGCTGGTGACGGAGTCCTTCGACTGGAACCACGGCGTCTTCCTCGGCGCCAACGTGGCGAGCGAGAAGACCGCCGCCGCCGAGGGCAAGGTCGGCGAGCTGCGCCGCGACCCCTTCGCCATGCTGCCGTTCTGCGGCTACAACATGGGCGACTACATGGGCCACTGGGTCGACGTCGCCAAGGGCAAGGACCCCGAGAAACTTCCGAAGATCTACTACGTCAACTGGTTCCGCAAGAACGACGAGGGCAAGTTCGTCTGGCCCGGATTCGGCGAGAACAGCCGCGTCCTGAAGTGGATCGTGGAGCGTCTTGAGGGCAGGGCCGAGGGCGTCGAGAGCCCGATCGGCATCCTCCCGGCCAAGGGCGCCCTCGACACCGACGGCCTCGAACTCTCCGGGTCCGACCTGGACTTCCTGCTCACGGTCGACAAGGAGGTCTGGCGCGAGGAGGCCGCCCTGGTCCCCGAGCACCTCAACACCTTCGGTGAGCACACGCCCAAGGAACTGTGGGACGAGTACCGCGCACTGGTGCAGCGCCTGGGCTGAGACAGCCCCTCCAGATGCCGCGGCCGGCTCGATCGTGCCCTGACCAGCAACATCGTCACGGCCGGCCGCGGTCATGGCACCCCGTACCGGCGAGGTTTTGCACAACGGCGTGTAGAGCCCTGGGCCTGTCGTCGTCCTCCCGTCCGCCCCGACGCGAGGACGACGACAGGCCCTCGCCCTTTTGGCCGGGCGGTCTTACTTCGACCGGTCCTCCAGATACCGCGTGTGCGACTCCTGCCGCCGCGCCTCCGTCTCCCGCAGGGCCGCGGCCAGCCGCTCCGCCTCCTCGTGCAGCAGCGTCAACTGCCGCTCCAGATGCCGCTCCGGAGACTCCTGGCCCGGTGCGAGCCGCGCCCACCATCGGGTCCGTACGAACGTGTCGACGGCCTCGGGAACGTCCTGCCGTACGGCCCGCGACAGCGTGTGCACGCCCTCCGGGTCCTGGACGAGCACCTCGGTGACCCAGCCGGGATCCAGCAGGGCGGCCAGCAGCTCGGTGAGTTCGGTGAGGCGGCCAGCGGCGGCGGGCGGCAGCTCGACGTCCCCGAGGTAGGACGTGAGGCGGCCGAAGTCGGCCCGGAGCTCGTCGAGTTGGGCCGACGGGTCCGGGAAGTCCGGCAGCGAAGGCCGCTTGGGCGGGGCGACCAGCGCGCCCGCGCCGTACAGACCCACCACGACCACGGGCCAGTACGGCCCCGCGACCCCGGCGAAGGTCAGTGCCAGCCCCGCCAGACCGCACGCGCTCCCGGCGATGTTCTTACGGGACTCGAGATAGCCGAGCAGGTTACTGGTAGCCACGGATCTCCTCGAAGGCGCCGTCCAGCGAGCCCTGCCGGGCGTCGAAGAGGCGGCCGCCGGTCAGCTCGGCGATGTGCCCCAGTTCGGAGCGGTCGGAGTCGCCGAAGAGAATGGGGAAGACGGGCGTCTCCTTCTGCGCGGTCCCGAGCCCGGCGTAGAAGTCGTCGAACTCCGCCGCCTCCGCGCCCGCCGTGTTCTCGCCGTCCGTCATCAGCACGATCGACGTGAAGGTGTCCCGGCCGGCGTCGAGGTGCTCGTACGCCTTCTCCAGGGAGGTGTAGATCGCGGTGTCGCCGTCGGCGGTGAGCGCCTCGGTGTCCTCGCGGATGGCGTCGAGGCCGGCCTGTGGATCCGCCGGTTCCACCACATGCGTCCGTACGCTCTTCACCGCCGACCCGAACGGCATCAGCGTGACCTCCTCGCGCTCCCGGAAGTCTCCGGTGAGACCGGCGAGCGCGTCCTTGAGCCCGGACAGCCGGTCGCCCTCCATCGAGCCCGAGGTGTCGAGGACGTAGACGGTCCTGGACGGGCGGCGCAGCTCGTTCTCGTACGAGTCGAGCAGGCCGTCGGCGACGGAACGGCTGCCCGGGAAGGGCAGTTCACGCCGCCGGGCCGGGTCGAGGCCGGACGCGGGCTGCACCGAGGCGACGACCGGGCGCCGGTGGGTGCGCTCGGTGATCTCGCGCTGGATGTCCGGTGTGCGCAGGGCCTCGGTCAGCCGGCGGACGTCCTCGCGGGTGGCGGCGTCGGTGGCCGCGAGGGAGGAGAGCGGGTAGTCGGCGGTGACGACCCCGTCGCGGGGGCGGATCACGGTGAGGCCCGGGATTCCCTTGAGGACGGACTCGTAGTTGAGGAGCGCGTCGACGTTCCCGCGCCGCTCGTACGCCGCCGCCAGCCAGCCCGACGACCCCGACGTCAGCCGCTGCCCCCGGAAGAACTCCTTCAGCCGGGGCGCGGCCTTCGTGACGTCGGCGTCCGTGAGCGCGGACTGCGCGCCGGAGAGGGCGGACGCCACCGAGACCAGCGTGGAGAAGCCGGAGTTGGAGCGGGCCGGGTCGGTCATGCCGTACGTCAGCTTCCCGTCCTGGACGGCCTGCTCGACCTGCGCCCAGGTGACGTCGTCCGGCTTCCAGCCGAGCGCCCGGACGGTCGCCGGCTTCACGCCCACGGCGACCGGGCTGGACATGACCGGCGTCTCGGACACGACCTTCTTCGCCGCGTCGGGACGCAGGCGCAGGTAGTCGTCGGACGACAGCCACAGGGCGTCGTACTTCCCGTCCGCCTCGCCCTTCGCCAGCAGCTCCACGGCGTCCAGGGTGCCCAGGTAGGTGGGCCGGACCTTGACGCCGGTGTCCTTCTCGACCCGGTCGAGGACCGGGGCCATGTCGGCGATCTCGCTGGAGGCGAGGATGCGGAGGGTGCCGGGTTCGGGGGCGCCCGTGTCGTCGCCCCGCTCCTGTGCCGCGGTGCAGCCCGTCAGGAGCGCGAGGGCGAGGAAGGCCGTGAGTCGTCGTCTCATGCAAGGCCCCCTTCCAGCACGCCCTGCGACCGGCTCCGCTCCAAGTACGTGCTCGCCTGCTGGAGTTCAGAGGTCAGGGACTCCACGGTCGCCGCCATCACCTCCGTCGCCTGGACCTTGTAGGTGTCGATGGCGTCGAGCGTGCGGTAGATCTGCTGGAAGGCCGACCGCAGGGTCTCGGCGCCGACCGCCGGGTCCGCGGCGATCCGCTGGATCTCGCCGCTCTGCGTGGCGAGCATCTCCGCGTTGCCCCGGATGAGGTCCTCGGTCGTCCCGCGCAGGGCGCCCACCTGGTCGACGACCTTCTTCTGGTTGTCGAGGGCGGAGGCCAGCATCACGGAGATGCGCAGCGCCGACACCGTGGTCGTGGCCGCCCGGTCGACGCCCTTGATCAGCTCCTCGTTGTTGCGTCGTACGACGTCCATCGCGAGGTACCCCTGCGCGCACACCGCGAGCTGGGTCAGCAGGTCCTGGTGCTTCTGCCGGACAGGGAAGAGGACGTCTGCGCGCAGCGAGTCGGCCTGCTGCGGGTCCGTCGCCTCCACGCCGGTGACGTGCTGCTCGACGGCCGCGGCCAGGGCCTCGGCCAGCACCACGTACTCCTGGAGCTTGCCCATGGTCTCCCACAGGCGGACCCGCTCGGTCAGCAACGCGGCGTTGTCACGCCTCAGTTCGTCCTGACCGCCGCGCAGCGAGCCCACGATCTTGTTCAGGGTCCCCTGCGCGGAGGCGTACTTGGAGACGTGGTCGCGCAGCTTGTTGCCGCCGGGCAGCCGGGACAGGAACTTCCGCCCCTTGGCGGCGGGCAGGTCACGCGGATCGAGGTCCTCGACGACTCGCCGGAGCTCGACGAGCGAGCCCGCCACCTGCGACTGGGCGTCGCCGCCCTTGGCGGGCAGACTCCGTACGGTCCGCTCCAGCATGCGGTTGGACTGCGCGGCGGCGCTGCGCATCTCGCCGGCGCCGAGTGCGGTGATCTCCCCGATCTTGCCGGCGAACTCGGGGGAGCGGGCGTCGAGAGCGGCGAGGCCCTCGATGTACGTGGCGGCCTTCTTGGCCATGTCGGTCCGGACGGTGTCGTCGACGGGGACGAGCCCGCCCGCCTTCTCCCGGGGCACGGGCGTGACGGCCTCGGGCGGCGTGAGGACGAAAGTGTCTTCGGTCATCTGCTGTTCCCCCTTATCCGCGCGCCCGGCGCGCCATCGCGTGCAGCACCTCGTAGGTGGGCACGGGCGCCTGCCGGACGCCGGTCAGCTTCTGGTTGAGGTACGCGGCGTGGGCGGCCGTGGCCTTGGTGAACTCGGCGGTCGCGCCCTGCGGCCGGAACCCGTGCCGGACGGCCAGCTCGCGCAACTGCGGATCGCTGCTGAGGACTTCGCCGAACGTGCGGCCGTTCTCCGTGAGCGGTACGACGGTGTGGTCGCTGTTGGCGGTGGTGTCCGGGTAGAGGACGGTGAGGTCGTCGGCCCCCTCGCCCGCGCCGAGCAGCGCGGCGACCTGCGACTCGTACACCAGCACCAGCGGATTCCCGGCGCCGCTGACGAAGTCGCGGAAGGCCGCGTCCGTGCTGGACTGCTGGGCGCCCTGCACGCTGACCAGCTTGCGCATCAGGGGTGCTGTCCGGTCGACGTCGGCGTCACTCGCGGCCACCTTGCCGCCGGCGGCGACGTAGGAGGCGGCGGCGAGGTAGAGGGAGCCGGAGTTGGAGGTCTCGGGGTCGGTGGTGGCGACGTAGAGCGTGCCGGTCAGCTCCCCGTACTTCTCGGCACCCTTGAGCTGCTGCCAGGTCCGGTCGCGCTCGGCTGCGTCGAGATAGGCGGCCATCTTCAGGGTGCCGCGGTTCTTGTCGAGGGCGGCGAGTCCATTGGCGGCGAGCACCTCGGCGGCGCCGCGATGGGCCACGACGACGAGCGGCGAGTAGAAGGGCACGGGCAGCGGCTGCCGGACCCTGTACTTCGCGGCGAGCTCGGCGGCCGGCGCCTGGCTGGACGGGAAGGCGAGGTCGTAGCCCTCGAGGTCCAGCCCCTCCATGGCCCAGGACCCGGAGGTCTCGGCCTTGACGGTGTAGCCCTTGGCGGCGAGGGCCTTCACCACGTCGGGATCGGCGAAGAACTCCGTCTTCTCCGATCCGATCACTGCGCGCACGGTCTTCGTTGCCGTGCTCTTGTCCCCGTTGTCCCGGCCCGCTGCGACGGCTGCCACCACGCCGCCGACCAACAGAACCGCGAGGACGATTCCTACGATTCGTCTCACAGGAGGAGAGTGCTCGCGGAACCCAACATTCCCCGGCGGAAAGCATGAACGGGGGGTGACGTACCGGTCCCGGTACTGCAGCGCCGCAAAGGGGCGCGGGGAACTGCGCGACAGGCCACGGACAACCCGCGGCCGTCCGACGACAGATCCTCCACGGCGAAACGCACCGCATCCAACCGGCACTTCGCAACCGGCGAGAACAACAACCGCCGCTCAAGCCGACGCAGTGCGTGGCACCCGGTCCGCGCCTCGCTTCGGGTGCACGCGGACCGGGGCCGTCATGGGGAGCCCGGTGAGGGCTCAGCGCGCGGCGAGTTCCCGCGGCTCCAAGGCCGCCGCGTGCGCGTCCATCCGCTCGGCGGACAGGATCGCCGCCGCGGTGTCGGCACGGGACGCGGCCACCACCAGCGCGCGGCCCGCGAACGCATGCGCCCGCCGGTGCAAGGACGCGAGGTCGCTCCGGCCGGTCGTGGTCGTGAGCGGTGCCCGGGCCGGCGCACGGCCTCCGCGCAGCCGGGTCACCTGCTCGGCGAGCCGGTCGGCAGCGGTGTCCAGGTCGGTGGACGGCGCCAGTGCGCGGAGCTCGTCCGTGACGGCGAGCAGCGCGGCGAGATGGCCTGCGAGCTGGATGTCCAGCTCTTCCTCACGGGAACGGTGAGGGAAGTCGGAGGGGGTGCCGGCCATCGTGCTGTGGACCGACTTGGTGCGGATCGGCTCGTACATGGGATGGCCTCCTGTGCTGTCAGGAAACCATCCTAGCTTAGATCTCGTCTAAAGTTGAGCGATCCATAAGTGATCCCCGAGTTGCCCCGTCAAACGCCCGTCACGGCTGGCTGTAGCCGTCCAGGAAGTTCCCGATCCGGGTGATCGCCGATCGCAGGTCCCCCGCCGTCGGCAGGGTCACGACCCGGAAATGGTCCGGCTCGGGCCAGTTGAAGCCGGTGCCCTGGACGACCATGATCTTCTCCTGCCGAAGCAGGTCCAGGACCATCTGCCGGTCGTCCTTGATCTTGAAGACCTTGGGGTCGAGGCGCGGGAAGAGATACAGCGCCCCCTTCGGCTTGACGCAGCTCACACCCGGGATCTGGGTCAGCAGCTCGTAGGCCACGTCCCGCTGCTCCCGCAGCCGTCCGCCCGGCAGCACGAGGTCGTTGATGGTCTGCCGCCCGCTGAGCGCGGCGACGACCCCGTGCTGACCCGGCATGTTCGCGCACAGGCGCATGTTCGCCAGGATCGTCAGACCCTCGATGTAGGAGTCGGCGTGCGCGCGCGGCCCGGAGATCGCCATCCAGCCGACCCGGTAACCGGCGACCCGGTACGCCTTCGACATCCCGTTGAAGGTGAGGGTCAGCAGGTCGGGGGCGACCTTGGCGGTCGGGATGTGCGCCGCCTCGTCGTACAGGATCTTGTCGTAGATCTCGTCGGAGCAGACCAGCAGGTTGTGTCGGCGGGCGATGTCGGTCAGCCCGCGCAGCATCGCCTCGTCGTATACCGCGCCGGTCGGGTTGTTCGGGTTGATGATGACGATCGCCTTGGTGCGGTCGGTGACCTTCCGCTCCACGTCGGCGAGGTCGGGCATCCAGTCGGCCTGCTCGTCGCACCGGTAGTGCACGGCCGTACCGCCCGAGAGGGAGACCGCCGCGGTCCACAGCGGATAGTCGGGCGCCGGGATGAGGACCTCGTCCCCGTCGTCCAGCAGCCCCTGCATCGCCATCACGATCAGCTCGGAGGCACCGTTGCCGATGAAGACGTGCTCGACGTCCGTCTCGATGCCGAGGGTCTGGTTGTGCATCACGACGGCCCGGCGTGCGGCCAGCAGGCCCTTCGCGTCGCCGTAGCCGTGCGCCGACGAGACGTTGCGGAGGATGTCCTCCAGGATCTCGGGCGGGCACTCGAAGCCGAACGCGGCCGGGTTTCCGGTGTTCAGCTTGAGGATGCGGTGCCCTGCCGCCTCCAGGCGCATCGCCTCCTCGAGAACCGGGCCCCGGATCTCGTAACAGACGTTGGCGAGCTTGGTCGACTGGATCACCTGCATGTCTGGGAGCTTACGGCCCGGTAACGCTTCATGGGTCGTGTTTTCCGCCACGTGAGACGCGTCGGTTTGGGTGGTTATCGCCGACAGCTGTCGCACGGGCCCCTCCCGTCTCTACAATGCGCGGCCATGTCCAGGCCACCTCAGTACGAGAACGGGGCGTACGGCGCCGACGGCGCGACCGGCGTCCACGGCACGGGTGCGGGCGGCGCGCCGCAGGAGGTACCGAAGGTGTACCTCCCGCAGGTCGAGTCGACGCCCCCGTACGAGGCGTACGTCGATCCGGCCGCCGCGCACGGCTGGCAGAACGCCTACGACGAGACGGCCGAGCTGCCTGCGGTGGCCGATGGCGGGCCGGTGTGGCTCGGCGAGCCGGTGGCCGACGCCGGGCCGGTGTCCGGAGCCGGGCCGGTGTTCGGAGCCGAGCTGGTGCCGGTCCGCGCTGCCGGCCCGGTGCCGCGGCGGTCGCGGCGGAAGCCGAGCCGGTGGCGGTCGCGCCGGGTGGTGGTCGCCGCCGGTGCGGCGGGCGCGGTGTCGGCGGCGGCGCTGATCGCCGGGTTCTCGTTCTCGGGGTCCTCCTCGGACGGACCGCGGGGCAAGGAGGGCACGAGGTCGGCGCCGGAGGAGTCCACCGGCTCGGCGGGCTCCTCGTCCTCGGACGGCTCGGCGTCTTCCGGTTCCCCGGACACCGCGGGGCCGGGCGGTACGCCGTCCGCCGGGGCGGACGCCTCGAAGGGCGGCTCGCCGGACGAGTCGAAGTCCGGCGAGCCCTCGGCCACGGCGTCCACGGACCCGGCCACCGCCCCCACGGCCACCTCCTCCGCCGCCCCGGACGACTCGGCCCCGGGCAACTCCGACGGCAAGGGGCACGGGAGCACGAAAGCGCCCAAGTAGCCGCGAGCCGGCCGCGAAACCGGGGAGGTGTTTTCGGCCCCGTCCCCAGGCCGAAAACGCCTCCTTGCCCCCACGCACCCCTCAATTCACAATGCGCATGACAAAACTGCGGGTGGCCGGAAGATCTCCGGTCACCCTCGTCATGCAGAGGGGACCCCCACATGAGAAAGCCTCTCGTCGCCGCACTCTTCGCCCTGGTGATCGCCGGGGCGGGCGCGGCACCCGCGGTCGCGGCACCCGTGCCCACCGCACCCGCGGCAGGCGCACCAGCTCCCACGGCCAAGGCGGACACGAAGGCGGCCGCGTCGCCCACGCTCCAGGCCGTGACCCTCGCCGGGACCGTCGCGCTGAGCAACTGTTCCGGCTCCGTCGTCCGCTTCCCGAACTCCCTGGACACCGCCCCCGCCCTGGTGCTCACCAACGGCCACTGCCTGGAGAGCGGCTTCCCGGACCCCGGCGAGGTGATCGTCAACCAGGCGTCCAGCCGCACCTTCGGCCTGCTCAACTCGGCCGGCACCCGCGTCGCGACCCTGCGCGCCAGCAAGATCGCCTACTCGACGATGACCGACACGGACGCCACGATCTACCAGCTCACCAGCACCTACGCGACGATCCGGAACTCCTACGGCATCAGCGCGCTGACCGTGCAGGACACGCACCCCACGGCCGGAACCGCGATCACCGTCGCCTCCGGCTACTGGAAGCGGCTCTACAGCTGCAGCATCGACGGCTTCGTGCCCACCCTGAAGGAGGGCGACTGGACCTGGAAGGACTCGGTCCGCTACACCTCCGCCTGCAACACCATCGGCGGCACCTCGGGCTCGCCGGTCGTCGACCAGGCCACCGGCAAGGTCGTCGCCGTCAACAACACCGGCAACGAGGACGGCGAGAGCTGCACGGTGAACAACCCCTGCGAGGTCGACGCGGCCGGCAACGTCACCGTCCGCCAGGGCATCAACTACGCCCAGGAGACCTACCGGTTCCCGGGCTGCTTCACGACCGGCAACCAGCTCAGCCTGAGCGCGAGCGGCTGCGTCCTGCCCAAGCCGTAGGGCTCACGGCGTCCTGCGCACCGCCCGCCCCGCCAGTACGTCCGTCCGCCGGCCGTCCTCGATCACGAAACGGCCGTCGACCAGCACGTACGGGATGCCCGTAGGCAGCACGCGCGGGTTCTCGAAGGTCGAGCCCGCCGCCACCGTGGCGGGGTCGAACAGCACGAGGTCCGCCCGGTAACCCTCGCGGACCAGCCCGCGGTCCGGCAGTCGCAGCCGGGCCGCGGGGCGTGCGGTGAGACGGGCGACGCACTCCTCCAGGGACAGCACGCCCAACTCCCGTACGTACCGGCCGAGGTAGCGCGGGAAGGTGCCGTACGCGCGCGGGTGCGGCTTGGCGCCCTGGAGGATGCCGTCGGAGCCGCCGGTGTGCACGCGGTGCCGCATGATCGCCCGGACGTTCTCCTCGTGGCCGACGTGCTGGAGGATCGTCGTGCCGAGCCGGTCCTCGAGGAGGAGCCGGCGGGCGGTGACCCAGGGGGCCTCGCCGCGCAGACCGGCGGACTCCCGGACCGTACGGCCGACGAAGTCCGCGAGCCCCGGATCGGTCACGCCGGAGATCTCGATCGTGTCCCACTCGACGGGCACCCCGTGACAGCCGTCCGCGCCGACGACCTCCAGATCGTGCCGGATGCGCTCGGCGCTCTCCTCGTCGGCCAACCGCCCCAGGATCTCCTCTGGCCCGCCCTCGCTCGCCCAGCTCGGCAGCAGCGCCACGAGCGTCGTACTGCCGGGCGTGTAGGGATACGCGTCGAGGCTGAGGTCGGCTCCGGCGGCGAGCGCGTCGTCCAGGAGGGCAAGCAGCTCGGACGCGCGGCCCTTGTTCACGCCGAAGTTCATCGTGGCGTGCGCGAGATGGAGCGAACAGCCGGCTTCCCGGGTCAGGGCCACCATCTCCTCGTACGCCTGCACGGCCCCGGCCCCGTACGAGCGGTGATGCGGGCAGTAGTAGCCGCCGTACGACGCCACCACCCGGCACAGTTCGGTGAGTTCGGCGTCCTTGGCGTACATGCCGGGCGTGTAGGTGAGGCCCGACGACATGCCGACCGCGCCCTGCTGCATTCCCTCCGCGACCAACTGCCGCATTCGGTCCAGCTCCTGGGGCGTCGCCTCGCGGTCCTCCCAGCCGACGGCGAGCGCACGGACCGTGCCCTGGGGGATGAGGTAGGCGGCGTTGACCGCGATGCCCCGCCCCCCGAAACCGAAGTCGAGCCGGTCGAGGTACTCGCCGACCGACCGCCAGTCGAAGTCCAGGTCGTCGCCGTGCCCGTTCCAGCCGGTGATCGCGCGGCGGACCTCGGCGAGCGTGCGGTCGTCGACCGGCGCGTACGACAGCCCGTCCTGGCCGAGGACTTCGAGCGTGACGCCCTGCGCGGCCTTGGCGCTGTGGTCGGGGTCCCGGAGCAGGGCCAGGTCGCTGTGCGCGTGCATGTCGATGAAGCCGGGGGAGAGGACGAGCCCTTCGGCGTCCAACTCGCGGACTGCTTTGGGGCGTTGGCAGCCCGCCGCCGCGGCCTCCTGGACGATCGACACGATTCGGCCGTTGTCGATCACCACATCGGCGCGGTACGACGGACCGCCCGAGCCGTCCACGACGTCCGCGTCCCGGATGACGAGCTCTTCCACGCCGGACCTCCTAAAAGAACGTACGGATGTAGTCGACCACCGTGCCGTCCGCCTCCGCGACCGGGATCAGCTGCCACTTGTCGAAGGACGTGCACGGGTGGGACAGACCGAGGCCGAGCCAGTCACCGACCTCCAGGTCCGCCTCGGGGCCGGTCCGCAACCAGGCGTGCTGGTCGGAGAGCGCGGTGACCTCGATGCCGGTCGCCGGGTGTTCGGTGCCGTCCCGCCGTACGACTTGAGCGAAGGGCAGGTCCAGGTCGTACGCCGCGTCCCGCTTGCCCGCGTTCGCGAAGGCCTGCTCGGCCGAGGGCCGGGACACCACCTGCGTCCAGAGCCGGAAGGCGGGCTCCAGGGCGCCCTCTTCGGGGACGCGGTTGAAGGGCGTGATCTTGCGGTAGTGCCCGTCGTCGTGCGAGACGTAGGCGCCCGAGCGCAGCAACTTCAGTACGGGGGAGGAGAGTTCGGGAATCCCGGCGAAGACGTCCGCGACCGCGTCGAACCAGGCGCTGCCGCCCGCGCTGACGACGATCTCGTCGGTGTGCGCGAACCGGCCCGCCTTGTCGAAGTCCACGGCGAGCGCGATCAGCCGCCGCAGCCAGGCGCGCACCCGCTCGGTGTCCGCTTGCGGGACCTCGCCCTCATAACCGGCGACGCCGACGAGGCGCAGTGCCCCCGCCCCCGCCACGGCGTCCGCGACCGCCGCGCACTCCGCCTCCGTACGGACGCCGGTGCGGGCACCCTCGCCGGCGGCGAGCTCGACGACGACGTCCAGGGGGCGGCGGGCGCCGCGCAGAGCCGCGTCCATCAGCTCGACGCCGCGTACGGAGTCGACGTAACAGATGAGACGGAAGTCGTCGTCGGCGTCGAGTTCGGCGGAGAGCCGGCGCAGGGCGGCCGCGTCGACCAGCTCGTTGGCGAGGAAGACCCGCTGGACGCCGAACGCGCGGGCCACCCGCACCTGGTGCGGCATCGCGAGCGTGATGCCCCACGCCCCGTGCTCGATCTGGCGCTGGAAGAGCTGGGGGGCCATC
The DNA here is from genome assembly GCF_042870385.1 of Streptomyces sp. NPDC006602. NCBI lineage: Bacteria > Bacillati > Actinomycetota > Actinomycetes > Kitasatosporales > Streptomycetaceae > Streptomyces > Streptomyces sp. NPDC006602. The sequence goes on along the minus strand of NZ_JBIAHG010000003.1, from coordinate 444,382 downwards.
GAGGTCTTGCCGTGCGGGGCGAAGGCGAGGCCGTGGCGGGTCGCGTACCTCTCCATGAGCCGCAGGTTGTGCTCCAGGCGCTCGGCGGAGAGGGCGAGCACGGGGGTCACGAAGCCGTCGGTGAAGAGGTTGCGGCGCTCGGCGGCCAGCTCGCCGACCGTGCGGCCGTCGGCGTCCGGGGGGAGGCCCTTGAAGCGGTGGTCGACGCGTTCCTCTGCCAGGCGGGCGAGCGCTTCGCTGGCCATGGAGCCTCCCTGATCAGGTGCGTTGCGTAGACGTTGCACTACTTGCAACGCTCATTGCGTATATCGCTTGCTGCTGTCTAACATCTCGGCCAACGCGGGGTCAACGAAGCCGCCGCCCCCGCACAAGATTCAGGAGCTACGACGATCGTGACCATCAGCGGACCCTGCAATGCCCCCGACGTCGTGGACGTCGTCGCGCTCGGCGAGTCCATGGTCACCTTCCTGCCCTCCCGGCCGGGCCGCCTCGCCGATGTCCCGTGCTTCGCGCGGGGGATCGGCGGTGCGGAGTCCAATGTGGCGTGCGTGCTGGCCGCCGCCGGCCATTCCGCGCGGTGGGTCAGCCGGGTCGGCGCGGACGGCTTCGGCGACCACCTGGTCGAGGTGATCGGGGGCTACGGCGTCGACGTCTCCACCGTGCACCGGGACCCGGCCCGTCCGACGGGCATCTACTTCCGCACGGCGGGCGACCGGTCCACCGACGCCCACGAGGTGGCGTACTACCGCGCCGGGTCGGCGGCCTCGGCCATGACGGTGGACAACGTGAACCCGGCAGCGGTGCGGGCGGGCCGGGTGCTGCACCTGTCGGGGATCACGGCGGCCCTGTCCGAAGGCTGCCTGGACCTGCTGCGCGAGCTCACCGCCCGTCGGCCGGACCGCCCACTGGTCTCCTTCGACATCAACCACCGCGCCGGCCTGTGGCAGAACACCGACGGCCCGCGAGTCCTGCTGGAACTGGCACGCGGTGCCGACATCGTCTTCGTGGGCGAGGACGAGGCGGAGGAGGCGTGGGGCGCGACGGGCGGGGCGCAGGCAATACGGGAGATGCTGCCGGAGCCGGGGGTGCTGGTGGTGAAGGAGGGGGCGCGGGGTGCGACGGTGTTCGAGGACGCGGGCGCGCACGGCGCCCAGGCGCTCCGTCCATCCGCGGGCGCGCACGGCGCGCAACCATGCCGTCAAGCTGCGGGCAGTCGTGCCGCTGGGGCGATGGGGGTCCCCCCGCTCGAGCGCAGCCGAGAGTGGGGGAGGGTGGGCGCAGGCGGCACTCCGCAAGTGCCGGGCTGCGCGACCCACCCCCCGGCAGCAACCCCGGTCACCGCACAGCCGACCTCTCCTCACCCCTCCGCCCCCGACACCCTCACCTTCGTCCACGCCCTGAACGTCGACGTAGTCGCACCCGTCGGCGCCGGCGACGCCTTCGCCGCCGGTTTCCTCTCCGCCACCCTGCGCGACCTCCCCGTACGGGACAGAATCCGCCACGGCCACCTCTGGGCCGCCGCCGCCCTCACGGCCCCCGGTGACCTGGCTACACCCCCCACCCGCCCCCACGCCGACCGTCTCGCCGCCCTCGACGACGACGCGTGGGGGAGACTTCGACTCGGCCCCGGCTGGACACAGCCCGAACAGCGGGCCGAGGAGGAGGTACGTACGCCATGAGCCAGACCGTAGACCGCGCGCTGAACATCCTGCCGCTGCTCGCCGAGGGCCCCGCCGACCTGGGCCAGGTCGCCGACCGCCTCGGCGTGCACAAGTCCACCGCCCTGCGTCTCCTCCGCACCCTGCACGAGCACGGCATGGTCTACCGCCAGTCCGACCAGCGCTACCGCCTCGGCGCCCGCCTCATCGCGCTCGCCCAGGAGGCGATGGAGAACCTCGACATCCGCGGGATCGCCCACCCCCACCTCGTACGCCTCAACGAACAGTGCGGCCACACCGTCCACCTCGCCGTCCAGGAGGAGGACGAGGTCCTCTACATCGACAAGGTGGAGAGCCGGTACCCGGTGCGGATGTACTCCCGGATCGGCAAGCCCGTCGCGATCACCGTCGCCGCCGTGGCGAAGCTCCTCCTCGCCGACCTGCCCGAACCCGAGCGCCGCGCCCGCGCCGACAAGCTCGACTACCCCATGTACACGGCCCGTTCGACGCCCAACGCCCCCGCGTTCCTGCGGGAGTTGGACAAGGTGCGCGAACAGGGCTGGGCCACCGACCTCGGTGGTCACGAGGAGTCCATCAACTGCGTCGCCGCGCCGATCCGCGGCGCCGACGGCCGGGTCGTCGCCGCGATGTCGGTGTCCGCGCCGAACGTCGTCGTCACCGCGGACGAACTCCTCACCCTGTTGCCGCTGGTCCGCCGCACCGCGGACGCGATCAGCGGCGAGTACTCCGGCAGAACACCCGTCAAGGAAGCCACCTCATGACCGAGAAGACCGCGCTCACCCCGAAGACCCACACCACCCCGCCCGCGAAGTTCTCGCACGGCGTGAGGAAGGGCAACATCCTTCAGGTCGCCGGCCAGGTCGGCTTCCTCCCCGCCGAGGAGGGCAAGCCGCCCACGCCCGCAGGGCCGACCCTGCGCGAGCAGACCCTCCAGACCCTCGCCAACGTCAAGGCGATCCTGGAGGAGGGCGGCGCGAGCTGGGACGACGTGATGATGATCCGCGTCTACCTCACGGACGTGGACCACTTCGCCGAGATGAACGCCATCTACAACACGTACTTCGAGGAGCAGGCCCTCACCGCGCCCCCGGCCGCCCGCACGACGGTCTACGTCGGCCTCCCCGCCGGGCTCCTCGTCGAGATCGACGCACTGGCCGTCCTGGGCTGAGCCCGGCTGACGCCACCTCGACTCCCGCACGCCGTACACGGCATGGCGCCGTTACTCAGAGGCTCAGCGACTCTCCGCAATCCAGGCATTTCTGTCTAGAAGGTCCGTGGCGGTGTCACCAGAGCGCGAGTTGCGCTTCGGTGTCCTGACGACGGTCTCCCGTTTCCTTCTGCCGCTGGTGCGGCAGGGTTGCGCCACCTGCCCGCCCGCCTCGGCCGGTGTTCCGGTCGGGGCGTTGGTGGCGGGTCTTACGGTCGGCTCCACGGGGCTTCGGCGCCGTGTCGGCGCCCTGGTCTCCGGCCACTCCGGTACCAGTGGTGCAGGCCGCCGCGAGGGCGACCAGGTTGCGGGCTGCGGTCTCGTCCCGGTCCATCACAAGCGGGCACTCGTCGCAGTCGAAGACTCGGACGTGCAGCGGCAGCTTGGCTTTCGTTGCGCCGCAGTTCGAGCAGGTCTTGGAGGAGGGGTACCAGCGGTTGGCGACGATGGTGGGGCAGGCGATCCGTCGGCCCTTGTAGGTGAGCTGACGCCGAATCTCCCCGAATCCGGCATCGGCCACTCGGCGGGCGAGCCGTTTGTTGCGGAGCATTCCGGCGACGTTGAGGTCTTCGACCACCACGGTGCGGTACTCGGCGCGTACGTGGGTGGTGAGTTTGTGCAGTGCGTCCGTGCGCAGGTTCGCCACCCGGTGGTGGATCTTGTTGCGTTCGGCGTTGGCCTTCTCCCATCGTTTCGACGGCTTCTGGCCGGTCCTGCGGTCCGGTCCCTGCCGTCGGGAGGCTCGGCGGGAATGGAACCGCAGCAGTTTGAGGGCGCCGTCCAGGTGCTTTGGGTTCGGTTCGTAGCGGATCTCGCCGGAGCTGTCGGCCAGGACCGCCAGGTGTTTCACACCCAAGTCGATCCCGACCGCACTGTCCGGCCGGTCGATGCGGGTGATCTCCCGGGTGGTCTCGACCTGGAAGGAGACGAACCAGCGCCCGCGCTCGTGCCGGACGGTTGCGGACAGGATGCGCGCCGTTCCGGCCCGGAGGCGGGCCAGGAGCTTGGCCGTGGGTTCGTGGGTGCGGATCGTGCCCAGCCGGGGCAGGGTGACATGCCGGCCGTCCGGCTCGATGCGGATCGTACCGGTGGTGAACCGGCAGGCCAGGCGGGCTTTCCGCTTCGGCTTCCGGCGCGGGACACCCACCCTGGCGCCCTTGCGTTTGCCCTGCTTGGACTTGGCGTAGTTGTCGAACGCGGCAGCCGCGTTCGCGAGCCCGGTGCTGTAGGCCTCCTTGGAATTCTCCGCCCACCAGCCGGCGAATCTCGGGTCGGTGGTCTTGGCCCTGTTGAACTCCCTGCGCAGCGCGGGCAGCGACCACGACCGCCACGGCGTCAACTCCTCCTCACCGATGCCGTACGAGGCTTCCGCCTTGCGTTGCCACCACGAGGCGGTCACCCAGGACACGGCCCAGTTGTAGGCGGCGCGGGCGGCACCGCAATGCGAGCGCCGCGCCCGCTCCTGCCTGGCGTTGGGGTCGAGAGCGAACTTGTAGGCCTGCACGACACGGCCTGGCTGCGGCCGGAACTTTCCGCTCACTCGGCAGCCTCACCCCCCGCTTCGAAGATCCCCTCACCGCACCCAACGAGCACCGCTCGCAAAGGTCACGTATTCGATGAGGGAACACCCGTTTCCGTCCGGGTAGGCAAAGACCCGGGCCCCTACCAGGCAGGGCACGCCATGACGCACAGTCCCAGTCGGGGAACTTCACGCCATTACGACACAAGTCGAGAGGAGCTGAGACGCACTGAAGGATTGCTCAGCAGTTGTCAGCCCTCCGGGGCGCCGTGCCTCGCTGTCGGGCGGTCTGTGAAGCAGGAACCGGCGGCCCCGCGAGGGGCACCGCGCCAACCGGCTTCACCTCTGGTTGGAATCCCCTCACCATAACGCTGCGGGGCGGAAGCCAAAACGAAGTAGGGGCTGGCTATGCCCGGCACAGGTTCGTCGACCATACTGCCCGCTGTGGAGCAGCGCATAGGTTCGAGCAGCCAGCCCCTGGAAGGCGCCGGATTCGACCCGGCATTCATCCCCGGGCTCACCTCACCCGTGTCCGGCGAGCCGGCGGACGCCAAGCCGGAAGAGGCCGAGGAGGCCAAGGAGGCGACGCCGGTCGAGTCGGAGTCGGAGGCGTCCGAGGAGCCTGCGGTCAAGGAGCCCTCCGCCGAGGAGCCCGAGGAGGCCGACGAGGAGGAGACCCCCGAGGGCCCCGTCTTCGAGGCGTCCGACCGCCGCGCCAAGATCGTCGCCGACCACAAGGGCGTACGACTGACTCTCGACGACCAGCAGTGCGAGTTCCGCTGGGACGAGATCGGCGCGGTCGAGACGGAGTCCCCCCGCTTCGGCAAGCGGTTCACCATCACGGTGCACACCCCTGACCGCCGCTGGTATCCGATCGAGATCGAGGCGGCGGCCAGGGCACGTTTCACCGAGTGGGAAGGCCGGCTGGACGCGGTCCTCGACGCGTACTTCGAGGACGACGCGGAAGCCGATGTGGAAGTCGACGCGGAAGCCGACGCCGAAACGGACGCGGAGAAGGCGGGCGGGGCCGACGTCTGAGTGGCGGTCGCGGCCCGCACCGGGCGTGACCTGCCCGACGCGGACCGCACGTCACATCGACGTCGACGCACTCAACCGCAGTACTGCGCTTCCTTCCCGATGGACCGGTACATGCAGTCGGCGTTCTCCAGCAACTGCAGGACCGCGTCCCGGTTGTTCGCGGTCTCCCGCTCGATCACCTCGTCGGGCGGGTAGAACCCTCCACCCGAACTGGACGAGGGATACATCTCGAACGTGTAGGCGAAGATCTTCTGATTGCCCCACAGCCAGTCGTCGATCGACCCGTCGGTGATGTACAGGTCGCTGGACTGCTCCGGGGTGTAGCCGTTGCTGGCGGCCATCTTCTGGCCGATCGCGGCGAACGCGTTGCGGTCGTCCGCCGTCATGCCGGTCGTCGTGTCGGCGGTGGTGTACCCGAAGGGCCACAGCACCAGCTCGCTGTACGTGTGGAAGTCGATGGCCGCCGTGATCTGCTGGACGCCCCCGACCACCCTGCCGCGCACGAAGTCGGCGACGACCTTGACCTCCGGCGCCGACTCGGCGGCGGCGCCCCGGTACGTCTCGGAGGACGTCGACCCCGACGACCCGCCGCAGCAGCCCCACCGGTAGTTCCAGTTCCGGTTCATGTCCGTACCGACGTACGAGGAACCGCTGTTGGGCTGCCGGTTCTTGCGCCATGAGCGGTACGACCCGGTCGCGATGTCGTACTCGCCGCCGTCCGGGTTGAGGTCGGGCACGATCCAGATCTCGCGGTTGTTCACCATGCTCGTGACCCGGGAGTCGGAGCCGTAGCCCGCGCCGAGCTCGCGGATCAGGTAGAGCGCCATCTCGACCGTCAGGTGCTCGCGCGCGTGCTGGTGGTGGGTGAACAGCACCTCGGGCTCGGACTCGTCCGTCGCCACGTTGTCGCTGATCTTGATGGCGACGATGTCCCGGCCCTGGTACGACTTTCCGATCACGCGCTTGCTCATGATGTTCGGGTACGCCGAGAGGCGGGTGTCGATCTCCGCGTTCATCTCGGCGTAGTTGTGGTAGCGCGAGTCGGCCGAGGGGAAGTCGAGGAGCCGTACGCCGTCCTCGCCGCTCGACCGGTCCGGCGCCGCACCCAAGGCCGTCACCTGGTAGCCGAGTCGGCGCAGCTTGCTGATCTGCTCCGCGCGGCCGGAGACCACCACGGTCTCCTCGTCCGCCTCGTCGACCGTGACTCCGGTCTGCTGAATGGCCGTACGGGTCAAGGGAGTCGTGTGCTGATGGATCTCGTACTGGCGGACGTCTTCGGCGGACGGCGCGGCCTTCTCGGCGCTGTCGGCGTTCGCGGAGAGCGGGGCCGCGAGGGCGAGGGCGAGAACGGCGGCCAGAGCGGCGTAGCGTCTGCCGCTACGGGCGCCTGAGCCTCGTATACGAAGTCGCATGAAGTCTCCTGTTTTCTCCTGGAATTCCGGGATCTCCGGAAATGGGGGAGTGGAGCGGGGGGTGGTTCAGCGACGAACTGGTGCGGGTGTGCCGCTCATCGTCCGCGTATGGCATGAGCAGGTCAAGAGTGAATAAAGACGCGATGGCGTGAACTGTTCGGCGGGAAAAGCCGTTGGACGGGCCGGGCAAGACCGTATGGTTCGAGCTCGGCACGTGCGGGTCCGACGGCTGCGGTCGGCGACAGCGCTGGCACCCGCGAGTTGGGGACGCCCGGGGCGACCGTGCCGGGCTGCCCACCGCGGGACCACAGCACGGCTCCGGCGGCACGCCCAGCCTCCGGGGCCCGCCCCCGGCTACCGGCTACCGTCTTCCTTCACCGCATGCCCTCTTGTGCCCTCGTCCACTTTGCGATTTCTTGATCGGCATGGCGGACACCACGGGCACCACAGGAACAGGGACAGGAACAGCTACCTCAGCACCCCGGAAGTCCAGTTGGAAATACATCGGCCCCGGGATCGTCGTCGCGGCGACCGGCGTCGGCGCCGGCGACCTCGTGGCCACCCTCATCGCGGGCAGCAACTTCGGCTACACCCTCCTGTGGGCCGCCGTCATCGGCTGCCTGGTCAAGATCTCCCTCGCCGAGGCGGCGGGCCGCTGGCACCTGTCCACCGGCCGCACCCTCTTCGACGGCTGGGCGAGCCTCGGCCGCTGGACGACGTGGTTCTTCGTCGTCTACGTCGTGATCTGGGGCTTCGTCTACGGCGCGGCGGCGATGTCGTCCAGCGCGCTCCCGCTCCAGGCGCTGTTCCCCGACGTGATGGACCTCAAGTGGTGGGGCGTCGCGTGCGGCCTGGTCGGCCTGGTCTTCGTCTGGTTCAACAAGTACGCGGTCTTCGAGAAGGTCATGACGGTCCTGGTGGGCGTCATGTTCGTGGTGACGGTCTACCTGGCGATCCGCGTCACCCCGAACCTGGGCGACGCCTTCGCGGGCCTCCTCCCCGTCCTCCCCGACGAGAAGGACTCCATCCTCAACACCCTCGGCCTGATCGGCGGCGTCGGCGGCACCATCACGCTGGCGGCGTACGGCTACTGGGTCAACGCCAAGGGCTGGACCAACACGGGTTGGATGAAGGTGATGCGCCTGGACAACCGCGTCGCCTACGCCACCACCGGCATCTTCGTCGTCTCGATGCTCTTCGTGGGCGCCGAACTCCTCCACTCGGCAGACGTGGCCATCGCGAGCGGCGACAAGGGCCTGATCCAGCTCAGCGACATCCTGGAGGACAAGTACGGCACGGCGACCGCCAAGTTCTTCCTGATCGGCTTCTTCGCCACCTCCTTCACCTCCCTGATCGGCGTCTGGCACGGCGTGAGCCTGATGTTCGCGGACTTCGTGGCCCGCTACCGTTCGCGCGGTGAGGCGGCGCGGGGCGAGGAGGTCGCCTCGGGCGAGCGCGAGAAGTCCTGGCCGTTCCGCGCGTACCTGCTCTGGCTGACCTTCCCGCCGATCGTGCTGCTCTTCGAGGGCCAGCCGTTCCGCCTGATCATCCTCTACGGCGTGCTCGGCGCCGCCTTCCTCCCCTTCCTGGCCGGCACGCTGATGTGGCTCCTGAACACCGCCCGCACCCCGCGGGAGTGGCGCAACGGCCCTCTGAGCAACGCGATGCTGGCGATCGCGGGCCTGCTCTTCCTGGTCCTGTGCGTGAAGCAGGTCTGGGACCAGCCGTGGTCGGAGTTCTTCTAGCCATTCATGAGCGCGTCCCACTTCGGGCTGAGGGCGATGGCCCTCAGCTGCTCGATCGTGAGGGCGGGCGTCGAACGGCTCGCGTCGCTGTGCTGGTCGGCGGCGTTGAAGGCGCTGATCACGACCCGCATCCCGTCCTTCCTCATCGTGTCGGCGGTCCACATGACGACCCCAGAGCCGACCTTGTCGTCGCCGGGCCCCTGCCGGATGGTCACCCGGGTGCCGTCGGGCAGGGTCTCGGAGCCGGCGCCGTAGAGGTCGCCCGCGACGTCCCGCATGTCGGCCTGGACGTTGATCTGGACGAAGCTTCTGCCCTTGCCGTCATCGACGACGACATACGCGTACTCGGTGTCCTCGCCGCTCTTGGCGACCACATCGAGGCCCTCGGGAAGCAGACCGGCGAGGGTCTGTCCGATGGCGTTGCCGTCGACGGGAGCTTTGCCCGTGGGGGAGGGGTCCGGCTGCCTGGAGTCCGCGGGCATGGCGTCGACGACCTGCCGCCACACCTCGGCCGACACCAGCTCCTTCAACTGGGCGTTCGACAACGGCGGGTTCGGCCTGCTGATCGGCGCGTCCTTCTCGGCCGCGGCGTTCCATTCGCTCACGGTGACGTACTGCCCGCCGGGCGTGACGAGATCGGCGGTCCACATCTTGGTGTCCACACGCCGGTCGGGATACTCGTAGCCTTGGACGACCCTGAACAACGACCCGTCCGCCAGCCTGCTGGTGCTGCAACTGTCGTACACGATGAACACCTTGTCCGGGCACTGGCCGATCTCACGGGCCTGATCGCTCCCCGGCTCGATCCGGTCGAGGCTCATGGAGATCATCGCGGCGCCCTTGCCGTCGTCGAACACGACACGTGCGTACGGTGCCGGCTTCGCGTCCGTGCCGCGCGCATCCGCATCGCTGAACTGACCCTCGGGGAGCAGCTCCTGGAACGTACGGATCATGTCGGCCCGGGACATGGGCAGGGGCGTTGCGGTCGGACTCGGGGTGGCGGTCGACCCGGTGGCCACCGAGCGCTGTTCCGGTTCCGCGGAACCGTCACCGGGCAGGACCAGCGCCCCGCCCACCCCGACGAGCGCGAGACTCGCCGCCCCGCCCACCACGGCGGCCCGACGCCGCAGCCGCAGCCGCCGCCCGCGCGTCTGCCCGGCGGCGGCGAGCGCGGCGCCGTCGGGGTCGAAGGTGTGTCCGGCCTGACGCAGCGCGGCGCCGAGCCGGTCCTCGAAGGGGTCGCTGTGCTGTTCAACGGGCATGGCAAACCACCGTTTCGGCGTGGTCGGAAGTATCGGACGTGGTGAGGGCTGGAAGTCAGGGACTGACGTACTCGGCGAGGTCCTCGCCGAGGAGCTCGCGCAGTCTTCCCAGGGCACGGGTGCAACGGGTCCGTACGGCGGCCGAGCTGGCGTCCATCGCGTCGGCGGTCTCCTCGATCGACCGGTCCTCCCAGTACCGGAGCACGATCACCGCCCGGTCCTTGGCGGGCAGCCGCGCCAGCGCCTCCAGCAGCGTCAGCCGCAGCGAGACGTCGCCGTGGGCGCCGTCGGCGCGGTCGGGCAGCACGTCGGTGGCCCGCTCGGTACTGCTGCGGCGCCGCTTGTGAGTGAGGAAGGTCCGGGTGAGGACGGTCTGCGCGTACCCGGCGGGGTTGCCGACGCGGGCCACCCGGTGCCAGCTGATGTACAGCCGGCCCAGCGTCTCCTGCACCAGGTCCTCGGCGAGATGCGTGTCCCCCGCGGTGAGCAGACACGCGGACCGGTACAGATGCGCCGCGCGCGCCGCGGCGAACTCCGCGTACTGATCCGCCAGGACCTTCCTCATGTGCTCCCCCTGCGCAGTGCCCACTGTGCCCTCACCCCTAGTGACGCGGTGGGCCCCCGGAAATGTTTCACGACGACTTCGCGGGCCGCTCGACGGGAGGGTCTGCCGGCGGATGGCCGGGTAGGGTCCGTTCGACCCACCGGTGAGACACGAGGAGCAGACAGACCATGAACCACGCGGCGTACGGCCCACAGCCGCCCGACGGCACCCGGCCGCCGCCCGCACCGGGCTTCGGCCCGCCCGCCGCGCCCACTCCACCACCGGGCTTCGGCCCGCCGCCCCCGCAGTACGCGGGTCCGCCGCCCCAACCTGCCGCGACGGGCCCGGAGTTCCTCGCGGTGCACCGCAACAGCTCGATCGCGGTCGACGCCTCGGGCGTCGTCTTCGAGATCAACGGCCACGAGGCCGAATTCCCCTGGCCCGAGATCCGCAGCGTCCACTACAAGGCGAGCCCGTCGGGCAAGTCCCTCATGATGGCCGTCGTCCATCTCGAAGGCACGATGTACGAGTGCGTCGTGGACGCGAAGCCGAGGGAGTTGCTGGGGGAGTGGTTCGGGCAGCTGTCGGCGGTGCTGGGGTACTACCGACCGATGGGGTGGTAGGCCGGCGACGCAGCCGAGGGCGGGCGCGGCGTCGTACGGACGGGCCTATCGGAAGGGGATGTTGAGCCAGGGGCTGCCGGGATCGGACATCAGGATCCGGTGGGCGTCGAGTGCGTCGGCCTTCCGGCACCCGAACCCCACGCTGCTCGGCGAGGTCGGCACAACCGGGGCGTTCGAGCGCCTGCTACTGTCGCGCGATGTCCAAGACCGACATCGACTTGGTGACCGCCGAGTTCTTCGGCGCCTTCGACAACCGCGGCGGCAAGGCAGCCGATGTGGCACGCATACGTCGGCTGTTTCTTCCCGCCGGCGTGATCGTCAAGACCGGACCGGAGTTCACGGTGTACACCGTGGACGAGTTCATCGAGCCTCGCCGACAGCTGCTGACCGACGGGCGGCTGGTCGAGTTCTCCGAGTGGGAGACCTCCGAACGAACCGAGATCGCAGGAGACATCGCGTCACGCTTCTGCGAGTACCGTAAGTCCGGGCTCTTGGACGGTGAGCCGTACGACGGCGTCGGGACCAAGACCATTCAGTTCGTCCGCACCTCAGCGGGCTGGCGCATCGCAGCGGCCTCCTGGTACGACCAGCCCTGACCGCCGGAGCGGTCGAAACCGCGGGCACGCAGGCAGGCACCCTCGCAGGTTCGCCGCGTCCCCGAATGCGACCCGCGGCACACCGGCGGGTGCGGCACCGCCCACAGAGCAGTGCCGCACCCTCGTCACCGCCTACGGCAGCGCGTGCACGTGCGGCCCCACCGAGTTGGACCAGGCGTTCCCCGCAGCCGCATCCCAGTTGGTCGACCACGTCATCGCGCCCCGCAGATCGGGATAAGTGCGAGCCGGCTTGAAGGCACCGCACCCCGTCCCCTTCGCCAGGCAGTCCAGCGCGTTGTTCACCACGGACGGCGACACGTACCCGCTCCCCGCCCCACTCGGCGAAGCCGGCAGCCCCAGCCCCACCTGTGACGGAGCCAGTCCGCCCTCCAACTGGATGCACGCGAGGGCCGTCAGGAAGTCCACCGAGCCCTGCGAGTACACCTTGCCGTCGCAGCCCAGCATCGACCCGCTGTTGTAGTACTGCATGTTGACGACCGTGAGGATGTCCTTCACGTTCAGGGCGGTCTGGAAGTACGAGTTCGAGGCCGACTGCATGTCGATGGTCTGCGGGGCCATCGTCAGGATCAGGGAGCTGCCCGCCTTCGCCGCCAACGACCGCAACGCCTGCGTCATGTACGTCGCGTTGAGCCCGTTCTCCAGGTCGATGTCGACGCCGTCGAAGCCGTACGTCTGCATCAGGGCGTACACGGAGTTCGCGAAGTTCGTCGCCGAGGTGGAGTCGTTCACCGCCACCGCTCCCCGCTCGCCACCCACCGAGATGATGACCTTCTTCCCGGCGGCCTGCTTGGCCTTCACGTCCGCCTTGAACTGGTCGACGGTGTAGCCGCCCAGCCCCGCGGAGTCCAGGGTGAAGGTCACGGCGCCCGGGGTGGTCGTGGCGTCCGCGAAGGCCACCGCGATGATGTCGTACTGGGACTGGACGGCGGAGAGCTTCTGGACCGTCGCGCCGTTGTTGAAGTTCTGCCAGTACCCCGTCACCGCGTGCTTCGGCAACGAGACGTCACCACCGCCCGGAGACGCCGTGGTCGTCCCCGTCACCGCCGAGGACTTCCCCGACTCACCCGCCGTGTTCGTCGCCGTGACCTGGAAGGAGTACGACGTCGAAGCGGCAAGGCCCGTCACCGTCGCCGACGTTCCCGTCACCGCCGTCACCTTCGTGCCGTTGCGGTAGACGTTGTAGCCCGTCGCGCCCGAGACAGTGCTCCACGACAAGGACACCGACGAGGCGGAAGTCCCCGTCACCGAGAGCCCGCTGGGCGCCACGGGGACAGTGGGGGAGGGGTCCCCGCCCCCGCCCCCGTCCGGTCCGAACACCGACACGTCGTCCGCGAAGTACGCCGCCTGCCCGTACCAGCCGTGCGTGTACACCGTCACCGAGGTCGTGGACGCGCCCGTCGTGAAGGACGTCGTCAGCTGCTTCCAGGCATTTGAGTCCGGCGTCCACGTCGACACGTCCGTCGTGCCCGTGCCCGTCGCGCCCAGATACGCGTACCCGCCCTGCACCCACGCGCTCAGCGTGTACGTCGAGTTCGGCTTCACGGCCACCGTCTGGGCGCACCGCGCGTTGTCCTGCCCGGCCGGCGTCGCCTTCAGCGCGGCCGAGCCGCCGTGCACCGGCGAGGAGACCGTCGTACCGCTGCCCGCGGAACAGGTCCAGTTGGTCAGTCCGGACTCGAAGCCGGCGTTCTTCGCGTTGTTGAGGTCCGCGGCGGAGGCCGGGCCTGCGCCGGCCACGGCCACGGCCACCGCGAGGGCGAGGGCTCCGGAAAGGAGCAGCCGGGTGCGTCTGGGTATGCCTGATACGGGGTCCACTGGGGCCTCCGGTGGGGGAGAGGGGTGGAGAGGACGACGGTGGCCACCGTTGGCGTACAAGTTGGTCCAGACCAATTGGCCTGTCAAGGGTGCCGGGTCGACTCGCCTGTGCAATCGGGTCAACTCGCCCTCGCCGTCCATGATCTCGTGGCACATGCGCCCCATCTGGACTGAAATAGACCTCTTTTGCGCTCCCAACAGGACCAGGAAGTCACAGAAACGCTGTTCTCCGGTCACGGGGGCGTGGATACAGTGCTCAGGTAGTCACGCAGTGAAGTCGACTGGGTGCGCCGGGGTAGGGCCGGGCGGGCCGACGGGCGTGGGATTCGGGGAGCTGCGCGTGCCAACTGCCATCGCCGTGACCAGTGCCGACATGGCGCTGCCGCCGCAGGACGAACGGACCATGCCCGCCGTGGTCCTGCCGAGCCTGGACAGCGAGCCGCTCGACCGCTCGCTGGCCGTCCTGCAGTCGCTGATCGACCAGCACGGGCATGTGATCGTCGTCTACTCGCGCGCGGTCTCGCAGCAGACGGAACGGCGGCTGCACACCGTACGGGCCCTGCTGGAGAGCGACCGGATCGCCCTGTTCCGGCCCGAACTTCCGCCCCTCGGACTCGCCGTCCTGGCACGCCAGTTGAGGCAGCTCGCCTCCTGTGACCTCAGCCCGGGCGTGCTCGCCTCGGCCGGCCGGCTGCTCACCCATTACCTCCACGCCGGAGCACTCCTCGGTTCGGTCACCAAGCTCGACCGCGTCCCCGTGGGCCTGAAGTCGCACGCCAAGTCCTGGGTGCCCGGCAGCCAGTTCGCGGTGCTCGCCCATCCGCAGCCGCAGCTGGAGCGGATCGGGCCCGGGGCCACCCTCGCGGGCCCGGAGTTCGCCACGTCCATGCTGGTGGCCAGAGGGCAGCTCCAGTCCGACTGGGTCAACGACTCGCTGGCCAAGGCGTGGAACGTACAAGGACTGCGGGAGAGTCCGTTGCCGGCCGAGTCCGCGCAGTGGTGGGGGACCGGCAGGCTGATCGAGTTCTGCAGCTTCCTGCCCGATCTGTCGGTGCTTTACCAACTGGTCACCTCGGTACGGCAGAACGTCTGTCACTGGTGCGGCATCGATCTCATCGGCGACCGCTGCGTCTTCTGCTCCGCGACAGCACCCGCACAATCCGGACCACCAGGACTACAGGCATCGCCGGCGTCAGCCGCAGCACCCCGGTACCAGAACCAACTGCCCGCCGGGTAACCCCTCGAAGGCCACCCGCACCCACTGACTCCGCTCGACCGAACCCCCAATGAGGTTGCACGGCTCATGAACTCCCGTCAGCGCCGCGGCGTGATACTTCTGCTTCTGTCGGTCCTGTGCGCCCTGGCCGCGTTCGCCGGCGTGCTGTCCGTCATCAACGACGTGAAGTCCAAGGTCGGCCCCGAGGTCACGGCGTACCGGCTGAAGTCCGACGTGCAGCCCTACACCAACCTCACCGCGGGCCAGTTCGAGAAGACCGAGATGCCCGAGCGCTGGCTGCCGGACACCGCGGTCACCGACCTCGCCGACATCCGCGGCAAGATCGCCGTCACCACCCTGGAGCAGGGCTCCCTGCTCCAGAGCGACATGATCGTCGCCCAGCCCGCCCTGCAGCCCGGGGAGCAGGAGGTCGCCATCATGATCGACGCGGCGACCGGGGTCGCGGGCAAGATCACGCCGGGTTCGACGGTCAACGTGTACGCCACCTTCGAGGGGCAGCGGGAGGACGATCCCGACCAGTCCAAGATCATCGTGACCAGTGCCAGGGTCATCGACGTCGGCGATCTCAAGGTGCTCAAGCCGGACGCGGACGACCGCACCCGGCAGGAGACCGACGCCGTCCCGATCACCTTCGCTCTCACCACCGTCGACGCCCAGCGCATCACGTACGCCGAGTCGTTCGCCAAGGAGGTCCGGCTCGCGCTCGTCGCGCCCGGCACCGACACCACCGTCCCGGAGCAGGACCGCACCTACGAACTCGCCAAGGACAAGTGAGAGGTCGCCATGCCCACGAGGATCCTCCCGGCTGTCGGCGACGCGGACGCGATCCGGTCCATCACGACACTCCTCAGCCAGCTCCCCGACGCCGAGCCGGTGGCCCCGGTGGCCGACTCCACGCAGCTCATCGACACCCTCGCCCGCCTCGCCGCCGAGTCGATCGACGAACTGCCCGAGGTGGTCGTCGTCCACGAGCGCATCGGGCCGGTGCCCGCCCTGGAGCTCATCCGCGAAGTCGCCCTGCGCTTCCCGGCCGTCGGCGTCATCCTCGTCACCTCCGACGCCAGCCCCGGCCTCTTCCAGGCCGCCATGGACTACGGTGCCCGCGGTCTGATCGCCCTGCCGCTCGGGTACGAGGAACTGGCCATCCGCGTGCAGGCGGTCGCCCAGTGGTCGGTGGGCGTACGGCGTCACCTGGGCGCCGGCGGCGACGTGTTCACCGGCGTTGGCGGCACCGTCGTCACGGTCAGCGGGGCCAAGGGGGGCGTGGGCGTGACCCTCACCGCCATCCACCTCGCCCTCGCCGCCCAGGCGTCCGGCCGCAGCACCGCCCTGGTCGACCTGGACCTCCAGGCCGGGGACGTCGCCTCCTTCCTGGACGTCCAGTTCCGCCGCTCGGTCGTCGACCTGGCCGCCATCACCGACATCTCGCCGCGCGTCCTCGCCGACGCCGTCTTCCGCCACGACACCGGCCTCGCCCTGCTCCTCGCCCCCGGCGAGGGCGAACGGGGTGAGGAGGTCACCGACCGCGCCGCCCGCCAGATCGTCAGCGCCCTGCGCTCCCGCTACGAGATCGTCGTCGTCGACTGCGGCGCCCAGATCGGCGGCGCGGGCGCGGCCGCCGTGGAGATGGCCGACACCGCGCTGCTGGTCACGACGCCGGACGTGGTGGCGGTCCGGGGCGCCAAGCGCACCGTACGGATGTGGGACCGGCTGCAGATCCGCAAGGCCGAGGAGACGACGGTCGTCGTCAACCGCCACACCCGCGGTACGGAGATCCAGCCCGCGCTCATCCAGAAGATCACCGGCACCGCTGTCGCCGGCACGGCGGTCCCGGCCAACTTCAAGGAACTCCAGGGCGCGGTGGACGCCGGCCGCGTCCACGAACTCGACAACCGGAGCACCGTGAAACAGGCCCTGTGGACCCTCGCGGGGGAGCTGGGGCTGGTCAAGGGGTCCGACGCGCCCGGCCATCGCGCCGGCCGGCTGCGGGGCGCCGACCGCTCGGCGATCGGTTTTCGGCGGCGCAGAGAGCTGGGGAGGTAGGGGTGCGGGGCATGCGGGCCATGCGGGCGCCTTCCTCGGGCCGACGTGACGATGGCCAGGTCACCATCGAGTTCCTCGGAATGACCCCGCTGATCATCCTCACACTGGTGCTGATGTGGCAGTTCGTGCTGCTGGGATACACCTTCACCCTCGCGGGGAATGCTGCCGACGAGGCGGTACGGGCGGCGACGGCGGCGGATCCGGGGGCGCGGCAGGGCGCATGTCAGCAGGCGGGCCTGGACAAGCTCCCGGACGCGTGGAGCGGCACGGTGGAATGCGACACGGCCGGCGGCTATGTCACGGCCGACGTCCATCTCCAGGTCCCTGTCCTCTTCCCCGGCTCGATCGGCTTCCCTTTCGAGGTCGACGGCCACGCGGGCGCCGTAGAGGAGGCGAAGGACTGAGATGTCGTACGACGGGAACGGGCGGGCCCGCCGCACAGGCCGCGACCGCGGCCAGGTCGCCCTCGAGTACCTCGGGTTCATCCCGATCCTGGTCCTCGTCGCGATGGCCGGCGTACAGATCGGGCTGATCTCCTACACCGCCCAGCAGGCCGGTACGGCGGCCCGCGCCGGGGCGCGCGCCGCCTCGCTCGAACCGGGTGCCGCCCAGGAAGGCTGCCAGAACGCGGTCAGCGGCTGGCTGGCCGACGGAACCGAGTGCACCGAGGCATCCGGCGCCGACGAGGTCATGGTCACGGCCACCGTCCAGATCCCGTCGATCGTCCCCGGCTGGGACTTCGACCCCGCCACCAAGACCGCCACCATGCCGCTCGACGCGACCACGGACTGATGCAGGAACGAGGAGCACTCCACCATGAGCCTGCGAGCACGCATCAACACCCCCGAGGAGAACGGCAGCCGGGGCGAGGACGGCCACCTGGTCGCCTCCTACCGGGCCAAGCTGCTGGAGGAGATCGACCTCGCGGAGATGAGCTCGCTCGCGGCGGCCGAGCGCCGGGCGCGGCTCGAGCGGGTGCTCGGGCACATCATCAGCCGTGAGGGTCCGGTCCTGTCGACGGTGGAGCGCTCCCAGCTGATCCGGAGGGTCGTCGACGAGGCGCTGGGCCTCGGCATCCTGGAGCCGCTGCTCGAAGACGCGTCGATCACGGAGATCATGGTGAACGGCCCGGACGCGATCTTCGTCGAACGCGGCGGCCGGGTCGAGCAGTTGCCGCTCCGCTTCCCTTCCCACGACCAGCTGATGCAGACGATCGAGCGGATCGTCTCGACGGTCAACCGGCGCGTGGACGAGTCGAACCCCATGGTCGACGCCCGCCTCCCCTCCGGCGAGCGCGTGAACGTGATCATCCCGCCGCTGTCCCTCACCGGCGCCATCCTCACCATCCGCCGCTTTCCCCGCTCCTTCACGCTCCAGGAGCTGGCCGGCTTCGGCTCCCTCGACGACCACATGCTGTATCTGCTGGCGGGCCTGGTGCAGGCGAGGTTCAACATCATCGTGTCGGGCGCGACGGGCACCGGGAAGACCACGCTCCTGAACGCCCTGTCCGGACTCATCCCCGAGGGCGACCGCATCATCACCATCGAGGACTCGGCCGAACTCCAGCTCCAGCAACGCCACGTGGTCCGCCTGGAGTCGCGCCCGCCGAACGTGGAGGGCCAGGGCCGCGTCACCATCCGCGACCTGGTCCGCAACTCGCTGCGCATGCGCCCCGACCGGATAGTCGTCGGTGAGGTCCGCGGCGGCGAGTCCCTGGACATGCTCCAGGCGATGTCCACGGGCCACGACGGCTCGCTGGCCACCGTGCACGCCAACAGCGCCGAGGACGCCCTGATGCGGCTGAAGACTTTGGCGTCGATGTCCGAGGTCGAGATCCCCTTCGAGGCGCTGCACGACCAGATCAACAGCGCCATCGACGTGATCATCCAGCTGACCCGGTTCGCCGACGGCGTCCGCCGCATCACCGAGATCGCCCTGCTCGACAGCCACGGCAGCGAGCCGTACCGCATCGCCACCGTCGCCCGCTTCAACGCCCAGCCGATGGCGGCCGACGGCCGGATCCACGGCCGCTTCGAGTACTTCCCGATCCCGCGCAGCACCGCCGACCGCCTCTACATGGCGAGCCAGCCCACGCCCCAGGCCTTCGGCGTGGCCCAGTCAGCAGATCAGCTAGCCACCCGAGTAGCCAGGTAGGAACGACCCCCATGGATCTCCAGACCCTCGTCACCCTCACCACCGGCATAGCGCTGCTGACCTGCGTACTCGCCGTCATCGGCGTCCACCTCTACGCCAAGGGCAAGGCGCAGCGGGCCGCACTCGTGGAACGCCTGACGGCAGCCGGCCAGATACCGCTCACCGGCCGCCGGCGCCGTTTCCGCAACCTCGACCGCCGACTGCGCGGTACGAATCTGGGCCGGAAGCTGGAACTCCGCCTGGCGGCGACCGGCCTGGACATCACCCCCGGCGAGTTCTTCGCCGCGATGCTCGCCGCGGTCGCCGGCCTCTGGCTGATCGGCCAGGCCACCCTCGCCCCCTTCTTCGGCCCGATCGCCGGGCTGCTCGGCATCTGGGCGGCGGTCCAGTTCCTCAACTGGCAACGCCAGCAGCGCATCGAGAAGTTCATCAACCAACTCCCCGAGATGTCCCGCATCCTGGCCAACGCCACCCACGCGGGACTGGCCCTGCGCACGGCCATCGGCATGGCGGCGGAGGAACTGGAGGCCCCGGCCGGCGAGGAACTCGCCAAGGTCGCCAACCAGTTGGCGATGGGCGCCACGATGGACGACGCGCTGGGCGAGATGGCGGAGCGGCTGCCGTCACGCGAACTGGTCGTCCTGGTCACGACCCTGGTCCTGTCCAACCGGGCGGGCGGCCAGGTCGTCAGCGCCCTGCGGAACCTGACCGAGACGCTGGAGGAGAGGAAGGAGACCAGGCGCGAGGTCCGTACGCAGCTGTCCCAGGTGAACATGACGTCGTACGCGGTCCCGGTCCTGGGCGTCGGCTCGCTCTTCCTCATGAACGGCGTGAAGGACGGCGCGCTGGACCGCATGACGGGCTCGCCGGTCGGCCAAGGGGCGGTGATCATCGCGTTCGCGCTCTACGCGGTGGGCTTCATCCTCATCCGCCGCCTGTCCCGCATCGACGTCTGAGCGGCGGGGGATCACACGATGGCACTCCTGCTCGCCCTGCTGATGGGCCTCAGCGTCTGGGGCATCTTTGCCGGCATCCGCATGTACCGGGCCGACGCCAAGCTCCCCAGCGACCTGGCGCTCGCCCTGGAGGTCGGCGCCACCCGCACCGGCGCGGTCGACTCGCTCATCGACCGCATGGGCATGCGCTACGCCCCCGCGGTCCTACGGCTGATGGGCCCCAAGCAGGTGGCCAAGTACCGCCGCAAGATCGACCTCGCGGGCAACCCCGGTGGCCTGACGATCGACCGCTACGCGGCCCGCCGGGCGGTCTACGGCTTCCTCGGCGGCGTCGGCTTCCTGGTGTTCCTGCTCCGTGGCCAGGTACTGGTGGCCCTGTTGCTGCTGGCCTTCGGCGCGTTCTGGACGGAGGTCGGCATCTGGTCGGCGATCCGGATCCGCAAGGACGTCATCGAGCGCACCCTGCCGGACTTCCTGGACGTACTGGCGGTGGTGGTGAGCGCGGGGCTGGGTTTCCGGCAGGCCTTGGACCGAGTGGCGTCGAAGTACGAGGGCCCCTGGGCGGACGAACTCCGCATCACCCTGCGCCAGATGGACCTCGGCATGAGCCGCCGCCAGGCCTTCGCGGAACTGCGCCGACGCAACGACTCCGAGCAGGTGGCGATGTTCGTCACGGCACTGCAGCAGGGGGAGGAGCTGGGCGCCCCCATCGTCGACACGCTGGTGTCCCTGGCGAAGGACATGCGCCGCACGGACGCCCAGAACGCCCGCCGCAAGGCGGCCCGCGCGGTACCCAAGGCCACGATGATGATCACGACGTTCATGGTCCCGGCCACGATGATCCTGCTGGGCGCGGGGCTGTTGTTGGGGTCGGGGACGGACTTCGGGTCGATCACGGGGGAGTAGGGCCATGTTGAGCGTGAAAGGACGCGCGGCCGCCGACGGCGGTCGGCCCCCACAGGGGCCACCCGCAGCCGACGACGAAAGCGGTACCGGTGGTGCGGGTGGGAACTTAGAAAACCCGGCCGAAGGCCGGGTACAAAAAAACGCCTCCGCACCCGCCCTGTCGGTCCAGGTGAACGCCTTACAGGCCATGTGCCGCCAAGTCTTCGGCTTCCGCCTCGCGATGATCGCCGTAGCCGCCCCCGCCGCCCTCCTCAACGCGGGCCCCGGCCTCGGCGTCCGCCTCGTCGGCGCCGCCGTGGTGGTCACCTTCATGACCTCCTACGTCCTCTTCAGGGACTGGGAACGCTTCGGCCCG
This sequence comes from Streptomyces sp. NPDC006602, assembly GCF_042870385.1. NCBI lineage: Bacteria > Bacillati > Actinomycetota > Actinomycetes > Kitasatosporales > Streptomycetaceae > Streptomyces > Streptomyces sp. NPDC006602. The sequence goes on along the minus strand of NZ_JBIAHG010000003.1, from coordinate 423,270 downwards.
CTCCTCCTCCGCCACCCCACCCTCCTCGCCGCCGACACCCTCCTGGGCTCGCTGCTCCTGATCTCCGCAGGCCCGGACACGACCCTCGCCTACGTGAGCGTGTGCACCCCGCTCCTCGCCGGCATCGTCTACGGCTGGCGCGGCGCCGCCGTCTTCGCCTCGCTCCAGTCCCTGATCCTCCTGCTGGTCCACGCGGCCCTGAACGACGGACCTCACGTCGGCCCGGCGGAGCGACTGCTCCTCCCCGGCCTGTGCGTCATCACCGGAGCCCTGGGCTCCACCCTGCGCAACCTCATGCTCCGCTTCGGCACGGCGACGCAGGCGCTGGCCACCGTCAAGGCCCGTCTCGCCGTCACGGAGGCGGTCGGCGCCGAACGAGCCCGCCTCGCCCGCGAGATGCACGACTCCGTCGCCAAGACCCTGCACGGCGTGGCCCTCGCGGCGGACGGCCTGGCCCACTCGGCGGGCTCGGCCGACATGGACCCGGCCCGGGTGAAACAGCAGGCCGAACTCGTCGCCCGCGCCGCCCGCCGCGCCGCCGCCGAGTCCCGCGAACTCCTCACCGACCTGCGCCGCGAGTCGGACCCGGCCCACTGCACGGACGTCCTGTCCGAACTGGCCGCCCGCACAAAGGACTTCACCACCCGCACGACCCTCCTGGCGACGTACCACCCCACCGGCGAGAACACCGGGCCACCACCCCGCGTCCCGCCCGCCGTGGCCCGCCAACTCCTCACCATCGCCACGGAGGCCATGGAGAACGCCCACCGCCACGCGTCCGCGACCCGTGTGGACGTCCGCGCGGGCGTCCACGGCGACCTGCTCCGCATCAGCGTGTACGACGACGGCCGGGGCCTCCCCCCGGACACCACCCTCGAACACCTCCGCAAATCCGGCCACTTCGGCCTGCTCGGCATGCTCGAACGCGCGGCGTCCGTCGGCGCCCGCATCGACATCGGCCAGGGCCCCCACGCAAAGGGCACGGAGGTCCTCCTGGAACTCCCCTTGGCAGCGGTGATTCCGTTGGCCGACTCCCAACCCCCCACTACCTGAGAGGAGGCCGAATGATGCCGGACCAAGAGACGACGCCACCCCGCACGCCTTTACGCATCGTCGTCGCGGACGACAACCCGGTGGTACGAGCAGGCCTCACCGCCCTGCTCTGTGGCCGCCCGGACCTCACCGTCGTCGCGGAGGCCGCCAACGGCCACGAGGCCTGCGAGGCGACCCGCGACCACCGCCCCGACGTGGTCCTCCTGGACGTCCGCATGCCCGGCACGGACGGCATCTCGGCCCTCCCGTACCTGGTGAAGATCGCCCCGGTCCTGATGCTGACCTACAGCGCGGAGCCGGAGACCGTCCGAGAGGCGCTGCGCCGAGGCGCCGCGGGCTACCTGGTCCACGGCGAGTTCACGGTGAACGAGCTCATCACCGCCGTACGAGCGGCGGCGGCGCAGGAGAGTGCGACTGCATACGAAAATATGGACGCGTTGATTCCGCAAGTGAGCAGCGAACTGGCAGCTGGAACAGGCAGGTTCGCCCTACGGTCGGTCCCGTCACCCCCCAATTTCCCCAAAGCGCTTTCGCAACTGCAACCAACTGTGGGACAGTCGTCGAGGTTGCGGTTCCGGCTGAGTACGAGGGAGGTGGAGATCATGGACCTCATCGCGTCAGGCATGAACAACCAGCAGATCGCCGCCGCCTGCTTCATCAGCGAGAAGACGGTCAAGAACCACATCAACCGCATCTTCGCCAAACTCCACAGCACAAGCCGCTCCCAGGCCGCCGCGAAGTGGCTGGGCACCGCACCGAGTTCCTACCGAGGACTGGGGTGACCTGTGGCGACGGGGAATTGGGCCCAGGGGCCCTCGGCAGGACGGGGTGTTCCGGCTTACGGTTCGCATGTCGATGGCGACGACAGCGGAGGGGAACACCATGAGCAACTGGATCAACACGACCATCACGTACCTTCAGGCCCGCGCCGCCCGCGACGACAGGGGGCAGACCGCGGTGGAGTACCTGGGGATCATCGCGGTGGTGGTGGCGATCGTGCTGGCGATCACGGGGACGGACATCGGGCAGACGATCTACGACGCGATCGTGGACAAGGTCGACGAAGTCGTCGGTGCTTGAGGCGATCCTCTGAGGGCAGCGACGCAGGGCAGGCTTTCCCCATCTATATAACGGTGGTGGCGGGTCTGCTCTTTCTCGCGTTCGCGTACCTCGCGGTCGGCCAGGCCGCGGCGAATCGGAACGGCGCCCAGACGGCCGCCGATGCGGCGGCGCTGGCGGCGGCCCTGGACACTCGGGACCAACTCGCGGACAAGTGGGTGGAGGACGTACTCGACCCGACCAAGTGGCAGGCCATCTTCGACGGCATCGCGGAGGGACTGACCCCCTCGTGCTGGCGCGCCGATCAGCTCGCCGCGCAGAACGACGCCAACGTGCAGTGCGGGCCGGACGGGCCGTTGGCCTACACGGTCGAGGCGAAGACCAACAAGTCCGTCGGAGAGTCCATCGTCCCCGGCACGGAGGACCGTCACTCCAGGGCCTCGGCCACCGCGGTGATCGATCCGCTGTGCACATTCGAGCTTCCCGGAGGGGATGCCGGGGGCGACGTACTGCCACAGCTCTCGTGCAAGGACAGGAACTGGGTCCTGGACCCGGACGACCTCACCGTTCTGCCGGAACCCGAGGACCTCTTCGACGTCCATCTGGTCGACTGACGAGCGAACGACGAGTGATGAAGGAAGCGGAGAGATGAGTATTCGGTTCACTGCGAGGGCCCGCAGGGGGATCGTCGCGCTGACTGTTGCGGCTGGTCTGGCCGTCGGTGTGGCCGGCTGCGGCGGCGGAGGTGACGACAAGAAGCCAGAGGCATCGGCGTCCGCTTCCAAGAACGGCGGGTCCGACCCGAGTACTCAGGAGGGGACCGACGAACTCTTGGCAGAACTCAAGGGTGAAGACGGCCTGATTCTCCAGATCGCCTCTGCGCAGAGGGATTCCGGGGGGTTCGTCACAGTGAGCGGTGAGCTGAAGAACGACGGTGACAAGGCGGCCCGGGTCTCGGTACGGACAGCGGGCGACGAGACCGAGATCATCAGGCATGGCTCATCGCTCGGCGGAGCGACCCTGGTGGACTCTGCGACCAAGAAGCGGTACTACGTGCTGCGTGACACGGACGGGCGTCCGCTGACGACCACGGGCATGCCCAGGATCGACGCGGGCGCGTCCATCCCGGTGTTCATGCAGTTTCCAGCGCCGCCGACGAGTACATCCGAGGTGACGTTCCAGCTGCCGACCTTCGCCAGCGCCACGATCACGATCTCCGGGTGAGGCCACCATGACCCCCACGGCCCCCCGCCTAGCCCTGACCCTCACCGCCGCCTCCCTCATGGTCGCCGCGAACCTCTTCACCGCGTCCACGGCCCACGCCGACGACTCGCCCAGCGTCCCCCCAGGCACCGAACCGTCCGCCTCCGCCCCCGTCAACGTCGACGCCAACGACCCCGACCTCAAGCTCCCCGAGGGCGCCACCCTCGCCGAGGCCAAAGTCCTGGACATCAAGCAGGTCGTCGAAGACCAGAGCGGTGACGAACGCCGCGAGGACACCAACGCGGACGTGAAGTTCGCGCTACAGGCGGAGGTGCTGTTCGGCAAGGACAGCGCGAAGCTGAGCGCCGAAGCCAGGGCGCGTATCTCCGGGATCGCGGAGGAGATCAAGACCCAGAACGCGACGAGGATCCGCGTCTTCGGCTTCACGGACAACCTCGGCTCCTCCGCCCACGGCGACGTCCTGTCCAGACAACGCGCCAACGCCGTGCAGGCGGTCCTGGACCAGGAACTCAACGACCCGAACGTCACCTTCGAGGTCCGCGGCTACGGCGAGCAGTACCCGATCTCCTCCAACGCGACGGAGAGCGGCCGCAAGAAGAACCGACGGGTGGAAGTGTCCTTCCCGCGAACGGAGAGCTGAGAAGCGCCTGACGTGTCCGCCATGCAACTCACGACATGCCCGACGTCATGATTCGCGTGGCCTGTTGACCGAACTGCGGCCGCGCATACGGAACCGACTGCGCTCATGAGCACGCTCCCAGCTCGACGCGCAGATCTCCCGGCAGCAGCAGTCCGTTGACTTGGGAATACCTTCCTTCCGGGAGATCGTTGCTCGCACCACTGCGGTGCCCGCATCGACGGAGCCTTCATGACCTGGATGGTTGTCACCTCCGGCGATGGTCATGCGCAACACCCAGTTCCTGCAGGGATAAGCAGCCGCCCCGGCTCCATTCGTAGCCGGGGCGGATTCTCGTCGTGTGCGGTCAGGACTGGGGACGGTTGCGGCACAGGCAGAACGGATGCCCGGCCGGGTCGGTGTAGACCTGCCAGCCGTAGCCGGACTCGCCGACGAAGCTCTTCTGGAGGGTGGCGCCCAGCTTGATCACCCGGCGCTGCTCGGGCTCGAACTCGTCCACTTCGAAGTCTAGGTGGAACTGCTGCGGATGCTCCTGGCCCGGCCAGCTGGGCCGCTGGTAGTTCTCCACCCGCTGAAACGACAGCTCGACGCCGTCATTGCGCAGGTTGACCCAGTCCTTCTGGCTTATGTCGGTGTTGATCTCCCAACCCAGCAGCTCGGCATAGAACTCGGCCAGCTTCCAGGGGTCGGGGCAGTCGAGAATGACATCGGTGAACGTCAGCATCCGATCATCGTAAGTCGCGGCGCCGGACGCCCTCGATGCATTAGATCGGTGCACCCCAAGACTTAGGTCGGAGAAGCCCGCCGAAGTACGTGACCAGCTAGCCGCCGTGGCGGAGGCTCGTGGGATCAGTCTCCGTGCCCTGATGCAGGAGATAGCCGCTCAGACCTTGACCCCCGAGCAGATCGGGGAGCGGGCCGACCGCACCCGTGCCCTCCTCTCCGAGCTGTTCGGGCATGAGGTGATGGCGCGGAATCCAGTGATGCGACGCGGGATTCGGGAAGCCGCCGCCGCTCACCGGGCCGCTCTCGTGGAGGCGAAGTCGCCCCGTTGAACCAGACCGAACCGATCCACCCGGCTGTGGATCTCCTCGTTCGAGTGACCATGCTTCAGAGACGAGGCGCGTGACGTCGCCATGACGTGTCAGAGCAGGTGATCTGCCTTGCCGGCCTTGATGTCCCGGATGAGCGTACGGAGGGCATCGCGGCTGTCGGTCAGGTGGTGCTCCTCCTGTCCGGCGACGGCGATGTAGGCGTTGCCGTCGGCGTCGGTGCCTATGCGGAAGCAGTTGTTGCCTTCACCGCAGAAGGGCTCTTCCCAGGTGATGCCGGTCATGGCGGGCTCCCTCAGATCTCGCGGGCGACGGTACGGATGAGGTCGCGCGAAGCCGCCGAGGGCAGCGCCGCGTCGTCCATCCAGTCCAAGTGGGAACGGTACTTGGTGAGCTGAGACTCGGAGCCGGTGAATTCCGGCCCGTGTGCGGAATCAAGCTGCACGGTGTCGAGTTGTAGAACGGGCCCGTCAGCGTAGAGCAGCGCGTGCCCGGCCCCCGGGAAGCCGCCCACACTCGTCGGAATGACCCGTACGTGGATCGTGTCGCGCTCGGACTGGGCGGCCAGGTGATCCAGTTGCTGCCGGGTCACCTCGGTGCCGCCGTACGGCATGCGCAGCGCGGCCTCGTGGACGTAGGCGACGTAAGGAAGCGGCTCGGCCCGCTCGAACACCTGCTGCCGACCCATGCGATGCGCCACCCGCAGTTCGACCTCGAGCCGGCTCAATGCCGGCAGTACGGCAGCGAATACTGCGCGGGCGTACTCCTCGGTCTGGAGCAGTCCGGGTACGTGCATGAATTGCGTGGTCCGCACGCGCGCGGCGTGCCACTCCAACTCGGCGATGTCCAGCAGTCCGGCGGACAGGGTGCCCCGGTACTGCTCCCACCACCCCCGCTCTTTGCCCTCCGCCATGGCGACCAATGCCGCGACATAACTCTCATCGGTGCAGGCGTAGTTGCAGGCCAGGGTGCGAATGCGTTCGGCCGAGAATGGGCGGATCCCCGACTCCATGTTGGACAGCCGGGTCCGATCGATGCCGAGCAGTCCGGCCGCGTACTCCGTGGTGGCGCCCGCCGCCAGCCGCATCTTGCGCAACTCGGCACCCAGCCGCTTCTGCCGCTCAGTCGGCGTGCTTCTCCCGTTCCCCCATGCAAGGATGCGTTCGCTAACGCGAAGGCAAGGTTAGACCTTCACGGTGTCCATCACATAGGAGATAATTACCCCCCACCGTGGTGGACCCGGGACGCCGCTCACCGGCAGACTGTGACCCATCACAGTGGAGAAGGGACGGCATGTCGACGAGGCCCGCGTGACCGTACTGATGGCGGCTGCCGCGCTGTACGGGGTTGTCCAGCTCTGCGCGCTTTCCTGGCCAACACGTTCAGTACGTCTCTCAACGGTGCTGCTGGCCTTTCTCGTCGGCATGTATGCCTGTGGAACGGCCACGGCGCTCCTGGAACTCGAGGTCCGTCGTCAGTGGGGCCTGACGGACTTCACCGTCCTGGGAGCCGCACTCGGTGCCGGCTTCGGCCTACTGGAAGCGCTCCTGCGCTACTCGTTGGACGCAGATCGCGCCCTGTCGCGCCATGGCGGCTGGCTGGTCCCCGACAGCCTGTCACCTCCCTACATCCCGCGCCCGGGCGAGGTGTTCACGTCCTGGCTCCCCTCCCCTGCGGCCACACTGCACCTCGGCCGGACGGGCGAGGCGACGGTGGCGACTTTCACGCATCACCCGGCGTACTACTGGCGCGGGAGCGGACGGACGGCGACACCGCAGCCACCCTGATTCGCTACGCGGCCTGGCGTCTTCCCCGGACCCCGCTGATAGCTCTGCGCTTCATACGCCTACGCCGAGCCCTCTGCTATGCGGCACCCGCGACTCCACCTGCCGCCCTTGAACCCTTGCACCGCGCAGTGGCCGACACAGCCACCCGGATCGACGCCACCGATCGTCCACAGCCTTGGCGTGCGGCCGACATACGAGCACACATCAGAGCCGCCCGAGCCGGCACGGTCCGCCGCAGAAGACGACTCCTGAACCTGATCCCCTTCCTCCTGCTGCTCCCGTCCGTCCTCTTCCTGGGCGTCGGCTCGTTCAAATCCACGGCCGAACTCCAGGAGTACTTCACGACGTGCACCGGCCCGAAGCTCCTCCTGGCCTGCGCGGCAGCCGCCCTCGCCTGGACGGCCTGGCTGTTGACGATGTTGCTCCGCACCTGGCGCGAAGCAGCCGCCCAACCCCTGGCCGAACCCCTCGCCACCCACCGCTTCCGTTTCTCCTCGGCGGTGGCCTCTGCGACAACCGGAACGCTTCTGCTCTGGCGAAGCGCAGGCCCGGCCGGCCCCGACGGCCGGGTCATCCCCACCACTCACCTCCTCGAAGCCCTCGACCATTTCCTCGCCTACCTCGGCTTCGCCCTGCTCCTCCTCTCCCTCCTGGCGCCCTTTCCGCCAGGAGCCGGCCTCGCCCTGGCCGGAAGCGGCGCCGTGGGCGGCCTCACCCCGGAGGGAGTTCTCGTGGCTGCACGGCTGGGCATCGCGGGGATCGCCCTCATGGCGGCAGGAGGCGCAGGCGGAGGTGTACCTGGTGAAAACGGCGGATCGGAGGAAGGGGAACGGGGGAAGTCCCGGGATGATTCCATAGACGAGACCGAAAAGGTTTTCAGTCCCAAGGAGCGCTCCGAAGTGAAGCCGGTGGATGCCGAGTTCGTCGACTATGCGGCGAACCTCGGGCACGCGGCGGTCGAGGTGGAACTCACCCATGAGTACGAAGAAGACCACGGCATGCCGTTTGAGCGGTACGACTCGCTGCTCACCGTCCGCGATCTCGACTCGAACCCGGAACGCCAGGAGGCGACAGCGAGACAGATCTTCGAGCGTCTGTCCGCCCTCGGCCGCTACGACCTGATCCTCGTGCGGGACCTGCAAGAACTGCTCGCCTCCTCCCGGCCGTCGTCGGAGTGAGGGCCTGCCATCGGGCCGGGCCGGCGACTTACCTCTCCTCCACCTCTATGTCCACCCGCACGCCCATCCGCACCCCCCACCCCGCCATCACCCCGGCCTCCGCCTCCAGCACATGCCGGGCCCACACCCGCGGCAGCCCGAGCCGTCCCGGCCGCATGGTGCGTACGGCGATCACCTTGAGCCGTCGGTCCAGGTACGCGACGTCGATCGGCATGCGCATCCGGAAGGTGTGGACGCTGCCCGCGGGGGAGAGGAGCATCGCCCCGTCGATGGAATCCCGGCCGAGCAGGCCCTTCGTGCGGGCCCGGTACGAGGCGGCGATCTCCAGCGGAACCCTGACGACGGCCTCGCCCTCGCCGGGTACGACCAGCTTCCCCCGCCCGTCACGCCAACGCCCCATGTCCGACCACCCCTCCCTCTGCGCCTCCCTATTCATACGGGAAACGGTGACTACGGTGGTTGCCGACTGCCGCGACAGGCGACGTGAGACGAGACGGGGTGTCCATGCGAAAGATCGTCCTGATGATGTCGGTGTCCCTCGACGGCTACATCGAGGGCCCGGGCCGCGACATCGGCTGGCACCGGGTCGACGAGGAACTGCACCGGTACTTCAACGACGTGGTCGCGGGAATGGGCGGGCTGCTGAGCGGCCGGGTCACGCACGAGCTGATGGCCGCGTTCTGGCCCACCGCCGACACCGACCCCGAGGCCACCCCGGTCACCGCCGAGTTCGCCGCCATCTGGCGGGAGATCCCGAAGATCGTGTACTCGCGGACGCTGGAGGACGCGGGCTGGAACACCACCGTCGTGCGGGAGGTCGTCCCCGAGGAGGTCCGGGCCCTCACGGAGCAACCCGGCGGCGACCTCGGCCTGGGCGGCGCCGACCTCGCCGCGGCCTTCCTCCGCCACGACCTCGTCGACGAGTTCCATATCTGCGTCCACCCCGTCCTCGTCGGCGCCGGCAAGCCCCTCTTCCCGGCGCCCGGGACCCCGGCGGCCCTCCGGCTCATCGAGTCCCGCACCTTCGGCAACGGCGTCGTACTCCTGCGCCACGAACGCGACCGCGCCGCCGGGCGGGTACTCGTCACGCAGTAAAAAATGAGCTGCGGCCACTGACCACGCCTTGCGACGATCACCCCATGGCAGAGCAGCAGCACAGCGCGGCCGAACACGGGCGACGTACCTTTGAGGAGCTTGTCGCCGAGGGGGCCGCCGTTCCCACCGAGGGCTGGGACTTCTCCTGGTTCGAGGGGCGGGCCACCGAGGCGCGGCCGTCATGGGGCTACGCGCGCTCGATGGCCGGCCGGCTGGCCGGCGCGACCGCCGCACTCGACCTCCAGACCGGCGGGGGAGAGGTGCTGGACTTCGCCCTCGGCGCGGCCGCCCCGAAGGCACCCACGCTCACCGTCGCGACCGAAGGCTGGCCACCGAACGTCGCCCAGGCCACCGCACGCCTCAGCCCGCGCGGCGTCGCCGTCGTGGCCTCGCCGCAGGACGCGCCGCTGCCCTTCGCGGACGCGGCCTTCGACCTCGTGGTGAGCCGGCATCCCGTTAACCCCAGCTGGCCCGAAATCGTCCGTGTGCTGGAGCCCGGTGGCACCTACTTCGCCCAACACGTCGGTCCCCGTAGCGCGTTCGAGCTCGTCGAGCACTTTCTCGGCCCCCTGTCGCCGGAGATCAGCGCGAACCGCCACCCCGACCGTGAACGCGCCGACGCCGAGGCCGCCGGCCTGGAGATCGTCGACCTGCGCGCCGAGCGCCTGCGCATGGAGTTCCACGACATCGGGGCCGTCGTGCACTTCCTGCGCAAGGTCGTCTGGATGGTCCCCGGCTTCACCGTCGAGGCCTACGAACCCCGGCTTCGCGCCCTGCACGAGCGGATCGAGTCCGAGGGCCCCTTCATCGCCCACAGCACCCGCCACCTCTTCGATGCCCGGAAGCCGAAGTCATGCTCCGACGGTACGCAGGCATGAGGTCAGGTCTCGTCCTCGCTCGGTGTGCCCTGGTTCGCCACGAACACCACCCATTCGGGCTGTATGCCCCCCGTGGATCCATGCCTCCATGCGGTTTCCACATTGTTATCGCAGGCGGCTCGCGTCGGCCCCAGGTCTTACGTAAGTTCAGACCAAGGTAATTCGCGTGAGCAAAGCTGCGCGGGCGGTACCGCGCGGCGGAGGGGGCTGCGCGGTGCCGCGACCGCCGCCGACACTTTCGGCGTCAAAGGCGCGCTCACCCGGGCGTCACCCGGGAGGGGGAAGCTCACCAAACCTCCCGGATCTCCCCGCCTCCGGCCCGGTTCCCCGCAGAATCCGCTGTGTTCCGGCCATGAACCCGCCCCGAAGAGGCCCTTGACGGCCACCGGGCCGTCGCCGCCCGACTCCGGAGAGTAGTTGTGGCACGCCGATGCGCGCGGCATCACTTACGAAGGGTTATGGTGGAACCCCCCCCTCGGGCCGGTCCGTATCCCCCCCACGGACCGGCCCGTTTTTTGTGCCCGGAGGGGTCCCTTCAAAGGGGCGGGCGGGCGTCCTGCCCAAGGGGCGCGGGAACTGCGCGACGAGCCCCCAACGGACCGGCACTCGCCCCTGCACGCCAGGCACCCCCGTGAGAGGCGCCACAACCCACCGGCACCCCGACAGACGCGCCCGCGATACCCTCGCTCCGCGGGGACCGCCACCGTACGGAGGGGCTGACAATCACGTGAACCTGCGCGACAAGCTGCGCGGCCTGCTCGTCAGGCTGTACGCACGCCGGGTGGAAGGTCACCTGGACCACGCCCAGGTGCCCAAGCACATCGGCGTCGTCATGGACGGCAACCGGCGCTGGGCGAAGGCCGCGGGTTCCACCACAGCCCAGGGTCACCGCGCCGGTGCGGACAAGATCGAGGAGTTCCTCGGCTGGTGCACCGAGACGGACGTCGAGGTCGTCACGCTCTGGCTGTTCTCCACGGACAACTTCGACCGGCCGCAGGAAGAGCTCGTCCCGCTCTTCGGGATCATCGAGGACGTGGTCCGCTCCCTCGCCGCCGACGGTCGCTGGCGCGTGCACCACGTCGGCACGCTCGACCTGCTGCCGCAGGGCATGCAGCGCACCATCAAGGAGGCCGAGGAGGCCACCGAGAAGGTCGACGGGATACTGGTCAACGTCGCCATCGGCTACGGCGGCCGCCAGGAGATCGCCGACGCGGTCCGCTCGATGATCCTCGACGCCGCCGACAAGGGCACCTCGATGGCGGACCTCGCCGAGTCCGTCGACGTCGACATGATCGGCCGCCACCTCTACACCGGTGACCAGCCCGATCCTGACCTGGTGATCCGTACCAGCGGCGAACAGCGACTGTCCGGATTCATGCTGTGGCAGACGGCCCACTCGGAGTACTACTTCTGCGAGGTCTTCTGGCCGGCCTTCCGCAAGGTCGACTTCCTGCGCGCCCTGCGCGACTACGCGGCACGCCACCGCCGCTACGGCGGCTAGGCCACCGCTGTCACGTTGGCCGGGCGACCGCTGTCACGGCGGCCGGGCGACCGTCGTCACGGCGGCCGGGCGACCGTCGTCACGGCGGTTGAGGCCCGCACCCGGCCGAAGGGCGCCCGAATACCCCGTTTGGGGCGGAAGTAACAAGGAGTTCACCAGCGCGCCGTCATATGCACTGGCATGGCGGCGCATGTTCGAGGGCATAAGCCAAGCAGGTCGACGCCCGAACCACGGGTGTCGTATCTCAGCGGACGGCACGGGGCCGTCCGCCCGGGAGGCCCTTTGCACCAGCCCGACCGTGCGGTCACAGCGCGGACGACAAGGCGGAGGGCCGGTTTTCGGCCCGTGCAGGGCGGCCGACGACCGGTCCAGCTCCACTCCGTCGCTCCCCGACCTCATCCGAGGGGGTACGTCCTTCCGTGGTGACCAGCACAAAGCGCCACAAGCCCGACCGGCGCACTTATGTTCTCGACACCAGCGTCCTGCTGGCCGACCCGCACGCCCTGAACCGCTTCGACGAGCATGAAGTAGTGCTGCCGATCGTCGTGGTCACGGAACTGGAGGCCAAGCGGCACCATCCCGAACTCGGCTACTTCGCCCGGCAGGCCCTGCGCCTGCTCGACGAGTTCCGCGTCCAGCACGGCCGCCTTGATGCTCCCATCCCCATCGGGGATCTCGGCGGGACCGTCCGTGTCGAGCTCAACCACTCGGACCCCAGCGTCCTGCCCAGCGGCTACCGCCTGGGGGACAACGACTCCCGCATCCTCGCGGTCGCCCGCAATCTGCAGGCCGAGGGGTTCGACGTCACAGTCGTGTCGAAGGACCTCCCGCTCAGGATCAAGGCCTCGTCCGTCGGGCTCCTCGCCGAGGAGTACCGCGCCGAGCTCGCGATCACGGACGCCTCCGGCTGGACCGGAATGTCCGAACTGACCCTGCCCGGCGAGCAGGTCGACATCCTCTTCGAGGAGGGGCACGTCTACGTGCCCGAGGCGGCGGAACTGCCCGTGCACACGGGTCTGACGATCCAGTCCGAGCGTGGCAAGGCGCTCGGCCGGGTCACGCCCGAGGGCAACGTCCGGGTGGTGCGCGGAGATCGTGAGGTCTTCGGCATCAAGGGCAGGAGCGCCGAGCAGCGCATCGCGCTCGATCTGCTCCTCGACCCGGACGTCGGGATCGTGTCCATGGGCGGCCGGGCCGGCACCGGCAAGTCGGCTCTCGCGCTGTGCGCGGGGCTCGAGGCGGTCCTGGAGCGCCGTCAGCACAAGAAGGTGATGGTCTTCCGGCCGCTGTACGCGGTGGGCGGGCAGGAGCTCGGCTATCTGCCCGGCTCCGAGTCCGAGAAGATGAGCCCCTGGGCGCAGGCGGTCTTCGACACGCTGTCCGCGGTCACCAGCCGCGAGGTCATCGAGGAGATCAGCGCGCGCGGGATGCTGGAGGTGCTCCCGCTCACCCACATCCGCGGCCGCTCGCTGCACGACGCGTTCGTGATCGTGGACGAGGCGCAGTCGCTGGAACGGAACGTCCTGCTGACCGTTCTGTCACGGATCGGCGCGAATTCACGGGTCGTTCTGACCCATGATGTGGCGCAAAGGGACAATCTGCGAGTCGGCCGCTACGACGGTGTCGTCGCCGTCGTCGAGAAACTGAAGGGGCATCCGCTCTTCGCCCATGTCACGCTGACGCGGTCCGAGAGGTCCCAGATCGCGGCCCTTGTGACCGAAATGCTGGAGGATGGGCACATCTGAGAAGCTCGGTCCAATCAGGGCCGGTTACGCGGTAGTTGGCGCCGTTCGGAAAGGCAGTGAGCCTAGCCGGGCGGCGCCTTCGCGCGTGGAGCTTTCTCGGAATCCCCTGGGCCAAACAGGATGTGAGCTTTCACACGCAACTCAGAATTGCCTTGCGGCGTCCGGTTACGGCAGAGTCTCACTCCTGTCAGGCCCCGCATACGGCACACCTGTACCCCCAGCGGTACGGCACCACAGCAGCACCACATCAACTCCATACCGTCGCCGTATGCCGCCCGCTCACCACGCGGCGCTCCCGCAAGGGAGTTGCCCACCGGGCCCGCGCCTCCGTGACCCGCTGTTGGAGGCCAGTGCCAGGGGCACGATTGCGTCCGCCAGGGTCACCGAAGCGGGCGATGCTGGAAGGAAACCGTGTGAGCCCGATTTCGGTCCGGGGATTCGCAGTGGCCTCTGCCACGGCGGTCACCGCTGTCGGAAGCGTTGTTGGAGTTGCCTCGGGCAGCACCGCGCAGAACAACGACGCCGAGGCGACTGCAGCCGACTCGACGCTCCTCGCAGACATCCCCGCGGGTCAGCAGGCCCAGGTGCAGACCGCCTCCCTGACACAGCAGGCGGACGCCCAGGCCATCGCCGCGGACGCGAGCGCCAAGAAGGTGGCGGAGGAAGCGGCCCGCAAGGCTGCCGCCCAGACCGCGATCGAGAAGAAGGACGCTGCCGAGAAGGCCGCCCAGGCAGCCAAGGAGCGCGCGGAGGCCGAGACCAAGGCCAGCCGCGACTCCTCAAGCTTCCCCGTCCAGAGCTCCTACACCATCGCGCAGATCCAGGCGATGGCGCAGTCGATGGTGCCGAGCGGCCAGTGGCAGTGCTTCAGCAACATCGTGGACCACGAGTCCAGCTGGAACTACCGGGCCGTCAACGCCTCCTCCGGCGCCTACGGCCTCTTCCAGGCCCTGCCGGGTTCCAAGATGTCGTCGGTCGGCGCCGACTGGCAGACCAACCCGGCCACCCAGATCAAGTGGGGCCTCAACTACATGGACAGCCGCTACGGCAGCCCCTGTGAGGCGTGGTCGTTCTGGCAGGCCAACAACTGGTACTGAGCCGCCACCCGCTCAACCTCGCGCAGCCCCTCCCCGTCCTAGGGGGAGGGGCTTTCGCCATGTACGGTCGGTCCGGACGACTCCAGGGGGAGTGGTGGGGAGAGACGGGGAAAAGGGACGGATCATGTCGCCAGTGCCAGGGTGGCTCGGTCGGCTCGGAGCCAAACTGACCGACATGGGTGAGCGGTTCGGCGAGCGCCGGGCCGAGGCGGAGCGGGAGCATGCCGAGGCGCAGGAGAGGGACCTGCCCACCGACCACCTTCCGCCGTCCGCGGACCCCGTGCCCGTGGTCGTGGTGGACCGCCCGGATCCCGCACAGGTCGTGCCCTGGGGCGTCCGGGTCGCCGCCGAGGCCGGCTGGCGCCTGCTCGTCCTGGCCGGCACGCTCTGGGTCCTCATGCGGATCATCAGCGCCGTACAACTCGTCGTACTGGCGTTCGTGGCGGCGCTGCTCATCACCGCGCTGCTCCAGCCGACGGTGGAACGGCTGCGGCGGCTCGGCTTCCCGCGCGGGCTCGCCACCGCCCTCACCGCGATCCTCGGCTTCGTCGTCATGGGCCTGATCGGGTGGTTCGTCACCTGGCAGGTCATGGAGAACATCGACAACCTCTCCGACCAGATCCAGGACGGCATCGACGAGCTGCGCAAGTGGCTGCTCAACAGCCCCTTCCACGTCACCGACAAGCAGATCAACGACATCGCCGAGAACCTGCGCGACGCGGTCGGCGCGAACACCGACCAGATCACCTCGGCGGGCCTGGAGGGCGTGACCGTCGTCGTCGAGGCGCTGACCGGCATACTGCTGGCGGCCTTCTCGACGCTGTTCCTGCTCTACGACGGCCGGCGCATCTGGCAGTGGACGCTGAAGCTGGTGCCGGCGGCGGCCCGGCCGGGTGTGGCGGGCGCGGGCCCGCGGGCCTGGCGGACGCTGACGGCGTACGTCCGCGGCACGGTGATAGTGGCCCTGATCGACGCCATCTTCATCGGTCTGGGCATCTACTTCCTCGACGTCCCGATGGCCGTCCCGCTCGCCGTCTTCATCTTCCTGTTCGCCTTCATCCCGCTCGTGGGCGCGGTCGTGTCGGGGGCGCTGGCGGTCGTGGTCGCGCTGGTGACGCAGGGTGTCTTCACGGCCGTGATGGTGCTGGTGGTGGTCCTGGCGGTCCAGCAGATCGAGGGCCACATCCTGCAGCCGTTCATCCTGGGCCGGGCGGTCCGCGTGCACCCGCTGGCGGTGGTGCTGTCGGTCGCCGCGGGCGGGATGGTCGCCGGTATCGGGGGTGCGGTGGTGGCGGTGCCGCTGGTGGCGGTGACGAACACGGTGGTCGGCTATCTGCGGTCGTACTCCCACGAGGCGGCGCTTCAGCGGTCGCCGCGACCCAGGGGTGCTACGGCGGTGGAAGCGGCCCCTACTGACACGCCCCCGGCGTCGTAACCCGGGGGTCCAGGGGGCTCCGCCCCCAGGACCCCCGGGCCTGTGCCCACCCACCGCCCGACTCGGTGGGTCGAGAGGCTGAGGTCGAGGGCCACCTCTCGGTGGGCACAGGCCGGGTGTCCGGGGGCGGAGCCCCCAGTCGGCTACTCCGTGCGCAGCCCGTCCGGCCGCATCAGCCTCAGCAGCGGCGGCAGGCTCAGCAGCGTCACCCCCAGCACGACCGCCGCACCGACGCCGGCCATCGACAGCACGCTCGGCCAGTCCACCCGTACCGAGGTGTTCGTCATCTGCAGCAGGACCGCGCCCAGCGTCAGCCCCACCGCCGAGGCCAGCAGCAGACCGAGCGCGATCGGGATCGCCGTCTGCCACAGCACCGACAGGCTCAGCGTGCGCCGCCGGGTGCCGAAGGCGACCAGCGACGACAACAGCTTCTTGCGTTCGCGCAGTTGCTCCAGCTGCGAGACCAGGAGGCTCGCGCCGATGAGGGCGAGGACACATGCGGCGCCGACGAAGAGGCCGGTGCGGATGGCGGTGAAGCGGTCCGCCCGCTCGACCGACTGCCAGACCATGGGCTCGCTCAGCGGGTCGATGGTCGCCGCCGTGTTCCGCACCAGGTCGTGCACGTCCGGCACGGACTCGTCGAGGTTCAGGTAGAGCTGCCCCTGCAGTACCTCACCGACCGCGGCCGGCAGCGCCTTCGGGGTGATCAGGAAGCCGCCCCGCTCCGACTCGGTCGGGTCCGGGCGGGTCTGCGCCTGCTTCACGCCCGACGGGACCACCCAGGGCACCTCCGCGCTCTCCACGTCGTCGCCCTCGTAGGACGGATCGAAGTACAGCGTCCGTCCGGCCTTCGCCAGCTTCGGGGTGTCGGTGTCGTAGTCGGCACCCCGTACGGCGAACACGTCACCGTCCCGGCACGAGGGCAGCTCGGCCACTGCCCGCAGCGACGCGCAGTCCCCGACGGTCACCTGGGCGCCGAGGGCCGGATCCGTGCGCCGCTCGCCGAGGTAGCCCTCGGAGTACGCGTAGACCTGGCGCACGCCCTCGGTCCGCCGGAACTTCTCGGCGGAGGAACCGAGCGGTTGCCCGTCACGCAGCGACACCTGCATCTGCACCCGTGAGACGTCGTAGCCGGTGGCCTTCGTGTAGTCGCTCTCCACCCCGGCGAACAGCATCTGCAGCGCGATCGCCCCGGCCACCGCCACCGCGATGCCGTTGACCATGCGAGCGGCCGTGCCGCTGCTCAACTGCAGCCTGCGTACGGCCAGTTGCCAGGCCACACCGCCCCGGCCGAGCCGCGCCACGACCGCCTCGACGATCCACGGCAGCAGCGCGGTCACGCCGACGAGCAGCAGCAGGACACCGCCGACGACCAGGTACTGGTTGAAGCCGCCCTCGTCGCGGCCCTGTCCGAGCATCGGGTAGAGCATGGCGAGCCCGGCCAGCGGCAGCAGCAGCCGCCACCACAGCCGGCGCCGCGCGGGCTTCGCCGTACGCACCACACCGAGCGGCTCGATGACCACGCCGCGCAGTGCGAACAGCGTGACCAGTACGGCGCCCGCCGGCACGGCGAGACCGACCAGCAGGGCCAGCGCGGGGGAGGGATTGAGGTAACTCGGGTACACACTGATGTCGAACGCCTCGACCGAGCCCGCCACTTGGCGGCCGATCAGGAAGAAGCCCGCACCGAGGAGCAGCCCGAGCACCGCGCCCGCGAGCGCCTCGCCGGCGGCGATCCGCCGCGTGGACCGGCTGTCGGAGCCCACCAGCCTGAGCGCCGCGAGCCGCCGGTCGCGCCGCTCGCCGCCGAACCGTACGGCCGCGGCGACGAAGACGGCGACCGGCATCAGCAGGACGACGAAGACGACGAGGATCAGCAGGAGCAGGACGGGGTCCAGCGGTTCGGACGTCCGCTCGGAGACTCCGAACCGTTCGATCCGCGCTGCCCCGCCTCCGCCGAGCCTCTCGGCGAGGCCCTGGCCGCCCCGGTAGAAGGCGAGTTCGGCCGGGCCGATCAGCCCGCTCTCGCCGATCGTGCCGACGATCCGCTGCGGCAGCCGCTCCCGCAGCAGCTTCCCGGAGTCGGATTCCAGGAGGTCCTTCAGCGTGGGCGAGACCACCATCTCGCCCCGCGCCGGGAACTTCGCCACCCCCGGCGGCAGCGGCGCCCGCGGCCCCTCAGGCTCCAGCTCCCGCCCCCGGACGTCCTTGTCGCGGAAGGTCGTACCGGCGTTCGCGACCAGGAGCGAGTGGTCCGACCTGGACACCTTGGTGTCGGTGTCGCCGTAGGAGAGGTCGTTGCGGGCGTTCTCCCGGTCCTGGCGCGCGGCCAGTGCGCTCGGCACCGCGGTCGTCAGCAGCAGCAACGCCACTCCGAGCCCGACACCGACGGCCGTCAGCAGTGCCCGCATCCACCCCTCGCGCCCCCCGGCGAACGCGAACCGGACCCCCATGGCAAGGTCCAGCCACCACTGCCTCAAGCTCATACGACGCGCTCCATGTCCCGGGACTTCCCGTCCCGTACGACGATCTCGCGGTCGGAGTAGGCGGCCACCCGCGCCTCGTGCGTGACCAGGACGACGGCGGCGTTGGTGGAGCGGGCGGCGTCCGTGAGCAGCTCCATCACGCGCTCGCCGTTGAGGGAGTCCAGCGCGCCGGTCGGCTCGTCGGCGAACAGCACGCGCGGGTTGGTGACCAGCGCCCGGGCGACGGCGACCCGCTGCCCCTGCCCGCCGGACACCTCACCGGGCCGCTTCTTGCACAGGTCGTCGACCTCCAGCCGCTCCATCCAGGACAGGGCGGTCCGCTCGGCCTCCTTGCGGGAGACGCCGTTCAGCCTGAGCGGCAGGGCGACGTTCTCCACGCAGGCCAACTCGGGCACCAGCTGGCCGAACTGGAAGACGAACCCGAACTCGCTGCGCCGCAGCGCACTGCGCTGGGCGTCGTTCATGGTGGCCATCTCGCGCCCGTTGTACGTGATCGAGCCGGAGTCGGGCGGCACGATCCCGGCGAGACAGTGCAGCAAGGTCGACTTGCCGGACCCGGACGGGCCCATCACGGCGACGACCTCACCGGCGTGGATGGAGAACTCGGCGCCGTCGAGCGCGACGGTCGGCCCGTACGCCTTGCGCAGCTCGTCGGCCGCGAGCAGGGAACCTGCGGGTGCGCTCACTTGGCCACCACCTCGGCGAGCTTCTCCAGCCGCGCGGCCGTCAGCTCCAGCCAGCGCAGATCGGCCTCCAGATGGAACAGCGCGTGATCGCAGATCAGCTGGTCGGCCAGATCGCCCTTGCGCTTGCGGTCGGTGAGGATCCGCATCATGCGCAGGTGCTCGGCGCGCTGGGTGTCGAGGATGTCGGCCGCGTCGCGCCGCGTGAGCAGCGCGAGAACGACCTTGGTGTACAGCGTGGACTGGAGGTACGGCTCGGGCTTCTCCGGCGTGGCGAGCCACCGCTGTACGTCGGTGACGCCGGCCTCGGTGATGGCGTACCGCTTGCGCTCGGGGCCGCCGCCGGGCTCGATGCCGTCGACCTCGACGAGCCCGTGCTTCAGCAGGCGGGACATCGTCGAGTAGACCTGGCCGTAGTGCAGCGGCCGGTCGTGACCGAACTTCTCGTCGAAGGCCCGCTTCAGGTCGTAACCGTG
This sequence comes from Streptomyces sp. NPDC006602, assembly GCF_042870385.1. Taxonomy (NCBI): domain Bacteria; kingdom Bacillati; phylum Actinomycetota; class Actinomycetes; order Kitasatosporales; family Streptomycetaceae; genus Streptomyces; species Streptomyces sp. NPDC006602. The sequence goes on along the minus strand of NZ_JBIAHG010000003.1, from coordinate 403,884 downwards.
ACGGGGGCCGGACTCCAGGAGTCCCAGGAGGGTGTGACCGATGGACATGGAGAGGACTGTACACGGGGTGTATACGTCGTGTGTATAGAACGAGGACTCACGTCCGGTCTGCTTGCGCTGCCGCGGTCGCCTCTGAGAGAGCGAGCTCTCATTTCGTCCGGCCGCGGCAACCATGAACCCCTTTCGTCAGTCAGGTTCCATGGACACGGGTGCTGATTCTCACGTCCGTAAAAGACCGGATCGAGGGCCCTTTGTCACGTAGAGCGGTGTTAGCTTTCTGAGCTGACCTGGGCCACGAACCTGTGTGACAGCCGAGAAGGAAGCGGAGCGAACGGACTCATGGGACGAGCGGAAGAGAGACGAGCGCGGCAGCGCGGTGGTCGCCGCGCGGCGCCCAAGAGCCGCCGTTCGTCGGCCGCCGCGGGCGGCAAGCCCGGGAAGAGCTTCATACGCAGGCTGTTCACCTGGAAGAAGATCCTCGGCACCTTCTTCGGGCTGTGCCTGCTCGGCATCGGCGCGTTCATCGCGCTGTACATGATGGTGGACATCCCCAAGGGCAACGCGGCCGCCCAGCAGCAGAGCAACGTCTACAAGTACAGCGACGGCACGATGCTGGCCCGCGTCGGCGAGACCAACCGCGAGATCGTGGCGCTCAGCGAGGTCCCGAAGCCCGTCCAGAAAACCTTCGTCGCGGCGGAGAACAAGACCTTCTACACCGACGCCGGCGTCGACCTCAAGGGCACCGCTCGCGGTCTGATCAACACGCTGTCCGGCAAGGGCAAGCAGGGTGGCTCGACGATCACCCAGCAGTACGTCAAGAACTACTACCTCAACCAGGACCAGACCGTCACGCGCAAGCTGAAGGAACTGGTCATCTCGTTGAAGGTGGACCGCACGACGTCCAAGGACGACATCCTCGCGGGCTACATCAACACCAGCTACTACGGCCGCAGCGCCTACGGCATCCAGGCCGCCGCCCAGGCCTACTACCGCGTCGACGCCAAGGACCTCAAAGTCGAGCAGGGCGCCTACCTCGCCGCGCTGCTCCAGGCACCGAGCCAGTACGACTGGGCGGTCGCCAACAAGACCGGCAAGGCGCTGGTGACGGAGCGCTGGAACTACGTCCTGGACAACATGGTCGAGGAGGGCTGGCTCCCCAAGGCCGAGCGCGACGCCATGGAGTTCCCGGTCCCGAAGGAGCCGAAGGGCGCCCCCGGCCTGGAGGGTCAGAAGGGCTACCTGGTCAACCTGGCCAACACGCAGCTCGAGGACCAGCTCATGAAGGAGCAGGACATCTCGCGGTCCGAGGCCGAGGCGCAGGTCGAGAACCAGGGCTGGACCATCACCCTGAACATCGACAAGAAGCGGCAGGCCCAGCTGGAGAAGGCGGCCAAGACCCAGCTGACCAGCAAGCTGGACCCCAAGAAGCGGTCGGTCGACAAGAACATCCAGGCCGGCGCGGTCTCCGTGGACCCCGAGACGGGGAAGATCGTTGCCCTGTACGGCGGCGTCGACTACTACAAGCACTTCCGCAGCAACGCGACCCGCGCCGACTACCAGCCCGCGTCGACGTTCAAGCCGGTGATCCTCGCCGCCGCGCTGGAGGAGAACGCGCAGACGCAGGACGGCAAGCCGATCACCGCGAACACGATCTACGACGGCACCAGCAAGCGGCCGGTCGTGGACAACGGCACCAAGGTCGGGTTCGCCCCCGAGAACGAGGACGACCAGAACTACGGCGACGTCACCGTCCAGACGGCGATGAACAAGTCCATCAACTCCGTCTTCGCACAGCTGGGCGTCGACGTCGGCATGGACAACGTCCTGAAGGTGGCCGCCACACTCGGCATGGACACCGCCGACCTCAAGGCGGTGCCCGCGCAGACCCTCGGCACCATGGGCGCCAGCCCGCTGCAGATGGCGGGCGTCTACGCCACCCTCGACAACCACGGCAAGAAGGTCAGCCCGACCATTCTCAAGGCGGCCGAGCACAACACCCGCACGGTCGAACTGCCCGACCCCATCGGCGGCGAGGTGCTCAGCCGTGAGACCGCCGACACGGTCACCTCGGTGCTGACCGGCGTGGTCGACGACGGTACGGCCCGCACCTCCGTGCGCGACAACTCCGAGCGCGACGGCCAGCAGGTCGCCGGCAAGACGGGTACCTCCGACGACAACAAGTCGGCCTGGTTCACCGGCTACACGCCCGACCTGGTCACCTCGGTCGGCCTGTTCGGCGAGGACGTGAAGACCAGCGCGCAGGCCAAGATGTACGGCGCGGGCGGCCTCGAGCGCGTCAACGGCGGCGGCTTCCCGGCGCAGATCTGGGCGGCGTACACCTTCGGCGTCTCGGCCAAGAACTCCAAGTTCGACCTGGAAACCGACCAGGGCGCGGCGGTCCAGCCGACGAAGTCGGCGACCCCGAGCCGGACCCCCACCCAGACACCGTCGGAAGAGCCAACCACCGAGCCCCCGACGACGGAGCCCGAGACCACGGAACCGGAGACGAGCGAGCCGCCGACGGAAACCCCGACGACGACGGCCCCGACGACCAAGCCCCAGACAACCCCGACAACATCGCCTCCCGCGGACGCCACCACCCCGGAGAACCCACTGGACCCGAGACAGAACGACCTCTAGCAACAAAAAGGGGCGCCCGGCAAACACCGGGCGCCCCCTCAGGGGTGCGGGGCTGTGACATATGCGGCTCCACCGCGTGGGCGCGACAAGCCACAACGGAACCCGTAGCCGCCCTACGACCCAACCCCCGCGGCGAAGGCGAGACCCCGCCCCACCGCCGGAGGCATCAGGCCTCAGCTGCTGTTCAGCTCGAACCAGACCACCTTGCCCGTGCTCAGCCGCGTCGCCCCCCACCGCCGGGCCAGCCGGTTCACCAGATACAGCCCGCGCCCGCCCTCGTCCGTGGCGCGAGCCTGCCGCAGCCGGGGCAGCTGCGGAACGTCGTCCCCCACCTCGCAGCGCAGCACGTCCGTCCGCAGCAACCGGAGCGTGATCGGCCGGGTCGCATAGCGCACGGCGTTGGTCACGACCTCGCTGACCAGCAGCTCGACGGAGTCGGTGATGTCCTCCATGCCCCAGCGGGACAGCGCCCGCCGGGCCAGCCGCCGGGCCCGGCCGGGAGCCGCGTCCTCCGGCTCCAGGAACCAGTACGCCACGTCACTCGGCGCGATCCCGTCGAAGCGGGCGGCGAGCAGGGCGATGTCGTCGTCCCGGTCGCCCGGGCCGAGCATGTCGAGCACCTCGTCGCACAGCGCTTCGAGGGGCGGCGGATGATCGGGTCCGGTCAGCTGCGCGGTGGCGGCGAGCTTCTCGCGCAGCTGCTCTATCCCGGTCCACACGTCCCTGAGGCGCGACTCGACCAGCCCGTCCGTGTAGAGGAGCAGGGTCGCTCCGGCCGGTGCGTCCAGCTCCACGGCCTCGAAGTCGACGCCGCCGACACCGATCGGCGCGCCCGGCGGCACCCGCAGCACCTCGGCCCGGCCGCCCAGGTGCAGCAGGACGGGCGGGGGATGGCCGGCGTTGGCGATGGTGATCCGGTGCGAGACCGGGTCGTAGACGGCGTACAGGCAGGTCGCCATGCGATCGGTGCCGAGCCGCTGGGCCTGCTCGTCGAGATGGTGCAGCACCTCCTGCGGCGGCAGATCGAGCCCGGCGAGGGTCTGCGCGGTGGTCCGCAGCTGGCCCATGATCGCGGCGGACGTCATGGAGTGCCCCATGACGTCCCCCACCACCAGCGCCACGCGGCTGCCCGGCAGCGGGATCGCGTCGTACCAGTCGCCGCCGACCCGTGCGGTTTCGGCGGCCGGGAGATAGCGGGACGCCAGCCGCACACCCGTGGGCCGCGGCAGCGTCTCCGGCAGCATGGTGCGCTGCAGCTCGTCGGCGATGTACGCCTCACGGCCGTACAGCACCGCCTTGTCGATGCCGAGGGCGCTGTGCGTGGCGAGCTGGGCGGCGACCAGCAGGTCGTCCGGCTCGAAGGCGATGCGCTCAGGGCGGCGCAGGAACAGCGCGGCACCGATCACCCGGCGCCGGCCGCGCAGCGGGGCGAGGATCGCGCGCTGCCCGGCGGGTACGGCGAACTCGCCGCCCTCACCCAGAAGTTCGGTCAGCGCGGCGCGCACGTCCGAGGTGTCCGTGAACACGGGACGTACCCCGCGCAGCACCTCGGCGAGCGCACTGCCGGGCCGTACCTCGCACAGCTCCGTGCCGATCGTGTCCAGCTCGGACTGATCCGGCACCGGCACCGGCAGGATCCCGACCTCCAGGTCCCGCTCCTGCGGGATCCGGTCGGTCCGGCGCAGCCGCAGCACCAGCGGCCCGGTGGGCCGCTCGTCGCCGACGGGCAGCGGGTCGCGCAGATAGACGAGGATGGCGTCGGAGAAGGTCGGCACGGTCGCCCGGCACAGCCCCATCACGATCTCGTCCAGGTCGATGCCACGGGCGATCCGCCGGGTCGCGGCGCCCACGAAGCGCAGCCGGTCCCCGTCCCGCCGCATCGGCGTGGGCCGGCCGGGCGTCAGCGACTGCCCGGTACGACGCTCCTCGGCTCCGGCGCTCTCGGTGCCCGGCTGGACCGGGATCGCCTCGGGCACGGGCCGCGGACGGTGCGTGTCGGGCTCCGCGGAGATGGCGGGCTGGGAGTGCTCGGATTCGGTACCTACGGCTCTGGTGTCCTCACCGCTCGATGTCGTCGTGCCGGGACCGGCGGGCGGCGGCTCGCCGGCGCGCGCCTGCGCCGCTAAGGCACCGGCGCCGGGCGCGTGCGACGGCATGTCCGAGCCGTGCTCGGCACTGTGCGGGTGCGACGGCGCCGAGGCACGCAGGAGCGCCCCGCGGGGATCCGCGGGGTCGACGCCCGTCTGGGGCCGTTCGAAGGAGGTCGGCTGCTCCGTCACGCGTGTCGAATCCGTCCGTCCGGCGCTGCATACCGCGCGTGCAGTTGGTCCCGCCGAAGACCCGATACCCGGAATGCATGTCCCAGGAACGGATTTCCCGCGTGGTCAGAGGCTGTTTCTGTGCCACCGGCGGGAGCGCTGCCGCCCGCACCGGTGTTGCCCTCGTACCCCTCGCTCACGTCCTGCCCGCCCCTCGGTGACGATCGGTCAAGCCCAGCGCGTGCTCCGGTAGTTATCAAGGCGCGCCCTTGCGGAGGACGATCCTACGTTTCTTGCCCCGGGGCGCATCAAGGGTCTCACGAGGACATGTGCGCGGGCGTACGATCCCAGTCCTCCGGCAGGGTGGGGACACTCCAGGACGGATCAGGACGCCAGTGCTGCCAGCCGTCCGAGAACGGCGGCCCCCAGGCCCGGATCACCTCCACGGCGGACCGCCCCGCCTCCCGCACCTGTTCGGCCAGTTGCTTGTCCATCAGTCCGTCCCGCTGGGCCTGCGTGAACTCGTCCTCGTCCCGCCACTGCCAACCGCGGCTCGGATCCACGGTGATGTCGAGGAAGTGGTCGACGGAGTCCACCCCGCCCTCCCAACGCGCCAGCGGCTCCTCCAGGTTCACGTACCAGTTCTTGAACCGCCAGCCCGGTTCCCAGAACAGCCACACCGACCACGGCTCACCGGGCCGCGCCAGCTTCAGCACACCCGTCCCGAACCACCGGTCGCGCTGCACGGTCCGCGGCTTGGTGTAGCGGCTCTCCAAGGGCTCGACGTGCACGGGCGTACCGTCCGCGAGCACCGGCTTCACACACTCGGTGCCCGGGGCCATCCACACGGCGAGCAGCTCGCCGTCGTCCCGTACGACGGTGACGGGACGCGCGATGTGGAAGCCCGCGCCGCCGTTCTCCCGGTAACGCCACAGGATCTGACTCCCGGGCGCCCAGTACACCGCCGACCCGCCCGCGTCCGTTTCGGCTCTCACCGCTCCACCGTCTGCCATGCACAGATATTAGGTGCCATGGGCATACGACGCTGCGGCGCGCGTCACGGTTCACGCGCGGGGCGTGCGGCGTGCGCGATTGGTTACGGATGCGTCATCCGCAGGACATCCAGCGCCTCGTCGAGCTGCTCCGCGGTGAGGTCCCCACGCTCCACGTACCCGCCCTCGACGACGACCTGACGGATGGTCTTCCGCTCCGCCAGCGCCTTCTTGGCGACCTTCGCGGCCTCCTCGTACCCGATGTACTTGTTGAGCGGAGTCACCACGGAGGGCGACGACTCGGCGTACTCCCGCGCCCGCTCCCGGTGGGCGACGATCCCGTCGACGGTCCGGTCGGCGAGCAGCCGTGAGACGTTGGCGAGCAGCCGGATGGACTCCAGCACGTTCTTCGCGATGACCGGAAGCATCACGTTGAGCTCGAAGTTGCCGGCTGCGCCTGCGGTGGCGACGGTCGCGTCATTTCCGATGACCTGGGCGGAAACCATGAGGACGGCTTCCGGAATCACCGGGTTGACCTTGCCGGGCATGATCGAGGACCCGGGCTGGAGGTCGGGAAGGCTGATCTCGGCGAGGCCGGTGCGCGGCCCGGAGGACATCCACCGCAGATCATTGGCGATCTTCGTGAGCGACACGGCGACGGTCCGCAGCTGCCCGCTCGTCTCGACGATCCCGTCCCGGGCCCCCTGCGCCTCGAAGTGGTCGCGGGCCTCGGTGAGCGGCAGCCCGGTGGCGCGGGCGACCTCCTCGATGACGGCGGCGGAGAAACCGGGCGGCGTGTTGATGCCGGTGCCCACGGCGGTGCCGCCCAGGGGCAGCTCGGCGAGCCGCGGGAGGGACGCGCGGAGCCGCTCGACGCCGTAGCGGATCTGCGCCGCGTAGCCGCCGAACTCCTGGCCCAGGGTCACCGGGGTGGCGTCCATGAGGTGCGTGCGCCCCGACTTGACGACGTCGGCGAACTCCTCGGACTTGCGGGCGAGGGAGTCGGCGAGGTGCTCGAGGGCCGGGACGAGATCGCGGGTGACGGCGGCGGTGGCGGCGATGTGGATGGACGAGGGGAAGACGTCGTTGGACGACTGGGACGCGTTGACGTGGTCGTTGGGATGCACGTCCCGCCCGAGCCGCTCGGTCGCGAGCGTGGCGATGACCTCGTTGGTGTTCATGTTGGACGAGGTCCCGGACCCGGTCTGGAACACGTCGACGGGGAAGTGCTCGTCCCAGCGGCCTTCGGCGACTTCGGCCGCCGCCTCCTGAATCGCGTCGGAGACGTCCTTGTCGAGCACTCCGAGGCTCGCGTTCACCTTCGCCGCGGCGCCCTTGATGCGCGCCAGCGCCTCGATATGGGCGCGTTCGACGCGTTGCCCGGAGATCGGGAAGTTCTCCACGGCCCGCTGCGTCTGCGCCCGCCACTTGGCGTCGGCGGGGACCCGGACCTCGCCCATGGAGTCGTGCTCGATGCGGTATTCGCTCATGAGGGGTACAGCGCCCCCGCCGCCCCTGCCCATTCCCGTCCGCTGGGGCTGCGCACCCAGACCCCCCTTCGGCCCGGAAGGGGCCTCGTCCTCAAACTCCCCCAGAGGGGGGACCCCCAGACGGGCTGAAATCAGCCCCTCCGGCGTTTGAGGAGCGGGGTCTGGGGCGGAGCCCCAGGGGGCGGGAACGGGAAGGGGCGGCGGGGGCGAAAAACCCCTAGCCCAGCCCCGGCCCCCGCACCGGAATCGACGTGAACGTCGGCTGCTCCGGTTCCCGCGAAGTGAAGAAGTCGTTGCCCTTGTCGTCGACGACGATGAACGCCGGGAAGTCCTCGACCTCGATCTTCCAGACGGCCTCCATGCCGAGCTCCTCGTACTCGACGACCTCGACCTTCTTGATGCAGTCCTGGGCGAGGCGGGCGGCCGGGCCGCCGATGGAGCCCAGGTAGAAACCGCCGTGGGCGTCGCACGCGTCCGTGACCTGCTTGCTGCGGTTGCCCTTGGCCAGCATCACCTTGGAACCGCCCGCCGCCTGGAACTGCTCGACGTAGGAGTCCATGCGGCCGGCCGTCGTCGGGCCGAAGGAACCGGACGCGTAACCCTCCGGCGTCTTCGCGGGGCCCGCGTAGTACACCGGGTGGTCCTTCAGGTACTGCGGCATCTCCTCGCCCGCGTCCAGCCGCTCCTTGATCTTGGCGTGCGCGATGTCACGGGCCACGACCAGCGAGCCGGTGAGGGAGAGGCGGGTCTTGACGGGGTACTTGGTCAGCTCGGCGAGGATGTCGTCCATCGGCTGGTTCAGGTCGATCTTGACGACGTCGCCCGCCTCGTCCAGGTGCTCGTCCGTCGTCTCCGGCAGGAACCGCGCCGGGTCCGTCTCCAGCTGCTCCAGGAAGACGCCCTCGGCGGTGATCTTCGCCACGGCCTGGCGGTCGGCGGAGCAGGACACCGCGATGGCGACCGGGCAGGACGCGCCGTGGCGGGGGAGGCGCACGACCCGTACGTCGTGGCAGAAGTACTTGCCGCCGAACTGCGCGCCGATCCCGATCTTCTGCGTCAGCTCGAAGACCTTCTCCTCCAGCTCCTTGTCCCGGAAGCCGTGCCCCAGCTCCGAGCCCTCTGCCGGGATCTCGTCCAGGTAGTGCGCGGAGGCGTACTTGGCCGTCTTGAGTGCGTACTCGGCCGACGTACCGCCGACGACGATCGCAAGGTGGTACGGCGGGCAGGCGGCCGTACCCAGCGAACGGATCTTCTCCTCCAGGAACTTCATCATGGAGGCCTCGTTCAGGACGGCCTTCGTCTCCTGGTAGAGGAACGACTTGTTGGCGCTGCCGCCGCCCTTGGCCATGAACAGGAACTTGTAGGCGCCGCCGTCCGTCGCGTACAGCTCGATCTGCGCCGGCAGGTTCGAGCCGGTGTTCTTCTCCTCCCACATGGTGAGAGGGGCCATCTGCGAGTAGCGCAGGTTGAGGTTCAGGTAGGCGTCGTAGATGCCATGGGACAGCGCCTTCTCGTCCTCACCTTCGGTGAGTACATTCTGTCCGCGCTTGCCCATGACGATCGCCGTGCCGGTGTCCTGGCACATCGGCAGCACGCCCGCGGCCGCGATGTTCGCGTTCTTCAGGAGGTCCAGCGCCACGAACTTGTCGTTGCTCGACGCCTCGGGGTCGTCGATGATCCGGCGCAGCTGGGCCAGGTGGGCCGGGCGCAGATAGTGCTGGATGTCATGGATGGCCTCCTCGGCGAGCTTGCGCAGCGCCTGGGGCTCGACCTTGAGGAACGTCCGCCCGTCGGCCTCGAAAGTGGAGACACCCTCGGAGGTCACCAGCCGGTACGGGGTGGTGTCCTCTCCCGCAGGGAGCAGATCGGTGTACGCGAACTCAGGCATCTCGCCCATTCCTCACTCGACGACGGCCGCTGGCCTCCATTGGCAGCGCCCACCAGCGTAGAACCTGCCACCGACCGCGCTCTTGTGAGGTAATCCTCAGTCGGCCGGATCAAGCCCGATCAAGCCCGATCAAGCCGCATCAAGCCGGCCGGGCCAAAGGTTGTCCACAGCCCTAGTCGCGATCTATCGCGTTTGGGTACGCTGCTGCCGTGGACCTTCAGAAGCACACCGAACCGCAGGTGCAGTCCCCCTCCGAACTGCGCGCGTCGGACGCCGACCGCGACCGGATCGCCGACATCCTGCGCGAGGCCCTCGCCGAGGGCCGCCTCAGCGCGGACGAGCATGCCGAGCGCGTCGAGGGGGTGCTGAACGCCAAGACGGTCGGCGAGCTGGAGGTCTTCATACGGGACCTGCCGGCCGCACACGAGCGCCGGGCCACCCCCCTCTACACCCCGGCCCCCAACCGCCCCACCGACGCCATCCCGCACGACCCCGACGACAACGTGGTGGCGGTCTTCGGCAGCGCCGTCCGCAAGGGCCGCTGGCGGGCGGGCCGCCGTATCCACGCGTACGCCGTCTTCGGCAGCGTCGAGATCGACCTCAGCGAGGCGATCTTCGAGTACCGGCAGGTCGTCATCAAGGCGATCTCGGTCTTCGGCAACGTCGAGGTCCGCGTCCCGGAGAACGTGTCGCTGCGCGGCACCGGCGGCGGCGTCCTCGGCAACTTCGAGGTGGACACGCTGGATTCGACCGACCCCGACGCCCCCGTGGTCTACGTGGACGGCTGGGCCGTGCTCGGCAACATCGAGGGCAGGCCCAAGCGCGGCAAGCTCGTCGCGGACATCCTCGACCGCGTGCACCGCAAGGTCGACAAGAGTTTGCGCAAGCACCTGGATCATTGACGCTTGTGAATTCGGCGGGAGGTCAAGCGGAACGGAGCATGCCCGCAGCACCGGAGAGCGCGCACATCCCCACGGAAACCAGCGGTTCGGAACTCAGTGCATAGGCGCGCGCACAGCGGGTAGGGCTTGCTGCATCGTCGCTCGCTCGCGAAGCCGTCGTCAGGAGTAGACCGTGCTGCAACCGCCGCATTCGTCCCTGCAGGTAGCTGCCGTTCCGGCCCAGCGGGTGCCAGTGCGGGACAGGGACCAAGACGCACCCTGGCACACCGAGGCGGTGTGCCGGCGCGACGAGGCCGGCCTGTTCTTCGCACCCTCCAAGGAACCCACCGCTGCCCGGCTCTCCCGCGAGCAGGCCGCGAAGCGAGTCTGTTCGGGCTGCCCCGTCATGGTCGAGTGCCGCGAGCACGCGCTCCTGCAACCGGAACCGTACGGAGTCTGGGGCGGCCTGACCGCCGCCGAACGCCGAGTCGTCCTGGCGAGGCGCCGCCGCCGCGACCTGGAGCTGAAAAAGGCGGCGAGGGCGACGGACCGAATAGCGGCAGCGGGCTGAGCAAAGGGGCGCCCCCACCGCACCGGGGGCGCCCCTTTGACGCTGGACGGACCGGTGGACGGACCGCTGGACGGACGTGCTTACTTGGCCCGGTCGAAGTCGATGGCGCTGTACGCCCGCAGCTTGCTCAGCCGGTGCTCCGAGTCGATCCGACGGACCGTCCCGGACTTGGACCGCATGACGATCGAGTCGGTGGTCGCCGTCTCCGACCGATACCGCACGCCCCGCAGCAGCTCACCATCGGTGATGCCCGTCGCCACGAAGAACACGTTCTCCCCGGACACCAGGTCGTCGGTCGTCAGCACGCGGTCCAGATCGTGTCCCGCGTCGATCGCCCGCTGCCGCTCCTCGTCGTCCTTCGGCCACAGCTTGCCCTGGATCGTGCCGCCCAGACACTTCACGGCGCAGGCCGAGATGATGCCCTCCGGCGTGCCGCCGATACCGAGCAGCAGGTCGACGCCGGTGCCCTCGCGCAGCGCCAGGATCGAGCCGGCCACGTCGCCGTCGGAGATCAGCCTGATGCGCGCGCCGGTCTCGCGGACCTCCTCGATGAGGCCCTGGTGCCGCGGCCGGTCCAGGATGACGACGGTGACGTCCTCGGGCGTGGACCGCTTGGCCTTGGCGACCCGGCGGATGTTCACGGACACGGGCGCGTTGATGTCGACGAAGTCGGCGGCCTCGGGCCCGGTGACCAGCTTGTCCATGTAGAACACGGCGGACGGGTCGAACATCGACCCGCGGTCGGCCGCGGCCAGCACGGCGATCGCGTTCGTCATGCCCTTGGCGGTCAGTGTGGTCCCGTCGATCGGGTCGACGGCGATGTCGCACTCGGGCCCGGTTCCGTCGCCGACGCGCTCTCCGTTGAAGAGCATCGGGGCCTCGTCCTTCTCGCCCTCACCGATGACGACGACGCCGTTCATCGAGACGGTGGAGACGAGGGTCCGCATGGCGCGCACCGCGGCACCGTCGGCGCCGTTCTTGTCGCCGCGGCCGACCCAGCGGCCCGCGGCCATGGCCGCGGCTTCGGTCACCCGGACGAGTTCCAGGGCGAGGTTGCGGTCGGGAGCCTCGGAGGGAACCTCGAGCTCGGACGGCAGATGATGATGCTCGGTCATCGGAGCGCACCTTTCTGATACGGCGACGGCCGGATGAGGGTATGGGCCGACTCTATCCTCAGGCAGACAAAATGAGCAGGGGGCCCCACGGATGAGCGGACCAGGGCACCTGCGACGATAGGGACGTGGCAGGTTCGAACGGTAAGCAGAAGACGGTCCGGGACATGATCCTCTCCCTTGGTCTGATCGGGCTCATGGCGGGTGTCATCTACCTCTTCATCCCGCACGACGACTCCGCTCCGGAGATCAAGAAGGTCGACTACCGCGTCGAGCTGCTCACGGCACGCCGAGCGGCCTCCTACCCGGTGGCCGCGCCCGAGGGCCTGGCCGCCGACTGGAAGGCCACCTCCGTCCGCTTCCAGGGCGACAGCTTCGACGCCTGGCACCTGGGCTTCCAGGCGCCCGACGGGGAGTACGTCCAGGTCGAGCAGTCGACTCAGAAGCCGTCGACCTTCATCGGCGAGGCCAGCCAGGGCGGCGAGGTGACGAAGACCACCCAGGAGATCGACGGCCGCACCTGGACCCGGTACACGGGCGGCCGGTACGACGCACTCGTCCACCAGGGCGACGGCGCGACGACGGTGGTGGCGGGCACGGGCTCGTTCGACCGGCTGACGGAGATGGCCGGGGCCCTGAAGATGGGGTGAGCCCCCAAGGACATGAAGAAGGCCCCCGGCGTCGCAGCCGGGGGCCTTCTGTGTGCACCTGAACCGCTCAGACGGTGGTGACGACCTCGTCGTACGCCAGGCGCGGGGAGCGCGGGAACCAGGAGTCATCGCCCGGCTTGCCGATGTTGACGACCATCAGCGGGGTGTGGTCGTCGTCCAGGAACTCCTTGCGGACACCCTCGAAGTCCAGGCCGGTCATCGGACCGGCGGCGAGGCCCGCGGCACGGACGCCGATGATGAAGTACGCGGCCTGCAGGGCGGCGTTCAGCGAGGCGGCACCCTCGCGGGCGGAGCGCTCGCCGAAGAAGACGTCCTTGGCCTGCGGGAAGTGCGGGAAGAGCTCCGGCAGCTCCTCGTGGAACTCGTTGTCCGCGGCGAGGATCGCGACCAGCGGGGCGGTGGCGGTCTTGGGCTGGTTGCCCTCGGCCATGTGCTGGACCAGGCGCTCACGGGCCTCGGCGGAGCGGACCAGGGTGACGCGCAGCGGGGACTGGTTGAAGGCCGTCGGGCCGTACTTGACCAGGTCGTAGATCGCCTGCACCTGCTCGTCGGTCACCGGTTCGTCGGTGAAGGTGTTCGCGGTGCGCGCCTCGCGGAACAGGAGGTCCTGGGCGGCGGGGTCGAGTACGAGAGACATGCGTGACTTCCTCGGGGTGGCGCCTGTATCAATACCGGACCGTGGTCCGGTATTGCTGACAGTGTCGACGTTACGCGAATTAAGGTTCAACCTTCAACCAAAAATGGGGCGTGGTGACCCGCTTCACACAGCAGGCCACTCGCAGGGCGAGCGGCTACTCGCCGTCCTCCGCCGCTGCTTCGAGGTTCTCCTCGGCCAGTGCCGCGTCCAGCCGCGCCCGCGCCCCCTCCAGCCAGCGCCGGCACACCTTCGCCAGCTCCTCGCCCCGCTCCCACAGCGCGAGGGACTCCTCCAGCGTCGTACCGCCCGCCTCCAGCCGCCGTACGACGTCGATCAGCTCGTCCCGCGCCTGCTCGTAGCCGAGCGCCTCATCCACCTTGCTGCTCATCCGTCCACCCTATGCATCGACTACGCATCGACTCGAACGACAAACTCACCCTCGGCCACCCGCGCTCGCAGCACCTCGTCCCCCGTGACCTCGCCCGGGTCGCGGACCACGTGTCCGTCGGTCTTCTGCAGCACGGCGTACCCCCGCTCGAGGGTGGCGGCGGGGGAGAGGGCCACCACGCGCGCGTGCGTGTGCGTCAGCTCGGAGTCGGCGCGGTCGAGGTGATGGCCGAGGGTGCGCCGGCCGCGATCGAGCAGGGACGCGACCTGGTCGGCCCGTTCGTCGATCATCCGGTGCGGATCCTGTATCACCGGCCGCCCGAGCGCCTGGGCCAGCCCGCGCTCCTCCCGGTCGACGAACGCCTGCACACACCGCCGCGCCCGGTCCCGCAGCATCCGCACGCGTTCGTACTCCTCGCCGACGTCCGGTACGACCTTCTTGGCGGCGTCGGTCGGGGTGGAGGCGCGCAGATCGGCGACATAGTCGAGGAGCGGCGTGTCGGGTTCGTGCCCGATGGCGGAGACGACGGGCGTACGGCATTCCGCGACGGTCCTGATGAGCTGCTCGTCGGAGAACGGCAGCAGGTCCTCCACGCTGCCTCCCCCGCGCGCGACGACGATCACGTCCACCTCGTCGATCTCGTCGAGCTCCTTCACGGCCTGCACGACCTGCGGCACGGCGTGCACGCCCTGCACCGCCACGTTGCGCACCTCGAAGCGGACGGCGGGCCAGCGGTGCCGGGCGTTCTCCAGCACGTCCCGCTCCGCTGCGGAAGCCCGCCCGCAGACCAGCCCGACGAGCTGGGGCAGGAAGGGCAGCGGCTTCTTCCGCTCGGGCGCGAACAGCCCCTCGGCGGTGAGGGCCTTCTTCAACTGCTCGAGCCGCGCGAGCAGTTCGCCGACGCCGACGGGCCTTATCTCGGCGGCCCGCAACGACAGTTGCCCCCGTGGGGCGTACCACTCCGGCTTCGCGAGGACGACGACCCGCGCGCCCTCGCTGACGACATCGGCGACCGCGTCGAACACCTGCCGAAAACAGGTGACGCCGACGGAGACGTCGTACGACGGATCCCGCAGGGTCAGGAACACGACCCCCGCCCCCGGCCGCCGCGACAACTGAGTGATCTGCCCCTCCACCCACACGGCTCCGAGCCGGTCGATCCACCCCCCGATGAGCCGGGAGACCTCGCCGACGGGCAGGGGTGTTTCGGGGGACGTGTTGACAGCCATGCCGCGAGGGTAACGGCCACGTACGACAACGCCGCCCAGCCCGGCGGCGCCCGGTTGGCGGGACTCGACCCCCTCCTGCCCCACGCCTCCCCGCTCACCGCCAGTCCCCCGTCCATCCGAGACACCGGCGCTCTGTGACCCGCTGAACGCGCCCGTACGATGGGGTGCATGACTGCTTCGCCTGGCCGCCGTGTCCTGCTCGCCGCCCCCCGTGGCTACTGCGCGGGTGTGGACCGCGCCGTGATCGCCGTCGAGAAGGCCCTGGAGCAGTACGGCGCTCCGGTCTACGTCCGGCACGAGATCGTCCACAACAAATACGTCGTCCAGACGCTGGAGAAGAAGGGCGCCATCTTCGTCGAACGCACGGAGGAGGTGCCGCCGGGCAACATCGTGATGTTCTCGGCGCACGGCGTCGCACCGACCGTCCACGATGAGGCCAAGCAGGGCCGGCTCGCGACCATCGACGCCACCTGCCCGCTGGTCACCAAGGTCCACAAGGAAGCCGTCCGCTTCGCGGACGAGGACTACGACATCCTCCTGATCGGGCACGAAGGCCACGAGGAGGTCATCGGCACCTCCGGCGAGGCCCCCGACCACATCCAGCTCGTCGACGGCCCCGAGGACGTCGCCAAGGTCGAGGTCCGTGACGAGTCGAAGGTCGTCTGGCTCTCCCAGACCACCCTCTCCGTCGACGAGACGATGGAGACCGTCGACGCGCTGAAGGAGAAGTTCCCGCAGCTCATCTCCCCGCCCAGCGACGACATCTGCTACGCCACGCAGAACCGTCAGCTGGCGGTGAAGCAGATGGGCGCCGAGGCCGAGCTGGTGATCGTGGTCGGCTCCCGCAACTCCTCGAACTCCAAGCGCCTGGTCGAGGTCGCCAAGCTCGCGGGCTCGCGCGAGGCCTACCTCGTGGACTTCGCGGACGAGATCGAGGAGGCGTGGCTTCAGGGCGTGTCCACGGTCGGCGTCACCTCCGGTGCCTCCGTGCCGGAGATCCTGGTCGAGCAGGTCCTGGAGTGGCTGTCGCAGCGCGGGTTCGAGGACGTCGAGCTGGTCAAGGCGGCCGAGGAGTCCATCATCTTCTCGCTGCCGAAGGAGCTGCGCCGCGATCTGCGCGACGAGGCGGCGGCGCTCATGGAGCAGCGCGGCGGATCCGGTGCGGAAAGTGTGTGAGAGCCCCTCGGTCGGGGTGCGGACACCCCTCGGCGGAGTGACTGTCAGTCGTCCGTCGTAACGTAGGGCCATGCAGATCTTCGGCGTGGACATCGGTGGATCCGGGATCAAGGGCGCCCCTGTGGACCTGGACAGGGGCGACCTGGCGGACGAGCGTTTCAAGGTGCTGACCCCGCACCCGGCGACCCCGGACGCGGTGGGTGACGGCGTCCAGCAGGTCGTCGACCACTTCGGCTGGAGCGGGCCGGTCGGGCTCACCTTCCCGGGCGTGGTCACCGGTGGCGCCACGATCCGTACGGCGGCCAACGTCGACAAGAGCTGGATCGACCTGGACGCGGGCGCGTTGTTCAGCGACCGCCTGGGCGGCCTGCCGGTGACGGTGGTCAACGACGCGGACGCGGCGGGCGTCGCGGAGATGAACTTCGGGGCCGGCCGGGGCCGCAAGGGCACGGTCGTCCTTCTCACGTTCGGCACGGGCATCGGCAGCGCCCTCTTCGTCGACGGCGTCCTCGTCCCCAACACCGAGCTGGGCCACCTCGAACTGCACGGCCACGACGCGGAGAAGCGGGCCTCCAGCAAGGCCAAGGAGGACGAGGAACTGACCTGGGAGCACTGGGCGCACCGCGTCCAGAGATACCTCGCCCACGTCGAGATGCTCTTCTCGCCGGAACTGTTCGTCATCGGCGGCGGCGTCAGCCGGAAGTCGCAGAAGTTCCTGCACTACATCGAGGACATCAAGGCGGAGATCGTACCGGCGCAGCTGCAGAACAACGCGGGGATCGTGGGGGCGGCGATGCACGCGGTGAAGGGCGGCTAGAGCCCTTGGCCGGACCCCTTCAAGGGCCGGGTCGGACGGGCGGGCGGTTCCTGGTGGACCGGCGGTTCAGCAGGCGGATCTTCCGCACCGTCGCGATCAGTCCGGCGATGAGGGTGCCGCCGTACAGCCACCCGGCCTGGGTGGCGAGGGCGGTGAAGAGGCCCATCAGGCGACCGCTGATTCCCTGTCCGCTCTCGGCCACGGGGAGGAGCCCCACGGCGAACGCGATCGGTACGACGATGGGCGCGGTCAGCAGATCGCCGCGCCGGATCCAGACGGCGGTCAGGACGCACGCGGGCAGGAACAGCACGCCGTACGCCGTGAGCGACGCCCCGAACAGCAGCTGGTCGAGGCAGCCGAGTGCGAACATCAGCGCCCCGCAGAACAGCCCGCCGCCGAGCCCGGTCAGCCGGGGGTTGGGCAGCCGCCGTACGGCCTGGACGATCGGCGGCCCGCTCGGCCCTGCCGCCGCCGGACGCCGCGGCGGCACCCCGGCCCGCGCCGACGGCGAACCGGTTCTGCCGGCCTTGGCGCCGCCCCGCGCCGCCTGCGGAGGCAGGGGCGGCGGCGGCACGTCGCGTCGCGGTCCGTGCTGCGGGGGTCGTGTCCTGTGTTGCTCCACTGGACCAACTTAGGTCGGTTTATGTGTCGAATCGCCCCTCAGACACGCCGTCGACCGGACCTTGGCCAAGCGTTCGACACGTCGCCGGGGCGGGGCCGGGCACGCCGTAGACTGGTGGATCGGTCCCCTGGACCCTGTCGTCACATTCCCGCCTGCTCCGCGGCGCCATGCACGCACTCCCGGGGGGGGGGGGGGGGGGGGGGGGGGGGGGGGGGGGGGGGGGGGGGGGGGGGGGGGGGGGGGGGGGGGGCGGGGGGGGGGCGGGGGGCGGCGCGCCCCCCCCCCCGCGCCGCCCGCCCCGCCCCCCCCCCCCCCCCCCCCCCCCCCCCCCCCCCCGGGCGCCCCCCCCCGCCCCCCCCCCCCCCCCCCCCACGCCGAGAGCACGCACCTACAGCCACATCAGCCGCTACCGCGGCGGGCGCGGCGCCCGCCCTCCCGGCGGACGACGGGAATGTGACGGCAGGGCCCAGGGCCCGCCGCCAGGGGCCCGCCCCCGGTCCTCTCACGCCAGCCCTCTCACTCCGGGAAGTCGCACCGTGTCGCTCACGATCGGAATCGTCGGACTGCCGAATGTCGGCAAGTCGACCCTGTTCAACGCCCTGACCAAGAACGACGTGCTGGCGGCCAACTACCCGTTCGCCACGATCGAGCCGAACGTCGGTGTGGTCGGCGTCCCCGACGCCCGCCTGACGAAGCTGGCGGAGATCTTCGGCTCCCAGCGGATCCTCCCGGCGACAGTCGACTTCGTCGACATCGCGGGCATCGTGAAGGGCGCCTCCGAGGGCGAGGGCCTGGGCAACAAGTTCCTCGCGAACATCCGTGAGTCCGACGCGATCTGCCAGGTCATCCGCGCCTTCAAGGACGAGAACGTCGTCCACGTGGACGGCAAGGTCTCGCCCAAGGACGACATCGAGACGATCAACACCGAGCTGATCCTCGCGGACCTCCAGACGATCGAGAAGGTCCTGCCGCGCCTCCAGAAGGAGTCGCGCATCAAGAAGGACGTCGCTGCGAAGGTCGCGGCGGTCGAGGCGGCGAAGGAGATCCTGGAGAAGGGCGACACCCTCTTCTCGCAGGGCATCGTCCAGGACTCCGGCAACGAGGAGCTGCTGCACGACCTGCACCTCCTCACCACCAAGCCCTTCCTCTACGTCTTCAACGTCGACGAGGACGAGCTGGTCGACGACGACTTCAAGGCCGAGCAGCGCGCGCTGGTCGCCCCCGCCGAGGCGATCTTCCTCAACGCCAAGCTGGAGGCGGACCTCGCCGAGCTCGACGAGGAGGACGCGATGGAGCTCCTCCAGTCCGTCGGCGTCGAGGAGCCGGGCCTCGCCACCCTTGCCCACGTCGGCTTCACCACCCTCGGCCTCCAGACCTATCTGACGGCCGGCCCCAAGGAATCCCGCGCCTGGACCATCAAGAAGGGCGCCACCGCCCCCGAGGCCGCCGGCGTCATCCACACCGACTTCCAGAAGGGCTTCATCAAGGCGGAGGTCATCTCCTTCGACGACCTGGTGGAGACCGGCTCGGTCGCCGAGGCCCGCGCGAAGGGCAAGGCCCGCATGGAGGGCAAGGACTATGTGATGCGGGACGGGGACGTGGTGGAGTTCCGGTTCAACGTGTAGCGGGTGACTCACCACCACGTCGATGATCTGGCAGACCTGCAGGTCAGAAGGGGTCTGATCTTTCGAGGTCGGGCCCCTGGTCAGTTCCCGTGCAGGGATGGTGCTGGGATGCCAGTGAGGCTGGCCGCGGCGCTGCCCGCCGACCGGGCGAGCGTGCTGGTCATCGACGAGGTGCCGTACCTGATGGATGCCGACGGCGCCTTTGAGGGGATGCTGCAACGGGCCTGGGACCGGGTGCTGGAGACCAAGCCAGTGCTGCTCGTCCTCATCGGCTCGGATCTGTCGATGATGGAGGCTCTGAACAGCTACGGACGGCCCTTCCATCAGCGCGGCCGGGAGATGGTGCTGGGACCACTGAACCCCGCCGAGGTGGGGCAGATGCTCGGGTTGGGACCGGCGGAAGCGTTCGACGCCGCGCTGGTCAGCGGCGGGCTGCCGCTGGTCTGCGCGCAGTGGCCACCGGGTGCAGGGCTGTGAGACTTCCTCGGCGAGGCGCTGAGCGACCGGGTCTCGGCCCTGCTGGTGTCGGCCGAGCGCTCGCTGGCTGCCGAATTCCCCCCGCAGGCCCAGGCGCGTACGGTGCTGGCGGCCATCGGCAGTGGCGAGCGGACCTTCACCAATATCGCCCGTGCGGCCGGCGGGATCGGGGCCACGTCCCTGCAGCGAGCGCTGGAGCTGCTCACGAACAAGCGGATCGTCACCGCGGAGCTGCCCGTATCGCTGCGTCCGTCGAAGGATCGCCGCTACCGGGTGACAGATCCCTACCTGCGGTTTTGGCTGCACCTGCTCGGCCCGGCCATGGAGGAAATCGAGCGAGGGCGGGGCGATCTGACGTTGGCGCGGATCCGGGAGAGCTGGACCAGCTGGCGCGGCCGGGCGATCGAGCCGCTCATCCGAGAGGCGCTCCGCCCGGATACTGCCCGACGATCGACTTCCCGCAGCGCACGCAGTCGGCGGCTACTGGACCCGCACCAACGACGTTGAGATCGACATCGTCGGGGCGGACCGCGCTCCCATTGCCGCGGAGCTGCTCTTTGTCGGCTCCATCAAGTGGCTGGAGCAGTCGCCCTTCGACCGGCACGACCGGGCCGCTCTCCATCGGCACCGGGCCGCCCTCACCGAACCTGTTCCAGTCGTGGCGGTCTCGCGCAGTGGAGTCGACTGTCCGGGGCTCGACGCTGCCTACGGCCCCGGCGATTTGCTGGCCGCTTGGCCACTGTGAGTGGCGG
This sequence comes from Streptomyces sp. NPDC006602, assembly GCF_042870385.1. NCBI lineage: Bacteria > Bacillati > Actinomycetota > Actinomycetes > Kitasatosporales > Streptomycetaceae > Streptomyces > Streptomyces sp. NPDC006602. Next base: position 383,658 of record NZ_JBIAHG010000003.1, on the reverse strand, counting down.
ATGGCAGGCGAGGAACGGGAGTTGGTGAGCGCGATCAGGTCGTAGACGTTGGGGAGAAGAGGCCGGGCTCGCCAGAGCCCGGCCCCTTCTCGGTGCCGACATCGAGCGCACCTCGCCATTCCCCGGATGACCTCCCGAGGACACCTGGGCTGCAAGTGGCGGGCCCTGCCTGCGGATTTCCCTCGTTCGCGGACCCCGGACCCCGGTCCCGCGGAAGGGAGACGGAGACCGGGAACGGGAACGGTGTCAGAAGACGAGCACTGGCTTGACGGCCGCCCCCGACCGGGTGTCGTCGACCGCACGGTTGATCTCCGCGAAGGGGTAGAAGCTGATGAGTTCCTCCACGGGGAGCTGCCCGGTGGCACGCATCTCCAGCAGCCTCGGCAGGAAGTCGTGGGGCACGGCGTCACCCTCGATGCTGCCGCGCAGCGACTTGCCGCCCGAGATCATGTCCTGCACGTCGACGGTCACGTCCGGGGCTCCGATGCCGACCACCACCAGTGTTCCCCCGCCGCCGAGCGCCTTGACGCCGCCCGAGATGACGGCGGGTTTCGCCGTCGTGTCGAGGGCGTGGGTCGCGCCGCCCTGGGTGAGCTCCCGCACCGCTTCCACGGGGTCGCCGTCCGCGGGGTCGATCACGGCGGTGGCGCCCAGCTTCAGCGCGAGCTCCCGCCGGGCGGGCACCGGGTCGACGGCGACGACGGCCGTGGCTCCGGTGGTCACGGCGGCCATCAGTGCTGCCAGTCCGACACCGCCGGCCCCGTAGACCACGAACCGGCTGCCGTCGCCCGGTCTCAGTACGTTGAGCACGGCTCCGGCGCCGGTCTGGATGCCGCAGCCCAGCGGGGCCGCGGTACGCAGGTCGACGTCGTCCGGCACGACGACGGTGTTCTGCGGTGTGGTGATCACATGGCTGGCGAAGCTGGACTGGCCGAAGAAGGAGCCGAGGACCGGCGTACCGTCCTTGGTCAGCACGGTCGATCCGTCGGGCCGGGTGCCGCCGGTGTTGAGCACCCGGAAGCTGTCGCAGTAGCCGGGCCGCCCCGCGGAGCACGGCAGGCAGGTGCCGCAGGAGTTGAAGCTGAGCAGTACCTGGTCGCCGGGCCGCACACCGGTGACGTCCCGGCCGACCTCCTCCACCACGCCGGCGCCCTCGTGTCCGAGGACGTACGCCAGCCCGTCCGGCAGCATCCCTTTGATGGTGAGGTCGGTGTGGCAGACGCCGGTCGCCACCAGGCGGACCAGGATCTCCCCGTCCCGGGGGCCGTCGAGGTTCAGCTCTTCGATCGCGAAAGGCTCCTGCGGTCCGTGCGACACCGCGGCTGTGATCTTCATGGGGGCTCCTGCTGTACGGAAGGGGAAGGCGGCCGCGCGGCTCGGGCCGCGGTGTCCGGGACGGAGGTCGCCCGCGGACGGCCACGGGAAAGAGGTGGCCAGGGCGGCCAGGGGAAGGAAGTGGCCGGTGCCTGTCGGGGCACTAGGCGACGGAGGGGACGAAGACGGACCGCGTCTTCAGATACGCGGCAAGGCCCTCGGGGCCGAACTCCTTGCCGATGCCGCTGGCCTTCCAGCCGCCGAACGGCGAACCGGGGTCGAGCGTCCACATGTTGACGCCGATGCTGCCGGTCTCGATACGGCTCGCCACGGAGAGCGCGTGTGCGGAGTCCGTACTCCACACGCTGCCGGCGAGGCCGTAGTCCGAGTCGTTGGCGATGGCGATGGCCTCGTCCTCGGTGTCGTACGGGATCACGCAGATCACGGGTCCGAAGATCTCCTCCCGGGCCACGGTCATGGTGTTGGCGACATCGGCGAAGACGGTGGGCTCGACGAACCAGCCCCGGTCCAGGCCGCTCGGGCGGCCGCCACCGGCCACCACCCGCGCCCCCTCGGTCCGGCCGACGGCGATGTACGACTCCACGCGCTGCCGCTGCCGGTCGCTGACGAGCGGGCCCATCGTGGTGTCCGCGTCCAGGGGATTGCCGAGCTTGAACGACTGCGCGAGCTGGGCGAGGCCGTCGACGACCTCGTCGTAGCGCTCCCGCGGCGCCAGCACCCGAGAGTTGAGGAAGCACGACTGGCCGTTGTTGGCGAAGGACAGGAAGGCGAGACCCGGCAGCACCTGGGAGAGATCCGCGTCCGGCAGCACCACGGCGGCCGACTTCCCGCCGAGTTCCAGCGTGACGGGCTTGAGGGCCTCGCCGCAGAGGGCGCCGATGGCACGCCCCGCCGCCGTCGAGCCGGTGAAGGCGACCTTGTCGACGTCCGGGTGGCGGACCAGGGCCTCGCCGGTGTCCCGTCCGCCGGTCACCAGGTTGACGACACCGGCGGGCAGGCCGGCCGCGTGCACCGCCTCCATCAGATACCTGGTGTCCAGCGAGGTCTCCGGCGCCGGCTTGAGCACCACGGTGCAGCCGGCCGCCAGCGCCGGGGCCAGCTTCATGGCGGTGAGGCCCAGCGGGTAGTTCCACGGCACGATGAGCGCCACCACACCCACCGGTTCCCGCTGGATGCGCACATCGCCCGGGAACGACAGCGCCGGGCGCTTCTCGTCGTCGAAGCCGGCACGGGCCAGGGACGCGTAGTAGCGCAGCGTGCCCGCCACCGAATCGACCTCGGACATCCGGGACAGCATCAGAGGCATGCCGTTCTGCCGGGAGACCGTCTCGCTGATCTCCTTGCCGCGCCGCTCCACCTCCTCGGCCAGCCGCTCCATCAGCGCGGCGCGCTCGGCCGGGTCGGTGGCCGCCCAGCCGGACCGGGCCCGCCGGGCGGCGTCGACGGCGCGCTCGACGTCCTTGGCGGAGGAGTCGGGGATGTGCCCCAGCAACTGCTCGGTGGCGGCTTCGACGACGGGGATGGTGGCGGACGCCAGCGGATGCGTGAACTCGCCGTCGATGTAGAGGAGAAAGTCGGAGCTTCCGCCTGCTGTGATGCCTTCGTTGTCGGACATGCGTGCTCCTGGCGTGGGTGGGAGGGAGACGGGGGGAGGGGAGAGGGCGGACGAGAGGCGGAGAAGAGGGGGGGAGGGGGGAGGGCCTACGCGGACACGGCGTCCGGTGCCAAACGGAAGACAGGTATCGCTTCCCCGCCTTCGGGGCGTTCGAAGTCCACGGCCACCCGGAGGCCGGTGCGTACCTCCTGCGGGGCGCCGGTGATGACCTGCGAGTGCAGCCAGGGGCCTTCGTCGAGTTCGACGACGACCACGGCGGTGACCGGAGCGGGCCCGCCGTCGCGCGGCGGGCGACCATGGACCAGCGTCCAGGAGGCGATCGTCCCGGTGCCCTTGGCGGCAACCCTGTCGAGTGCCGCCGAGCCGCAGGCCGGACAGGTTTCGCAGCGCGGCGCGCTGTGGTGGCCGCAGTCGGCGCAGCGGCGGATCAGCAGCTCGCCCCTGGCCGTACCGTCGAAGAACTCCGCCGTGGCGGGGTCCCGTTGCATGATGCCGACCGTCATCGCGGTCTCCCTTCAGCTGTGCGGGTGGGGGCTGAGGACGAGCGTCGAGTGGTGGTCGAGGACGCCGCCGTTGCCGCTGACGAGGACGAGGTCGTTCTTGGCCACCTGGCGATCGCCGCCCTGTCCGCGGGCCTGGATGACGGCCTCGGAGAGCGGGGTCATGCCCCACATGTAGTACGAGGACAGCTCGCCGCCCCCGGTGTTGAGCGGGAACGAGCCCTCAGGGCCCAGCACCCCGCTGGAGACGAAGGCGCCGCCCTCGCCCTTGGCGCAGAAGCCGTAGTCCTCGAGGGTGATGAGGACGGTGTACGTGTAGCAGTCGTAGATCTCCGCGATGTCGATGTCGGCCGGGCCGACCCCGGCCATCTTCATCGCCGCGGGCCCGGCTGTGGCCGCCCCGCTGACCAGCCCGAAGTCGGTGCCGCGGCCCATCTCGTAGCCCGGATGCGCCTGCCCCCAGCCGAGCACGTGCACGGCCGGCTGCCGCAGGTCGGCGGCCCGGTCGGCCGAGGTGACGATGACGGCGGCCCCTCCGTTGCTGACCAGGCAGCAGTCCAGCAGGCGGAACGGATCGGAGATCATGCGGGAGTTCTGGTGGTCCTCGACGGTGATCGGCTCACGCATCTGGGCCAGCGGGTTCTTCGCCGCCCAGGCGCGCTGGGCCACCGCGATATGGGCGAACTGTTCGCTGGTCGTACCGTAGGTGTCCATGTGCCGCCGGGCGGCCAGCGCGTACATCGGGTTGGCGCCGGAGAGGCCGCTCGCGAAGTCCAGCATTTGCCAGCCGGTGAACTTCAGACCGGAGCTGTACACGGCCCCGGCCGAGCCCTTCTCCCGCAGCGGCGCGTCCGCGAAGACGCAGGCCACAGTGTCGACCATGCCGGACTGGACGGCCATGGACGCGTACTGCACCATCGCGCCCGCCGTCGACCCGTACGCCTGGACCTCCGACAGCATGCGCAGGTCCCGCAGTCCGAGTTCGCGCTGGAGCGTCAGCCCCACTCCTCCGCCGACTCCGTTGCTGAACAGCAGGCCATCGATGTCGGACAGCCGCAGTCCGGCGTCCTGGGCCGCGCGCCGCACGGCGTCGGCGGCGAACTCGGCGGGGGAGCGGCCGTACACCTTGCCCATCTCGGTGAGACCGAGTCCGGCGATCACCGGTCGGCGCGATCCGGCTCCTGACGTGTCGTTCACGTGGGGTCTCCTTCACTGGTTGTCGGGGCCGTGGTCCTGGTCGCGGCTGGGGCCCGGGGCGGCGGTGTCCCGGTCGCGGTCATCGCGGAGCGCCGCCCTTCACCCGCCGTGGGTATGCCGCGCCGGGCGCCGCGCATCAGCGGGCCCGCCAGACCGGGGCGCGCTTCTCGGCGAAGGCGCGCGGGCCCTCCTTGGCGTCCTCCGACGCCATCAGCACCTTGATCTCGGCCTCGTTGAGCCGCCACGCGGCCTCCTCGGAGGCGACCTTTCCGTCGACGATCCCGAGCGCGATGCGCTTGCTGGCCTGCACCGACAGCGGCGCGTTGACGGTGATCCGCTCGGCGAGGGCCAGCGCCTCGTCGAGCACCTTGTCCTGCGGGACGACACGGTTGACCAGCCCGAGCCCCTGCGCGGTGGCGGCGTCCACCGGGTCGCCGGTGAGCAGCAACTCCATGGCGATCTTCGTGGGGAGCTGCGCGGCGAGCCGGAAGGCGCCGCCGGCGCCGGCGATGATGCCGCGCTTGACCTCGGGGAGGCCGAAGTGCGCGGTGTCGGCGGTCACCACCAGATCGCTGGAGAGTGCGATCTCGGTGCCGCCGCCGAGCGCGAAGCCGTTCACGGCGGCGATGGTGGGCTTGCTGATGTGGTGGGAGACGTAACCCGCGAAGCCCCAGTGCTCCTTGCCCTCCGGGAAGAACGCCTCGCCGCGCGCCAGCGCCTTGAGGTCGGCTCCGGCGCAGAACGCCTTGTCCCCGGCGCCGGTCACCACCACGACCCGCACGTCCGGGTCCTGGTCGGCCTCCTCCAGCGCTTCGCCGACCCGGAGGGTGACCTCCAGGTTCACCGAGTTGCGGGCCTCGGGGCGGTTGAGCGTCACGATCATGATGTGGTCCTGGCGCTCCACCAGTACGGGGGGTGCGATGGTGTCGTTGTTCACGCGGACTCTCCCTCTTCCAGCACACCGGCGGCTGCCAGCGTGTCGATTTCGTGTTCGGTGAGGCCCAGCCACTCCCGGCACAGCTCCCTGGTGTGCTCGCCCTGGTGGGGAGCGGGGCGCAGCGGCGGGTCGGCGATCCGCCGGGACAGCGCGGGCCGCGCCTCGGTGGGCAGGTCCTCGTCGATGCCCGGCTGCCGCAGTACGCCGAAGAAGCCGCGGGCCGTCAGCTGCGGGTCGCTCGTCAGCTCGGGCACCCGCCGCATCGCGCCGGCCGGGACGCCGGCCTGCTGGAGCAGTTCCATGACCTTGCGCGGCTCGTGCCCGGCGGTCCACCGCGACAGCGCCTCGTCGATCTCCTGGCGGTGTGCGAGGCGGCCCTCGGCGGTGCTCAGCCGGGGGTCCCCGGACAGGTCGGCCCGGCCGATCACGGCGGTGAGGCGCTGCCAGTCGTCGTCGTCCCTGACCTCGACGGCGCACCATTCGTCGTCGCCCGCGCAGGCGTACAGGCCTTGAGGAGCGTCCGAGACACCCACGTTGCCCCGGGCGGTGAGAGACCCGGGATTCAGCCCTTCGCCGAGCAGGAGGTCCGACATGGCGGTGAGGATGACCTCCGCCTGCGAGACGCTGACGGTGCCACCGCGCCCGGTGCGGCGTACGGCGACGAGCTGGGCCAGCACGGCGGCGGCGCCGACCCGGCCGACGAGGTGGTCGGGGTAGATGGTGATGCCGTCGCTGAAGCCGTCCTCCATACCGGGGTAGCGCCACAGCTCGGTGAGTCCGGTGGAAGCCCGTACCAGCGGTCCGTATCCCATGCGGTCGCTCCACGGGCCCCAGGAGCCGAAGGCGCTGGTGTCGGCCATGACGATCCGCGGGTTGAGCTTCGACAGCTCCTGGTGGCCGAGGCCGAGGGAGTCCATCGTGCCGGGCTTGAAGTTGGACAGGACGATGTCGGCTCCGGCGGCGAGCCGCTTGAACAGCTCGACGCCTTCCGGTGAGCGCAGGTTGATGCCGAGGCCGCGCTTGTTGCGATGGCCCCAGGCGAAGGAGGCGGTGATGGCCTCCCCGGTGATCGACTGGCGGCCGCCGTCGGGAAACGCCCGGTTCTCCACCTTGATGACGTCGGCGCCGTGATCGGCGAGGAGCCGTCCCAGCTCGGCCCCGGCCACGATGACGCCCAGGTCGAGGACCCGCAGCCCGTTGAGCGGGTGCCGTCGGGCGGCGGACTCCTGCTCGGTGGCGCGCTCCTGCTGGGGGGTGGCCTTCTGCTCGGGGGCGGGCGGCGTGGTGGCGTACGCCGTACGGGCCGGCTCCGCGAAGACCTCCGCGTTGTGCTCGCCGAGCAGCGGGGCCCGGTGCCGGAAACCCGCCCGAGTGCCGTCGAGTTCGAGGAAGCCGGTCGGTACGCGGGCATCGAGGCCGGGCGCCACTTCGACGTCGGTCAGCGCGCCCCGCTCCAGGTAGTGCCCTGCCTCCAGCGCCTCGCCGGGAGTGAGGACGGAGGCGATCGGTACGCCCAGCCGCTGCCCCTCCCGTACGAGCTCATCCCGTGGTCTGTCCTGGAACAGCTCCCCGATGAGCCGGTGGATCCGGCCGGCGGCCTGGAACCGCGTACCCAGCGACTCGTACTTCGGATCCGCGAACTCCTCCGGCTCGCCGAGCCAGGCCCGCATGCCGCGCCACTGCCGAGGGCTGAGGACGCAGATCCGGACGTGGCCGTCGGCGCACGGGAAGATCGGATACATGTGCCGCGCGTCGGGGCGGCCCCTGGGGAGTTCGCTGGCCCGGCGGCCGCCGGTGGCCGAGCCACCGATGCCGTAGCCGGGGTCGAGGACCTGAGCCACGGCCTCGTGGAGCGAGAAGTCGATATGGTCGCCGTGCCCGGTGTCCAGCCGGTTGAGGTACGCGAGTACGGCGTACCAGGCCGCCTGGAGGGCCGCGGACTCCGTGGCCAGGGAGCCGGGGGGCAGCAGCGGTGGCTGTCCGGGGAGGCCGGAGCGCGACAGGACGCCGCCGAGCGCCCAGTGGACGCGCTCGGTCGCGCAGTAGTCGCGGTACGGGCCGGTGTGGCCGAAGTCGGTGATGGAGACGGTCACCAGCCGGGGGTTGCGAGCGGCCACCGCCGCGAAGTCCAGCCCCGGTCCGCGCGTGGCGCCGGGGGCGCCCGACTCGATCCAGATGTCGGCGCTGTCCAGCAGCGTCAGCAGTCGCGCACGGTCGGTGTCCACGCGCGGATCGAGCGTGACGCCGCGTTTGTTGGCGTTGTGCGTCGCGAAGTACAGGCTGATGTCGCCCATCAGCGGGGGCAGGCGCCGGGCGGCGGCGCCCTCGGGTGGCTCGACGAGGATCACGTCGGCTCCGAGGTCGGCAAGGAACCGGCCGGCGGTCTCCCCACGGCTGTCGGTCATGTCGACCACTCGAACCCCGGACAGAGGTCCTGGTCCGGTCTCACGGTGAGCTGCCATAGGTCACCACGTTCCTTCCGTGCGCTTCGGCCCCGTCCGGGGTCGCCGAGGCGTCCGGGCATGCCGGATGACCTGGGGAGACCCGTCAGGGGGTGGGAAAGAGCGGTAGGTGCGCGGGGACGCGGACCCGGTCGTCCGCCGGTCCGGCGGCTCGGGTCATCCCGCGTTACCGTGCTGTTAACGGCGCCGGCGTCATCGTGGCACTCCACCGGGCCCCTGCCCATGGCCGATTTCCGCAGGTGTACGTGCTCGTAACCGCAATGTGCTTCCGGTCGTGCCCGACCGTAGCCGTGGGCGGGATCCCGGTGATCTACTGGGCAATGTGGACATCCAGCAGCTCCGCTGTTTCGTGGCAGTAGCCGACGAGCTGCACTTCGGACGCGCCGCGGAGCGTCTGCACGTCACCCCGTCACCGTTGAGCCGGCGCATCAGGGAACTGGAACACGAGCTCGGATCGGATCTGTTCATCCGTGAATACCACCGCGTCCGGCTGACGGTTTTCGGCCTCGACTTCCTCGAGCCGGCCCGCGAGGTCCTGAAGCGGTTCGACGCCCTGAAACACCTCTCCCAGGACCCCGAGGCCTACCGGCGCCGCCGCTGCAGGCTCGGGGTGGCGCCGCTGGCGGCTCCGCTGGTCGTCGACGCGGTCCTGGACGCCTTCCACAGGGCGGCACCGGATGTCGAGCTGCCGCTCACGCCCGCTCCCTCCGCGGAACTGCTGGCCGAACTCGCCGGCGACGGCCTCGACCTCGCGGTCGTCCACCTTCCGATCGGCGTACCGGATCTGAACAGCCTGACCGTCGGCCGCGGCCCGTACGCGGTGGCCATGCGAGCCGATGACGAGTTCGCCGGGCGCGATTCACTGACCCTCTCGGAGTTGCGGCACCGGGAATTCCTGATGGCATCGCCGAAGGTGCATCCCTTCTTCATGGGTGGAATCCGAGCGGCCATGCTCGCCGCCGGCATCACCCGGATCATCGACCTCCCGCACACCGATGTCATACAGGTGGCCACGCAGGTGTCACGGACCGGAGCCCTCAACCTCACGCCGGGCGGCCCCAACCATCCGGCGGCCAGGGTCTTCGGCTCCCCGGACTACCGGCTGGTGCCGCTGGGCGCACCGCGGATCACGGTCTCCATAGGGGTGGCCTGGCGCCCGGGCAGCGAAGCCCAGGTGCCCGGCCTGGATGACGTGCTCACCGCCCTGCGCGACGAGTACGGCGCGAACCCGATCTCCCTGTAGACACGCTCTTCATGATGGACAAGGCCGGTGGCACGAAGCCTCTCGGCTCCGGGGCATTCAGACAGTTCCCATACCCGACGTCACCATCACATCTGCCGCCCAGCGCCTGGGACCGTTGCCGTGTGGTCCTGCAGAACGCCATGCGGCTGATCTCTCGATCCTGACTTGTTCGAATCGTGCTGATTCTGTGCTGACCTGGATCTCTCAGTTCGGTGAACGCCTCCTCGGAGGTCGCGAACGGCACGTGGCGGCTGAGGGTCAGCGACAACGCGGCGCAGGACGTCGGGCGGATCGACGCCTGGGCGTTGCAGTTCTGACGGCCGATCAATTCAGTACCTCCGTCCTCGCGGAAGGGCCTCGGGTCCGTGACCCGGCCCGCCGCGAGGACGAGGCGCGAGGCGCGGCGCACGGCGAGGAAGCCGAAGGGGAAGCCCGCCCCCCCACTCCACCCGCGGCTCCAGCGTGCCCCGGATCGTCGTATGCGTGACCGGCATTCCGCCCTCACCTGCACCGCGCTTACCATGCGCCCTGTCGTACGTGAGTTCTGTACGGTCATCGTCACGGTCTTCGCCCCGGCCCCGCCGCCCGAGCCAGGAAGCACGGTACTCGTGTCCATACCTCCGCCCCCTGGGCCCTACCAGCCTCAGGAACCCCAAGGGCCGTACCCGCAGGGCCAGTACCCGCCGCCTCCGCCGTCCGCGCAGGGTCCGTACGGCACTCCTCCCTACGGTGCGTATCCCCCGCCGCCCTACCAGGGCTGGGGTCAGGGATACAGCCCGTACAACCAGCCGGCGCCCGTCAACGGGCTCGCCATCGCCGCCCTGGTCCTCGGCGTCCTGTGCTGTCTGCCGGCCGTGGGACTGGTCCTCGGGCTGATCGCGCTGCGGCAGATCAAGAAGAAGGGCGAACGCGGGAAGGCCATGGCCGTCATCGGGTCCGTGCTGTCGTCCCTCGGGCTCGCCCTGTGGGTGCTGGTGCTCGCCACGAACGGTGTGTCGGAGTTCTGGGACGGGTTCAAGGACGCGGCGAACAGCAGCTCGCCGGTCAAGGGCGAGTGCTTCGACTCGCCGAGCGGCCTGGAGGGAGCGACGTACGACCTCGACGAGGTGTCCTGCTCCGGCACGCACGACGGCGAGGTGTTCGCGGTCATCACGCTGCCGGACGGCGACTTCCCCGGTGACGCCTCGGTCACCGGCACCGCCGAGGACAGGTGCTACAAGCTCCGCTCCACCTACGCCATGGACGCCTGGGCCGTACCGGACGACGTGGACGTGTACTACGTGGTGCCGTCAGAGGAGAGTTGGGACCTCGGCGACCGCGAGATCACCTGCGCGTTCGGCGACACGGACAGCGACGCGGCCATGGACGGCGGCTCGCTGCGCAACGACGAGACGACGCTCGACGCGGACCAACTGGCCTACCTGAAGGCGGTCAACGTCCAGCAGGCGGCCGCGGAGTCGGTGCCCGAGGACATGCCGGAGGACGACCTGAAGGCCAACAAGGAGTGGGCCGCGCAGCTGGTGTCCGCGCTGGACGAGGAGGCCGGACTGCTGCGCGGCCACACCTGGCCCGCCGACGCGCGGAAGCCGGTCGAGGCCGTCGCCAAGGAGGCGGAAGCCCTCCAGGTGCCGTGGTCGAAGGCGGCCGTGGCCGCCGACGTGGACTCCTTCTACGTCCACTACGGAGAGGCCCTGGAGCTGGAGGACACCGACCTGTCGGTCACCGCACGCGAGGCTCTGGGGCTGGCCACCACCCCGCCCGCCGACGACGAGGGCGGTGCCGGCGGAGGCAGCGGGGGATCGGGCGACGACCTGGAGGTGTGACGGCGGCCATAGCGGAGAGAAAGTGCCTGCGTAAAGGCATACCCGGGCACATGTCATCACATCGAGTGATTCTCTGGCCTTTGCTTGCATGGCTCAACCTACGGTTGCCACGCTGTTGCTGTCTGTACAACCTGATGGGAGCGGCCAGTGACATTCGGTGAGCAGCCGGCGTACCTGCGCGTCGCGGGTGATCTCCGCAAGAAGATCGTCAACGGATCGCTGCCACCGCACACCCGCCTCCCGTCCCAGGCCAGAATCCGCGAGGAGTACGGCGTCTCGGACACGGTCGCGCTCGAGGCGCGCAAGGTGCTGATGGCCGAGGGGCTGGTCGAGGGCCGCTCCGGCTCGGGCACGTATGTGCGTGAGCGGCCGGTGCCCCGGCCCATCGCCCGCTCCGGCTACCGCCCGGTCGGCGGGGCCACGCCCTTCCGGCAGGAGCAGGCCGACGCGGAGGTGCGCGGCACCTGGGAGTCGAGCAGCGAACAGGCCGAGGCGAGCGGTGCCGTCGCCGAGCGGCTCGCCATCCGGCCCGGCGACCGCGTGATGTGCACGAAGTACGTCTTCCGGGAGGCCGGCGAGGCGATGATGCTCTCCACCTCCTGGGAGCCCCTCGCCGTCACCGGCCGTACGCCCGTGATGCTGCCCGAGGAGGGCCCGCTCGGCGGGATGGGCGTCGTCGAGCGGATGGCCGCCATCGACGTGGTGGTGGACAACGTCACCGAGGAGGTCGGCGCCCGCCCCGGCCTCGCCGAGGAACTCCTCGCGCTCGGTGGTGTCCCAGGCCATGTCGTCCTCGTCGTCCAGCGCACGTACTACGCCTCGGGCCGCCCGGTGGAGACGGCCGACGTGGTGATCCCGGCGGACCGGTACCGGGTCGCGTACCACCTGCCCGTGAAGTAGCGTGCCTCCCGGCCGACTTGCGTGTACCCCATGTGAAGTGGCGCACGCCCTCCCGGCAGTTGCCTGCGGCCAACGCCCAACGGGGCGCCTTTCGTGCAGCGTTCGAATTCGGCCGTTCTCGCAGGTCGGCGCAGATGCGCGGGGCATGTCGCTGACCGGTGCGTCAATGTGTAGCGGGGGCGCGTTTGATGTTGTGCGCCCCCTGGAGCGCCGGTCCGTCCTGGCTGGTTGCGTACCTCTTTGTGAAAAGCCGTGTTCGCTGCGTAAAGGTTGGGCGTAGGCTCGGGCATATGCGGATTGCGGTTTCCTTATCGGGTGGGGCTCGGCGCAGGCTGTGGGTGGGAAGCGGGCGGGCCGGGGCGGGAAGGAGCGGTGGGGCGCGATGAACGACGGCACGATCACTCTTCCCTGGCTCGTCATACGGCAGGACGACAACGGCAATCGCTACCGGGTCGGCAGGTACGCGACCCGCGCCGAGGCCCAGAAGATCGCGGACAGCCTCGACTCCCGCCGGCACAAACAGCTCTACTGGGTCGAGCGGATCGGGCAGAACGGATCCAGCTCGGCCGACTGAGCCCTGCGGCCCGTCGGCCCCGCGCTCCCGTAGGCTCCGGCGCATGACGGAACGGATCGTGGTGGTGGGGGCCGCCCTGTTCGACGGCGGCCGCCTCCTCGCCGCCCGCCGCAGCGCGCCCCCCGTACTCGCGGGGCGCTGGGAACTGCCCGGCGGCAAGGTCGAGACGGGCGAGACGCCCGAGGCGGCACTCGTGCGCGAGCTGCGCGAGGAACTCGGCGTCGAAACCGAGCCGGTCGAGCGGATCCCGGGCGAGTGGCCCCTGAACCCGCCGTACGTCCTCCAGGTGTGGACGGCCCGCCTCCTTCCCGGTTCCGGCGACCCCAAGCCCCTCCAGGACCACGACGAGCTCCGCTGGCTCACCCCCGCCGAGATCTGGGACGTGCCCTGGCTGGACCAGGACGTGCCGGCGGTCCGCGAGGCGGCGACGAGGCTCCAGGGCGGGGCGGGCTGATCGCCGTACGGCGGCCGGGGCCGGGGCGCTGATCGCCGCACGTACGCCTCGCGGCCGAGCGGGCGCCGCAGGCGGCGGTGCACCGGCTCGGACACTCGGGTGGCCGGGACACGGTGGCGCACCGGTCTCCCGCACGGAGCCCGTGACCGGCGTGCGCTGATCCCCTCTTCGCTGTTGGTGCCACAGTGCGCCGTCGGGGCGGTACTGGCCGCTCGATACCGGGTATGTGCCCATTAACCCCACGAAAGCGGACATGGGTGAGCTGGCCGGCTCGGGATGTGATCGGCGTGATCGACACCGAAGGTGACTGCGCCGAGTGGACCTTTCCCGCGGACCCGGGTGCCGTCCGCAGCGCCCGTGCCGTCGTCCGGGGGCAGTTGCGCGACTGGGGTCTCGACAGCCTCGCCGACCTCGCGGCCCTGCTGGTCAGCGAGCTGGTGACCAACTCCCTGCGGCACGCCAGGGGCCCCATCGGCGTACGGCTGGTGCGCCCCGCGGGCCTGGGCGGCGTACTGCTGGTCGAGGTCTCCGACCCGCTCCCGGACCCGCCCCGCGAGCGCGTCGCCCGGCCCGAGGACGAGAGCGGCCGGGGCCTGCAACTGGTGGCCCACTCCTCGCGCCGCTGGGGCACCCGTCCGGGCGAGGCGGGCAAGACGGTGTGGTTCGAACTCGCCGTGCCGGGCTGAGCCGACGGTGTACGACCGCCTCCGCTCTGTCGAGCAACTGGTTCAGGCCAGTGGCGGTTGTCGACACGCGGGGTTCGACGACGTGTCCGCTGGTTAGAAGACTGTAGGTGTTGGCGCGGTCCGGACCGAAAACCATCGGGACCGTGCTGTGATCGTGAACACCGTGTTGTGCGGCGCCGTAGTGCTGGATACTGCGGGCAGCCGCCCCCGGTGACCGGTGCCGGACGCGGTGAGCTGGAGGGGACGGTTCGCGTGAGCGAGATACCAGCGAAGGCCACGGAGTCGCAAGACCCGTCGGACGGCGCGAGGACGGAGGCCGTGGGTGGTGCCGCGGCGGGGATCCGTCCGGAAGACGTGCCGCCCGGTGACGCCATGTGGCAGAGCAGTCCGCCCGGCTCGATCTACGACTACATCAAGGTCGCCTCCTTCTCCATCGGCCCCGACGGGCTGGTCGACCAGTGGAGCCTGCGGGCCGAGCAGCTCTTCGGTATCGCGGCCGAGCGGGCCGTCGGCATGGACCCCATCGAGGCGTTCATCGACCCCGACCTGCAGGAGCGGGGCCAGCGGAAGATGGCCGAGATCCTCGACGGGCGGGAGTGGACCGGAGTGGTCCCCTTCCGGATGCCGGACACGGCGGACGGGGAGCGCGGTCGGCAGGGTCTCGCCGAGGTGTACGTCATGCCGACGCGGACCGAGGACGGTGAGAAGGCCGCCGTCTGCATCGTCGTCGACGTCCGCACCCTGCGCAGCATCGAGACCGACCTCGCCGCCTCGCAGGCGATTTTCGGTCAATCTCCGTTCGGCTTTCTGCTGATCGACCCCGATCTGCGGGTGCGCCGCGCCAACCTGCAGTTCGCCAACACCTTCGGCGGCACCCCCGACGACCACCGCGGCAAGGGCGTGTACGACTATCTGCAGCGCCCCGAGGCCGAGCGGGTGGCCGCGACCCTGCGCCGGGTGCTGGAAACCGGCAACTCCATCACGGACATGCACGTCACGGGCTTCGTGCCGGGCTCCGAGGAGCGCCGTCACTGGTCCATCAACCTCTACCGCGTGCACAGCGGCTCCGGCCGCCCCATCGGCATCGCGTGGCTCGGACTCGACATCACCGCCCGCCGCGCCGCCGCCCGTGAGGCCGCCTCCGCCCGGCGCAATCTCGCCCTACTGAATGAGGCCGGTGCCCGCATCGGCAACTCCCTCGACCTGGAGACCACCGCCCGCGAACTCCTCGACGTCGTCGTCCCCGGCTTCTGCGACCTGGCCACGGTCGACCTCTACCAGGGCCTGCTGGCCGGCGACGAGACCCCGCCCGGACTCGCCGACGGCAGCGCGCAGCTGCGCCGCGTCGCCTTCGCCAGCGCCGTCTCCGACGCGCCCTTCGCCGGCTCCGGCGATCCGGTCGCGGTCGGCGCGGTCCACCACTACCCCTTCAACTCGCCCTGCGCGGACGCCCTGCGCACCGCGCGCCCACGGATCGTCCCCGCCGAGGAGGGCGGTCTCGTCCAGTCCACGATCGCGGTGCCGATGGTCGCCCACGACACCGTCGTGGGCCTGGCGCAGTTCGCCCGGACCAAGGGCAGCGAGCCGTTCGGCGACCGGGACCGGGATCTGGCGGTGGAGCTGGCGGCCCGCGCGGCCGTCTGTATCGACAACGCCCGCCTGTACCGGCGGGAGCACGAGCGCGCGTTGATACTGCAGCGGTCCCTGCTGCCCCCCGGCGACCCGGTGGCCTCCGGCCTCGACATCGCCTGCCGCTACCTGCCCGGCAACTCCTCCTCGGACCGGCCCAGCGAGGTCGGCGGCGACTGGTTCGACGTGATCGAACTGCCCGGGCACCGGACGGCGTTGGTGGTCGGGGACGTGATGGGCCGGGGCCTGCGGGCGGCGGTCGCGATGGGCGAACTCAGGTCGGCCGTCCGCACACTGGCCCTGCTGGACCTCGAACCGGCCGAGGTGCTCTCCGCGTTGGACGAGATCGCACGCGGACTCGGCGCGCCGGGAGGCGTCCAGCAGGCGACCCGCGCCGCCCGTCGCCCCCGCGAGGCGGACCTCTCCGAGGTGTACCTGGCGACCTGCGTGTACGCGGTGTACGACTCGGTGACCCGCAGGTGCACGTTCGCGAACGCGGGTCACCTGCCTCCGGTCCTGGTCGAACCCGGCGAGTCGGCGCTGATGCTCGACGTACCGCCGGGCATGCCGCTCGGCGTAGGGGGCGAGCCCTTCGAGGAGGTCGAGGTCGAACTTCCCGAAGGTGCTCTGTTGGCGCTCTACACGGATGGACTGGTCGAATCGCGCGACCACCCGCTGGACGAGGGCCTCCAGGCGTTCGTCGGAGCCCTCACGGACCCCTCGGCTCCCCTGGAGGACGTCTGCGACCACGTCCTCAACACCCTCGACACCCACCACGGCGAGGACGACATCGCCCTGCTCATGGCACGTGTCCAGGGCCTGCCCGTCGACTCGGTCGGCGACTGGACGCTGCCGCGCGAGCCGCGCAGCGTGGGCAAGGCCCGTGAGTACGCCCGCAACCAGCTGCTCAGCTGGGACATGGAACCCCTGGTCGACACGACGGAGCTGCTGGTCAGCGAGCTGGTGACGAACGCTCTGCGGTACGGCGAGGGCGAGATCAGGCTGAGACTGCTCCTCGACCGCACGCTGGTCTGCGAGGTCTGGGACTCCGGCCTGGTCCAACCCCGTCGCCGCCGCGCCCGCGACACGGACGAGGGCGGTCGCGGACTGCAGTTGGTCGGTCTCCTCAGCGCGGCCTGGGGCTCCCGCCGGACACCGCGCGGCAAGACGGTGTGGTTCGAACTGCCGCTGCCGGACGGGGAGAACGGGCTGGCGGACCCGGCGGAGGCGTTGCTGAGTCTCTTCTGAGAGGACCACTCGGGAAGAGGACCACTGGAGAAGAGGGCCACGGGGCAAGAGGACCACGGGCAAGAGGACCACGAGGCAAGAGGCCACGGGGAAGAGGGCCGCCGGGGAAGAGCGCTACGGGGAGCGGAGTCCTCGCCTGGCCCTTGTCCTCGGCCCGCCGAAGCTGGGCGGCCGGCCCCCGCCCAGGAGGATCCCGCCGAGGACCGCCCCGGAGACCCCGCTCGCGCGCTGGTCCGCCCCGGCGACGGGGTTGCCGTGCACGCGTACGTCCTGCTCGGCGAGCTCGCGGGCCTGCCGGGCCAAGGTGTGGGCGCGTACCAGGTCGGCGAGGGGTGCGGCATCGAGCAGTTCCCGTGCCGCCGCGAGCCGGGTGCGGGCCCCGGCGCCCACCGCGCCCCGGTGTGTGGTGACGAAGCCGTCCGCGCCGGCGGCGGCGCTGCGCGCGGTGAGCCGGGCGGCCGCCGAGAGGACCGCGGCCCGCCCGGTGGCGACCGGGGCGAGGACGTGCACGATCCGGCGCAGGACGTCCAGCGGGTCGTACGGCTGCCCGCCGGTCAGCTCTTCGCGCACGGAGGTCAGCACGGTGTCGGCGTGCAGGACCTGTGACCGCAGTTTCCCCACGGGGGTGCCCCGCACCCCCGAGAGTTCCGACTCCGCTCCGGTCAGGGCGCTTGCCACCATCCTCGCGGCGGATCTCAGCTCGGTGGCGAGACGGTTGATGGCGCTGACGAAAACGGCGGCTTGAGCGACGGCTCCCTCGGCGGCGCGCAGCTGTCGGGCCGCTGCCTCGGCCTCGTCCAAGTCGGCTGCCTGGCGCGCCTGGTTGAGGTGGTTCGTGGCGAACACCAGGCGGTCCTTGGCCTGTTCGGCGTAGCCGGTGACGGATGCGGTGGCGGAGGGCGCGTACAGCTCGGCGAGGTCCGCGAGGGTCGTCTCCGCGGTCGCCGTGCGGCCGGCGAGTTCCCGGAAGCGTGTTTCCGCGACGGTCAGCGCCTCGCCGATGTCCCGTTCCAGTGCGCGGAGTTGGTCGAAGGCCGCCGCCTCCTCGTCCAGGCGCCGGCCCGCCTCCTGGCACCGGCCCACGATCCCGGCGAGCGCATGGCGACGGGACGTCTCGTCCTGCGGGACGTCGGCCTCGTACTGCCGGCGAATACGGAAGGCGGCCGTCAGTTCGGACTCCGCGTCGCGTACGGCCTGGGTGATGGAGGCGACGGCTGCCGGTCCGGAACGGGCCTC
Organism: Streptomyces sp. NPDC006602; assembly: GCF_042870385.1. Lineage (NCBI taxonomy): Bacteria > Bacillati > Actinomycetota > Actinomycetes > Kitasatosporales > Streptomycetaceae > Streptomyces > Streptomyces sp. NPDC006602. Next base: position 365,819 of record NZ_JBIAHG010000003.1, on the reverse strand, counting down.
GGCGAAGCTCAGCTCCTCGCGGCTGGTGCGGATCCAGTTGTCGGCCTCGGCGAGGAGGGCCCGGGACCGGTCGTCGAGCTCCGTGAGGGGTGGCGCGGGGGGTGGGATGTGGGGGCCGCCGGGGGTCGTACGGGTTCTGGCCCGTCTGGTGCGTCGTATGTATCCGTATCCGGCCAGTGCGCCCGCCGCACCCACCACCACGAGCGGCAGGACCAGGTCCGCGGCCGAGGTCTCCTCGTCCTCCTGCGCGGTGGCGGCAACCGGGGCATCGGTGCTGATCGCAACCGGAACGTCCGTGTTGATCGTCATCCCTGGCAACACCAGCCACCCGAGCCCGGCCACACCGCCCAGTACGGCATGCGCCACCCGCACGGATATGTGGGAGCGGGTGCGCCGCGGGCGGCCCCGGATCAACGATGACGTCACATTTCGGAGCGTATGAGGAGGAATGCGGGAGCGCGACCGGGGTGACGGGTGGCCGTACGCCGATGGGGGAGGGGAACGCCGTGACGGGACGTTCTGGGGGGACGGGGATGGAAGCGGAGCAGAAGCCCGAGGAGGGGGAGATACCCGCGGTCGCCGACGGTGACCAGGCCGCACCGGAGCGGGGGCCGGAGTCGGAACCGGAGCCGAAGAGGCGGCGGCGGACATGGGTCCGCTGGGTTCGGCGTACGGCCCTCGGCCTCGTGCTGGTGGTCGTCTTACCGTTGCTCGCCGCCGAGATCGCCCTCCGCGTGAACTACACCGGCGACCCCGCGGACGGTACCTACACCCGCGACAAGGACGCCATCTGGCTCGGCCACGCCTGGGTCGACGGGCGGAAGAAGGATGCCGACGTCACCGCCCTGGCCCGCCGGCTGGAGAGCACCGGGTTGCGTGATCTCTACGTCCACTCCGGGCCGCTGGAGCACGACGGCACGCTGCCCAAGACGCTCTACCCCAGGGCGCGTGGGTTCATCGACGCCATGCACGCCGCCGCGCCCGGCATCCGCGTCCAGGCCTGGCTCGGTGACGTGCTCGCCACCGAGAGCCCGAACGGCATGCGGCTGGAGCGCCCCGAGACCCGGGCCGCCGTCGTCGAGTCCACCCGGCAGATCCTGGCCGTCGGCTTCGACGGCGTGCACTTTGACCTGGAGCCGCTGCACTCGGGCGACCGGAACTACCTCACCCTCCTCGACTCCCTGCACCGCGTCACCCGCGCGCGGGACGCCCAGTTGTCGATCGCCGCGCACCAGATCGACCCGGTGCCGGCGTTCCACTCCTTCTGGGGCACGGTCGCCGGGCACCCGAAGTGGTGGTCGCAGAAGTTCTTCGGGCAGGTCGCGCGCCGGGTCGACCAGATCGCGGTGATGTCGTACGACACCATGCAGCCGTTGGAGAGCCTGTACGGCGGCTATGTCGCCCAGCAGACCGCGCTGGCCCTGGAGGTCACCCCGCACTCCACCGACCTGCTCATGGGCCTGCCCTTCTACCACGAGAACCGGTTCGGCCACTGGAATCACGCCGAGACCGTCTCCGCCGCGGTCCGGGGCGTCCGGCTGGGCCTCTCGCGCACGGACGCGGACCGCGCCAACTTCGGCGTCGCCGCGTACGTGGACTTCGCCGCCACGGAGGAGGACTGGACGGCGTACCGGGAGGGCTGGGTGCGCTGAGAAATCCCTCACCCGCGTCGCCCTGTGCCCCCTTGGCAGAGCCGCGGAGGGTGGCGCCTTCCGTTTCGTTGTGGGGCGGGGGCGCGCCGGGGGGTGTCCGTCCTCGGAACGGCGCGGAATCGGTCGCTCACCAACGCACCGGCGTTGACGCGCCAACCCTGCGGGCGAACACCCCCCGACACGCCCCCTCCTCGCCGTACGCGGGTGCCGGACACCCATGCCTCCGACGGCCCACTCCGGCTGGCCGCGGATCCGATTCGGCCGGCATCGCCGAGCACAATCTGCGCCGGGCCCTGGAGCTGATCGGGCGCCGGGGCGGGACTGCGTAAGCCTCCCGTGGCCGAGACGTCATGTGCGCTTCGCCCGCACGGGTTCTTCCGTTGGTTGTGAGAGTGCTGTGAGCGGCCCTACCGTCCACGGATGCGAGCGCTACTCACCAGCAAGGCTGCCCGGCGTGCCCTGCGGCCGATCGTCGAACTCATCGACCAGCGCATAGAGCGCCAGGTCCGCCGTGCCATCGGAAACGGCAACGGAAGCACCACCGGGAACCCCGCGTCCGACGCGTTGCAGCAGGAGCTGAAGACGCTCCGCAGCCGTCAGCGCCCGCTGGAGCTGTTCTTCGACGGGACCGGGCGCGGCGCGTCTCGGCTGCCGTCCGCGCCCCATCTCAACCGCACGATCGCGGAGCTGGCGCAGGTGACCGGGGACAAGGACGGCGCCGAGCGCAATGTCGCCCAGGCGTTCCGGCTGCTCATCGCGTTGGAGGCGCTCGGGGTCGGCCGGATCGCCGGCGGCACCATGAACATCGTCGGAAAGCTGTCCGCCGTACCGCTGCTCGACCCGCCGAACGACGAGATCCTGGAGATCGGCACGCTGTACGGGATGTTCGGCGCGGCCGTGATCCGGATGATGGAGCGCGCGGGGCGTGATCCGAGGCTGACGATCGTCGATCCGCTCGCGGGGACGCAGCTGCAGCCCGGCGCCACCATGGGGGACGACGCCTCGGGCACCCCGGTGCAGGGAGCCGCGGTGCGCACCAATCTGTCGCTGGCGGGCGCGGCCGGTGCCGCGACCCGGATCCAGCAGGGCTTCTCCGAGGACCCCGAGGTGCGCGCCCTGGTCTCCGACCGCTCCTACGGCGTGATCATCGTCGACGGCGACCACTCCGCCGCCGGAGTGGCGGCGGACCTGGAGTGGGCCGAGCAGATCGTCGCGCCCGGCGGCATCGTCGTACTGGACGACTTCGGGCACCCGAAGTGGCCCGGTATCAAGGAGGCGTTCGAGAAGCACATGGCCGGCGAGACCCGGTTCACCTACCTCGGCCAGGTCGCGCACTCGGGCTATCTGCGGGCCTCGGCCTGACGGCTTCGGTCTGACGGCTTCAGCCCGACCGCCGACGGATCTTGTTGCCGAGCCACACCAGCGGGTCGTACTTGCGGTCCACGGCCCGTTCCTTCAAAGGGATCAGCGCGTTGTCCGTGATCTTGATGCCCTCGGGGCAGACCTCCGTGCAGCACTTGGTGATGTTGCAGTAGCCGAGACCGTGCTCGTCCTGGGCGGTCTGCTTCCGGTCGAGCCCGGCCTCCGCCGCCGCGTCCAGCGGGTGCATGTCCAGTTCCGCCACCCGCATCAGGAAACGCGGGCCCGCGAACGCCGTCTTGTTCTCCTCGTGGTCGCGGACCACATGGCAGGTGTCCTGGCACAGGAAGCACTCGATGCACTTGCGGAACTCCTGCGACCGGTCCACGTCCTCCTGCATCATCCGGTACTCGCCGGGGCCGAGCTTCTCCGGCGGCACGAACGCCGGGACCTCGCGGGCCTTCGTGTAGTTGAAGCCGACGTCCGTGACGAGATCCCGTATGACCGGGAAGGCGCGCAGCGGAGTGACGGTGATCGTCTCCTCGGGGGTGAACACCGACATGCGGGTCATGCACATCAGGCGGGGGCGTCCGTTGATCTCCGCCGAGCACGAACCGCACTTGCCCGCCTTGCAGTTCCAGCGGACGGCGAGGTCGGGGGCCTGGGTGGCCTGGAGGCGGTGGATGATGTCGAGGACGACCTCGCCCTCGTTCACCTCGACCTTGAAGTCCTCCAGGTCGCCGCCCTCCACGTCGCCCCGCCACACCTTGAAGTGGGCCGTGTAGCCGCTCATTCGTACAGCTCCTCTTCGGCGAGGTACTTGACCAGCTCCTCCTTGTCGAAGAGGGCGAGCAGGTCGGGGCGGATGGGGTCGGTGGACTCACGGGTGAGGTCGATCTGGCCGCGCACCGGGTCGGTGGCCGCCAACCCGCCGGTGGGATCGGTGAGTTGACACAGGAGGTTGATGCGGCGCCACTTGCGGTCCATCCCGGGGTGGTCCTCGCGGGTGTGGCCGCCGCGCGACTCCGTCCGCTCCAGCGCGGCCCGCGCCACGCACTCGCTGACCAGGAGCATGTTCCGCAGGTCCAGGGCGAGATGCCAGCCCGGGTTGAACTGGCGGTGGCCCTCGACGCCGGCCCGCCGGGCCCGTTCGCGCAGCTGAGCCAGCTTTTCCAGGGCCTGCTGCATCTCCGCCTCGCGGCGGATGATGCCGACGAGGTCGTTCATGGTCTGCTGGAGTTCCTGGTGGAGGGTGTACGGGTTCTCCGGCGGGCGGCCGACTGCCTCTTCCGGCTCCCCCGGCGCCGGGCCCTCCGCGGAGAAGGGGCGCAGGGCCTCCGCCGCGGCCGTGTCGACCTGGGTTTCGTCCACGGGCGGGCGGTCCGTGCCGAGCCCGGTCGCGTAGTCCGCCGCGTGCCAGCCGGCCCGCCGGCCGAAGACCAGCAGGTCGGAGAGCGAGTTGCCGCCCAGCCGGTTGGAGCCGTGCATGCCGCCCGCGACCTCACCGGCCGCGAACAGGCCCGGTACTCCGCGCGCGGCCGCCGTGTCCGACTCGACGGCGATACCGCCCATCACGTAGTGACAGGTGGGCCCGACCTCCATCGGCTCCGCCGTGATGTCGACGTCGGCCAGCTCCTTGAACTGGTGGTACATGGACGGCAGCCGGCGCCGGATGACCTCGGCGGGCATCCGCGTCGACACGTCGAGGAAGACGCCGCCGTGCGGGGAGCCGCGGCCCGCCTTCACCTCGGAGTTGATCGCGCGGGCCACCTCGTCACGGGGGAGCAGCTCCGGCGGGCGCCGGTTGTGGTCCGGGTCCTCGTACCAGCGGTCGCCCTCCTCCTCGGACTGGGCGTACTTCTCCTTGAAGACGTCGGGGATGTAGTCGAACATGAACCGCTTGCCCTCGGAGTTCCTGAGCACCCCGCCGTCACCGCGCACCGACTCGGTGACGAGGATGCCCTTCACCGACGGCGGCCAGACCATGCCCGTCGGGTGGAACTGCACGAACTCCATGTTCAGCAGGGGTGCGCCCGCGAGCAGGGCCAGCGCGTGGCCGTCGCCCGTGTACTCCCACGAGTTCGACGTCACCTTGAAGGACTTGCCGATGCCGCCGGTCGCGATCACGACCGAGGGGGCTTCGAGGACGAAGAAACGGCCGGTCTCACGGTCGTAGGCGAAGACACCGGAGACGCGGCTGCCCGCGGCGGAGCCGCTGTCAGGCACAGTCTTGAGGATCCTGGTGACCGTGCACTCCTGGAAGACCTTGAGCCGGGACTCGTAGTCGCCGGTCTCGCGATGGTCCTCCTGCTGGAGCGCGACGATCTTCTGCTGGAGCGTGCGGATCAGCTCCAGGCCCGTACGGTCGCCGACGTGCGCGAGGCGCGGGTACTCGTGGCCGCCGAAGTTGCGCTGCGAGATCCGGCCGTCCTTCGTACGGTCGAACAGGGCGCCCCAGGTCTCCAGCTCCCACACCCGGTCCGGGGCCTCCTGCGCGTGCAGCTCGGCCATCCGCCACTGGTTGAGGAACTTGCCGCCGCGCATGGTGTCGCGGAAGTGGACCTGCCAGTTGTCGCCGGAGTTCACGTTGCCCATCGCCGCCGCGATGCCGCCCTCGGCCATCACGGTGTGCGCCTTGCCGAACAGCGACTTGCAGATCACGGCCGTACGGGCACCGCGCTCGCGTGCCTCGATGGCGGCGCGCAGCCCGGCGCCGCCGGCGCCGACCACGACGACGTCCCACTGCTGCCGGTCCACAACGGACATCAGAAAAACCTCGGATCGTCGAAAGCGCCGGAAGCGACCAGGTACACGTAGAAGTCGGCGAGCGCCACGCTCACCAACGACGCCCAGGCGAGCAGCATGTGCCGGGCGTTGAGCTTCCCGACCCACTGCCACATCCGGTAGCGCACGGGGTGTTTGGAGAAGTGCTTGAGCTTGCCGCCGACGATGTGCCGGCAGGAGTGGCAGGAGATCGTGTACGCCCAGATCAGCACGATGTTGATCAGGAAGACGAGCGTGCCGAGGCCCATGTGGCCCCACTCGTAGTGCTCGTCGCGGAAGGCGAGCACGGTGTCGTAGGTCAGGATCCCGGCGACGACGATCGCGGCGTAGAAGAAGTACCGGTGGATGTTCTGCAGCACCAGCGGGAAGCGGGTCTCGCCGGTGTACTTCTTGTGCGGCTCGGCCACCGCGCAGGCCGGCGGGGACGCCCAGAAGCCCCGGTAGTACGCCTTGCGGTAGTAGTAGCAGGTCAGGCGGAAGCCGAGCGGGAAGATCAGGATGATGATCGCGGGGGAGATGCCCCACCAGCCGCCGAAGAGTTCCCAGTTGGGACCGGCGCGCATCGCGTCGCAGTTCTCCGCCAGACAGGGCGAGTAGAACGGCGACACGTACGGCGCCGCGTAGTAGTCGGCGTTCGCGAACGCCCGCCAGGTCGAGTACACGATGAAGGCGAGCAGACCGGCGGCCGTGATGGCCGGGGCCACCCACCAGCGGTCGGTGCGCAGGTGCGGGGCGTCGATCGCGGCGCGCGTACCGGTGTGTACGCCGCCGCGCAGGGGATGGGCGTCTTCGGTGGCTGGTGGTTCCGTACCAGTGGCCAATTTCATGACTCCGGTCGGGTCGGGACTCCGGACGGCTCAGGGGGCGTGGCGGTCCCGGGCGCCGAGTCCCTCGTCGTCCGAGTCGATCCACAGTGAGCCGTCGTACGGGGTGTCGGGGATGGTGACGAGGTCGGGGCGCCTGGGCGAGGCCGGCGTGGAGGCCGCCTCACGCAGCAGCGCGACGCTCTCGCGCAGGTGGTCGGCGTCGGCGCGGACGCGGCGCATGTCGAGCCCGCCGTTGCCGAGCTGCTGCTCCAGGCGTCCGACCGACCGGGTCAGATCGTCGAGGCAGCGCTGGACTGTTGTCAGTTCGTCGTGCACGGACATGACGTGACCTCACTTCCGTGGGCGGGGATGCCCTGGGTGGCAACGTTCATGCGCCTGCGAGTGTTGCGCGTCACACCTGCCGGTGGGAAGGGACGTGCACCGATTGGCCGAGGCGTACAGGTGCACTGAGCGGTGCGTTGCGCCGCATGGGTGACCTTCCCGACCGCGATCGCCGTGTCGCCGTCCGTTGCCGAACCTTTTCCTCTTCAGTGGCCGCATACATGTGATCAGCTCCATATACCGCCAAAAGTGATCATAACGCTCGCGGCTCCCGGAGGTAAGCAGAGATGTCCCACGACGGCGTCGGACTGCGCGCGGTCACGCGCTCGGTCTCCTTCCTCACCGTGAGCGCGCTCGCGGTGTCCATGCTCGCCGGATGCAGCTCCGAGGACCGGGCGGGCAGACCACTCGCCGGCCCGGACGTCGCGCCTGCCGCCCGGGCCCGGCTCGCCGACGGCGGCACCCTGCACTGGGCCGTGGACGCCGTGCCGGAGACGCTGAACACGTTCCAGGCGGACGCGAACGCGGCGACCGGCCAGATCGCGCAGGCCGTACTGCCGTCGATGTACCGGCTGGACCAGAAGGGGCGCCCGGAGCGCAACGCCGACTATCTGGAGTCCGCGAAGGTCGTCGAGACCGAGCCGAAGCAGGTCGTGCTCTACAAGCTGAACCAGCAGGCCGTGTGGAGCGACGGCCGGGAGATCGGCGCCGCCGACTTCGCCGCCCAGTGGCGGGCCCTGTCCGGCAAGGACACCGCGTACTGGACCGCCCGCAACGCCGGGTACGAGCGCATCGAGAAGGTCGAGCGCGGGGCGAACGACCTGGAGGTGCGGGTCACGTTCGGGCGGGCGTACGCCGACTGGCGGTCGCTGTTCTCGCCTCTGTACCCGAAGGAGGTCATGGGCACGCCGGACTCCTTCAACGACGGGGCGCGGCGGAAGCTCAAGGTCACCGCCGGGCCCTTCGCCCTGAAGAAGGTCGACCGCAAGGACGACGAGGTCGTCCTCGTCCGTAATCCGCGCTGGTGGGGGCAGCGCGCCAAGCTGTCCGAGATCGTGCTGCGGGCCGTACCGCGCGACAAGCGGGCCGCCGCCCTGGCCGCCGGGACGATCGACCTCGCCGAGATCGACCCCGAGTCCGCCGACCGCCTCACCCTCGCCGCGCGTGCCGGGGGGAAGGGCACGAGCACCCCGCTCCAGGGCCCGGCCGGCCGCAAAGCGGCCGCCAAGGACGAGAGCGGGCCAAAGTCCCTCTCGGGCTTCGAGGTCCGCAAGTCGCTGGAGCCCGCCTACACCCAGCTCGCCCTCAACGGTGCCGACGGCCCGCTCGCCGACGAGCGCGTCCGCCGGGCCGTGGCCCGCGCCCTCGACCGGGAGGCGCTCGCCAAGGCCGCCCTCAAGCCGCTCGGGCTGCCCGCCGAGCCGGTCGGCAGCCACCTCGCCCTGGCCGGGCAGGCCGCCTACGCCGACAACAGTGGCGCCCTCGGCGGACAGGACACCGCCAAGGCGCGTGCGCTGCTCGCGGACGCCGGCTGGGTGCCCGGCGGGCCGGTCAAGGAGGAGAAGAAGAAAGAGGGGGAGAAGGCGGCAGGCGCCAAGGGAGAGAAGGCCGAGAAGTCCGGGAAGGGCGTGCCGGAGTCGGCGGAGGGCGACGACGGGACGTACATCGTCGGCGAGGACGACAAGGCTCCCCACGAGACCGACCGGGAGAAGGAGAAGCACTCGCAGAGCCGGACGGACAAGAGCGAGGAGAGTGGCGGCAAGCACCTCGCCCAGGACGGCAAGCAGTACGAGAACAAGCTGAAACAGGGCGGCGCGCCCGGCGCCTACGCCCCCCTGGGCACCGCCGCCCCCGCGGGTGCCGCGGCCGGCGCACTGGCGAAGGACGGCAAGCCGCTCACCCTCCGCTTCGTGCTCCCCTCGGGAACGGGCTCTCAGACGCTCCGCACGGTCGCCGACCGGATCAGCCGCATGCTTCGGAAGGTCGGCATCCGCACCGAGATCTCGAAGGTCGCCGACGAGAGCTACTTCAAGGACCACATCGCGTCCGGCCAGTACGACCTCGCCCTCTACTCCTGGCCCACCTCCGCCTTCCCCGCGACCGACGCTCGCCCGATCTTCGCCAAGCCGGTGCCGGCCGCCGACGGTTCCCTGAACGTCGAGCAGAACTACACCCGCGTCGGCACCGACCAGGTCGACCAGCTCTTCGACCAGGCCGTCACCACCCTCGACGAGAACGAGAACCGCGGCCTTCTCCGCAAGGCCGACGCCCGTATCTGGGCGGCCGCCGGTTCCATCCCCCTCTACCAGCGCCCCCAGCTCACGGTCGTACGGAAGAACCTGGTCAACGCCGGTGCCTTCGGCTTCCAGACCCCGGTCTACGAGGACATGGGCTACCTGAAGCAGGGCACGAAACCGGCGGCGGGCACGTCGTTTGACCGCTGAGCGGTGCCGGCTCAGGGATCCCTCAAATCGCTTGCCGCCCCCACCCGGCGCCCGCACCATGAGCTCGACAGCGATCATGGTGCGGGCGCCGGGCGCTTCGTACACGGGGGACGGAGCCCGCGCATGCGGGGCACGACACGACGGATCTGGGCTGCGGGACTGGCCGCGGCGGTACTGACAGCGGGGGCCGCGGCCTGCACCGGTGGTGGGGACAACGGCGACGACAAGAGCGTCGGCGGGACCGACAAGACCGTGGTCCGGGCCTGCACGGGCGGCACCTTCACCTGGTCCGGCGTCGCGAAGACGGACCGGCTGACCGGGGTGTCCGAGGTGCAGGGCATCTCAGAGGGCGGCGGCGGCAGGCTGACGCACCGGATCCGGCGGGTGTACACGCCGGGCCCGTCCGTGAAGACCGAGGGACCCTCCGTGTCCGCGGCGGAGGTCCTGTACTCGCTGGGCAAGAAGATCGGCGAGATCGACTCCGACGCCCCGGCCCTGGCGAAGGACGACAGCGGAACGACGTACGTCTTCGCCGACCCGAAGGCCAAGGCGCCCGGCCGGGAGTCCGGCTTCTCCCGGGTCGACGGCTCCGGTGCGTTCGTGACGTACGCCGGTGTGCGCGAGGTCACGGGGGACTTCCGCTACGCCTGCCCCGGCGGCCGCACCACCACGGGGCATGCCCGCACCTGCACGGTAGATCTGAATGGCCTCCTGAACTGCGACGAGTCCGTGGGCAAGGACCCCCTCGCCCTCCAGGCGGCCCGCGGCTCCTGCGTGGCGGGAAGCGCGGCCACGAAGCGGGCCTGAGCTCCCCCCCGCCGCCTCCGGTCACGGCCCGGGCAGCCCCAACGGCGGCGGCCCCGTACCATGGGGTAAGGCCGTGGCATGTTCAGCCCGGCAGGGTCCGCGTAACACAGACGTACGCGCAGGCCATCCTCACACTCCGGGAGTACGCCGCAATATGGCCACGCGCCACGACATTCGTAACGTCGCCATCGTCGCCCATGTCGACCACGGGAAGACGACCCTCGTCGACGCCATGCTCAAGCAGGCCGGTGCCTTCGCCGCGCACGCCGCCGAGTCGCTCGACGACCGCATGATGGACTCGAACGACCTGGAGCGTGAGAAGGGCATCACGATCCTGGCCAAGAACACGGCGGTCAAGTACCACCCGAAGGATGGCAGCGATGTCATCACCATCAACATCATCGACACCCCCGGCCACGCCGACTTCGGTGGCGAGGTGGAGCGCGGCCTGTCGATGGTCGACGCGGTGGTGCTGCTGGTCGACGCCTCCGAGGGCCCGCTGCCGCAGACCCGCTTCGTGCTGCGCAAGGCGCTGCAGCAGCGCCTGCCGGTCATCCTGTGCATCAACAAGACCGACCGCGCGGACTCCCGGATCGACGAGGTCGTCAACGAGACCTACGACCTCTTCCTGGACCTGGACGCCGACGAGGAGCAGATCGAGTTCCCCATCGTCTACGCGTGTGCGCGTGACGGTGTGGCGTCGCTCACCAAGCCGGAGGACGGCACCGTCCCGGCCGACAGCGACAGCCTGGAGCCGTTCTTCTCCACGATCCTGTCCCACGTCCCGGCCCCCGAGTACGACGAGGAGGCCCCGCTCCAGGCGCACGTTACCAACCTGGACGCGGACAACTTCCTCGGCCGTATCGCGCTGCTCCGCGTCGAGCAGGGCGAGCTGCGCAAGGGCCAGACCGTCACGTGGATCAAGCGCGACGGCACGATGTCCAACGTGCGCATCACCGAGCTGCTGATGACCGAGGCGCTCACCCGTAAGCCCGCCGAGAAGGCGGGCCCCGGTGACATCTGTGCGGTCGCCGGTATCCCGGACATCATGATCGGCGAGACGCTCGCCGACCCCGAGAACCCGATCGCGCTGCCGCTCATCACGGTCGACGAGCCGGCGATCTCGATGACCATCGGTACGAACACCTCGCCGCTGGTCGGCCGCGGCGGCACCGGCAAGGGCGCCTCCGCGAAGGCCGCGGTCAAGGACCGCAAGGTCACCGCCCGTCAGGTCAAGGACCGTCTGGACCGCGAGCTGGTCGGTAACGTCTCGCTCCGCGTGCTCGACACCGAGCGTCCGGACGCGTGGGAGGTCCAGGGCCGTGGTGAGCTGGCGCTCGCCATCCTGGTCGAGCAGATGCGCCGCGAGGGCTTCGAGCTGACCATCGGCAAGCCCCAGGTGGTCACCCAGGAGATCGACGGCAAGGTCCACGAGCCGGTCGAGCGCATGACGATCGACGTGCCCGAGGAGCACATGGGCGCGGTCACGCAGCTCATGGGCGTCCGCAAGGGCCGCATGGACAACATGTCGAACCACGGCTCGGGCTGGGTCCGCCTGGAGTTCGTCGTCCCCTCCCGCGGCCTCATCGGCTTCCGGACCGAGTTCCTGACCGGCACGCGCGGCACGGGCATCGCCCACTCCATCCACGAGGGCCACGAGCCGTGGTTCGGCCCCCTGACGACCCGTAACAACGGTTCGCTGGTCGCCGACCGCGCGGGTGCCGTCACCGCCTTCGCGATGACGAACCTCCAGGAGCGCGGCGTTCTGTTCACCGACCCCGGCACCGAGGTGTACGAGGGCATGATCGTCGGCGAGAACTCCCGCGCCGACGACATGGACGTGAACATCACCAAGGAGAAGAAGCTCACCAACATGCGCTCCGCCGCCGCCGACTCGTTCGAGGCGATCGTCCCGCCGCGCAAGCTCTCCCTGGAGCAGTCCCTCGAGTTCTGCCGCGACGACGAGTGCGTCGAGGTGACCCCGGAGGCCGTGCGCATCCGCAAGGTCGTCCTCGACCAGAAGGAGCGCGGTCGCACCGCGAGCCGCGCCAAGCACGGCTGACGCCTGGCCTTTCGGCCACTCACCGGGCACTCCCGCCTTGCCGGCGGGGGTGCCCGGTGTCGTCGTAGGAGCCGAAAGACAGTCAGAAGCAGTCAGAAGACGGTTAAGAAGACGGTAAAGAGGGATGTAGGGAAAACCCTCGAATTGGCCGGGCAGGCCCTCCGGGGTGCCTCGCCCGCACTACGCTGCTGCCCGAACGGCTCGGCTGCCCGTAGTGGACCTGAGCCTGTGCAGTCGCTGTGCCGTCGAGGGCGTGTTGGCCCTCGACCACCGAACGGCCCGGCTACGCAGCGTGTTGACGGTGCGCCAGATGGCGCCGATCCCCGCACAGGGGCCACGTTACGCGCAACTCATTTTTCGCTTCGCCGCGTCCGGAATTCGGACGCTCGCCACCGATAGATGTGTAACAAGTCCGTTTCGCAGGGATCTTTCGGCAAACTGTTTGTCCGGATTTTGGAAGAAGTATGCGCCAGGTGTGATCGAACCGAGACCTTAGGGGTGTGGTTCGGCCATGGCGCATGGCAGATAGTTAGGCGCGTAGAGCTCGGATCAACGGGTCACGCGCTGCAGGCGGCGCCGACTCACGAGCGTGGGGACATCTGACTTTTCCGGCACCTGAAGGTGGCGGTGGTGTGTCATGTGCTCCCCCTTGCGGTGAACCAATGGACTCATGAGGAGGAACCCATGCGCGGTGCCAAGAGCGCCAAGTGGGTGGCCATAGCCGCGGTTGTGGCACTCGGTGCGACGGCTTGTGGTGGCGGCGGGGACGACGGCAGCTCGGGCAAGGGCAAGGGCAACGGCGTCCTGTCGGTGGAGATCGGTGAACCGCAGAACGGCCTGGTCCCCTCCAACACGTACGAGACCGAGGGCGGCCAGGTCATCAACGCCCTCTTCACGGGTCTGACCAAGCTTGACGCCGACAACAAGATCGTCAACGCCATGGCGCAGTCGATCGAGTCCAAGGACAACAAGGTCTGGACGATCAAACTGAAGCCGGGCTACACCTTCCACAACGGGGAGAAGGTCACCGCCCAGTCCTTCATCGACGCCTGGAACTACGGCGCGAACCAGACCAACGCCCAGCAGACCAACCCGCTGTTCAGTCACATACAGGGCTACAGCGACCTGAACCCGGGCGAGGGCAAGAAGCCCACGACGGACAAGATGTCGGGTCTGAAGGCCGTTGGCGACGACACCCTCCAGGTGACCCTGACCGGGGCGTTCTCGGCGTTCCCGTCGCAGCTGTCCTTCACCGCTTTCGTCCCGCTGCCCAAGGCCTTCTTCAAGGACCCGAAGGGCTTCGGCGAGGCCCCCATCGGCAACGGCCCCTTCGAGATGAAGGGCAAGTTCAAGCACAACGAAGAGATCGACGTCACGAAGTACGACAAGTACCCGGACGCCTCGAAGGTCGAGGTCAAGGGCGTCAACTTCAAGATCTACTCGAACCTGGACACGGCGTACAAGGACCTCGTCGCCGGCAACCTCGACGTCCAGCTCGTCATCCCCACCTCGGGTCTGCCGACGTACCACAAGGACCTGCCGAACCGTTACATCGACGAGGCCGACTCCGGCGTCGGCTACATCGGCTTCCCGATCAAGTACAACAAGGCGTTCCAGAACGCGGACCTGCGCAACGCCATCTCCATGGCGATCGACCGGAAGACGATCGCCTCGAAGATCTTCCTCGGCGCTCGTACGCCTGCGGACGACTTCATCAGCCCCATCATCGACGGCTACCGCAAGGGCGCCTGCGCCGCGTGCACCCTCGACCCGGCCAAGGCCAAGGAGCTCTACAAGAAGAGCGGCGGCCTGCCGAACAACACGCTGGAGATCGGCTACAACGCGGACGGTGACCACAAGGCGTGGGTCGAGGCGGTGGCCAACCAGATCCAGCAGAACCTGGGCATCAAGGTGACGGCCAAGCCGTTCGAGCAGTTCCAGACGATCCTCAACGACCTGGACGCCAAGAAGTACAAGGGCGCGTTCCGCATGGGCTGGAACATGGACTACCCGGACATGGAGAACTACCTCCGTCCGATCTTCTCGAAGGAAGCCATCACCAACGGCTCCAACTACGCGGGCTACGTGAGCGAGGACTTCGAGAAGTTCCTCGTCGAGGGTGACCAGGCCGCCACGCACGAAGAGGCCGTCAAGAAGTACCAGCAGGCCGACGACGTGCTCCTCAAGGACATGCCGTACATCCCGGTGTACTTCTACACGCTCAACACCGGCTTCAGCGACAAGGTCAAGTCGCTGAAGATCGCCGGCCACCAGATCCTGTGGGACACGGTCAAGCTGAGCTGAACAGGTTCTGAGCAGTCCTGACACAGCGGCACGGGGTGAGCAGGGGAGGAAGAGCCTTCCCTGCTCACTCCTGCTGCGTCTTCCGTCCGACCGCCGCCACCCCTCCGGCCGCGGTCGGGCCGAGCACCTCCCTCTGGAGTACCCATGGGCCGATATATCGTGCGCCGTCTTCTGCAGGTGATCCCTGTGGTGATAGGCGTCACGTTCATCATCTTCTGTCTGGTCTTCGCTCTGCCCGGCGACCCGATCCAGGCACTGGCCGGCGAGAAGCGCGCAGACCCGAACATCGCAGCGATCCTCCGCGACCACTACCACCTCAACGAGCCGCTGTACCAGCAGTACTGGCACTACATCAGCGGCGTCTTCACCGGTGACCTCGGTGAGACGTACAACGGGCGTGCCATCTCCGAGATCGTCTCCGAGCGATTCCCCATCACCCTGAAACTGGGGTTGACCGCGTTCGGCATCGAGGCCGTGATCGGCATCGTCGCGGGCATCTTCTCCGCCCTGAAGAAGGGCAAGTTCCTCGACAACGTCGTGCTGATCTCGACCCTCGTCCTGATCTCGATCCCGGTCTTCGTACTCGGTAGCGTGTTCCAGCTGGAGTTCGGCGTGAAGCTGAAGATCACGCCGGTCGCGGGCATCGAGAAGGGCTGGCCGCAGAGTTACATCCTTCCGGCCATCGTGCTCGCGTCGACCTCGATGGCCTACATCGCGCGCCTGGTGCGGACGAGCATGACGGAGTCGGTACGCGCCGACTACGTCCGTACGGCGATCGCCAAGGGGCTGCCGACGCGGCGGGTCATCGGCGTGCACGCGATGCGCAACTCCCTGATCCCGGTGGTCACCTTCCTGGGCTTCGACCTCGGCGCTCTCATGGGCGGGGCCATCATCACCGAGCGGGTGTTCAACATGCCCGGCATCGGTCAGCAGCTGGCCCAGTCCGTCTATCTGCGTGAGCGGCCGGTCGTCGTCGGCCTGGTGACTCTGCTGGTGCTGATCTATCTGGCCGCCAACCTCCTGGTAGACCTGATGTACGCCGTGCTCGACCCGAGGATTCGCTATGAGTGAGAAGACGATAGAGAGGCCCACCACCGACGAGGCCTCCCTCGTGAAGGAGATCGAGGCCGAGGAGAAGGCGGCGGCCCGTCAGGCGAGCCTGCTCAAGGACGGCTGGGCGGACCTGCGCAAGCGGCCCCTGTTCATCGTGACCGGCTTCATCATCGTCTGCCTGCTCGCGCTGGCGATCGCGCCGAGCCTGTTCACGGCACGCTCCCCGTTCTCGGGCGGCTTCTGCCAGCTGCAGAACTCCATGAACGGACCGTCCTCCGAGCATCTGTTCGGCTACGACGTGCAGGGTTGCGACATCTACACGCGGACGGTGTACGCCACCCGCAACTCGATCGTCGTCGGTGTGGTGACGACCGTGGCCACCACTCTGATCGGCGGTCTGCTGGGCATGCTGGCCGGCCTGGTCGGCGGGTGGATCGACGCGGTGCTGTCCCGTTTCACCGAAGTCTTCTCGGCCCTGCCGCTGATCGTCGGCGGTCTGCTGATCATGTCGATCTGGGGCGGCGGCGACGTGTGGTCGGTGTCGTTCATCATGGCGATCCTCGGCTGGCCGCAGGTCTTCCGGATCATGCGCGGCGAGGTCATCTCCAACAAGTACAACGACTACGTGATGGCGGCCCGGGCGCTGGGTGCGGACTCGTGGCGGATCGCGTTCCGGCACATCCTGCCCAACACGCTCGCCCCGGTGATCGTCATCACCACCATGAACCTCGGTGTCTACATCGCTGCCGAGGCGGCCCTGTCCTACCTGGGCATCGGCATCCAGTACCCCAACATCTCCTGGGGTGTGATGATCAGTGACGCCCAGGACCGGTTCCTGACGTCGCCGCATGCGCTGCTGTTCCCGGCCGGCGCCCTGAGCATCACCGTGCTGGCGTTCATCATGCTCGGCGACGTCGTCCGCGACGCCTTCGACCCCAAGATGCGCTGAGGGAGGCGTACGTGACCATCATCGAACCGACGGACGCCATTCCGGCTCCGCGTCCCGGCGACCGCGAGGGAACCGGTCCACTCCTCGAAGTGCGAGATCTGCACGTCGAGTTCCAGACCCGTGAGGGTGTGGTCCGCGCCGTCAACGGCGTGAACTACTCCGTGAACTCCGGAGAGACCCTCGCCGTGCTCGGCGAGTCCGGTTCCGGCAAGTCCGTGACCGCGCAGGCGATCATGGGCATCCTCGACATGCCGCCCGCCCGCATCCCCAAGGGGGAGATCCGCTTCTACGGTCAGGACATGCTCGTCATGTCCGCCGATGAGCGGCGCAAGCTGCGCGGCGCCCGGATCGCCATGATCTTCCAGGACGCGCTGTCCTCGCTCAACCCCGTGCTCAGCGTGGGATTCCAGCTGGGCGAGATGTTCCGCGTTCACCGGGGCCTGTCCCGCAAGGCGGCCAAGGCCAAGTCCATCGAACTGATGGACCGGGTGAAGATCCCGGCTGCCGCGGCCCGGGTGAACGACTACCCGCACCAGTTCTCCGGCGGTATGCGCCAGCGCATCATGATCGCGATGGCGCTCGCCCTGGAGCCGGACCTGATCATCGCCGACGAGCCGACCACGGCCCTCGACGTGACGGTCCAGGCCCAGGTGATGGACCTGCTCGCGGAACTGCAGCGCGAGTATCAGATGGGTCTCATCCTCATCACCCACGACCTGGGCGTCGTCGCGGACGTCGCCGACAAGATCGCGGTCATGTACGCGGGCCGGATCGTGGAGACGGCGCCGGTGCACGAGTTGTACAAGCGCCCCGCCCACCCGTACACCCGTGGTCTGCTCGACTCGATCCCGCGCCTGGACCAGAAGGGCCAGGACCTCTACGCGATCAAGGGGCTGCCGCCCAACCTGCTGAAGGTGCCCAGCGGTTGTGCCTTCAACCCGCGCTGCGAGAAGGCCCAGGACCTCTGCCGCACGGATCGTCCGCTGCTGGTCCCGGTGACCGAGCCGGACGGCACGGAACTGCCCGGCCGCGCCAGTGCGTGCCACTTCTGGAAGGAGACGATCCATGGCTGAGCTCATCAAGGCCGACGAGCCTGCGGACGCGACGCCGAACGTCTCCGACGTGGAGACCGTCGACGTCGACACGGAGGAAGAGGCGGTCGCCGCCCTCGACGCACCCGTGGAGCGGGGCGAGCCGATCCTGCAGGTGCGCAACCTCGTCAAGCACTTCCCCCTGACCCAGGGGATCGTCATCAAGCGTCAGGTCGGTGCCGTGAAGGCGGTCGACGGCGTCTCCTTCGACCTGTACCAGGGCGAGACCCTGGGCATCGTGGGCGAGTCCGGCTGTGGCAAGTCGACGGTGGCCAAGCTCCTGATGAACCTGGAGCGGGCGACGGCCGGCGAGGTCTTCTACAAGGGCCAGGACATCACCAGGCTCTCCGGCAAGGCACTCAAGGCCGTCCGCCGGAACATCCAGATGATCTTCCAGGACCCGTACACCTCGCTCAACCCGCGGATGACGGTGGGCGACATCATCGGCGAGCCCTTCGACATCCACCCCGAGGTGGCTCCGAAGGGCGACCGGCGCCGCAAGGTGCAGGAGCTGCTGGACGTCGTCGGTCTGAACCCCGAGTACATCAACCGGTATCCGCACCAGTTCTCCGGCGGTCAGCGGCAGCGCATCGGCATCGCGCGCGGCCTGGCGCTCAACCCCGAGGTCATCATCTGCGACGAGCCGGTGTCCGCGCTGGACGTGTCCGTCCAGGCGCAGGTCATCAACCTGATGGAGCGACTGCAGGACGAGTTCAACCTGTCGTACATCTTCATCGCGCACGACCTGTCGATCGTCCGGCACATCTCGGACCGCGTCGGGGTCATGTACCTCGGCAAGATCGCCGAGATCGGCTCGGACGAGCAGATCTACGAGCACCCGACACACCCCTACACTCAGGCGCTGCTGTCGGCCGTCCCGGTGCCGGACCCGGAGGCCCGCGAGGGCCGCGAGCGGATCATCCTCACCGGTGACGTCCCGTCCCCGGCCAACCCGCCGTCCGGGTGCCGCTTCCGCACCCGCTGCTGGAAGGCCCAGGACAAGTGCGCCGAGGAGACGCCGCTGCTGGCGATCCCCGAGCGCTTCAAGGACGTGGACTCCCCGGTGGCACACGAGTCGGCGTGCCACTTCGCCGAGGAGAAGGACGTCGTGCACGCGGCCTGACGCGCTCTCACCGTACTGGTTCCCGGCACCCTCACCCAGGATGCCGGGAACCGGCGTTCGTGCCCCGGGCGCACGTCACGCCGTGATCCGCGCCCGCGCCCAGTGACACGCCACCTGCGCCTCCCCGCCCCCGCCCAGGACTTCTGGATCCTCGGTCCGGCACGCTCCCGCGACCCCCGCCCGTTCCGCCTTCCCGCTCGCCAGGACCTGGCACCGGGCGTGAAAGCGGCAGCCGGAGGGGATGCGGGAGGGGTCGGGCGGCTCACCGGCGAGGACCACCGGGTCGCCCGGCGCCTCCGGCAGGACCGACAACAGGGCCTGGGTGTACGGGTGCCGAGGCGCCGTCAGGATCTCCTCGACGGCGCCCGTCTCCACGATCCGGCCCAGGTACATCACCGCGACCCGGTCGGCGATGTTCCAGGCCAGGCCCAGGTCATGGGTCACCACCAGCGCCGACAGGCCCAGTTCGGCGCGCAGGCGCAGCAGCAGGGAAAGGATCTCGCCCCGCACCGAGGCGTCCAGCGAGGCCACCGGCTCGTCGGCGACGAGGAGTTCGGGCTCCAGGACCAACGCCCCCGCGATGACGACGCGTTGGCGCTGGCCGCCGGACAGCTCGTGCGGATAGCGCAGGAAGAAGCGCTCGGGGGGCCTCAGGCCCGCCCGGGACAGGGCTGAGGCCACCGCCGCCCGCTCGTCGCCGCCGTACCCGTGGATCCGCAGTCCCTCGGCCACCGCGTCGTACACCGTGTGCCGGGGGTTCAGCGATCCGGTCGGGTCCTGGAGGACCAGCTGGACGCGTCTGCGGTACGCCTTCAGGGCCCGCGAGGAGTACTCCAGCGGCTGCCCGCCGAAGCTGACGCGTCCCTTCGTCGGCCGTACCAGACCCAGCAGCGCCCGGGCCAGTGTCGTCTTGCCGCAGCCGGACTCGCCGACCAGGGCCACGATCTCCCCGGTACTGATGTCGAGTTCGACGCCGTCCACCGCCCGGGCGGGCGGACCGCCGTGCCGGCCGGGGTAGGTGACGTGCAGTTCCTCCGCGCTCAACAGGGGCGCGTGCTGCTCGGTCATGTGCCGCTCCTCGCGTCCTCGGCCGCCGCGGCAGGCTCCGGCGTCGGCGCGTGCACGCGGGCTGTTCGTCGGCCGGGCTCGGCCTTCCGCGGTTCCTGGGCGCTCAGGAGGGGCGGTGCGGGTGCTTCCGGTGCGTCGGTCATGTGCCGCTCCTCGCGTCCTCAGTCGCCGTGGCCGGACCGGGCACCGTCGCTCCCACGTGCACGCAGGCCGCCCTCCGTCCCGGCCCCGCATCCCGCAGCTCCGGGTCGTCCGCCGCGCACGAGTCCAGCGCGACCGGGCAGCGAGGGTGGAAGGTGCAGCCGGAGGGCAGGGCGGCCGGGTCCGGCGGATCACCGGCCAGGCCGCGCGGGGCGAACCGGGAGGCGGGGTCGCCGATGCGCGGGAACGCGGCCGACAGGGCCTTGGCGTAGGGGTGCCGGGCGTCCTCGTGGACCTCCCGGGCGGGCCCCTCCTCGACCACCCGGCCCGCGTACATCACCGCGAGGCGGTCGCAGGTGTCGGCGAGGACCGCCAGATCGTGGCTGATCATGATCAGGCCCAGGTCCTGCTCGGCGACGAGTTGCTCGATCAGCCGCAGGATCTGCGCCTGGATCATCACGTCCAGGGCGGTGGTCGGCTCGTCGGCGACGACCAGCCGGGGCGAGCAGGCCAGCGCCATGGCGATCATGACGCGCTGGCGCTGACCGCCGGAGAGCTCGTGCGGATACGCCGACGCCCGCGCCGCCGGCAGGCCCACCTGCTCCAGGAGCTCCCCGGCCTGCTTCTTCGCCGCCGCCGGTGTGGCCCTGCGGTGCAGCAGGATCGGCTCGGCGATCTGGTCGCCGACGCGGTGCACGGGGTTGAGCGAGTGCATCGCCCCCTGGGAGACGATCGACGCGCCCGCCCAGCGGACCGCCCGTACCCGCCCCCACCGCATCGACAGCACGTCCTCGCCGTCCAGCAGCACCTCACCGCCGACCCGGGTGCCGGCGGGCAGGAGCCTGAGCAGCGCGAGGGCCAGCGTGGACTTCCCGCAGCCGGACTCGCCCGCGACACCGAGCTTCTGCCCGGCCTCCAAAGACAGGTTCACGCCCCGCACGGCGGCGGCCCCGCCCGGGTAGGTGACGTCGAGGTTCCTGACCTCCAGCAGCGTCAACGCTCCACCCCCAGCCGGGGGTTGAGCACCGACTCCACCGCGCGCCCGCACAGCGTGAACGCCAGCGCGACCGCGGCGATCGCGATCCCGGGCGGCACCAGGTACCACCAGTCGCCGGAACTCACCGCACCCGCCTCCCGCGCCTCCTGGAGCAGCCCGCCCCACGACACCACCGTCGGATCGCCGAGCCCGAGGAAGGCCAGCGTGGCCTCGGCGAGGATCGCGGAGGACACCATCAGCGTCGCCTGTGCCAGCACCAGCGGCATCACGTTGGGCAGTACGTGCCGGGACATGACGTGCCAGTGGCCGCCGCCGAGCGCCTTCGCGCGTTCGATGTACGGCCGTGACTCCACCGCCAGCGTCTGCGCCCGCACCAGCCGGGCCGTCGTCGGCCACGAGGTCACGCCGATCGCCAGGATCACCGTGCCCAGCGAACGGGACATCACGGTGGCCAGCGCGATGGCGAGCACCAAAGTCGGCATCACCAGGAACCAGTCGGTGACCCGCATCAGCACGGTCGCGTACGCGCCCTTGAAGTGCCCGGCCGTGACGCCCACCAGCGTGCCGATCGCCACCGACAGCACGGCCGCCAGCAGCCCGACGAGGAGCGAGACCCGCGAGCCCCACACCAGCAGACCGAGCAGATCGCGCCCGAACCGGTCGGTGCCCAGCGGGAACTCGCCGCTCGGGCTCTCCATCGGCAGGCCCGGTGCGCTGGTCACGTCGGCCACGTGGGAGCCGATGGTCAGCGGCGCGGTCAGCGCGGCGAGCGCGAACAGGGTGAGCGCGGCCAGGCCCACCAGGCCGGCACGGTGGGTGCGGTACTGCGCCCAGAACCGCACGGCGGAGTGCCGGCGGCGTTGCCAGGCGAGCCGGCGCGGGCCTTCAGCGACCCGGGTGTCGGTCGTCATCGGCCCACCCGGGGGTCGAGCAGCGGATAGACCAGGTCGGCCAGCGTGTTCATGATGATCACCGTCGCGGCGAAGAAGAGGAACAGGCCCTGGACCAGCGGCAGGTCCGGCACGCTCAGGGCCTGGTAGAACAGTCCGCCCAGGCCCGGCCAGGAGAAGACGGTCTCCACCAGGATCACCCCCGCGACGGTCCGCCCGAGGTTGACGAAGACCAGCGTCACCGTCGGCAGCAGCGCGTTCGGCACGGCGTGCCGGCGCCGGACCAGGTCGTCCCTCAGCCCCTTGGCGCGCGCGGTGGTCAGATAGTCGCTGCCCATCTCGTCGAGCAGCGCCGAGCGCGTGACCAGCAGCGTCTGCCCGTACTCCACCGCGACCAGCGTGACCACGGGCAGGATCAGATGGTGGGCCACGTCGAGGACGTACGCGAGTCCCTCCTCGCCGCCCGACTCCATGCCGCCGGTCGGGAAGAGCCCGGGGACCGGGCCGATCCCGACGGAGAACACGATGATGAGCAACAGCCCCAGCCAGAACGACGGGACGGAGTAGAGGGTCAGCGCCAGGCCGGTGTTCAGCCGGTCCCCGACCCGGCCGTTGCGCCAGGCCGCGCGGGTGCCGAGGAAGATGCCGAGGCCGGTGTACAGGACGAAGGCCGTGCCGGTCAGCACCAGCGTGTTGGGCAGCGCCTCGGTGATCTTGTCGATGACCGGGGCCCGGAACTGGTACGACGTGCCGAGGTCGCCGGTGAGCGCCTTGCCGCAGTAGTCGGTGAACTGCTGCCACAGCGGCAGGTCGAGCCCGAACTCCTTCCGGTATGCGGCAAGTTGCTCGGCGGACACCGGGCGGCCGCCGGTCATCGTCCGCACCGGGTCGCCCGGGATCAGCCGGAACAGGAAGAAACCGGTGACGAGCACGGCGAGCAGGGAGACGGCGGCGCCGCCCACCTTGCCGGCGCCGTAGCGCAGATACGCGGTGGTGGTGCGCGCCCGTGGGGTGCGGACCGTCGGTGCGGCGAGGGCCGCGGCGGCGGTCTTCTGGGCGCTACTCACGGTCGTCGGCGGTGGCCCGGCGGCGCATCGTGAAGAACGCCCCGGCCCCCACCAGGAGCACGGCGGCCACCACTCCTCCGATGATGATCCCGGTTGAGCCGGAGTCGTCGGAGGAGCCGTCCGAGGCCGCCGGGACCGCCGACCACCAGCTCCAGTAGCCGTCCTGGCCATAGATGTTGCCCGCCGCGCTCGGCATCGTCCGGACCGACTTGATCTGGTCGGTCCGATAGGCCTCGACGGCGTTCGGGTACGCCATGACGTTCATGTACCCCAGGTCGTACAGCCGCGACTCCATCTGCTTGACGATCGTGGCCCGTTCGGCGGAGTCGTACTCGGCGAGCTGACGCGCGTACAGGTCGTCGTACCGCTTGTCGCAGATGAAGTTGTCGGTGGCGCCGGTGTCCTTCGGGGTGGCGGGCAGGGCCGCGCAGGTGTGGATCGACAGGACGAAGTCCGGGTCGGGGTTGACGGACCAGCCGTCGAAGGCGAGGTCGTAGGTGCCCGCGAGCCATGGGTCGGTCACGTTGTCCAGGCAGTCGAGTGTGACGCCGATGCCGAGCTTGCCCCACCACTCCTCGAGGTACTGGCCGACCGCCTTGTCGTTCGGGTCGGTCGCGTGGCACAGGACGCGGTACGTGAGGGGCTTGCCGTCCTTGCCGAGGCGCTTGCCCGCGCTGTTCTTCCTGTAGCCGGCCTCGTCGAGGAGCCGGGCCGCCTTCGCGGGGTCGTAGGCGAGTTCCTGGCTCGCCGAGGGCTTCCAGACGTACTGCGGGAAGCGCGGCGGGATGTATCCCTCGCCCTCGACGGCATGACCCTGGAACACCTTGTCGATGATGGTCTCGCGGTCGACCGCCATGAAGAGGGCGTGCCGCACCCGTTCGTCCAGCAGGGAGGGGTCGCCGTCGCCGAACTTCCGGCCGTTCTTCGCCTGGGCGCCCGGGTTGGTGGCGAGGGCGTAGAAGCGGCGGCCGGGGGCGTCGTTGACGTGGATGTTCTTCTCGTTCTTGAGGGAGGCCGCCTGAGCGGGGGTCAGCGACGGGGAGCCCGCGACGAAGGAGACCTCGCCCTTGCGCAGGGCGGCCACGGCGGCGTCCTGGTCCTTGTAGTAGCGGAAGACCAGCTCGTCGAACTTGGGTGCCCCGCGCCAGAAGTCCTTGTTGGCCCTGAGGCGTACGTAGCTGTCGGCCTTGTAGCCGGTGAGGACGAAGGGGCCGTTCCCGACGACGGGGAAGCTCTTGTCGTTGTTGAACTTCGAGAAGTCGTCCACCTTCTCCCAGACGTGCTTCGGGACGATCGGCACGTCGAGGGCGGTCATCGTGGCCTGCGGCTTCTTCAGCTCGATGACCAGCCGGGTGGGGGTGGGGGCGGTGACCTTCTTGAAGTTGGCGACGAAGCTGCCGTTGGTGGTGGCGGCGCCCTCGTCGGTCATCATCTTGTCGAAGGTCCAGGCCGCGTCCTCGGCGGTGGCCTGCTGCCCGTCCGACCACTTGGAGTCCGGGCGGATCGTGTAGGTCCAGGTCAGCTTGTCCGGCGACGACTCCCACTTGGTGGCCAGGCCCGGGACGGCATGGGCGTCCCCCGGGTCGTAATTCGTCAGGTACTCGTACATCAGCCGGTGGATGCTGGTGCTGACCAGCCGTTGCGCCAGGAAGGGGCTCAGCGAGTCCACGCTCTGCGCGACCGCGACGGTCAGGACGCTGTCGCCCTCCGCGGCCGCGGCCTGCCGGGGCGCCGGGGCGAGCGGGGTCGCGAGGGCGGCCGACAGGGTGAGGAGGGCGGCGACGAGGCGGGCGGTGCGGGGCCGGAGTCTGTTCGGGCGCGGGTGCCCGGTGCCGTGCTGATCGTGTCGCTTCATAGAACGTGACCTCGCGTCATCGCTCGCACAGGGACGGTTTGCCGGAGTGACTGATCGGGCTGGACCACGGGACGTCAGCTGGGTCGATGAGTGTGTCTATCAGCGGCGATCCGGGCCCGTCAATGGCGCCTGCACCCCTTGTGGCCTGCGGAAATAACAAGTTGATACGACCGTCACCCCCAGAGGTCCAGACCGGTGAAGGGCCCCAGGTGGGGGACTGACGGCTCCGTCGCGACAGCGATCCCTGCCGTGCGCGCCAGGCGCCCGGAGGTGGTGCCGACCCAGCCGGCGAGCCGTTCGGTGCCTGTCGCATCCGTACAGGTGAGTCGAAGTGCGGCCGAACGGCCTGTGTGCCGCGTCCCTCGCCTCTGCAGCCGGGCGATGGCGACGGGAGGTGCCGGCGGACGATCACGCCGAGGGGACGTCATAGTCGTACAAATGCGCAGCAACTGCGTTTACAAGCAGGCAACTCGGCTGACCCGATCCCGATATACGGACGCGTCAGTCTGAACAACGTACGGCCGTGCGGGTGCCGTAAACGGGCCGGAGCGCGCCATGTCGCTCCGGCCCGTTGCCGTACCCGGCCTCAGTCTGTGAGCCCCAAGGACCGCTTCAGGAAGTCCAGTTGGAGGCGCAGCAGGTTCTCGGCGACGGTCTCCTGCGGGGTCATGTGCGTCACGCCGGACAGCGGCAGTACCTCGTGCGGGCGGCCCGCGGCGAGCAGGGCGGAAGACAATCGCAGCGAATGGGCGACCACCACGTTGTCGTCCGCGAGGCCATGGATGATCATCATCGGGCGATGCGGCTCCACGGCGTCGACCAGACCCGCGTCGTCCAGCAGGGAGTTGCGGCGGTAGACCTCCGGTTGCTCGTCCGGGTGGCCCAGGTAGCGCTCCTGGTAGTGGGTGTCGTACAGCCGCAGGTCCGTGACCGGGGCGCCGACCACCGCCGCGTGGAAGACGTCCGGGCGGCGCAGCGCCGCGAGCGCGGCCAGATAGCCGCCGAAGGACCAGCCGCGGATCGCGACCCGGCTCAGGTCGAGCGGGAAGTCGGCGGCGAGGGCCTGGAGCGCGTCCACCTGGTCCTGCAGGACCACCTCCGCCAGGTCGTCCCTGACCGCCTTCTCCCAGGCGGGGGAGCGGCCCGGAGTGCCCCGGCCGTCCGCGACGACCACCGCGAAGCCCTGGTCGGCGAACCACTGCGAGGTCAGGTGCGGATTGTGCGCGGCGACCACCCGCTGGCCGTGCGGACCGCCGTACGGATCAAGGAGCACGGGAAGGGGAGTGTCCCCGTCGTAGTCAGTAGGCATAAGCACGGCGCACGGGATTCGTCGTGCGCCCCCTTCGATGAGGGTCACGCGCGGGGACAAACCGGGATCTTCGGCGTACGAGGTGACACTCGCCGCCGGCTTGCCGTCGCGCAGTACCAGGACCCGGGCTCCCGGCCGGTCCAGTGCGGCGGACACCAGCACGGTCACGCCCCCCGCGCGCACCGCCGAGTGCACGCCGGGCTCCTGCGAGAGGCGCTCCAGGCCGAGCTCGTTGACGCGGTAGACGTGCACCTCGCCGATCTCCGGGGACTCGGCGTCCTCGCCGGCCGACGCCGAGATCAGCACGTCGTCGTCCGAGACGTCCAGCACCGCGCGCACATGCAACTGGGCTCCCGTCAGCGGCCGTTCGCCGACCGCGAGGACCCGTGCGCCCCCCTCGTCGGCGATGCGCACCAGCTGTCCGGAGGGGCTCCAGGACGGCACTCCGGGAAAAAGATCCAGCCAAATTGGATCTTCGTCCGCGTGCACCATCCGGGTCGCGCCCGTCTGAGGATCCACGGCCAGGTACAGCTGACTGCGCTGGTCGCGCGACTGTACGAGCAGCAGTGGAGCACCCGCCGCTGACCAGTGCACATGCGCCAGATACGGGTAGCGCGCCCAGTCCCAGACGACCTCCGTGCGCGCCCCGTCCAGACCGATCACGAACAGTCGTACGTCCGCGTTGTCGGTGCCCGCCGCCGGGTACGGCACGTGGTGTGGCTCACGATCCGGGTGGGCCGGATCGGAGATCCACCACCGCCGCACCGGCGTGTCGTCCACCCGCGCCACCAACAGCCGGTCCGACTCCGGCGACCACCAAAAGCCCCGCGAGCGGCCCATCTCCTCGGCCGCGATGAACTCCGCCAGACCGTAGGTGACCTGCTCCGACTCGCGTTCCACCAGCGCCCTGTCCCCCTCGCCCTCGGCGCCCACGACCCGCAGTGCGCCCTGGGCGACGTACGCGATGTGCCGCCCGTCAGGGGCCGGGCGCGGGTCGATCACCGGCCCCGGGGCGGGCAGCTCACGTGCCGTGCCGGCCCGCAGCTCCGCCGTGAAAAGCCGCCCTGACAAGGCGAAAGAGGCCAACTCGACGGCGGAGTCGGTGGCGTAGCCGACGATGCCGGCACCGCCCTCGCGGCTGCGCTCGCGCCGCGCCCGCTCCTCGGGCGAGAGGTGCTCCTCGGCGCCGCCCAGGAGGGCGCGCGGGTCCGCCGCGACGCGCTCCCCGGCGTCCGGGAGGTCGAGCACCCACAGCGAGTTGGCCCGGTCCGTGCCGGAGCCCGAACGCAGGAAAACGACACGGGAACCGTCGGGCGCCACGGTGAACGCGCGTGGCGCGCCGAGTGTGAACCGCTGGGTACGGGCGTGCCGACGGGGGAAGGAGTCAGGCTCGGTCGTCATGCCTCGACCATATTGGCCGTGCGCCCCCTTGTGAGGCTGTGCGCCGATCAATGCGCACGTACGGATAGTTATGATCACTAGCGCATAGTGGGTATCAACCTGCTGGCTTCTTGTATGGATTTATCTGCCCCCATAGTTCCGTTCCCCGTCCGACCCCCCACGTCCCTGGGTTCTTTGGAGGTGAGCCGCCGTGGCACTCTCGATTTCGGCGGTGGTGCTGCTGGCGATCATCGTCTTCCTTCTGATCAAGAAATCAGGACTGAAGGGAGGGCATGCGGTCGTGTGCGTCCTGCTCGGCTTCTACCTGGCTTCGTCGACGGTGGCCCCGACGATCAGTGAGCTGACGACCAACATCGCGGGCATGATCGGCAGCATCAAGTTCTGACCAGCCCTTTAGGGTGGGGTCATGACGGAACTGCCCGCCCGTCGTCTGCTGCTGGTGCACGCGCACCCGGACGACGAGTCGATCAACAACGGCGCGACCATGGCCCGGTACGCGGCCGAGGGTGCCCGGGTGACGCTGGTCACCTGCACGCTCGGTGAGCGTGGCGAGGTCATTCCGCCGGAGTTGCGGCGGCTCACCGGCGCCGACCTCGGCGAGTACCGGCGGCGTGAGCTCACGGGGGCCATGCGTGAGCTCGGCGTCGAGGACTTCCGGCAGCTCGGCGGCGCGGGCCGCTACCAGGACTCCGGGATGATGGGCCTCGCCGACAACGACGACCCCGCCTGCTTCTGGCAGGCCGACATCGACGAGGCCGCGGCCCACCTGGTCGAGGTGATCCGCGAGGTACGTCCGCAGGTCCTCGTCACCTACGACGAGAACGGCGGCTACGGCCACCCCGACCACATCCAGGCCCACCGCGTCGCGATGCGCGCGGTCGAGCTGGCCGCCGAGGCGGGCTTCGCGATCGCCAAGGTCTACTGGAACCGGGTTCCTCGCTCCGTCGCCGAGGGCGCCTTCGCGCAGCTGGAGCGCGATCTGCCCGGCCTCCCCCTCACCAAGTCCGCGGTCGTCGACGACGTACCCGGTGTGGTGGACGACGAGCTGATCACCGCCGAGATCGACGGCATCGCGCACGCCGCCGCCAAGGCCGCCGCCATGAGCGCCCATGCCACGCAGATCACGGTCGCCGAGCCGTACTTCCTGCTCTCCAACGAGCTCGCGCAGCCCCTTTTCACCACGGAGTACTACGAGTTGGTGCGCGGGGAGCGGGCCGGTACGGGGGCCCGCGAGACCGACCTGTTCGCCGGTATCGAGGAGACGTCATGAGCGACCGGACGACTTCCGCGCTGGCCCAGCCGTTGCAGCGGCCCTCCTTGGGGCGGGCCGCCGCCTACCTCGGGCTCCTCGTGCTCGGCGCGCTGGTCGGCGTGGCCGGGTCTCTGGTGCAGTCCGGCTGGTTCCCGGGCGGGCTGCTGCTCGGCCTCGCCGCCGAGGCCGGGCTCTGCCTCGGCGGAGCGAGAGCCACCGGCAGCCGGGCCGGGGCCGTCGCGCCCGCCGGCGGCTGGATGGTCGCGGTCATCCTGCTCACCGCCAGCCGTCCGGAAGGTGACTTCGTCTTCGCTGCGGGCAGCGGGTCCTATCTTTTCCTGCTCGGCGGGATGGCCGTTGCTGTGATCTGCGCCACGCTTGCCAAGGGGCGGCAACCGGACGGCGATGGGGTCCGACTTGGGAAGTGACGTACCACTTCGCCTTACATAGTCCGTGGGAGTCCCGTGATGGTTTCCCCGACGGTCGTGGGATACACGCCGGAAGTGGCCAGTATGGTGGTGCGCGCCGCCGAGTCGCCCGAGAGAGGTCGTAACGCGGGCGGCGGAGCCAACCGGGAGAACCTGCCTTGAGTCGTGAAACTGACAGTCCGTCCTCCGGGCCCAACGGGCGCGGCGGAGCCGCATACCCCTCGGGCACGCCGCCGTACGGGACGCCCACGGCTTCCGACGGCAGTCCGGACGCGGGCCGTTCGGCCCCGCAGCCGGAGGAACGCAAGACCGAGACCACGCTGACGACCCGGATCCGGATCAACATCCCCGGATCGCGGCCCATTCCGCCGGTCGTCGTGCGCCAGACCGTCGCCGATGCCGAGGGCTCCGACGGCAACGGCACGGACGGCGCCGAGGCGTCGGCACAGGGTGCCGCCACGTCCACGGGCACCGTCGAGCCTCCCGCCGAGGCCGCCCCGGCCGCCGACGAGAAGCCGAGCGACTGGTTCGCACCCCGCAAGTCCGGGCCGGCCAAGGGCAGTCCGGGCGGCGGCTCGACCAACGGGGCCGGTGTGCCGGGCGGTTCCGGCACTGGTGGTGCCGCTCCCGCTGCCGGTGCGGGTTCGGGTGCGCCCGGTGGTCCGCGTCCAGGCGCCGGCCGGCCCGGTGGCGTGGTCGGCTCCATGAGCATCCCGGGCGGCTCCCGCTCGGGCGGCACGAACGGCTCCGGGCTTCCCGGCGGTGCCACCGGCGGCCCCGTCGCCCCTGGTCACGGCGGCGGCACCGGTTCCTTCGACGTGACCGAGGCGCTGTCCGCGGGCGGCCCGCAGACGGGCGGCTCCCGCCCAGGCCCGGGCCGCGACGACCTGCCGTACTTCTCGGAGAACGGCGGCGGTCCGAGCGGTGGCGGTCCGAACGGTGGTGGACCCAAGGGCGGCGGTCCGAGCGGTGGCGGGCCCAACGGCGGCGGGCCGAACGGCATCAGCGGTCAGGGCGCGCTGAGCGGTTATGACAACGACCTGAGCGGCTACGGCGGCCAGGTCGGTCCGAACGGCCAGAGTCCCTACGGCGGCCCCAGCGGCCCCAGCGGCTTCAACGGCCCGAACGGTCCCGGCGGACCCGGAGGCCCGGGCGCCCCGCAGGGCCCCGCGGGTCCGACCGGCGGTCCGGTCACCGGCGACGGTCCGATGGTTCCGCCCGTCGGCGGGGTGAGCGACACCCTCGGCGGCTCCTACGACTTCAACGGACCGGACGGCATCGGCGGGCCTGGTGCCCCTGGTGCATCCGGTGGCCCTGGCGGTCCCGGCGATCCCTCCGGGGGCCGCGGTCCCGGCGGACGCGGCGGCGCCGGTTCTCCCTCCGGTTCCGCCGGTCGTGCCGGTCCTTCCGGCCCGGGCGGACCCGACGGCCGTGGTGGCCCCGCCGGGCCTGGCGCCCAAGGGGTGTCCCCTGCCTTCGGCGGTCCCACCGGCCCAGGCGGTTCACCTGCCTTCCGCGGCCCGACGGGTCCAGGCGGTTCCTCCGCCCTCGGCGGTCCCACCGGCCCGGGTGGTCCCACCGGCCCGGGTGGTCCCCCCGCCTTCGGCGGCCCGAAGGGTCCTGGCGGTTCCCCTGCCTTCGGCGGCCCCACGGGTCCTGGCGGTTCCTCCGCCCTCGGCGGTCCCACCGGCCCGGGTGGTTCCCCCGCCTTCGGCGGCCCCGCCGGCCCCGGCGGCGGTATGAGTGACGACACCGCGATCCTCACCCCGCAGAAGCCTGCCCCCGAACCCGGCGGTAACGGCTTCGGCGGTGCCTCCGACAACGTCTCCGGGCACACGGTCACCAGCGGCATCCCCGTGGTGCCGTCGGACCGCAACGGGACCTTCCCGCCGGGCGCCCAGACCGACGGCCCCGCGCCGCACGCGTCCCCGAAGCCCGAGTCCGGCAAGCAGGCCCCGGCCGCCGCGTCCAAGAAGCCCAAGAAGAAGGGACGCAGCAAGCTGGCGCTCCTCGGCACCGGCGTGATCGTCATCGTCGGCGGCGCCTACGGAGCAGGCCTCCTGATGAACAGCTCCGACGTGCCCAAGGGCACCACCGTGCTCGGCGTCGACATCGGCGGCGGTACCCGGGACGACGCCGTCGAGAAGCTCAACGAGGCCTTCGACGGCCGGGTGAACAAGGACCTGAAGCTCACGGTCGACGGCAAGACCGTCATGCTCAAGCCGGAACAGGCAGGGCTCCAGTTCGACATGGCGGCCACCGTCAGCACGGCCGCGCACAGCGACTACAACCCGGTCTCCGTCATCGGCTCACTGTTCGGCAACCACCGGGTCGTCGACCCGGTCATGCCGGTCGACGAGGAGAAGCTGCAGGCCGAACTCCAGGACACCGCCGGCGGCACCGGCTCGGCGACCGACGGCACGATCGAGTTCAAGTCCGGCAAGGCCGTCGCCGTGTACGGCAAGGCGGGCAAGGGCGTCGACGTGGCCAAGTCGACCGAATCGGTCGAGGAGGCGTACCGCACCCAGGTGGAGACCGGCACGGCCCCGCCCGTGACGCTCCCGACCACCACCAAGCAGCCGACGGTCTCGAACGCCGAGGTCGACCGGATGATGAAGGAGTTCGCCAAGCCGGCGATGTCCGAGCTCGCCACCGTTCAGACCGACGCGACGCACAGCATCAATTTCGGCTCCGTGTCACTGCCGAAGATCCTCGGCTTCAAGGCCGTGGGCGGCAAGCTCGTGGAGACGTACGACCTCAAGGCACTCAAGGAGGCGTACGGCACCACCTTCGCGGGCGTGAAGATCGAGGGCGCGAGCGGCAAGCGCGACGTCCTGCCGCAGGACGTCGCCTCGGCGCTGGGCAAGGCTCTGCGCGGCAAGACGACGGCGGAGCGCACCGTGGTCATCGACACCACCCCGAACTAGCGGGGCACGAGCCACGAGAGGGCACCCGGCACACGCCCGGTGCCCTCTCGTCGTGCGAGCCGGGGCCGTCGTATGGCATCTGTCATCCGGCACTGAGGATCGCCGACACCGCCGGGCGCCGGGACTGCACGGCCACCCTGGTTCCCATGACGACGACAACGGCGACCACCACGACCCGGTGGTCGCATTCGACCAGGTGAGCGCCGACCAGGGCACCGTCCCCAGGGACGCGGGGCTGTATCGAGGTGCGGCTCCGCCGCGTGGGCGCGACCAGCCCCGACGCACCCCCACACGCCGAACAACACCGTCAGTTCAACATCGCCCGCGCCGCATGAGCCTGCTGCCGCACCCGCGCCGCGGCCGGCTCGTCCACCGAAACCACGACATCGGCGTACGCCTCCAACTCCCCGGCCCCCGCCAGGAAATCCCCCCGCTGCACAAGCAACTGCGCCCGCTCATACCGCAACCGCGCAGGATGCGAAGGCAACAGCAACGACAACTCCACCGCCCACAACGACACGTCCGACCGCTCCGGCCGAGCCGCCGCCCACGCCCGAACGTTGTTCAGGATCCGCAGCACCACCTCCAAAGGGTCCGCAGGACCAAGCATCGACGGATGCAAAGACGCCCCCGTCGCCCCTGTCACCAGCAACTCCGCATCGCCCCCGGTCAACACCCGCCCCCCGTCGAACGGATCGACGAGAACCTGCTCGTCCGGCGGGCCGAAGCCGACGACGAAATGCCCGGGCAGCGCGACGCCGTACACCGGTGCCCCGGCCCGCCGCGCCACCTCCATCCACACCACGGACAGCAGGATCGGCAGCCCGCGCCGTCGCCGCAGAACCTCGTGCAGCAGCGAGGACTCCAGCCGCTGGTAGTCGGCGGCGGCACCACGGAAACCACACCGGTCACCGAGCAGCTCACGCAGCGACACGGCCCAGGAGTGCGGCCCGCCGGGCCGGAAAGGCAGCAGTCCGGCCAGCCGGTCCAGCTCGATCTGCGCGGCGTCCAGGCCGGCCTCGTCCAGCGTGCCGTCCGCCTCCGCGCCCACCAGCAGGCACAGCGTGGACAGGTCGGGCCGCTCGGAGCGGGCCTCCTCGGCGAACCGGCGGCGCAGTTCGGCGGAGCGTTCGGGGGGTGGGGGGTAGGGGGGACGCATAGCTGGCTCGTGCCCTTTCACGGCGATCGCTACCGTTCTTTCGCTGCGGATGGCCACGGATCGCTGCCGATCGCTACCGTTCGTTCCCGGCACCTTCGGGAGCGCGATAGTGGTGATACGCGTGATGCGCGGCGAAGCCCATCCTGGCGTACATCGCCCGCGCACCCGCGTTGTCCGTCTCGACCTGGAGCCACGCCGCCGAGGCGCCCTCGTCGAGGGCACGCTGTGCGAGCGCGGCCATCACGGCGGAGGCCAGCCCTCGTCGCCGTAGCGCGGGATCCACCTCGACGGCGGCGAAACCGGCCCACCGCCCGTCGACGACACACCGCCCGATGGCGGCGGGAGCCGCGCCCTCCGGCGATCCGGGAACCGTGGCGAACCACACCGAAGGCCCGCTCCCCAGCACCTTCAGGGCCACCTCACTCACCCCCTTGCGCTGATACCGCGCAAGCCAAGCCTCGTCCGCCTCCCGGGACAGCACCACTCGGGAGCCCTCCGCGCGGTCGGCGAGCGGTGCCAGCGCACCGGTCCACAGCTCGGCGGTCACCTCCCGCGTCCACTCCCGCCGCTCCAGCTCCGCGCACAGCAGCTCCTGCGTGCCCTCGGCGCCGGTCGCGGTCTGGACGTAGGCGGGCAGCCCGCGGTCGCCGTACCACCGTCGTACGACGGTCAGGGCCTCGTCGAGCGGTATGCCGGGGTCGCCGAGAGGCAGGACCGAGTTGGCGCGCCGCGTGAATCCGGCGGCGGCCCGCAGCTCCCACCCGCCGAGCCGCTCGCTCTCCACCGGCCGCCAGGCGCGGGAGGCGATGCGCGCCAGCTCCTCGTACGAGGCCGCCGGACCCCGTCGGCGGGCCGGGGCGGACGGCACGACCTTGCCCGCGACCAGCGAGGATTCCGGAATACGGACAGTCTCCCCGTCCCGTCGTGTGATCAGCAGCACACCGTTGTCCCATGATGTGAGAACACCCACCGTGTCGGTGAACTTCTCACCCGCGATCCCGGCTTCGGCGACGCGCCGTACGGACACCCGTTTACCCACGTCAGCAGCGGTGATACGGACCACGAGACGTCCGGTCGCAGAGATTTCCACAGGTCGGTCCACCCCTCCTGTTCGGATCATGCCCAAGAACGGAGATACTAGAGGCGGGCATCGACGACGCCGCGCTCCCGCGCGCCAGGTGGCGGAGCCTGAAGACGGCTCGCCAGCGCCCTATCGAGGAGGAACGACAGCGTGACCTACGTCATCGCGCAGCCTTGTGTCGACGTCAAGGACAAGGCGTGCATCGAGGAGTGCCCGGTCGACTGCATCTACGAGGGCCAGCGGTCCTTGTACATCCACCCGGACGAATGCGTCGACTGTGGTGCCTGTGAGCCGGTCTGCCCGGTCGAGGCGATCTTCTATGAAGACGACACTCCGGAGGAGTGGAAGGACTACTACAAGGCGAACGTCGAGTTCTTCGACGAGCTGGGCTCGCCCGGTGGCGCCAGCAAGCTGGGACTGATCGAGCGCGACCACCCCTTCATCGCCGCGCTGCCGCCGCAGAACGGCTGAGAGCGGCTCGCGTCACTCGCGCCGCCTCGGTCCCGTACGGCCTGATCGCCTTGATCGCCGTACGGGACCGAGGCGTTTGCCGAGCAGATGCCGTACGACGGCTCGTACGTACCAGAAAGTGAGCCAGACCCGTGTCCGCAGTCTCCGACCGCCCTCCCGTCGCCCACCGCCACCCTTTCAATGAGTCGCTTCGCGACCGCCTTCCCGACTTCCCCTGGGACAAGCTGGCGCCGTACAAGGCGACGGCCGCCGCGCACCCGGAGGGAATCGTCGACCTGTCCGTCGGCACCCCGGTCGACCCGGTCCCCGAGCTGATCCAGAAAGCGCTGATCGCCGCCGCGGACTCCCCGGGCTATCCGACCGTCTGGGGAACGCCCGAGCTGCGCGACGCGATCACGGGCTGGCTGGAGCGCCGTCTGGGCGCCCGTGAGGTCACCCACCGGCACGTTCTGCCGATCGTCGGCTCCAAGGAGCTCGTCGCCTGGCTCCCGACCCAGCTGGGCCTCGGCCCCGGCGACCGGGTCGCGTACCCGCGGCTGGCCTACCCGACGTACGAGGTCGGCGCCCGCCTGGCCCGTGCCGACTACGAGGTCTACGACGACCCGACCGAGCTGGACCCGACGGGCCTGAAGCTCCTCTGGCTGAACTCGCCGTCCAACCCCACGGGCAAGGTCCTCGCCAAGGCCGAGCTGACCCGGATCGTCGCCTGGGCCCGCGAGCACGGCGTCCTGCTCTTCTCCGACGAGTGCTACCTGGAGCTGGGCTGGGAGGCCGACCCGGTCTCCGTCCTGCACCCCGACGTGAACGGGGGCTCGTACGACGGCATCGTCGCCGTCCACTCCCTGTCCAAGCGCTCCAACCTGGCCGGCTACCGTGCCGCGTTCCTGGCTGGTGACCCGGCCGTCCTGGGCCCGCTCCTGGAGATCCGCAAGCACGGCGGCATGATGACGCCCGCGCCCACGCAGGCGGCGGTGGTGGCCGCCCTCGGCGACGACACCCACGTCCGGGAGCAGCGCGAGCGCTACGCCGCCCGCCGCACGGCCCTGCGCGAGGCACTGCTGAGCCACGGCTTCCGCATCGAACACAGCGAGGCCAGCCTCTACCTCTGGGCCACCCGCGACGAGCCCTGCTGGGCCACGGTGGCCCACCTGTCCGACCTCGGCATCCTCGTCGCCCCGGGCGACTTCTACGGCGAGGCAGGCGAAAACTTCGTACGTGTAGCCCTCACGGCAACGGACGAGCGGGTACAGGCAGCGGTGCAGCGGCTGACGCTCTAGTCACTCGATCCGGCTGCACAAGTCGTTCCGCCGGGACGAGCCGCGCCAGGCGTCCCGCCGGGACGACCGAGCCCGGTCACAAAGGCGACGGGGCCCAGGTGACAACCCTGGACCCCGTCGCCGTACAGCAAGGCGCAGCCGATGATCAGCCGACCGGCAGGTCCTTCACCGGCAGGGTGTCCGCCCCCGGCAGATCCCCCTTGGTGAGGGAGTCCGTCGGCAGCCCACCCTTCGTCGCCGTCGACGCGGTGTCACCGAGGACGTCCCCGGCGGAGCCCGCCGCGTCGCCCGCGGCCTTCTGCGCCGCCGGCGCCGCCTTCTTCACGGCCTTGCCACTGGTCTTGCCCGCGGCCGGCACGGCCTTCTGGATTGCCTTGCCGCCGGTCTGGCCCGCGGTGCCGGTCAGGTTCTGAGCCGCACCGTCGACCGTGTTGCCGACGTCCGCCCCGTCCAGGGCGGTCAGCCCGCCGAGGTTCGGGGCGGCCGGCAGCTCGGGGGCCGCGCTGGCGGAGCCGGCCGCACCGACCCCGGCAGCCGCTCCCGCAGCGACGAGCAGCGCGGCACGGGCGATCCGTCGGGTCAGGGGGAGGGACATGTTGCTCCTTTGACGGAAGAGAACGATGAGGTGTCCGACCGTGCCCGGCAGTTGACCGACTGGCTGTCGATCCGGCTGTTGATCTCGGGGCTCGGACGCAGTGACTACCGCTCGAAGCCCGGGAAGGTTGCGGCGGGCCGACGTAAAGAGTTGGTAATGCGTCGCATTATCGGCTGCGGATAAAAACGGGCAAAAAGTGCCCGGTCCGAAAGTCTGCCGAATCCTTACAGCTCTTTGTTCTCAAGGTTTCGACGGATACGGGGGTGACGTGACGAAAACCTGCGCACACCCACGCCCGAACCCGGCGGACGTAACCCTTCCGAGTGAGGCTCCGTACTCCTGCCCTACTGCGCTACTGCGCAGTGACGATCCGGACCGCCCCCGCGGCCTGCTCCGCCCCCGCGGCGCCCTGCGAGCCGGCCGTACGCCACCGGCTGTCCGTGTTCCCGGCCGTCCACTGCCGCCCGGCGTACGAGACACGTTCGATGTGCAGCGCGGAGGCGTTGGCCACGGCCCAGTGCGCCAGCTGCCAGCCGCGCTGCCGAAGGCTGCGACCGGAGCCGGAGCCCGTCTCGGTCACCGGCAGCATGACGGTCCGCCCGCTTCCACTTCCGCTCGCGGAGGGCGTCGGCGTAGGGGTCGCTTCGGCGCCCACCTCGGCCGACGCCGTTTCCAGCACGTCCCGCCCGAAATCGCGTACGAGCGCCGTCCGCACCGCGTCCGTGCCCGCTGCCTGCGTGGCGGCCGGGCGGCCCTCGCAGGTCAGGGTGGCCGGCGACTGGCCGGTGAGGGCGGCGGCGAGCAGCATGGCGCCCGGTTCGTGCTTGGCGTACGCCGTCGGGTAGCCGCTGCGCTGCACCTTCTGCGCGGCGACGGTCAGCGGCAGCTTCGTGTAGTCGGGCACCTTGGCCAGGTGCTTGTAGAAGATGTTCGCCGCGTACGTCGGGTCGAGGATCTCCTTCGGCGTGCCCCAGCCCTGTGAGGGCCGCTGCTGGAACAGGCCGAGCGAGTCGCGGTCGCCGTGGCCGAGGTTGCGCAGCGCCGATTCCTGGAGGGCGGTGGCGAGCGCGATCGTCACCGCCCGCTCGGGCATGCCGCGCCCGGTGCCGACGGCCGCGATGGTCGCCGCGTTCACCGCCTGCTCGGGTGTGAACTCATAGGTGGCCCCGTTGCTCTTGCCCGAGACGACCTTGCACCCGGGAGTGCCGGCGCCTCCGGTGAGGTACTGCACCACGAGGTAACCGGCGACGGCGCACATGGCCACGAGGGCCGCCCCGAAACGGAAGAGGCGGCCACGACGCTTGGGAGCAGGGGACAAGTCTGGCACGCGCCACAAGATACTGGAGAGTACTGCGCGCGCTGTGCCAGGTGGGGAAAGTCGGGTTCGACCCGCCGCGTTAGGGTCGACAGCATGGCTGACACCCCCATTGACCTGACGCTGGACGCAGCGAAGCTCACCGCGCAGCTCGTCGACTTCCCCTCAGAGAGCGGCAACGAGAAGCCCCTCGCGGATGCGATCGAGATCGCGCTGCGGGCGCTGCCCCACCTGACGGTCGACCGGTACGGCAACAACGTCGTCGCCCGGACGAACCTGGGCCGCTCGGAACGTGTCATTCTCGCCGGCCACATCGACACCGTCCCGATCGCGGACAACGTCCCCTCCCGGCTCGACGACGAGGGCTACCTGTGGGGCTGCGGCACCTGTGACATGAAGTCCGGGGTGGCGGTGCAGCTGCGCATCGCGGCGACCGTCCCCGCCCCGAACCGGGACCTCACCTTCGTCTTCTACGACAACGAAGAGGTCGCCGCACACCTCAACGGCCTGAAGCATGTGGCCGCGGCCCATCCCGAGTGGCTGGAGGGCGACTTCGCGATCCTGCTGGAGCCGACGGACAACCAGGTCGAGGGCGGCTGCCAGGGCACGCTGCGGGTGTTCCTGAAGTTCACGGGCCAGCGGGCGCACTCCGCGCGCGCGTGGATGGGCTCCAACGCGATCCACGCGGCCGCCCCGGCGCTGGCCAAGCTCGCCGCGTACGAGCCGCGCAAGCCGGTCGTGGACGGCCTCCGGTTCCACGAGGGCCTCAACGCCGTACGCATCGAGGGCGGTGTCGCCACCAACGTCATCCCCGACGCCTGCACCGTCGTCGTCAACTTCCGCTACGCGCCCGACCGCAGCGAGGAGGAGGCGGAGGCGTTCGTGCGCGAGTACTTCGCGGACTGCGGGGTCGACGAGTTCGTCGTCGACGACCACACCGGCGGCGCCCGCCCCGGCCTCACCCACCCCGCCGCGCAGGCCTTCATGGCGGCCGTCGGCGGCGAGGCCCGCCCCAAGTTCGGCTGGACGGACGTGGCCCGTTTCAGCGCTCTCGGGGTACCCGCGGTGAACTACAGCCCCGGCGAGCCGCTGCTCGCCCACAAGGTGGACGAGCGGGTGAAGGCGTCTCTCATCCCGGAGGCGGAGAAGCGGCTGAGGTCGTGGCTGACGGCATGAGGGGGCGTGGGAGGCCGTGAGGTGCTTGACGGCGCTTCATGGCGGACATGCTCACGTCCCCCGTCCGTAACCCGCGTAGATCTACGCTGAGGTGGAAAGACGGCAAGCGGAGGGAGCGCACATGGCTACTGGCAACCCCGAGGGCAAGAAGCGGCCACCGGAGGAGCAGCGCCTGGGACCCGTCCTCCGGAGGCGGAGTCAGGTCCAGGCCAGCACGACCGACCAGCGTCTGCTGGACGCGGGAGGCCCCTCGGACTGGGTGCACACCGACCCGTGGCGCGTCCTGCGTATCCAGTCGGAGTTCATCGAGGGCTTCGGCACGCTCGCCGAACTCCCGCCCGCGATCAGCGTGTTCGGCTCCGCGCGAACGCCCGTGGACTCGCCGGAGTACGACGCGGGGGTGCGGCTGGGCCGCGGCCTGGTGGAAGCGGGCTTCGCGGTGATCACGGGCGGCGGCCCCGGCGCGATGGAAGCCGCGAACAAGGGCGCCTGCGAGGCGAAGGGCATCTCCGTCGGCCTCGGCATCGAGCTCCCCTTCGAGCAGGGCCTCAACCCCTACGTCGATATCGGTCTGAACTTCCGGTACTTTTTTGTGCGAAAAATGATGTTTGTCAAGTACGCACAAGGCTTCGTGGTCCTGCCGGGCGGTCTCGGCACGCTGGACGAGCTGTTCGAGGCGCTCACCCTCGTCCAGACCCAGAAGGTCACCCGCTTCCCGATCGTCCTCTTCGGCACGGAGTACTGGGGCGGGCTGGTGGACTGGCTCAAGAACACCCTGATCGCCCAGGGCAAGGCCTCGGAGAAGGACCTGCTCCTGTTCCACCTCACGGACGACGTGGACGAGGCGGTGGCACTGGTGTCGAAGGAGGCGGGGCGCTAGCTGGGCGCCATGGCAGCCCGTCCGGCGTTTGAGGACGAGGCCCGTTCAGGGCCGAAGGGGGTCTGGGGGCGCAGCCCCCAGGGATCGGACGGGAAGGGGCGGCGGGGGCGACGAAATCCCTACGCCAGCCCCCTCCGCGCCACCGCCGGCGCCCGGTGCCCCGCGATCGACGCCACCATGTCCAGCACCTGTCGGGTCTCGGCGACCTCGTGCACCCGGTACACCTGCGCCCCGAGCCACGCCGACACGGCTGTCGTGGCCAACGTCCCCACCACCCGCTCCTTCACCGGCTTGTCCAAGGTCTCGCCCACAAAGTCCTTGTTGGACAGCGACACCAGCACAGGCCACCCGGTGGCCACCATCTCACCCAGCCGCCGCGTCGCCTCCAGACTGTGCCGCGTGTTCTTCCCGAAGTCGTGCCCGGGATCGATCAGCACGGACTCCCGCGGCACCCCGAGCGACACCGCCCGCTCGGCCAACCCGACGGTCACCCGCAGGATGTCGGCCATGACGTCGTCGTACGTCACCCGATGCGGCCGCGTACGAGGCTCGGAACCCCCCGCATGCGTACACACCAGCCCCACCCGGTACCGGGCGGCGACCTCCGCGAGCCCCGGATCCACCCCGCCCCACACGTCGTTCAGCAGGTCCGCGCCCGCCTCGCACACGGCCTCGCCGACCTCGGCCCGCCAGGTGTCCACGCTGATGACGACATCGGGAAAGCGCCGCCGGACCTCCGCGACGAAGCCGACCGTCCGCCGTGCCTCTTCCTGAGCCGTCACCTCTTCGCCCGGCCCGGCCTTGACCCCGCCGATGTCGACGATGGCCGCGCCCTCCGCCACCGCGTGCTCCACGCGCGCGAGCGCCGGCTCGTCGCGGAAGGTGGCCCCCTGGTCGTAGAAGGAGTCCGGGGTCCGGTTCACGATCGCCATGATCACCGGCTCGTGCGCGTCGAATTCACGCCTGCCCAGCCTGAGCATCCCCTGTGACCTCTCCTCGTACCTCGTGGTCTTCGGCGTCTGTGGCCGCCTGTGACCCTAACTGTCAGACTCGCATGGCACGATCGGACCCTGACACATTCGACGCCGGCGCCCAGCAGACCGGCACCGACCATGGGGACCACAGCGATGGTTATGTTCTTGTTCCTGGTCATCGCGCTGGCCGTGGTGGTCGCCGCGGTGACGCTCGCCGTTGTGGGCGGCGGAGAGAGCGACGGCCCGCTGCCGGAGGCCGCGCCCGAGCGCCTGCATGACCCGCTGCCGCTGGACCGCCCGCTGAACCGTGCGGACATCGAGACCCTGCGCTTCCCGCTGGCCGCCCGCGGCTATCGCATGTCCGACGTCGACGACGCGCTCGGCCGCCTCGGCGCGGAGCTCGCCGAGCGGGACGCCCGGATCGCCGACCTGGAGTCCGCGCTGGCCGGCGCGCAGGCCGCCGCGATGCACGTCTCCATGGAGAAGCCCGCACAGGAGGACCGGCCATGAGCGACGGTGCCGCCCTCGCCGGTCCGGACGGCGCGCTGCGCTGCCCGTGGGCGCTGTCGACCGAGGAGTACGTGACGTACCACGACGAGGAGTGGGGCAGCCCGGTCCACGGCGACGACGCGCTCTTCGAACGGCTCAGCCTGGAGGCCTTCCAGTCCGGCCTGTCCTGGATCACGATCCTGCGCCGCCGTCCCACCTTCCGCGCCGCCTTCGCCGGCTTCGAGATCGCGAAGGTCGCCGCCTTCACCGACGACGACCGCGAGCGCCTCCTCGCCGACGCGGGCATCATCCGCAACCGCGCCAAGGTCGACGCGACCCTCGCCAACGCGCGCGTGCTGGCCGACTGGGCCCCGGGCGAGCTGGACGACCTGATCTGGTCCCACACCCCGGACCCGGCGACCCGCCCGGCACCCAAGACGCTGGGGGACGTGCCGGCGGTCACCCCGGAGTCGACGGCTCTGTCCAAGGCCCTGAAGAAACGGGGCCTGCGTTTCGTCGGGCCGACGACGGCGTACGCCCTGATGCAGGCGTGCGGGCTGGTGGACGACCACCTGGAGGCCTGTGTGGCGAGGCGGGGCTGAGCCCCGCCTCCCGGCTCACCGGCCCGGGACCTCCCGGCTCACCGGCCCGGGACCTCCCGGCTCACCGGCCCGGGACCTCCCGGCTCACCGGCCCAAGTACTTCGGCTTCTCCTTGTTCACGAAGGCTTGCACCGCGATCGCGTGGTCCTCGGACCGACCCGCCCGCGTCTGCAGCTCGTCCTCCTTCTCCAGGGTCTCGGCCAGGGAGTGCGACAGCCCGTAGGCCATCGCCTCCTTGATCGCCCCGTATGCCACCGTCGGTCCCTCGGCCAGCGCCCGCGCCACCTTCTCCGCCTCGCTGCGCAGGTCCACCGACGGCACGACCCGGTTGGCGATCCCGAGCTCGTACGCCTCCTGCGCCGTGATGCTGCGCGGGAAGAGCAGCAGGTCGGCCGCCCGGCCCGGTCCGATGACCCGGGGCAGCGTCCAGGAGATGCCCGAGTCGGCGGTCAGCGCCACGCCCGCGAACGACGTGTTGAAGGCGGCCGTGTCCGCCACGACCCGGTAGTCCGTGGCCAGCGCGAAACCGAACCCGGCCCCGGCCGCGACGCCGTTCACCCCGGCCACCACGGGCTTGCGCATCTCCGTGAGCGCCCGTGCGATGGGGTTGTAGTGCTCCCGCACCGTGCTCATGGTCTGCCCGGTCCCCGCCTCCCGGTCGGCGGCCAGCAGCCCGATGTGCTCCTTGAGGTCCTGCCCCACGCAGAACGCCCGGTCTCCGGCGGCGGTCAGCAACACCGCCCGTACGGCGTCGTCGCCCGACGCGGCCTGCACCGCGTCCCGGAGGGCGACCTTGGTGGCGACGTTCAGCGCGTTCATCGCCTCCGGGCGGTTGAGCACGATCGTCGCGAGTCCGTCGCTCACCTCGTACAGCACGGTGTCGGCCATGTCGTGTCCCCTCCGGGTTCGCGGCTCGGACGTACTCGTCGGTACGTCCCCTGTGTCCGAAGACAGCATGGCGGAGATCATCGGCCGGAGACCGGACCGGACGTGTGACCTGCGTCAAAGAATTCGGCACCGCATTCGCTCGGCGGAGGTCCCTGGGGCGGCGCAGTATCGCAGTCACAGCGCCGAATTGAGTGGTTTTGCTCGCGCGCGTTGCCCAAGCGATGCCGACTGATGTTGGTCATCGGGTGCTGAGATGCGGGATAATGGCCTGGAAGCAATGTGTTCGATGCCGGTGTCGTGCGTCCCACCCCGGGACGGGCGTGCCCTCCAGGGCCGTCGGCTTTGACGATGAGCTGGTTTCAGGAAGGGGAACGAGCATGGCGGCCATGAAGCCGCGGACGGGCGATGGCCCGCTCGAGGTGACCAAGGAGGGGCGGGGCATTGTCATGCGAGTTCCGCTCGAAGGCGGCGGGCGGCTCGTCGTCGAGCTGACCCCCGATGAGGCCGACGCGCTCGGTGACGCCCTCAAGAAGGTCGTCGGCTGACGCGGACGCGACCATACCCTTACAGCGACCCCGGCACCGGATACGGTGCCGGGGTCGCTGTCTGCCGCACTTGTGCCCTGTTCGCTGTCTGCGCGGTCATGTCCGGCGCCTGCCCGATGCGCGATGC
This sequence comes from Streptomyces sp. NPDC006602, assembly GCF_042870385.1. Classification (NCBI taxonomy): domain Bacteria; kingdom Bacillati; phylum Actinomycetota; class Actinomycetes; order Kitasatosporales; family Streptomycetaceae; genus Streptomyces; species Streptomyces sp. NPDC006602. The sequence continues at coordinate 322,129 of NZ_JBIAHG010000003.1, read as the reverse complement.
TCTTGCCCGTTGCCCGTTGCCCGTTGCCCGTTTCGAACGGTCAGCGTTTGACCGCGCAGAGCAGCCCGTCACCCACTGGGAGCAGTGACGGCACGAGTTCTTGGCTCTCGCGCACCGCGCGCAGCAGCTCACGCAACCGCAGGACCTCCGTGGGCTGCGGGCCGGAGTCGACCGTCCGGCCGTTGGCGAAGACGCCCTCGAAGACGACCAGGCCACCGGGGCGCAGCAGGCGCAACGATTCAGCGAGGTAGTCCATGACCTCCTGCCGGTCGCCGTCGCAGAAGACGAGGTCGTAGCCGGCGTCCGCGAGCCGGGGCAGGACGTCCAGGGCGCGGCCCGGGATGAAGCGGGCCCGGTTGCTGGCGAAGCCGGAGGCACGGAAGGCCTGGCGGGCGAACTGCTGGTGTTCCGGCTCGGGGTCGACCGTGGTCAGCACGCCGTCCGGGCGCATGCCGTGCAGCAGATGGATCCCCGACACGCCCGTCCCGGTGCCGATCTCCGCGATGGCCTTGGCCTCCACGGTGGCGGCGAGCAACCCGAGCGCCGCGCCCGTGCCGGGCGACACCGAGCGCAGCCCCGCCTCGCGGGCCCGGTCACGGGCCCAGCGCAGGGCTTCGTCCTCGGCGACATAGGCGTCGGCGAACGCCCAGCTCGTCTGCCGGTTGCCGGTAATGACCCTCTCCTGTCCCCGTGGTTGCCTGGGCGTGACTGTATCCGTTGGCGCCGGGAACCCGCAGATGGGACCGGGCGTTTAGAGGGGTGGGAGACAGAGCGGGGGGACACAGTTGGATCACGACGACGAGCAGGCGCTCGAGCAACTGCTGACGCAGCCGCACGAGCCGTACCAGCACAGATCAATTTCTCGTAAAACCGCTTATCCGGAGCTAACGGGCGAGGTGGCTATGGTAGGGGCTCCACTGGACACCACCAGAGCTGACAGGGGAGGTGCGGCTGCACCTGTGGATCGGGGAGGAGTGCTGCGGCGCTTTCTCGGATCGGCGGGCAGGCCGAAATCCGTGAACGACACCGTTGCTGACCACAGCCACGCCGCTGAATACGCCCAGACCGCGACCTTCTCCACCGACGCGGACGGGCAGGCGTGGACTCCGCCCACCTGGGAGGAGATCGTCAGCACTCACAGCGGCCGGGTCTACCGGCTCGCCTACCGTCTGACGGGTAACCAACACGACGCCGAGGACCTCACCCAGGAGGTCTTCGTCCGCGTCTTCCGCTCGCTGTCGACCTACACGCCGGGCACCTTCGAGGGCTGGCTGCACCGCATCACTACCAACCTCTTCCTGGACATGGTCCGCCGCAAGCAGCGCATCCGCTTCGACGCCCTCGGCGAGGACGCGGCGGAGCGACTGCCCAGCCGCGAGCCGTCACCCCAGCAGGTCTTCAACGACGCGCACTTCGACGCCGACGTCCAGCAGGCCCTCGACACCCTCGCCCCCGAATTCCGCGCCGCGGTCGTCCTGTGCGACATCGAAGGGCTGTCGTACGAGGAGATCGCCGCGACCCTGGGCGTCAAGCTCGGCACCGTCCGGTCCCGGATCCACCGCGGCCGCTCCCAGCTGCGCAAGGCCCTCGCCCACCGCTCGCCGGAGGCCCGGGCCCAGCGCCGCTCCTTCATGGCCCGTGTTCCCGCGCTGGGGGGAGGGGGCGCGACCGCGTGAGTGGATCACGGCCTACCCCGTCCGAACAGCACCTGGGAGACCGACTCGCCGCCCTTGTGGACGGAGAGCTCGGTCATGAGTCGCGCGACCGCGTCCTCGCGCACCTGGCCACCTGCGCCAAGTGCAAGGCAGAGGCCGACGCACAGCGCAGACTGAAGAACGTCTTCGCGGAGGCGGCCCCGCCGCCGCCCTCGGAGAGCTTCCTGGCCCGCCTCCAAGGACTTCCCGCCGGAGACGACCCGGACGACGGCGACGGCCCGCCGTTCGGCGGATCGGCGTTCGCCGGCGGACTCGGCGGCCGACCCGGCGCCGCGGGGGTCTTCGGTCCGAAGCGCGGCGAGCGCTTCGAGTTCAACTACCTGCCGGCCCGTTCGCACGCCTCGATGCTTCCGCCCTCCTCGGCGAACCGCGGCTTCCGCATCCACGACGTCAGCCGTCACGAGGCCGAGCGGTCGTCCTCGCGCGGGCTGCGGTTCGCGTTCGTCGCCGCCGGGGCGGTGTCCTTGGCCGCGATCGCGCTGGGCGGGGTCACCACGGTGACGCCGACCGACATGGCCGTGGACGCGCGTGGTGGTTCCGGCGGCAGCAATGTGACACCGGCCCGCACCCAGGGCTCGGGGGCCGCCACGGCACCCGAGAGCCAGCGGCGCCGGGGGCTCGGCCCGCTGCTCGCCCAGGGCCAGAGCCAGGGCTCGCTCGGTGACACCCCTGCCGCTCCGACCGCGGTCTCGGCACCGCTGCTGCCCGGGGTACCGACGCCCGCGGTGGGCCAGGTACAGGAAGGCGTCCACTCGCTGGCCGCGCCCGTGATGGCCGGCGCGGCCGCCATGTCCCCTCTGATACGTCCGCTCAGCGCGACCCCGCCGCTCTCCCTCACCAGGTGGCCCACGATCCCGGACCTCCTCGCCGCGCCCGTCCCCGACTCGCCCTCGGCGCCCTCGGGGTCTTCCTCTTCCGCTCCCCGCTGACCGTTCTCTGCGTGGCGGCTGGCGAACCTGGTTGAATCCGGGGGAGTCGGTTAGGGGTGCCGACGCACTGCCTGTGCCTGACAGGTGCAGATGAGCGGGGTACGTCCGGCGCGTGGGCCCGCAAGGCGGAGCGCCCAAGCTGTGGGGAGAGCATGAACGAGGGGAAGCCCACGAAGGCCAAGTGGTGGAGCCGTCCTCGACCGCAGGGCCTTCCGGCCTCGGCGGCGGCGCCCGGTTCGGTCGCGGACACGGTGCCGGATGACGCGGACCCCTCGGCCCGCCGTGACACCTCCGGCGGCGACTTCGAACTCAGGGCCCCGGAGGACGTGCCCGACACAAGGGGCGACTTCGAACTGGCGGCTCCGGAGGGGGTGTCCGTCACGGAGGGCGACTTCGAACTGGCGGCTCCGGAGGGGGCGTTCGTCACGGAGGGCGACTTCGAACTGGCGGCTCCGGAGGGGGCGTTCGTCACGGAGGGCGACTTCGAACTGGCCCGGCCCACTCAACCGGCCGCTGAGCGGCCCGCTGGGCCCGTCGCCGGGCGCCCCCGGCCCCTGCACGACCCCGACGCCCACAGCACCCCGCCCTACGGCGAGCCGGGCCCCTGGGCGCCGGCCCCGCCCGTCCAACACCCGGCGACCACGCCCACGCACGGCACGCCGACACCGGCGCCGCCCACGGCTTCCGGCGCGCCGGAGCCGGCCCAGGCTGCCCGCACGCACGTCCAGGCTTCGACCTCCGGCGCGCCGAGCCCTGACCGGGCCGCCGGCACACCCGCCCCGCCCCCGGCCCCCAGAGTCGCTTCAGCGGCCTCCGTCGGCTCCGCTCCGCCCCGCGTGGCCCAGAGCCTGCCCGTCGCTCCTGCGTCTGATCTCCCGCCCGGCACGGCCGTAGCCCCCGCGCCGCCCCTTGCCGCCCCTCCAGGCGCCCCGCAGGGCCACACCCAGGGGGCAGCACCCCCCGCCTCCCACGCCGACGCCCCACGCCCCTCCACCCCCTGGCAGAACTACGATCCCTGGGCCCCGCTCCCCGCCGCCCCCCTCCAGCAGAACGGGGCCGCCGTCCTCACCCAGGACCAGCGGCGCAGGCGGGTGAAGAAGGCGCTCGTCGGTGGGGCGGCGCTGCTCGCTCTCGTGTCCGGGGGCGTCGGGGGCGTCGTAGGGGCGTATCTGGAGCGCGATGGTGGGGTCGGGGGTGTGGAGCTGCCGCAGGCCGGGGCGGAGTCGGGTGGGCGGGCTCCGGACAGCGTGGCCGGGATCGCCGCGCGGGCGCTGCCCAGCGTCGTGACACTGCATGTGAGCGGGGCGGAGGAATCCGGTACCGGAACCGGATTCGTGCTCGACGACCGCGGCCACATCCTCACCAACAACCATGTCGTCGAACCGGCCGCCTCCGACGGCGAGCCGGGCGAGATAACCGTGACCTTCCACAGCGGTGACACCGCCAAGGCCACGGTCGTCGGCCGGGACAGCGGCTACGACCTCGCCGTCGTCAAGGTCAGCGGAGTGGGCGGCCTCGAGCCCCTGCCCCTCGGCAACTCCGACAACGTCCAGGTCGGCGACCCGGTCGTGGCCATCGGTGCCCCCTTCGACCTGGAGGGCACCGTCACCTCCGGCATCATCAGCGCCAAGGAGCGGCCCATCACGGCCGGCGGCGAGAGCGGGGACGGAAGTGACGTGTCGTACGTCGACGCGCTGCAGACCGACGCGCCCATAAATCCCGGCAACTCCGGCGGACCGCTCCTCGACTCCCGTGCCCGTGTCATCGGCATCAACTCCGCGATCCGGTCCGCCGACAGCGGCTCCGGTTCGGACGGGGCCCAGGCCGGTTCGATAGGGCTCGGTTTCGCCATACCGATCAACCAGGGCAAGCGCGTCGCCGAAGAGCTGATCAACACCGGCAGGGCGACCCACCCGGTGATCGGCGTCACTCTCGACATGGACTACGCCGGCGACGGCGCCCGCGTGGGGACGAAGGGCAGCGACGGCGGCCCCGCGGTCACCGCCGGCGGAGCCGCCGACCGGGCCGGCGTCAAGGCGGGCGACGTGATCACCGAGGTCGATGGCCGGCGTATCCAGTCGGGCGAGGAGCTCATCATCAAGACCCGCGCCCACCGCCCCGGCGACCGCCTCGAACTCACCGTCGAACGCGACGGCAAGGAGAGGACCATCTCGCTGGTCCTCGGATCCTCCGACGGCGACTGAGACTCACAGAAACATCACACAGGAGGATCCGGAAACAGCCCCATCAATGGCCCCACAAGGCAAACAACCCGGAAAACCCCCACGCACCGGCACTCGGAGGGCTCGGGACAGTACCGGTCTGACGGGATCGCCGGGTACCGTGGTCCCGGCCCGGACCACGGAAGACCGCACTGACCACCGAGGGCCGAGGACCGAGGACACGCAAGGAGCTTCAGGTGTTCAATGACATAGGACCGCTCGAGCTGATCACGCTCGTTGTCCTCGCCGTGCTCGTCTTCGGTCCGGACAAGCTCCCGAAGGTCATCCAGGACGTCACGCGGACCATCCGCAAGATCCGTGAGTTCTCGGAGAGTGCCAAGCAGGACATCCGGCAGGAACTCGGCCCGGAGTTCAAGGACTTCGAGTTCGAGGACCTCAACCCCAAGACGTTCATCCGCAAGCAGCTGGACAACGACGAACTGGGGCTCAAGGAGATCCGCAACGGCTTCGACCTGAAGAAGGAGATGGCCGAGGTCACGGACGCGGTCCACGGCCGCGACAGTGACTCGTCGTCTTCCTCGTCCGGTGCCGCCGGAGCCACCGTCGACATGACGAAGAAGCCCGAAACGCCGGACGAGCGCCCGCCGTACGACGCGGACGCCACCTGAGTCGTACGCCCGGGCCCTGAGCCGTGCGCCGTGGGCGCACGCCCCGCCGTACGTGACGCGTTTCATACGCCGGACGGGCCCCGCACGGCCTGAACCGACCCCCTGAACGACCCACGCGCCGGGCGCTTTCCCGGCTGCTCGCAGCGGGGTGGCTATGCTGCCGAGTTGTTGTGCGGAGCGGACGAGTACGCCCGAAGGGGGGCGGGCCGTTCGATCCGACGAGAGCGAGGAGGCGTCCGGGCACATGGAGACGACGAGTCGGGCAGTCGCGCAGACGCCGGCCGCGGAGGGCGGACAACAGGCCCCCTCCGTCCGCCGCACGGTCGACGGCTACCTGCTGGCGTCCTTCCCGTGGTACGGCCTCGACGAGGCGTTCACGGGACCGCGCTGGCTGATGCAGGTCGGTGCGGCGGCCGACGGGGCCGTGGAACACGGTTCGATCGGGCACGGTGACGAGCCCTCCGTACGGAACGAAGGCACGGAGGACAAGGAGAAGTTCGCGGTGGTGGTCACCGTGGCGGCCAACCCGGTGCGGCGCAGCGCGGACGGCACGGGCCTCCTGGAGGCCACGTCGGTGTCCTCCGCTGCCTGGCTGGCGGGTGTGGGGCTGCTGTCCTTCACCTGGCCCGGCCAGATGGACCACAGCCTGCGTGACGACTGGCTGGACCAGCAGACCGAGACGGCCTGGGCCCTCGCGGACGACCTGGACGGCGACGACTGGTCGACGCTGTCCCTTCCTGTGGACGGTGTTCCGACGTCCTTCCACTACCGCGAGTCCGAGTTCGGCTGGGTGCTCGCCGGGTCGACCCAGGAAGGGGTGCACGTGGGCGCGTACGGCAGAGGCATGAGCGCGTACGGGCTCGGCTTCGCCATGATCAAGGACATCACCGCCTACGCATAGCCGGTGGTACGTCGATGGGGGCGCCGTCTCACGGACGGCGCCCCCATCGACGTACCAGACCGTCTGCGGAGCTAGAACTTGTTGCGCGGGGTGATCCCCAGCGACAGCCCCGAAAGGCCCCGCTGCCGCCCGCCCAGCTTCCCCGCGATCGCCCGCAGGGCCGCGCCCGCCGGGGAGTCCGGGTCGGTCAGGACTACCGGCTTGCCCTCGTCGCCGCCCTCGCGGAGGCGGACGTCGATGGGGATGCTGCCGAGGACCGGTACCGAAGTGCCCGTCGTGCGGGTCAGGCCGTCGGCGACCGACTGGCCGCCGCCGGTGCCGAAGACGTCGACCATCTCGCCGCAGTGCGGGCACGGCAGGCCGGACATGTTCTCCACCACGCCGACGATCTTCTGGTGGGTCTGGACGGCGATGGAGCCCGCCCGCTCGGCCACCTCGGCCGCCGCCTGCTGAGGCGTCGTCACAACCAGGATCTCGGCGTTCGGGACCAGCTGGGCCACGGAGATGGCGATGTCGCCCGTGCCCGGCGGGAGGTCGAGCAGCAGGACGTCCAGGTCGCCCCAGTACACGTCCGCCAGGAACTGCTGGAGCGCCCGGTGGAGCATCGGGCCGCGCCACACCACCGGGGCGTTGCCCGGGGTGAACATGCCGATGGAGATGACCTTCACGCCGTGCGCGGACGGCGGCATGATCATGTTCTCGACCTGGGTCGGGCGGCCGTCGGCGCCCAGCATGCGCGGCACGCTGTGGCCGTAGATGTCGGCGTCCACGACACCGACCTTCAGCCCGTCCGCGGCCATCGCCGCCGCCAGGTTGACGGTCACCGAGGACTTGCCGACGCCGCCCTTGCCGGAGGCCACCGCGTACACGCGGGTCAGCGAGCCCGGCTTGGCGAAGGGGACCTCGCGCTCGGTCTGGCCACCGCGCAGCGCGGTCGCCAGTTCCTTGCGCTGCTCGTCGCTCATGACGTCGAGTTCGACGTCGACGCGGGTGACGCCCTCGACCGCCGAGACCGCGTCCGTCACGCGCTGCGTGATCGTTTCGCGCATGGGGCAGCCGGAGACCGTCAGGTACACCGCGACCGCGACCGCTCCGTCCGCGCCGATCTCCACGGACTTGACCATCCCCAGTTCGGTGATGGGTCGGTTGATCTCGGGGTCGTTCACCGTCGCCAGTGCTTCACGCACCGCGTCTTCCGTAGCCATAAGGACGATGGTACGGCGCCGCGCTGGGGCCTGGGAAAGCCCGTCAACGGTCGTCTGCGTCACGTACCCGCGACCGTTCTGCCGGGAATACGACATGGCCGTCGTGCCGCTCGTCCAGTTCCTTCACCAGGTCCTGCAGCTCGGAACGGATCCAGTCACGGGTCGCCACCTCTCCGAGGCCGATCCTGAGCGAGGCGATCTCGCGGGTCAGGTACTCGGTGTCCGCGATCGACCGCTCGCTCGCCTTGCGGTCCTGTTCGAGGTTGACCCGGTCGCGGTCGTCCTGCCGGTTCTGCGCCAGCAGGATCAGCGGGGCCGCGTAGGAGGCCTGGAGGGACAGCATCAGCGTCAGGAAGATGAAGGGGTAGTTGTCGAAGCGCAGGTCACGGGGCGCGAAGATGTTCCACAGCACCCACACGATGATGACGATCGTCATCCAGACGATGAACCGTCCGGTGCCCAGGAAGCGCGCGATGCGCTCCGACAGCCGCCCGAAGGCCTCCGGGTCCCACTCGGGCAGGAGCCGGCGCCGGGGCGGGCGCGGCTGGTCGAGCCGGGGACGGGAGCGGGTGGTGGCGGTCGCGCCCGCCAGGGTGCGCTCGCGGGTGCTCTCGCGCTCAGGAGCCATCGGGTGCCACCTCCTCGCTCTCGTCGAGGTGGAACTCGGTCTCCCGCCAGTCGTCGGGCAGCATGTGGTCCAGTACGTCGTCCACGGTCACCGCGCCCAGCAGCGACCCGGCCTCGTCGACGACGGGCGCCGCGACCATGTCGTACGTCGCGAAGAACCCGGCGACCAGGGGCAGTGCCGCGTCCGGCGCCAGGGACTGCAGGTCGTCGTCGATGATCGAGCTGACCAGCGTGTACGGCGGGTCGCGCAGCAGCCGCTGGAAGTGGACCGTGCCGAGGTACTTGCCGGTCGGGGTCTCGTCGGGCGGCCGGCAGACGTAGACCTGGGCGGCGAGCGCGGGGGAGAGGTCGGGGTTGCGGACCCGGGCGAGGGCGTCGGCGACGGTCGCGTCGGGCCGCAGCACGATCGGCTCGGTCGTCATCAGGCCGCCGGCCGTGTGCTCCTCGTAGGCCAACAGGCGCCGCATGTCGGCCGCGTCGGCGGGCTTCATCAGGCTCAGCAGCCGCTCCTGGTCGGCCTTGGGCAGCTCGGAGAGCAGGTCGGCCGCGTCGTCCGGGTCCATGGCCTCCAGGACGTCGGCGGCCCGGTCCTCCTTCAGCTTGCCGAGGATCTCGATCTGGTCGTCCTCCGGCAGCTCTTCGAGTACGTCGGCCAGGCGGTCGTCGTCGAGGGCGGCGGCGACCTCGGCGCGCCGCTTGGGGGAAAGGTGGTGCAGGACGTTGGCGAGGTCGGCGGGGCGCAGCTGCTCGAAGGTGGCCAGCAGGCTCTCGGCGCCCTGTCCGTGCTCCTCCAGGGAGAAGCCGGTGACGGCGGACCACTCGACGGTCAGCGTCTCGCCCTTGCGCCGGAAGGCGCCGCCCTTGCCGCCCTTGCGGACGAAGACGCGGTCGATCTCCCAGTCGCGGCGGGCCGGCAGCTGCTGCACCGACACGTCCAGGACCGTGACCTCCTCGCGGGTCTCGACGAGCGTGACGCGCCGGTCGAGGAGCTCACCGAAGACGAGCCGCTCGGTGGGTCGTTGCTCGAAGCGGCGGACGTTGAGCACACCGGTGGTGATGACCTGGCCGGAGTCGATGCCGGTGACCCGGGTGATGGGCAGGAAGATGCGGCGGCGCGTGGCGAGTTCGACGACCAGGCCGAGCAGGCGTGGCGGCCGGCGCCCGACGCGCAGCATGACGACCAGGTCGCGCAGGCGGCCGACCTGGTCGCCGGCCGGGTCGAAGACGGCGACGTCGGCGAGGTGCGAGACGAAGATCCGGGGGGCGCCCGCTGCCATGGTTGTGCTTCCTTTTCGTGCGGGGTTCGTGCGGAGTTGCGTCCTGGGTCGCTGGGTGGGTCTCTTTTCCGAATTGCCCGCTCGGGTGGGCTTCAGGCTAGCCCGTCCCGATCGGATACGCCCTGGTGAGGGGTCCGGACGGACTGGCTCCGCCCGGGCCGCCCGACCCCGGTACGCTGCCGTACGCCGCTGAAGGACCTTCGTCAGAAAGGCAGCCCCACCTGTGACTGCGATTCCCCGGCGCCGTACCCGCAGGGCCGCACTGGTGGGCGCCATGTGCGCCCTCGTCGTGACGGGGACGGGCCTCGCGGGATGCAGCGAGGATCCGGACGCGGGGACCAACGGGGTCGGCAAGCTGCCGGCCGACCAGATCCAGTCCCGGACCCGTACCGCCGCCCAGTCCGCCACCGCGGTGCAGCTTGCCGGGAACGTGGTCGCCGGCGGGCGGACGTACAAGCTCGACATGCGCCTGAAGTCCGACGGCGGCTCAGGTTCGGTCACCTCACAGGACGCGACCTTCCAGCTGCTGCGGATCGGCGAGCAGCTCTTCCTGAAGGCGGACGCCGGCTTCTGGACCGACGCGGACGGCAAGGGCGACGGCTCCGACGCGGACGCGGCGGCGGCCGACAAGCTCGACGGCAAGTACGTGAAGGTGCCCCAGGGCGACCCCTCGTACAAAAAGTTCAGCGGCTTCACGGACATGGACGTCCTCCTCGACGGTCTGCTGACGCTGCACGGCACGCTGGAGACGGACGGCCACCACCAGCAGGCGGGCGTCCGCACCATCCGCATCACCGGCGACGACGGCTCCGGCGGCACACTCGACGTCTCCCTGGAGGGCAAGCCGTACCCGCTGCGCCTGGTGCGGGCGGGCGGCGCGGGCACCCTGACCTTCACGGCCTGGGGCAAGACCTTCGCCCTGACCGAGCCGGAGCAGGACGAGACGGTGGACTACGGCAAGAAGCTGCCGACCTCGTAGCTGTCAGCGCCGCTTTCGCTTCTTCATGAGCAGGCGCGGCAGGCCGGCCGGCACCGGCTCACGCGTCGTCGCCGACGTCGGCAGCGGTGCCTTCGCCAGATCGCCGTCGGGCAGCGCTGCCGTCTGCCCGGTCGGCTCCAGGCGGAGTACCCGGCATTCGCGGGCCCACCGCTCCGTCATGGCCTCGCCGTCCGGGGCGTTGAGCCGTTTGCCCTTGAGCTCCGCGACCGCCGCCTCCCACTGGGGGGACCCGGAGGAAAGCTCCACGACCTTCGCCGCCCAGGCGACCAGCCGGCCGCCCTTGTCCTTGCTGCGGACGGTGACCTCGGCGGTGCTCCCGTCGGCCAGCCCCGGCAGCGGCTGTTCGCCGGGCCCGTCGCCGACCAGACAGGCCGCGCCCTCGTGCCACACGTGCCACAGCGCGCGGGCCGGGCCGCCGGGGCCCTCGACCCAGATGAGACCGGACTTCTTCGTGGCCTCCTCGACGAGGGCCTGGTCGAGCAGCTCGCTAGTCATGGGCTCAGCCTATCCAGGGGCCCTCAGAGCCAGCCGTTGCGCTTGAGGGTGCGGTGGATGCCCACACAGAGGGCCACCGTGACCGACATGATCACCGGGTAGCCGTACCTCCAGTGCAGTTCCGGCATGTGGTCGAAGTTCATGCCGTACACGCCGCACACCATCGTCGGTACGGCGATGATCGCGGCCCACGAGGTGATCTTCCGCATGTCCTCGTTCTGCGCGACGGACGCCTGCGCGAGGTTGGCCTGGAGGATCGAGTTGAGGAGCTCGTCGAAGCCGAGGACCTGTTCCTGGACGCGGGCGAGGTGGTCGGCGACGTCCCGGAAGTACTTCTGGATGTCCGGGTCGATCAGCCGCATCGGGCGCTCGCTCAGCAGCTGCATGGGGCGCAGCAGCGGCGACACGGCCCGCTTGAACTCCAGGACCTCACGCTTGAGTTGGTAGATGCCCGCCGAGTCCACACCGCGCGAGACGCCGCCCCGGCGGCCCGGCGAGAAGACCTCGGTCTCCACCTCGTCGATGTCGTCCTGCACCGCGTCCGCGACCGCGATGTAGCCGTCGACGACATGGTCGGCGATCGCGTGCAGCACCGCCGAGGGGCCCTTGGCGAGCAGCTCGGGGTCGTCCTGGAGGCGGTGGCGCAGTGCCCTGAGCGAGCCCTGGCCGCCGTGCCGGACGGTGATGAAGAAGTCCCGGCCGGTGAAGCACATGACCTCGCCGGTCTCGACGACCTCGCTGTTCGCGGTGAGCCGGTCGTGCTCGACGTAGTGGATGGTCTTGAACACGGTGAACAGGGAGTCGTCGTAGCGCTCCAGCTTGGGGCGCTGGTGGGCCTGCACCGCGTCCTCCACGGCCAGCGGGTGCAGCCCGAACTCGCTGGCGATACCGGAGAATTCGGCTTCGGTCGGCTCGTGCAGCCCGATCCACACGAAGCCCCCGTCGCGGCGTACCACACGCATCGCCTCGTTCGGGGTGAGCGGCTTCGGCGTCTCGACGCGGGCGCCGTCGCGGTAGACGGCGCAGTCGACGACGGCGGACGGCGTCGAAGGGTCGCGGGTGGTGTCGTAGACGCTGCTGCTGTCCTTGCGCAGGGAGACACGGGACGGGCGGACCACGGCACGCAGGTCACGGATCATCGACATGGCAGGCTCCTTCGTGACTGGCAACGAAAGGCCGCCGACGGCGGTTGGAACTGCCCGGAATGGGGACGTCCTGACTGCGGATGTTTGGCACGTCCACAAAGCGGGGAGCACCGCACCGTCGCGGTGGCGAGCTTCGCTACTGATTCAGCTACTGCCTCGGATCGGGCAGTTCGGACAGATCAGGCAAAACGAAACGAAGCGCTCTTCCGCGGTGAAGCGAGTGCGAGAGGTGGCAGTCAGCCAGAGCCAGAACAGCTACATCAGCGGCGGGAAGAGCGGGTGCTACTGCACGGTCGACTTCGGTCCATTGCAGCCCCACCTCCTCCGGCCGGTCCCTCGTAAGGGAGTTCCTTCGGCGTCGGGGCTTGATCGCGACGCTTCTGCGTGCTGCCCCGAACCACCGGGCAAGAGTAACAGCCGACCGAAGTGTCAAGGCGCTGCTTTGCCCGGTACTGACGAGTTCTATGCTCGCGACATGGCTGATGTTCTTCCTCTGGTCGAGGCCCGGTTGCGTTCCGCGCTGGGCGAGCCGGACGCGCGCGCGGCGGTCACCTTCCTCGGCACGGACCGCATCGAGGTGCTGCGGTTTCAGGAGGGTGACATCGTCCGTTACGCCACGCTCGGCATGTCCGCCCAGCCGATGAGCGATCCCACCGCGGTGCTCGCCGACCCGGTCGAGGGCCCGCGCGCCGAGCTGGTCCTCTCGGTGCGCGGCGGACTCGCCGACACCGACAAGGTGCTCCGCCCGCTCGCCGTGCTCGGCGCGTCCCCGCAGGTCGAGGGTGTGGTGGTGGCACCCGGCGCCTCCCTCGACGTCGGCGAGCCCCTGTGGCCAGGCGCTCCGTTCACCTCTGTCCTGGTCGCCGAGCCGGGCGGCCTGGTCGAGGACCTGGAACTCGACGAGCCCCTCGACCCCGTACGGTTCCTGCCGCTGCTCCCGATGACCCCGAACGAGGCCGCCTGGAAGCGGGTGCACGGCGCGCAGGCCCTCCAGGAGCGCTGGCTGACGAACGGGACGGACCTCAGGGATCCGTCCCGGAAGTCCGTCCCGCTGGACTGACACGCGGGTGAGCAATCTCACCAACCCGTGGCCGAAAAGCGTCAGTTGGCGAAGACGGTGACGCTGTCCTCGGCCGCGTGCCTCGGTTCGAGCTCCTTGGCGTCGTGCGCAAGCGACTCCCGTCGCACGACGACCACGAGTGCGCCCAGCACAGCGGTGACCGCCGCGACCATGAACGGGATGTGGATGTCGCTCCACTCCTCGATCTTCGGCGCGAAGTAGGGCGCCGCGGCGGCCGCGAACCAGCGCACGAAGTTGTAGCCCGCGCTGGCCACGGGACGCGGCGCGTCCGACACCCCGAGCGCCAGCTCTGTGTACACGGTGTTGTTCACGCCGATGAAGGCGCCGGACAGGATCGTGCAGACGATGGCGGCGGTGTGGTTGCCGTACCCGAGGACGAGCACGTCGACCGCGAGCAGCACCAGCGAGCCGCCGAGCACCTTCAGCGAGCCGAAACGCTCCTGCATGCGCGGCGCCACGATCACCGAGAAGACGGCGAGCAGCACACCCCAGGCGAAGAACACGGCACCCGACTTGTAGGGGGTCATGTCCAGCACGAACGGCGTGAAGGCCAGCACGGTGAAGAACGTGTAGTTGTAGAAGAACGCCGAGACGGCGGCGGAGGCGAGCCCGCCGTGGCCGAGCGCCTTGATCGGGTCGAGCAGTGAGGTCTTCCTGACCGGCTTCGGCTGCTCCTTCAGGAATGCCGTGATGCACAGGAAGCCGATCGCCATCAGGAACGCTGTGCCGAAGAAGGGGTAGCGCCAGCTGGCGTCCCCGAGCAGCGCGCCCACCAGGGGCCCGCACGCCATGCCGAGGCCGAGGGCGGACTCGTACAGCAGGATCGCTGCCGCGCTTCCCCCGGCCGCCGCGCCGACGATGACGGCGAGGGCCGTCGAGACGAACAGCGCGTTGCCGAGGCCCCAGCCGGCCCGGAAGCCGACGAGTTCGCCGACCGAGTCGGACGTGCCCGAGAGCCCCGCGAAGACCACGACCAGCGCGAGGCCGAGCAGCAGCGTCCTGCGGCCGCCGATGCGGCTGGAGACGAAGCCGGTGACCAGCATCGCGATCGCGGTGATCAGGAAGTACGACGTGAAGAGCAGCGAGACCTGACTGGCGGTGGCGTCCAGGCCGGAGGCGATGGACGGCAGGATCGGGTCGACGAGTCCGATGCCCATGAAGGCGACGACGGACGCGCCTGCGGTCGCCCACACCGCCTTGGGTTGCCGCAGGATGCCACCGGCTCCCGCGTCGAAGGGGTCCTTGGTGTCTCCCATCGTGTGCTCCCATCCCGCGAAGGTAGTTGGTATATACACACGATAATTTAGGTCGCCTAATTAATGCAAGCCGCATCTAGATTTCGCCGGTGAGCGCTTCCGCCCGGACGGGTGATCAGTCCTTGACGTGGCGGAGCAGGGGTAGGACCGTGGGGCCCTATGAGGGGCGAACCCAGTTGCCCGAAGTGCGGTGGCCGGGTCAGGGCTCCCGGACTCTTCGCCGATACCTGGCAGTGCGACGTCCACGGGACCGTGCACCCGGTGCAGCCCGTGATCCCGCCCAGCGTCGAGGCCCTCGGTGTCGTGGTGCACCGCACCCAGGTGCCGGTGTGGATGCCTTGGCCGCTGCCGGTCGGCTGGCTGTTCACGGGCGTGGCCTGCGCGGGCGACGACCGCAGCGGCGGCCGTGCGACGGCCGTGGCGTGCTCGGGGCCCGGACCGCTCGGCGGCATGGGCGAGCTGATCCTGGTGGCCGAGGAACTCGGCGTCGGCCTCGGCGCGCGGTACGCGGGCATGGACGGCCCGGACCCGGGACCGTACATGAGCGTCGAGAAGCCGCCCCAGGCCAAGGTCCTCGCCGCCGGCCGCCCGACCCCGCTGTGGCATGTGGCCGGTGCGCCGGACGATCGCGCCGTCTTCGCGGGCGAGGCGCTCGGGCTGTGGGTGTGGGCGGTCGTGTGGCCCGAGCAGTCGGGGCTGCTGATGTACGACGAGCTGGTGCTGACGGATCTGCGGGACGCGGGAGCCGAGCTGGAGCTGGTTCCCTGCGGGGCGCTGTCGCCCCGCCTGCTGGAACCCTAGGGGGCAGCTGGGGTCCGCCTGGGTGTTTGTGTAGGGGGCGCTGTGAGGCTGTGGGTGTGACAGGGGACCTCGAAAGTCTGGTTATCCTTGAGCGTCCTCCTCCGTCCCGTCACCGCTTGGAGTCCGCGTCGTGCGCATCGACCTGCACACCCACTCCACCGCTTCCGACGGTACGGACACCCCGGCCGAGCTGGTGCGCAGTGCCGCCGCGGCCGGTCTCGACGTCGTCGCGCTGACCGATCACGACACCACCCGCGGGTACCCCGAGGCGATCGCCGCGCTGCCGGAGGGGCTCACGCTGGTCACCGGCGCGGAGCTGTCCTGCCGTATCGACGGCGTCTCCATGCACATGCTGGCCTACCTCTTCGACCCCGAGGAGCCGGCGCTGCTCGCCGAGCGCGAGCTGGTGCGCGACGACCGGGTGCCGCGGGCACGGGCCATGGTCGCCAGGCTTCAGGAGCAGGGCGTCCCGGTCACCTGGGAGCAGGTCGCGCGGATCGCGGGCGACGGTTCGGTCGGACGCCCGCATGTGGCGACCGCGCTCGTCGAGCTGGGCGTCGTGGCGACCGTGGACGACGCGTTCACGGCCGACTGGCTGGCCGACGGCGGCCGGGCCTTCGTGGAGAAGCACGAGACCGACCCCTTTGAGGCGATCCGGCTGGTCAAGGGCGCGGGCGGCGTCACCGTGTTCGCCCACCCGGGCGCGAGCAAGCGGGGGCGTACGGTCCCCGAGTCCGCGATCGCCGAGATGGCCGCGGCCGGTCTCGACGGCATCGAGGTCGACCACATGGACCACGACCCGGACACCCGGGCGCGGCTGCGCGGCCTCGCCAAGGAGCTCGGGCTGCTGACCACCGGGTCCAGCGACTACCACGGCAGCCGGAAGACGTGCGTGCTCGGCGAGTACGTGACGGATCCCGAGGTGTACGGGGAGATCACGCGACGGGCGACGGGGGCGTTCCCGGTGCCGGGGGCCGGCGGGGCCTGAGGTCCACGCCTCTCACGCCGGTTCACCTCCCTCGCGCCGGTTCACGTTCCAGGTCGGTTCGCGTTCCTGGTCGGTCACGTTCCATGCCGGTTCGCGCTCCTCGTCGGTTCACGTTCAATGTCGGTTCGCGTTCCTCACATCCACGTCCGTTCGTCGCTCAGCAAGGCCCTCATGTTCGACCTCGCCGTCTTCGGCTCCCTGTTCCTGACCCTCTTCGTCATCATGGATCCCCCTGGGATCACCCCGATCTTCCTCGCGCTGACCTCCGGGCGCCCCGGCAAGGTGCAGAAGCGGATGGCGTTCCAGGCCGTCTGCGTGGCCGGCGGTGTCATCGCCGTCTTCGGGCTGCTCGGGCACCAGATCCTCGACTACCTGCATGTGTCCGTGCCCGCGCTGATGATCGCGGGCGGGCTGCTGCTCCTGCTGATCGCGCTGGACCTGCTCACCGGCAAGACGGACGAGCCGAAGCAGACCAAGGACGTCAACGTCGCCCTCGTACCGCTGGGCATGCCGCTGCTGGCCGGGCCCGGCGCGATCGTGTCCGTCATCCTCGCCGTGCAGAAGGCCGACAGCGTTGCCACGCAGGTGTCGGTGTGGGCGGCGATCCTCGCCATCCATGTCGTGCTGTGGGTGGTGATGCGGTACTCGCTGCTGATCATCCGGGTCATCAAGGACGGCGGCGTGGTCCTGGTGACGCGGCTCGCGGGCATGATGCTCTCCGCCATCGCCGTGCAGCAGATCATCAACGGGGTCACGCAGGTGATCCGGGCGAGCTGAGTCCCGGGCATACGCAGAGCCCCCGCACGGCGTCGATGCCGTACGGGGGCTCTGAAGTCTGTCGCGAGCTGATCGCGCCTGACGAGTGCGGCCTTATGAGGCCGAGGTCTCGGCAGGGCGAATCCAGAGGCGCTGTCCTATGGCGGCGGCCTGCTGCACGATTCGATTGACGGAGGCGGCGTCCACGACGGTGCTGTCCACGGCCGTGCCGTCGACATCGTCGAGTCGCATGATTTCGAAGCGCATTGGCTTCTCCCTTCGTCTGGTCATCCTCCTGAGGAGAACTACTTGTGTTGCGTCTGGTGGTCTTGCGCCTTCTGTGTGTAGTCAACGGGATGCGTGTTACAAACATTCCCTACGCTAAAGAAATTTTTCGAACGGCTAACTACTGACCGGTAAGTGGTTCCGGACGGGGCGTGAACGGGACTGACCGGGACCGGTTGTGTTCGCAGCGTGACCGCCGGGACAATGGAGACGATGAACGACGACCTCGCGGCCCTCAGCGCCCGCATCGACCGCACCAACGAGCTGCTCCAGCGCATGCTCGCCGAGGTGGCGAAGACGCCATCCACCCATGCGATCTTCGTCGACGCGGGATACCTGTACGCCGCCGCGGGACGCCTGGTCTCCGGGACGGAGGACCGACGGGCCTTCGACCTGGACGCCGAGGGGCTGATCGAGGCGCTCATCGACAGGGCGCGCACGATCTTCGCGGACAGCAGGCTGCTACGGGTCTACTGGTACGACGGCGCGAGACGCCGCATCCACACCGCCGAGCAGCAGTCCGTCGCCGAACTCCCGGACGTGAAGGTCCGGCTGGGCAACCTGAACGCGAACAACCAGCAGAAGGGCGTCGACTCCCTCATCCGCTCCGACCTGGAGTCCCTCGCCCGCCACCGCGCCATCAGCGACGCGGCCCTTCTCGGCGGCGACGAGGACCTGGTCTCGGCGGTCGAGGCGGCCCAGGGGTACGGCGCCCGCGTCCACCTCTGGGGCATCGAGGCACCGGAGGGCCGCAACCAGGCCGAGCCCCTGCTCTGGGAGGTCGACAGCCAGCGCACCTTCGACCTCGACTTCTTCAAGCCGTACGTGTCCCGCCGCACGGGCCTGGCCTACGAGCCGACGGCCCCCCGCCCCGCGCGCGAGGACGTCCGCTTCGTGGGCGCGCAGATCGCGGCGAAGTGGCTGGCGGCGAGGGGGCGGGAATCGCTCGGGGACCTGCTGCCCGGCCACCCGTATCTCCCCGGCTCGGTGGACCAGGACCTCCTGGTCGAGGCGGAGGGCATGTTGCAGTACTCGCTCCGCGGCCAGGCCGACCTGAGACGGGCCCTGCGGGACGGCTTCTGGGAGCACTTGCGGACGCAGTACTGATCCCTACTTCCGGTCCTCGCCGAGCCGGACGCCGTCCCAGAAGTCCGCGAGGGCGTGGGCGGTCGGGAGAGGCTGGTCGGCGTTGGGGGAATGCTCGGCGCCCGGGACGACCGTCCGCCGCGCCCCCAGTCGTACGGCCATGTCGTCCAGCAGCGTCACCGGCCAGGTGTCGTCCCGGGCGCCCGACAGGACGTGGAACGGGAGCGGAACGGCGGCGAGTTCGGCGACCCGGTTGGGCTCCGTGCACAACTGGCGGCCTGTGGCACGGAGTTGGGCGGGCTTGTTGCCCAGCCAGCGTCGGCGCAGCAACTCCATGCCGCCGATGCCGCGGGCGGGACCGCCGACCTCCTCCGGAGGTCCCATCGCCAGGATGGCATCCCATACCTCCGCCATCCCCATCACGTCGAGCGCGTCCCGCAACAGCTTCACCCGCTGCTGCTGGGAGTCGGAGATCTGGGCGGGCCCGGAGGCGACCAGGGTCAGCGAGAGGAAGGGGGAGTGGTCGAGCAGTACGGCGGCACGGGCGATCTGACCACCGAGGGAGTGCCCGAGCAGATGCAGGGGGGTGCCGACGCTTTCGGCCTGGGCGAGCACGTCCCGCGCCAACTCCGCCTGCGTGTAGGCGGATTCGTCCTCCTCCGGCCCGTCCGACTCGAACTGGCCCCGCCCGTCCACGGCCACCACACGGTACCCACGCCCCGCGAGCGGCTGGTGCAACAGCGTGAAGTCCTCCTTGCTCCCCGTGAACCCGGGCAGCAGCAACACGGTGCCCTTCGGCTCGACACCGGGAGCGGCGGGCGAATCGACGACGGCGAAGTCTCCGCGGGAGGTGTGGAGGGGGTAGGCGTGGGCGTTGGGGGGTGGGGTGAAGGGGGCTTGGCTGGTCACGGAGGGAGGGTATCGGGTGGGCATGGGCGTGGGCCGGGGGGCCAGGGCTGAGCCCCCTGGCGGGGTCCGGAAACGCCGACGGCCCGGTTCACACGTGGTGAACCGGGCCGTCGGGCGGGAGATCAGCTCTCCGTGGGCTCCGTGGCTGCCGTGGCCTTACGGGCCCGGCGCCGAGGTGCGGCCACCGGCTCATCGGCGGCCTGGGCCGGGATGTCGGCGGTGGCCACCGCAGGCTGCGCGGCCTTGCGCGTACGACGGGGCTTGACCTCCGCAGTCGCCTCGACCGCGGCACCCTCAACTGCCTTGGCAGCGGCGGTCTTCCGCGCACGGCGCGGCTTGGTCGCCGTACCCTCCGCGGTGTCGACGACGGCTTCAACAGCGGCAGCCGCCGTCTTGCGCGTGCGGCGCGGCTTGGCCTCGGCGGCCTCGGCCGTGTCGACCGCGGCCTCGGCGGTGGCTACCGCAGGCTGCGCGGCCTTGCGCGTGCGGCGCGGCTTGACCACCTCGGCCTGCTCAGCCTCCGGGGTCGTCTGCGCCGGGATCTCGGCGACGGGCTCGGCGGCGACGGCCTTACGCGTGCGGCGACGCGGCTTCGCCTCCACGGCTTCGGCGGTGTCGAGGGCGGCCTCGGCCGGAGCCTCGGCAGCCGCCTTCCGCGTGCGACGGCGAGGCTTGGCTTCGGCGGCTTCGGCGGTGTCGAGGGCGGCCTCGGCCGGAGCCTCGGCAGCCGCCTTCCGCGTGCGACGGCGAGGCTTGGCTTCGGCGGCTTCGGCGGCTTCGGCGGTGTCGAGGGCGGCCTCGGCCGTGTCGACCGCGGTCTCGGCGGTGGCGGCAGCCTTGCGCGTACGACGGCGCGGTGTGGCGGCGGGCGCCTCGGCCTCCGGCACCGCCGGGGTCTGCGACACCGTCTCCGGCGCCGTGGACTCGGCCGTGTCGACCGCGGTCTCCGCGGACTTGCGGGTACGGCGGCGGCGCGGCTTCGCCGGGGTCTCGGCGGTGTCGAGGGCAGCCGAGCCCTCGGCCGTCGTGACGGCGGCCTCCGCGGCCTCCGTCACCGGCGCCACCTCGGACACCGTCGGCTCGATCGTCACCGCTGCCGTGGCCGGCACCGTCTCCGATGCCGCACCGCGGGTGCGGCGACGGCGGCGCGGGGTGCGGGTCGCGGTGGCGTCCTCCGCGGCGGTGGTCTCCTGCGGGGCGACGACGCCCTCGACGGGAGCCGTCCCGGTGGGAGCCGTCGCCTCCAGCGGGGCCCCGTTGCGCGTACGGCGGCGGCGACGCGGCGTACGGGCCGAACGCTCGTCCTCGGCCGGACGGGACTCCTCCCGAGCGCCTCGGCCGTCCCGAGCGCCTCGGGCGTCCCGGTCACCGCGACCGCCGCGGTCACCACGGCCGCCCCGGTCACCACGACCGCGCGCACCACGGCCGCCCGTCTCGCCCAGGTCCTCCAGCTCCTCCGCCCCGAGCCCGGCGCGCGTGCGCTCCGAGCGCGGCAGGACACCCTTGGTGCCCGCGGGGATGCTCAGCTCCTCGAAGAGGTGCGGGGAGGTGGAGTACGTCTCCGGCGGGTCGTTGAACCCGAGGTCCAGCGCCTTGTTGATGAGCTGCCAGCGCGGGATGTCGTCCCAGTCGACGAGGGTGATCGCGATGCCCTTGGCGCCCGCGCGGCCGGTACGGCCGATGCGGTGCAGGTACGTCTTCTCGTCCTCGGGGGACTGGTAGTTGATGACGTGGGTGACACCCTCGACGTCGATGCCGCGGGCGGCGACGTCGGTGCAGACGAGGACGTCCACCTTGCCGTTGCGGAACGCGCGCAGTGCCTGCTCGCGGGCGCCCTGGCCGAGGTCGCCGTGGACCGCGCCGGAGGCGAAGCCGCGCTGCTGGAGCTGGTCGGCCAGATCGGCCGCCGTCCGCTTCGTACGGCAGAAGACCATGACCAGTCCGCGGCCCTCGGCCTGCAGTATGCGCGCGACCAGCTCGGGCTTGTCCATGTTGTGCGCGCGGTAGATGTACTGCTTGGTGTTCGCGACCGTCTTGCCCGCGTCGTCCGGCGCCGTGGCGCTGATGTGCGTGGGCTGCGACATGTAGCGGCGCGCGAGGCCGATGACCGCGCCCGGCATGGTCGCCGAGAACAGCATCGTCTGGCGGCGGGCCGGCAGCATGTTGATGATCTTCTCGACGTCGGGCAGGAAGCCCAGGTCGAGCATCTCGTCGGCCTCGTCGAGGACGAGCGCCTTGATGTGCTTGAGGTTCAGCTTCTTCTGGCCCGCGAGGTCCAGCAGACGGCCCGGGGTGCCGACGATCACGTCGACGCCCTTCTTGAGGGCCTCGACCTGCGGCTCGTACGCCCGGCCGCCGTAGATGGCGAGAACGCGTACGTTACGGACCTTGCCCGCGGTCAGCAGGTCGTTGGTGACCTGTGTGCACAGCTCGCGCGTGGGGACGACGACGAGCGCCTGCGGGGCGTCGGTGAGGTCCTCGGGCTGGGCGCGGCCGGCCTCGACGTCGGCGGGGACGGTGACGCGCTCCAGGAGCGGGAGGCCGAAGCCCAGCGTCTTGCCGGTACCGGTCTTGGCCTGGCCGATGACGTCCGTGCCGGTGAGGGCGACGGGGAGTGTCATCTCCTGGATGGGGAAGGGGGTGACGATGCCGACGGCCTCAAGTGCTTCGGCCGTCTCGGGAAGGATTCCGAGCTCTCGGAAAGTCGTAGTCAGGGTGCTGCCTCTTCTGTGTGCGCGGCGCGAGGGCGAGCGCGGGGGTCGTCTAGGACCGTGCTGGGGACGTCGACTACTGCCTTACGGGCGAGCCGTATGACACGGGACCACTGCCGACGCTCTAGCGCTCGAACCGCTGAGGGTCCCCCTCCGAACTTCGTACGCACTGCGTCGTACGGGCGAGGAGGGCTGTCGGGTCGGAGCCGATCGGGCCACCGACCGGGCATCCTCATTCATGCAGCCCGTCGAATAGTCGGCGGGCGCATTACCACTGTACCCCGGAAACGCGCACACGCGATGGCCGATTTGGTCACGTAGTCGTCGTCACACTGATTGAGCAGGGACTTCCGTCGCGCGGCGAGCGAGCTATTGTGCGCTTCATGACGACCTCTGACAAGCCTGAAAACGCCTCCGCCGCACCTGCCGAAACCACCGGAGTCGCCGCCCAGGACTGGACGCGGGCCTCCGCCGAACCGCAGTACCGCGCGGCGGTCGTCGACCTGCTCGGCGCGCTCGCCTACGGCGAGTTGGCGGCGTTCGAGCGGCTGGCGGAGGACGCGAAGCTGGCGCCGACGCTGGCGGACAAGGCGGAACTGGCGAAGATGGCGTCGGCCGAGTTCCACCACTACGAGAAGCTGCGCGACCGGCTGACGGAGATCGGCGAGGAGCCGACCGCGGCCATGGAGCCGTTCGTCGCCGCGCTGGACGGCTTCCACAAGCAGACCGCGCCCTCGGACTGGCTGGAGGGGCTCGTCAA
The DNA here is from genome assembly GCF_042870385.1 of Streptomyces sp. NPDC006602. Lineage (NCBI taxonomy): Bacteria > Bacillati > Actinomycetota > Actinomycetes > Kitasatosporales > Streptomycetaceae > Streptomyces > Streptomyces sp. NPDC006602. Next base: position 299,351 of record NZ_JBIAHG010000003.1, on the reverse strand, counting down.
GGCGTACGTCGGCGACTCGATCGCCAGTGACTTCTACCGCGAGGTCGCCGCCCGGCTCGACTCGGACACCCGCGAGCTCGTGCTGGCCGTCCTGGACGACACCGGGCACGCCGGCTTCGCCGTCGAGAAGGTGCGCGCGGCCATCGACGCGGAACCGCGCGTGGGCGGCCGGCTCGCGCTGTGGGCGCGGCGGCTGATGGGCGAGGCCCTGTCGCAGTCCCAGCGCGTGGTCGCCGACCGGGACGCACTGTCGACGATGCTCGTGGGCGGTGTCGCGGACGGCTTCGACCTCGCCGAGGTCGGTCGGATGTTCTCCCGGATCACCGAGGCGCACACCAAGCGGATGGCGGCGCTGGGACTGGCGGCCTAGCTCGACGTCCTGGCTCACTGGCCCGGCTTAGCCACGTGGCCTACGGACCCGGCGCACTGATCCGGCTCGCTGTCCTGGCTCGCTGGGGCGCCGCGACCGGCGGTGGATCAGGCGGTTGCCGATCGGCGGCGGAGTCTTCCCGCGGGGCGCAGCAGGAGCGAGAGCGAGGCCGCGGAGACGATCGTCGCGCCGACGAGGATCACCAGGACGCCGCCCGTGTCCAGGGCGCTGTGCGTGACGAAGGCGCCGAAGAGGGCGCCGGCCACGCCGGTCGCGAGGACCAGGGAACGGACGGGCAGACGGTGGGACAGTCGGTGGATCGCCAACCCTGCCAGCACGAGACCGAGAAGAGCGGAGCCGAGCGTTTCCAGCAACATCATGGGGTCCCTCCCACACGGCCACACTGCGCGTCACGGTCGTAGCCCGTCATACCCGTGACCTGCGGAATTCAATCCTCATCCGTGCGCGGCTCGTGCTCCGTGTGTGGCGGAGAAAAATCGAGAGGGGCCCGGCGACCCACGGTCGCCGGGCCCCTCTCGTCGTGTATGACTACAGCGCGCCGAAGCCCACCTTGCGCGGGGCCGGCTCACCGAGCTCGACGTAGGCGAGGCGGTCGGCAGGGACGAGGACCTTGCGGCCGTGCTCGTCCACGAGGCTCAGCAGCTGCGACTTGCCGGCCAGCGCCTCGGACACCGCCCGCTCGACCTCCTCGGCACTCTGACCGCTCTCCAGAACGATCTCGCGAGGCGCGTGCTGCACGCCGATCTTGACCTCCACGGCTATGTCCCTCCGACGGTCAGTGAAGTGCGCGACTTACGCGCCGTACTCCGCACACATTAGCCCGGTGAGGGGACGTACACGCTCCGCGCAAGAACGCCAGGAGCGAACAGCGGGCGGGAACAAACCCTCGTGACGGGCGCGGTCAGTGGTGGTCCGTGCCGTGCAGCGGGAAACCGGCGATGCCCCGCCACGCCAGCGAGGTCAGCAGCTGGACCGCCTGGTCGCGCGGGACGCTGCGGTCGCTGTGCAGCCAGGAACGGGCCACCACCTGGGCGAGCCCGCCCAGGCCGGACGCCAGCAACATCGACTCCGCGCGCGAGAGGCCGGTGTCCTCCGCGATGACATCGCAGATCGCCTCGGCGCACTCGTTCGCCACCTTGTCGACGCGCTCACGCACCGCGGGCTCGTTCGTCAGGTCCGACTCGAAGACCAGACGGAAGGCACCGCCGTCGTCCTCCACGTACGCGAAGTAGGCGTCCATGGTCGCCCGTACGCGCTGCTTGTTGTCGGTCGTCGACGCGAGCGCGGTGCGCACGGACTGGATCAGCGACTCGCAGTGCTGGTCCAGCAGCGCGAGGTAGAGGTCGAGCTTGCCGGGAAAGTGCTGGTAGAGCACCGGCTTGCTGACGCCGGCGCGCTCGGCGATGTCGTCCATCGCGGCCGCGTGGTAGCCCTGCGCCACGAAGACCTCCTGCGCGGCGCCCAGCAGCTGGTTCCGTCGGGCACGGCGCGGCAGGCGCGTGCCTCGCGGGCGGGCCGCCTCTGTCTGCTCGATGGCTGTCACGCCGCCTCCCAAATTCGTCCTCATGCGGTGTGCGCCGCGCCGCCATCGTACTTTTCGGTAACCGTGGTGTGCGCTGTGAGAGCGCAGAATTTCACGGACCGGACGCCGACGAATATCGCGCACAATGTGTCAAACCTGGATGGAACGGTCGCTGTCACCGATAGTCGTCCTCGTCGATGGAGACGATGCGGGCCTGTTCGATGAGGTCGGCCTCGCTGGCCCGGTCCGGGTCCACCCCGGTCAGCGGGTCGTCCCGATCCGGCCTGACGTCCGCCTGCTGCTCGGCGGCGTCGCCCTCCGGTGCTTCGACGTCGATCTCCTTCGCTTCCTCGGCCTCCTCGTCCACGAACGTCTCGGGGTCGGTGGGATCGATGGCCATGATGGGCTCCCTTCCTAGAACATCCCTGAACGGAACAGGGGGCCACATGCGGGTGCCCTGCGTTCGAGCCTAGGAGACACCCGATCCGGATGCCATGCGATCCGGACACCTGCTGTGACGGCGAACACGTGAAGCACTACGTGATCGTCTCGTAATATTGCCGCATGTCTTCGACCGAGCTGCCGTTCGTGCCGCCCGCCAACGTGCTCCCCAAAGTGGCGCCCGTCAGGGTCGCGGAGGGTGAGCGGCTCAGGTCGGTCGGGCTGCCCGGGATCACGCTGACGGTGCGGTCGAGGCCGCCCGCGCGCGAGGGGCTGCCGCCCGCGCTCTACGTCCATGGACTCGGCGGTTCCTCGCAGAACTGGTCGGCGCTGATGCTGCAGCTGGAGGACGCCGTCGACGGCGAGGCCGTCGACCTGCCCGGCTTCGGCGACTCCCCGCCGCCGGACGACGGCGACTACTCGATCACTGGGCACGCGCGCGCGGTGATGCGTCATCTCGACGCCTCCGGGCGCGGTCCGGTACACCTTTTCGGGAACTCGCTCGGCGGTGCGGTCGCCACGCGCGTGGCCGCGGTGCGGCCCGATCTCGTCCGCACAGTCACCCTTGTCTCGCCCGCGCTGCCGGAGATCCGCGTCCAGCGCACGGCCGTGCCGACGGGGCTGCTGGCGGTGCCCGGCGTGGCCGGGCTCTTCACCCGGATCACCAAGGAGTGGACAGCGGAGCAGCGGGTCCGCGGGGTCATGGCCCTTTGCTACGGCGATCCCGGGCGGGTGACTCCGGAAGGGTTCTCCAACGCCGTGGAGGAGATGGAGCGGCGGCTGCAACTGCCGTACTTCTGGGACGCGATGACGCGTTCCGCGCGCGGGCTGGTCAACGCGTACACCCTGGGCGGCCAACACGCGCTGTGGCGCCAGGCCGAACGCGTCCTCGCGCCGACCCTTCTCGTCTACGGTGGGCGCGATCAGCTCGTAGGCTTCCGCATGGCACAGAAGGCGGCCCGCACCTTCCGCGACGCGCGCCTCCTCACGCTTCCGGAGGCAGGGCACGTGGCGATGATGGAATACCCGGAGACGGTGGCGGGCGCGTTTCGCGAGCTGATCGCCGACAGCGGCAGAGAAGGAGCCCCCTACGGTGGGGCCGGAATGTCTGGCAGTACGAACTCGGGGAGCTGAGGGGCGAGTGGGACGCCACAGTCGACGTGGATCTGCTCCCAAGGGTGCCCCAACGGGGGACGGTGCAGCTCAGGGCGCACCGAAGGTCTCCAATGGCACGCCTGCTCCTGGTGCGCCGAGGGTTCCTGACGGCACGCCTGCTCCTGGTGCGCCGAGGGTTCCTGACGGTACGCCTGCTCGTGGTGTGCCGAGGGTTCCTGACGGCACGCCTGCTCGTGGTGTGCCGAGGGTTCCTGACGGTACGCCTGCTCGTGGTGTGCCGCGGTTCCCCGACGGTACGCCGGCGCACGGGTTCCCGCAGGTTCGTGGCGGGCACCCCGAGCAGCGTGAATCCGGCGGCGGCTGGGGGGAGTTGAGCGGGCGCGGCGGGGTCGGGCACGGCAGGCCGAGTGGGCCGGGGGGCGCGGGCGGCCCGGGGGGGCCAGGCGGTCCGGGCGGCCCGGGCGCCGGTGTTCCCCGGCAGCGGCAGGCGCCGCCGGTGGGGTCGGCGCGCCCCGCGGGACCTGGAGCGCCTCGGCAGGACTACCTCGACGCCTTCGGGAGGGAGGACGACGTCTTCGCGCCCCGTACCCCCGTCGCCTCGGCGCACCGCGCCCCGGCCGTCGCGCATGCCTCGGGCCCGTACGCCTCTCACCCGTACGCCTCCGAGCCGTATGCCTCCGTGGCCGCCTGGCCCGCCGAGACCGGCAGCGACGGGCGTGACGGTCTCGATGACGACGACGCGCCGCCCACGGGTGCGCCGGCGCCCGTCAAGGGCGGCAAGGGGCGGACGTTCACCGGGATCGCGGCCGCCGCCGTCACCACCGTGCTTGCTGTCGTCGTGGCCGGTCAGGTCGCGGACGGGCGGGACGACGACGCCGTACGGTCGCAGTCCGCCACCGACCAGGCCCGCGACGCCCGCGACTCCTCCTCGCGCGGGGACGGGCGGCCGACGCCCTCCGGTTCGCCGAGCGTGGCGACGTTGACGTACGAGCAGGGGATGGACAAGACGTACCAGCTCGGCGCCACGTTAAAGGGGCCGGGCAGGTTCGACGCGATCCAGGGGATCGACAAGGCGCCCGGCAAGGGGCAGAAGTACACCTACCGCGTGGACGTGGAGCAGGGGCTCGGGCTCGACGGCGAACTCTTCGCCGAGGCCGTGCAGAAGACGCTCAACGACGACCGGAGCTGGGCCCACAACGGTGCCCGCACCTTCGAGCGCGTCTACTCCGGCAAGCCCGACTTCGTGGTCACTCTCGCCAGCCCCGGCACCACCGCCACCTGGTGCGCCAAGTCCGGTCTGGACACCACTGTGGACAACGTGTCGTGCGACTCGGCCTCGACCGAGCGCGTGATGATCAACGCGTATCGATGGGCGCAGGGATCGAAGACATACGGTGCTGAGATCCATGCATACCGACAAATGTTGATCAACCATGAAGTCGGCCACCGGCTCGGCTACAGCCACGTCACCTGCGACAAGAACGGCGAACTCGCCCCGGTCATGCAGCAGCAGACCAAGTTCCTCGACCATGACGGAATTCGCTGTCGAGCCAACCCCTGGCCCTACCCGGGGAGTTGACGGGCATCGGCTGACGGGCGGCTCTCGGCCCCAACCGTGCCGCGTTGACATGCTCAGAAAAGTCGTACATATTGCTGCGCATGTCGCCCCGTCACACCTCCGCACGCGCCGCCATTGAGATGGCGCTCATCGGTGTGACCCCGCTCTGCGTGGCCGACATTCTCTGTCGCTGACGCCCGCCCCTCGGCGTGCGCGTCGCGAACTCTCTTTCTGTGCGTGTTTGGCGTGACTCAGTCACTTCTGTGTGTGACCCGGTCTCGCCTTTTCCGACGACCTGACGCCCGGGGCAGACGTCTGTGCCTGCCTGTCTCACTCTTCGGCAATCTGTCTCAATTTCGAGAGGTCGTCTCCGATGCGTCAACCGTCCCTCACAGCGCGCCGCGTGGCCGCGGCATCCGTAGGCCTTGTCCTGGCAGCGGGCGCCGTCGCCTGCGGGCCCGAGGACAACGATGCCAAGGGCTCCAGCGGCGACTCCACGCCCCACAACGGCGGCACGCTCACGGTCCTGAACTCCGACCCCCAGCAGGACTTCGACCCGGCCCGCCTGTACACCTCCGGTGGCGGCAACGTTCCGTCCCTCGTGTTCCGTACGCTCACCACCCGCAACCGCGAGGACGGCGCGGCCGGTGCCGAGGTCGTCCCGGACCTCGCCACCGACACCGGGCGCCCGAACAAGGACGCGACCGTCTGGACGTACACCCTGAAGACGGGCCTGAAGTACGAGGACGGCACCCCGATCACCTCGGCCGACATCAAGTACGGCATCGAGCGCTCCTTCGCCCCCGAGCTCTCCGGCGGCGCCCCCTATCTGAGGGACTGGCTGGTCGGCGCGGCCGAGTACCAGGGCCCCTACAAGGACAAGAAGGGGCTCTCGGCGATCGAGACGCCGGACGAGCGGACCATCGTCTTCCACCTGAACAAGCCCGAGGGCGAGTTCCCGTACCTGGCCACGCAGACGCAGTTCACGCCCGTCCCGAAGAGAAAGGACACGGGCACCAAGTACGAGGAGCACCCGGTCTCCTCGGGCCCCTACAAGGTCGTCACGAACGAGAACGACGGTGAGCACCTCGTCCTGGCGCGCAACACGTACTGGTCCGCCTCGACGGACGCCGAGCGCAAGGCGTACCCGGACAGGATCGACGTACGGTCCGGACTCGACTCGTCCGTGATCAACCAGCGGCTGTCCGCGTCCCAGAGTGCGGACGCGGCCGCGGTCACCACGGACACCAACCTCGGTCCGGCCGAACTCGCCAGGGTGACGGGGGACAAGGAGCTGGCGGCGCGCGTCGGCACCGGTCACTTCGGCTACACGAACTACCTCGCGTTCAACCCGAACGTGAAGCCGTTCGACAACGTCAAGGTGCGGCAGGCGATCTCATACGCCATCGACCGGTCGTCCGTGATCAACGCGGCCGGCGGGTCCGCGCTGGCCGAGCCCGCCACCACCTTCCTGCCGGACCAGAAGTCCTTCGGCTACACGCCGTACGACCTGTTCCCGGCGGGCACGACGGGCAACGCGGCGAAGGCGAAGGAGCTGCTGAAGGAGGCCGGTTACGCGAACGGGCTGACGGTCACCCTGACCCACTCCAACAGCAAGGACTTCGAGACCAGCCCCGAGATCGCGACCGCGATCCAGGACGCGCTGAAGAAGGCCGGCATCACCGTCAAGCTGCAGGGTCTGGAGGACAACGACTACTCCGACAAGATCCACAATGTGAAGAGCGAGCCTGGCTTCTTCCTCGCCCACTGGGGCGCCGACTGGCCTTCGGGCGGGCCGTTCCTCGCCCCGATCTTCGACGGCCGGCAGATCGTCAAGGACGGTGCGAACTTCAACACCGGCTTCCTCAATGACAAGTCGGTCAATGCCGAGATTGACGCGATCAATAAGTTGACGGATCTTGACGCTGCCGCCGAGCGGTGGGGTGCACTGGACAAGAAGATAGGCCAGCAGGCCTTGACCGTGCCGCTGTTCCACCCGGTCTACAAGCGGCTGTACGGCAAGAACGTCAAGAACATCGTGATCAGCGACTGGACCGGTGTTCTGGACATCTCGCAGGTGGCGGTCAAGTAGCGCCATGAGCGAGGCACTTGTCGCCTCCGAGGTCTCCGGGACGGGCATCGCCGTCCCGGGGGCCTCCGGGGCTCGTCAGTTCTGGCGGCGGCTGCGGTCGCAGCGCGCCGCCTTCGCCGCGGCGGTCGTCGTCGCGCTGCTCGTCCTGGTCGCGCTCGCCGCACCGCTGCTCACGGCGATCGAGGGCCAGGACCCGACCACCTACCACCCCTCTTTGGTGGACTCCGCGCGCGGCGGCATGCCCGTCGGTTCCTTCGGGGGCGCCAGCGGGGACCACTGGCTCGGCATAGAACCGCAGACCGGACGTGACCTGTTCGCGCGGCTGGTGTACGGCGCGCGCGTGTCACTGGGAGTCGCGCTGGCGGCCACCGTCGTCCAGGTCCTCATCGGTGTCGTCGTGGGGGTCGCGGCCGCGCTCGGGAGTCGATGGGTTGATCAACTGTTGAGCCGGATCACCGACGTCATCGTCGCCATGCCACTGATGATCATGTCATTGGCGCTGCTCGCGATCGTCCCGTCGAGCTTCCCGCGACCTGTCCTGGTCGCCCTGGTCATCGGGTTGATCGCGTGGGGCAACATAGCCAAGATCGTGCGCGCGCAGACGCTCACCCTCAAAGGGCTCGACTACGTCTCCGCCGCCCGGCTCAGCGGCTGGGGCACCTGGCGGATCGCCCGCCGGGAACTGCTGCCCGGCCTTGCCGCGCCTGTCATCACATACGCCGCGCTGCTCGTCCCGACCAACATCAGCGTCGAGGCGGCCCTGTCCTTCCTCGGTGTCGGCGTCAAGCCGCCGACACCGTCCTGGGGGCAGATGCTCACCGCCGCCGACGTCTGGTACCAGGCGGCCCCGCAGTACCTGCTGCTGCCGGCCGGCGCGCTCTTCGTGACCGTCCTGGCGCTGACCGTCCTCGGCGACGGCGTGCGCACCGCCCTCGACCCGCGCGTGGCCTCACGTTTGCGCGTCGGCACGGGCCGTAAGCAGGAGGCCAAGGCGGGCGCCGCCTCGAAGAAGGGAGGCGTCTCATGACCGGCTTCGGGGGCTTCGTCCTGCGCCGCGCGGTCGGCGCCGTCATTACCCTGCTCGCCATCTCGGTGATCGTCTACGTCGTCTTCTACGTCACGCCCGGCAACGTCGCGCAGATCACCTGCGGCCCACGCTGCTCACCCGCCCAGGTCCAGCAGGTCGCCGAGCAACTCCACCTCCACGACCCGCTGTACGTGCGCTACTGGGACTTCCTGCAGGGCCTCGTCGCCGGCCAGGACTACTCGACGGGCACCTCGGTCCAGCACTGTTCGGCGCCCTGCCTCGGGCTTTCGTACCAGAGCGACCAGCAGGTCACCGAGCTGATCCTGGCGAAGCTGCCGGTCAGCCTGTCGCTCGTGTTCGGCGCGATGGTGCTGTGGCTGATCCTCGGCGTCGGCACCGGTGTCCTCTCGGCATGGCGGCGCGGCCGCCTCACCGAGCGGGTGCTGACCGGCATCACGCTCGCGGGTGTCGCCACACCCGTCTTCGTCATCGGCCTGGTCCTGATGATCGTCGTCTGCGGCGAGCTCGAACTGCTGCCCTTCCCGCAGTACGTCAGTCTCACCGGCGACCCCGAACAGTGGGCGTGGAACCTGCTGCTGCCCTGGCTCTCGCTCGCCCTCATAGAAGCCGCCGCGTTCGCCCGGCTGACCAGGGCCTCGATGCTGGAGACGCTCGCCGAGGACCACATCCGGACCTTCCGGGCGTACGGCGTCACCGAGCGCTCTGTCATCGCGCGGCACGCGCTGCGCGGGGCGTTCGCGCCGGTCATCGCGCTCAACGCCAACAACTTCGGCAGCGCGGTCGGCGGCGCGGTGCTCACCGAGACGCTCTTCGGACTGCCCGGCGTCGGTCAGGAACTGGTTCATGCCGTCAATGTGGTCGACCTCCCGGTGGTCGTCGGCATGGTCCTCGTCATCGGGTTCTTCGTAGTGATCGCCAACGTCGTCGCGGACGTGCTGTACGCGGTGGCCGACCGACGGGTGGTGCTGGCGTGAGCGACGCAACGAAGGCGTCTTCCGGGAGCCTCGTCGAAGTCACCGGCCTCACCGTCGACTTCGGTGAACTGCGTGCCGTGGACGGCCTGTCCTTCAGCCTTGCGCCGGGCGCCGCCCTCGCCCTGGTCGGCGAGTCCGGCTCCGGCAAGTCCACGGTCGCCTCGGCCCTCCTGGGCCTGCACCGCGGCACGGGCGCGCGGGTCGGCGGCTCGGTCGAGGTCGCCGGAACCGACGTACAGCAGGCGTCGGACGACGAGCTGCGGCGGCTGCGCGGCGGGAAGGCCGCGATGGTCTTCCAGGACCCGCTGTCGTCCCTCGACCCGTACTACGCGATCGGGGACCAGATCGCCGAGGTGTACCGCGTCCACGCGCGCGCGTCGCGGCGAGCGGCACGCGCGCGTGCCGTGGACGTACTGGACCGCGTGGGGATCCCCGACGCACACCGCCGGTCCCGTGCTCGCCCCCACGAGTTCAGCGGGGGCATGCGGCAACGCGCCCTCATCGCCATGGCGCTCGCCTGCGAGCCTGACCTGCTGATCGCCGACGAGCCGACGACCGCGCTCGACGTCACCGTCCAGGCCCAGATCCTCGACCTGCTGCACACGCTGCGCGAGGAGACCGGCATGGGCCTGCTGCTCGTCACGCACGACGTGGGCGTCGCCGCCGAGAGCGTCGACGAGGTGCTGGTCATGCGGCACGGGCGGACGGTCGAACACGGGCCGGTCGATGCCGTCCTCCGGGCGCCCGCACGGCCGTACACCAGGGAACTGCTGGGCGCGGTCCCGCGTGTGGACGCGTCGCGCGCTCGCTCCGAGGCGGCCGGGGAGGTCGTCCTCGAAGCGACTGGCCTCAGGCGCGAGTTCGGGCGCGGAAAGCGGGCGTTCGCGGCCGTGGACGACGTCTCGCTGACGATCCGGCGGGGCGAGACCCTCGGCGTCGTGGGCGAGAGCGGCAGCGGGAAGACGACCCTGGGGCGCATGCTTGTCGGTCTCCTGGAGCCGACGGCCGGCGAGATCAAGCCCGGCGGGGGAGTGCGCCCGGACGTGCAGATGGTCTTCCAGGACCCCGTCTCCTCCCTCAATCCCCGCCGCAGCGTGGGCGAGTCGATCGCCGACCCGCTCCGCGCGCGTGGGATGGGGGTCCCCCCGCTCGAACGAAGCCGAGAGTGGGGGACGGACGAGGGGCGCATCAGGCGGCGTGTACGGGAACTGCTGGAGCGCGTGGGACTCGATGCGGCGCACTACGATCGCTACCCGCACGAGTTCAGCGGCGGACAGCGCCAGCGCGTGGGCATCGCGCGGGCGCTCGCGGCCGACCCGCGCGTCATCGTCTGCGACGAGCCGGTCTCCGCGCTCGACGTCACCACCCAGGCGCAAGTGGTCGCCCTGCTCGGCGAGCTCCAGCGCGAACTCGGGCTCGCGCTCGTCTTCGTCGCCCACGACCTCGCCGTCGTGCGCCAGGTCAGCGACCGCGTCGCGGTCATGCGCCGCGGCCGGATCGTCGAGTCGGGCCCCGCCGACGACGTGTACGACAACCCGCAGGACCCCTACACCAAGCAGCTCCTGGCCGCAGTACCGGCGCTCGACCCACGCATCGCGGCCCGGCGCCGGGCGACCCGACGCGAGGCGCCCGTGACCTGAGCATCCCCACCCACCCTCGAGTGACGATCCGTGCGCAAATGATCTCTTAGCGCGACGGAACGCGACCGGCACGGGAAAGTTACGACCGTTCACCCCTTTTGGTGGGGGGGGGGGGGGGGGGGGGGGGGGGGGGGGGGGCCGCGCGGGGGGGGGGGGGGGGCGGGGCCCGGGGGGGGGGGGGCCCCCCGCGCCCCGGGGGGGGGGGGCGGGGCGGGCGGGGGGGGGTTGTTTT